>JAPHRE010000055.1 GCA_026195905.1 Pseudopelagicola sp. | reverse complement strand
TTGCCCATAATGGTGCCTCCGTTGTCGAACATGTGTATGTATCGACACGAGTATGACCATCGAATCTTAGCGAAGGATTAACGGCTGGCGGCCAAACGCTCCCGACCCAGAGACTTTTTGCCGACACTGGCCCAGCACTGGCCCGACATCCTGCCCTTTACCAAGAATTAACCTTAACGCGCCGCCCGGTGCCGTAACCCCGGCAAATACCCAGTTCCGCACCGCCGCGATACCGACGCAATACCGACGTGATACCGACATGCGTTTTCGCGCGAAATCAGCGCATTAACCGCGATTCGGCAGGCGCATCAAACCTCGTGTGTCGGTGCCTTACCCGAAGGGGCTTTATAGGGCCGCGTCACGTCCTTTAGCGCCACTTCAAGCGCTTCAACAGAGAGCCGGATCGCCCCGTCCCCCGCCAGCGTCAAAAGCACATGCCCGGCCCCGTCTTCGCCCGGCTCAAACGTCACCGACAAAAGCGACAGCACCGTATCGCCGTCTTTGCGGTCGATCCCCTGTGAGGCGACGCCAAGCACGTTGTCCACCGCAAGAACCGCCTGAACCCGCTCTACCGGACGGCCAAGGCGCTCTGCCTGTGGCGCGTCCTCCCAACGAAACCTATTGATAAGCAACGCAAATCTACGCTCTTTCGCGCGCCATTGCATTTCCGTCGCCGGGAATACCGCGTCTTGCGCAAGGGCCGACAAAACCGCAAGGTCTTCGCTATCCAGCGCCCCAAGGTTCAGCGGCGCTTCGCCCCCGTCTTCAAACCGTGCATCTTCGCTCACGTTTCTTGCACCCTCTCGATATGGGCCCCCACATTGCCGAGCTTTTCCTCAACCCGCTCATAGCCGCGATCAAGGTGATAGACCCGGTTTACAACCGTTTCGCCCTCTGCTGCCATCGCCGCAAGGATAAGCGACACAGACGCCCGCAGGTCCGTCGCCATCACCGGCGCGCCCTTGAGTCGCTCAACCCCCGTGACCGTCGCCGTCCCCCCCTGAACGTCGATTTCCGCCCCCATCCGCATAAGCTCAGGAGCATGCATGAACCTGTTTTCAAAGATCTTTTCCTCAAGAACCGAGGTGCCGTCTGCGGTGCACATAAGCGCCATCATCTGCGCCTGAAGGTCGGTCGGGAAGCCCGGAAACGGTTCGGTCGTGACGTCCACCGCCTTGACCCGCCCGTTCCCGCGCGTGACCTTGATGCCGTGCGCAGTCTCTTCAACCGTGATCCCCGCCTCATCGAGTTTCTCGCAAAACGCGCCAAGCAATTCGATCCGCCCACCAAGGCATTCAACCTCGCCGCCACAGATCGCCGGGGCAAGCATATAGGTGCCAAGTTCGATCCGGTCGGTGACAACCGGATGCGTCGCCCCATGCAGGCGGTCGACGCCCTGAATCTCGATCCGGCTCGTGCCGTCACCCTCAATCTGTGCGCCCATCGCCCGCAGGCAGGTCGCGAGGTCAACGATCTCCGGCTCGCGCGCCGCGTTGTTGATGACCGTGGTGCCCTTGGCAAGTGTCGACGCCATAAGAATATTTTCCGTCGCTCCCACTGACGGGAAATCAAGGTCGATCACCGTCCCCTTAAGGCCTTTGGGCGCCTTGGCATGAAGATAGCCTTCCTTAAGCTCGATCTCTGCGCCCAGCGCCATAAGCCCCTTTTCATGCAGGTCCATCGGCCGCGTCCCGATCGCACAGCCCCCCGGCAGCGATACAACCGCCTGACCCAACCGCGCCAGCATCGGCCCCAAAACAAGGTTCGAGGCGCGCATCTTGCGCACGATGTCATAATCCGCGACGTGATTGTCGAGATCATGGCTCGACATCGCCAGCACCTTGCCATCCTGAAGCGCCGAAACCTCGGCCCCAAGCGAACTGAGAAGCTCGGTCATGGTGCGGATGTCCGACAGCCTCGGCGCATTGGTCAGTGTCAGCGGTTCTTCGCTCAAAAGCGTCGCCGGCATCAGCGTCAAACAGGCGTTCTTGGCCCCCGCGATGGGAATAGTGCCCTTAAGCGGGCCATTGCCACGCACGATAATCGAATCCATATACCTTAGCCTTCGCTGCTCTTGTCGTCGGTTTGCGCCTGATCCACCACGGCCCGCGCCCGTGCCTGGGCCTTCCTGCGCCCCATATTCGCCTTGAGCGCGGCCTTGAGCCGATCCTCACGCGTTTGGGCGCTGGCGTTCTGTTTTTTGCGGGGTTGATCTTGTTCCATGACCTTTCCTTACAGTAGCCGTAAAAAAGGGTCCAGATTGGGGTTGCGCTACCCTGACTTTGAGTCTAAATCCCGCGCCACGGTTATGCTGTGGTAGCTCAGTGGTAGAGCGCACCCTTGGTAAGGGTGAGGTCGGGAGTTCAATCCTCCCTCACAGCACCATCTCCCCCATAAATATGAGCTATGTCGCAACATACTGTCGCGCGATGATCCGGGTTTTCCGGTCGCTTGATCTGGGTCAGAAACATTACTACCCAGTAGGGCATGGTGAAATGGCAGGGCTTGCCCTGCTCTTTGGTCGCGTCGTCCTTCGGTCGACGACCCCCTTCGAGACCATAGCCAAGGCATTCCCGGAAGCCCCGGCATATCCCCGGATCTTGGCTGTTCCCGACAAAAGCAAAGGGGCGCAGCCTGTGCGCCCCTCTGGTCTTAGAAATGCATCTGCCAGCCGATCGCCGCAGTGACGAGCGCGCTGCCGCCATAGGCCGATTGCGCAACGCCGAGCGACACGTCGATGGCCGATCCATTGGCAAGCCCATGCACATATTGGCCCTGCACGAACCCGCGCGTGTCGTGGGCGACCGCAGCGGACGGCACCGCAAAGGTGGTCATCCCCGGAAGGGCCGACGTGCCGGTCACCGGATCGTTGCTACGGTCCAGGTCGGTCTCAAGACCGGCGCTGAGGCGAAGCTGCCCGCGCGCACCCGCCGCCATATCCGCATGCACCCCGAACCGCGCCACGGTCCAGCTCTGCTCGTAATCGTCATAGGTCAGCGGAAAGCTCACGGCGTTGGTCTCGGTATAGCCGTCCCGGCTGACCTTGGTGTGACGCAGCCCGGCAAAGGGCGTGATCCGCATCGCGCCGCGATCCATGCCATAGCCAACCTCGGCCTGAAAGCTCGTGGCCGAGAGAGAGCTATCGCCAAACCCGGCCTCGGTGCTCGAAAGGCTCGCATCGCGCAGGATCGTGGCATCGCCGCCCATATAGGCCGCGCCGATCTTCCATGTCAGGCCCATGCCGCCCGGATTACCGCGCAGCCAAAGGCCGGTCGCGGCCAGCGTGCCATCGACGTCAAGCCCGGCAAGATCGCCATCCTCATTGGCAAGCCCAAGATAGCCGCCGACAACCGCATTGCCGCCCTGCAAGGCCAGCGCACCGCTGATCCCGGCAACACTGACACCGGTATCATCGCCACGCCCCGCGCCAAGCGACAGGCGCAGCGCATAAGGCGCACGCCCCGCCGCGCTCTGAGCCGCGCCCTGGGTCGAAACCCGACCGCCCGGACCCTCGCCCGCAACCGCGCCGGGGATCAATTCCTGCCCAAGGATAAACTCGGCACTCCGCCCAAGATCGCTCATGGCATTGGCCTGCTCATAGGCGTTGGTGGCGATCTGCATCATGGTGTTCTCATGGTCGAGCATCGGCCCACCACCCCAAACAAAGGCGCGCTCTGCGTTATTGGCATCGTAGGCTGTGCCGACCACGATGGATCCGTCGTCGCTGACACCTTTGGCGATTGAACTCCTCCCACCGTCAAGAAAGCCAAGCCCGACCATGCCCTCACCTTCGACCCAACGAAACGCTTGAATGCCGAGGTCGGTATTACCTGACCCAACGACGACGCTCCCATCCGCATTTACATCGTAGGCAACGGAATTGTAGCCAGCCTGAAGTCCGCCCAATCCCGCCATGCCCTCTGCTTCGGTCCAGCGAAAGGCATTGGTAACACCGCTTGCAAGCTTCGCGGCCCCGACGACAACAGAGCCATCCGCGCTCACCCCCCTTGCCTTGGACTCATTCCCCCCGAGGGTTCCGAGGTCGGCCATGCCGGTCCCCTCGACCCAGCGAAAGGCATGGGTTTCCGTTGCACCACCGAAGACCGTTGTTTCGCTATACCCGACAGCGACACTCCCATCGGCGTTCACATCCATCGCAACCGAGTCAAAAGCCCCCGGCGTCAACGCACCCAGACCGGTCATCCCGACACCGTCCTGCCAGCGGAATGCCTCCCAATACGATCCCCGATCGGAACTCCCGACAATCACGCTGCCGTCCGCATTGATGCCATATCCCGAGGTCGTGCCGCCCGACAAGGTTCCGATTGACGTCCATACGCCCTCTTTGAGCCGGTAAGACCGTGTATGATAAAAATAGGCAACGGCAGACCCGTCTTGGCTTACGTCAAGCGCATGCGCCGGAAGGTTCGCATTGTCCGGTTTTCCAAGATCCCGCGCCTCGCCATCGCTGGTCCAGGCAATCGCCCGCGACCCCCAATCCGGCGCCCCCTGTCCTACACCAACAACCGTCGACCCATCCCCACTGACCGCGTTGGCACGTGTCGTGCTATTTCCGGGCACAGACTCCAAAATCTTCGCAACAAGCAACGGGTCAGTCACCTGCGCCATCGCAGCGGATACGCCAAGCGACGTCAGGGCCGTGGTCAAAAGAGCTTTGGCAAAAAGGGAATGAGTCATAAGCGCGCCTTTCAAATGCGTGGAGTCTATCGCAGACAACCTCCAACATTCCCACGCAATAATCCTTGCGACAGATCAACTCACCTTTCTAAAACCGCATATGTTGCCAAAATCACAGCGCGGCAGGCTACCCGCCCCGATACGGCGGCTTCAGAAACGGCAGGCCCGCATCTATAAGGTCGAGCGTCGAGTAGACCACCAACACGATGACCATCGCCCCAAGGTGCTCCCCCGTCAGCGCCATGAACGGGATCAACCCCGTTAGCCCGACGACAAACGCCACCGGCAGATCGGCAAGGCCAAGCGGCCCCGGCGCGTCCCATCCCGGCACCCGCTTGGCGATCTGTTCGCGCACAAGCCGCGCCAACACCCGGAGAAACGCCGCAACAAGCGCCAGCGCGGTCCACGCAAACCCCGTCCCGGCCATACGATCCGCCAACAGGCCGAGCGAGGTATAGAAAAGCCCGTTCTGCACCATATCCGTCATGTAATCGAGATCGGCCCCAAGCAGCGACGACCGCCCCGTAAGCCGCGCCATCATTCCATCGGCGCAATCGAGGATTTGAAACGCCACGCCGCTGATAAAAAGCGCCCACGCCGCAATCCCAAGCGGCAGAAACCACGCCTGAAGCGGCATCGTCAGGGCAAGCACGAAGCCCATCGCCGTAACCGCCATCGGGCCAAGCCCAAGCCGCAGCAAAACCCAGACAAACGGCGGGCTCGGCATCCGATACAAAAGCGCAATGGCCCAGGAGTTGCGGAATTCCTCCCGCACATGCGGCCCGCGCAATTCCTGCAAAATGGCCCTGAACGACACTGGTGCTCGTCCCGTCTCGTGATCCGACCCCGTTTCTTGTCCTGCCTCTGGCACGCTGCGCCCTCCCTTGGTCCGCACCCTTCTTACATGACCCCTTCAGGGGTTGCGAGAGCACCTGTCCCCTTGCCGCCGCGACCAAGGCGCGCGAATGTAGGCCGAACCCGACCGGAGCCGCTGTGCAATGCACCAACCCTCGCTGTTTTCTGACCTGAACGCCCTAGAGACGCCCCCGGTCACGCCCTTCAAGACCCAGCTCATCAAATGGGTCGGCAACAAACAGCGGTATGCCGATCAGATCATTGCGCATTTCCCGCCCGCCTACGGCACCTACCTTGAACCGTTCCTCGGCTCTGGCGGGGTCATGGCCAATCTTGCGCCGCCACGCGCGCTTGGCTCGGATGTCTACGGCCCTCTGATGGAGATATGGCAATGCCTCGCTGACGATCCCGACCGGCTCATCGCGTGGTATGATGACCGCTGGTCGTGGTTTCATGCCGGCGACCGGCACGACCGTTACAATACGATCCGCGCCCGCTTTAACGCTGCGCCAACCGGGGCTGATCTGCTGTTTCTCTGCCGGGCCTGCTATGGCGGTGTTGTGCGGTTTCGCAAAAAGGATGGGTTAATGTCGACGCCCCTCGGCGTGCATCCCGTCATCAAGCCCGAGAAATTCGCCCGCCGCGTCGCCCTGTGGCAGCCTCGCATGGCCGGGGCACAGTTTGAGCGGCTCGACTATCTCGATGCGTTCGCCCGCGCCCTGCCCGGCGATCTGATCTATTGCGACCCGCCCTATAGCCACTCCCAAAGCATCCTCTACGGCGCGCAATCCTTCCGCCTCGAAACGCTCTTTGCCGCCATAGCCGACGCCCGCGCCCGTGGCGTCTTTGTCGCGCTCTCCATCGACGGGACCAAAAAGTCCGGCGATACCTATTGCAACATCCCCCTCCCCGAGGGGCTTTTTGTCGAAGAGCATTTCGTCAATATCGGTCGCTCCATGTTGCGCCGATTTCAGATGGATGGGCAAACCCTCGAAGACGAAATCGTGCGCGATCGCCTGCTTTTGACCTACGCCTCTCCGCGCGGCACACCAAAGCCCTAAGCGCACCAAAAGGGGCGAATCGCTGAGGTCGCCAACGATTCGCCTTTGTTTCCAAACAGTGAACAAACCCTTAACCTGTGCATGATTATCCCATTTCTCGCAGAAGGGGCAAACACCGCCCTATTGACTGCCAACAAAACAGGCAGGGGGTTTCACCCGCCCGGCGCGCAAATTTATCACAACTTCCAAGCCGCTCGACTGTTTCCAGATTCTGAAAAATAGACGCCCGCCAACGAAAAATGGCGAAAAAAAGGCAGAATTACGCCCCATTTGGCACCACCAAGTGGCATTTTGTGGAAACAATCCAACCCTTCAACACATCTCCAATTCGCCCACAGCACCGCCACTGACCTCACAAACCACGGGCATTCTTAATCAATTTTGCAGGTTTTTGTTTTGTTAACCCTCCATTTGGCGCATTATTGGGCCACGTCCGACTGGGGGGCGTAGAGTGGCTCGGGGCGGCCAATAGAACAATTTATGCATCTGCGTGATGCGATCGGTTGAGGTATGGCCGGGATTCTGTCGGGTAACGATGGGTCCTGTCCAGAGATCAATCTTTTCGAGCGCGCGATTGGAATGAAGAGGTTATTATGGCTGATCCAACCGGACCCGGTGTGGTCGAAGGCACCGAAAATGACGATGTGATCGACTCCGGCTATACGGACGGCGACGGCGATAGCGTCTCCAGCGGCGCGGATTTGGTCTACGGCCTCGGCGGCGACGACACGATTGAAGCCGGAAGCGGCAATGACACGGTGCACGGCGATAGCGGCTCCGGCGAAGTCACGATGCAGAAAGTGCTCGACTTCAACGACCTCGCGGCTGGCACGGTTGTGTCCGACCAATATAGCGGCGTGTCGATTTATTCCTGCGACCAGAACAGCCACCCGACGATGATCTTCGACTCCGCCAACCCGACCGGCGGCGATAGCGATCTGGCGACCTCCAACCTCGGCGGCGTCCTGATCCTTTCGGAAGATGGCGATAGCGCAGACCCCGACGACGACGCATCCGGCGGCGTTATGGTGTTTGACTTCGACGATCCGGTCGATGTGGATCAACTGACCTTCCTCGATCTCGACGAAAAATACGCCAAGGTCTATTTCTACGACGAAAACGGCGATCAGATTGGCGACTACGTCAAAACCTACGGTCAGGGCGACAACTCGCAGATCGTGCAGGACTATGACGTAGACGGCGTATCCCGGATGGAGGTCAAACTCTACGGCTCTGGTGCCATCGACAACCTGACCTATTCCACCACGGTTTCCGCAGCAGAAGCAGGCTATGGCGATGACGTGATCGACGCGGGCGACGGCGACGACCTCGTATTTGGCGAAGGCGGTTCAGATACAATCGACGGCGGCGCGGGCGATGATACGATCTTTGGCGGCAATGGCGACGGATCGTCCGAAACCACCCGCGAAAGCTTCAACTGGTCCGACCTCGAAGATAAGTACGGCGGCTCGCTCAAGGATGGCGAAGACGTCCCCAGCGGCCAGACCCAGAATACCGGCTCTGTCGATGTGACCTTTACCATCGCCAATTCCAAAGGCGTCGATACGGAATTCGAGAAAGATTCCCAGAATATCGACGATATCGACGGCGGTAGCGAAACCATTAACCATAAAAGCTCGCTTGAATCCGAAACGAGCAAGGACAACGAAACCGCGACCTACCGCCTCGATTTCTCGGAAAACGTGGCCAACGTGGATTTCCGCGTCAACGACATCGACCATGACTCGGTCGTCAATGTCGTCGCCTATGACGCGGCCGGCAACCAGATCCCGGTGACACTGACCGCAAGCGCGACAACCGACCTTGATCTAAGCGATACCGACTCTGTCGCCGGCATTGATACCGCCAGCGCAACCAACAATTCCGGCCCCAATACCGGCGATGACAATTCGATCCTTGTCGAGGTTGCCGGTCCTGTGGCCCGTATCGAGATCACCCATTCCAACGATGGCGGCGACGGCAGCAACGTCAATATCACCGATGTCTTCTTTGATGCGGGCGGCGATATCATCGCTGGCCCCGGCAATGACGAAGGCGACTCGATCCTTGGCGGAACCGGCGACGACCTGATCTATGGTCAGGAAGGCTCTGACACGATCGACGGCGAAGAGGGCAACGATACGATCTATGGCGGCGGCCCCGAAGGCACGACCTCCTCAGAGCGTGAGATTTTTGAATGGTCCGAAGGGCCGGGCTTTGGCAACAATGCCGATGCCCCCAACTTTACCCAGGATACCGGCAGCGCCAACATTACCTTCACCACGGTGAACACATCCGGCTATGCCGCGACCGACTATCAAACCACTGATCAGGACACGAGCGAACTTGACGCCGAGGTGGGCGAGAATTCGTCGCTGTCCTCGAACCTCTATACAAGCTCGGATTCGGCGACCTATCAATGGCAATCGGATACGCCTGTCGAAGATGTGGAATTCCGCATCAACGATATCGACGGCGATGGCCGCGTGGTGGTCCGTGCCTATGATGAGAACGGTAACCCCGTCGAAGTAACCCTGTCTGACGCTGGCTCTGGGCTTGCGCTGTCCGACTCTGATGGCGTGCCCGGCAACGATACCGCGACAAGCACGGACAACAATTATACCAACGACGACAACCCGGAACATTCCGTGCTCGTCAACATTGAAGGCCCGGTAAACCGTTGGGAAATCGTCCATGAACAGGACGGGCGTTACGACTCCGGCATCAATGTGACCGACATCGCCTTTGATGTGCCCGTTGTCACCGGCGGAACCGGCGACGACACGGGCGACTCGCTGACCGGCGGAGAGGGCGATGATGTCATCTTTGGTCAGGGCGGCGACGACACGATCTTCGGCAACGACGGCTCCGATACAATCGAAGGCGGCACCGGCGATGATTACATCGACGCCTCCTCCGATGATCCCGTCGATTTGCCTGACCTTGGGTTCCCCTCCTACATGGGGCTGCCAGAGGTGCCGGCCGATCTTGACCCGAACAACGACAAGGATTTCGTCGATGGCGGCGCGGGCAATGATACGATCCTGACCGGCGACGACGATGATACGATCATCGGCGGGTCCGGCGATGACCTGATCGACGGTGGCGTGGACAAAGACCTCATCGAAGCCGGGTCCGGCGACGATACGATCATCGGTGGCGAAGGCAACGATACCATTGATGGCGGCGACGGGGATGACCTCATCTTTGGCGGTCTCGACCCGGCCTTCCCCGACTACCTCAATATCCCCAATGACGGCTCTGTCGGTGATCCCGATCCCGAGCTTGAAAACGGGCGCGACCTGATCGACGGCGGCGCAGGTGACGATACCATCTACGGCCAAGACGACGATGATACGATCACCGGCGGCTCTGGCGACGACTATCTCGACGGCGGCGTGGATGATGACCTGATTTCCGGCGGTGACGGAAGTGATACGATCATCGGCGGCCAAGGCACCGACACAATGTCGGGCGGGGACGGCAACGATACATTTATCGTCTCCGATGGCACGCATGGCGATGGCGATGTCATCACCGGCGGCGCTGGCCCGGATGACACGACCGACTGGGACGTTCTTGATCTGACCGGCTCTGGTCCGCGCACCGTCAACGCCACGGCGGATGCAGGCGACTCCGGCGCTCTGGCCGGGACCGTCACCTTCGACAATGGCGACGTCCTGACATTTAGCGGTATCGAAGAGATTATCTGCTTCACGCCGGGCACCGCGATCCTGACACCTTCGGGCGAAGTGGCTGTTGAGAACCTCAAGGTCGGCGACAAGGTCGTGACCCGCGACAACGGTCTGCAAACGATCCGCTGGGCGGGCAAGAAACAGCTTTCCGGTCGTGACCTGCTGTCGCGCCCCAAGCTGCGCCCGGTGATGATCCGCGCAGGCTCTCTCGGACCAAACCTGCCCGAGCGTGACATGATGGTCTCCCCCAATCACCGGATGCTTCTGGTCAGCGAACAGGCCCAGCTTCTCTTTGACGAGACCGAAGTTCTTGTCGCTGCCAAGCACCTTGTCGGCATGGATGGTGTGCAACAGGTTGATACCGTTGGCGTCGAATATGTGCACTTCCTCTGTGACAACCACGAGGTCGTGCTCGCCAACGGTGCCTGGAGCGAGAGCTTCCAGCCCGGCGAATACTCGATGGGCAGCATCGACCGCGCCCAGCGCGACGAGATCTATGACCTCTTCCCCGAGCTGCGCAACCGCGAGGCGCTCGACGACTTCACCGCGGCGCGCCTGACGCTCAAGCGGCACGAGGCAAACCTCCTCGTCAAATGATCCAGACGGTGGGCGGCCAAGGTCGCCCACCATCTCGCCCCCCCCCCCCC
>JAPHRE010000005.1 GCA_026195905.1 Pseudopelagicola sp. | reverse complement strand
CGATCTTGGTGGTCGCCGACACAATGGGCTGGGGCAACCCGGAGGCGGTCAAACGAATGATCGGAGCCCTGCGCGACATGGCGCCGGATGCGCGCATCGGGATGCACATTCACGATACGCGCGGACTTGGAATTGCCAATCTCCATGCCGCCCTGTCAATGGGTGTGGACATGTTCGAAAGCTCTGTCGCCGGTCTTGGTGGCTGTCCTTTTGCAGGTCACGGCCACGCGCGCGCGGCAGGCAATGTTTGCACAGAAGACGCGGTGTTCCTCTGTCACGAACTGGGGATTGAGACCGGCATTGACCTGGACAAACTGATCGCCGCCGCCGTCAAGGCGGAAGAGATCATCGGCGCGCCGCTTATGGGGCGCGTCATGCACACTGGCGGTCTCGACAAATACCGCAAAGCAAGCTGAGGGAGGATGAAGATGGCAAAGGCACTCGACGGAAAGGTGATTTTGGTCACCGGAGCGGGCGGCGGAATTGGCCGCGATATCGCCCTGATGGCAGCCGCCGAAGGGGCCGCTGTGGTGGTCAACGATCTGGGCGCATCGCTAAAAGGCACAGGCCAGACCGAAACCGCAGCGCAGAAGGTGGTTGAGGAAATTAAGGCCGCAGGTGGCGATGCAATTGCCGATGGCGGCAGTGTGACCGATCCCGATGCCGCGCGCGCGATGATCGAGGCGGGCGTGAAGGAATTCGGGCGCATCGACGCGGTGGTGAACAACGCCGGCATCCTGCGCGACGGATTCTTCCACAAGATGACCTATGAAGATTTCGATGCGGTGGTGAAGGTCCATCTTTATGGCGCTTTCAACACCAGCCGTGCCGCCGCCGATTACTTCCGCGAGCAGGAGGGTGGCGCTCTGGTGCACATGACCTCGACCTCGGGGTTGATTGGCAATCTGGCTCAGGCAAACTATTCCGCCGCCAAGTTGGGCATCGCCGCTTTTTCGAAATCTGTAGCGCTTGATCTCAAGCGTTGGAACGTCCGTTCAAACTGCATCGCGCCCTTCGCTTGGAGCCGTATGATCTCGTCGATCAAGACCGACACCGAAGAACAGAAGGCGCGGGTTGAAAAACTCAAGCAGATGACACCTGCAAAGGTCGCGCCGATGGCGTGTTTTCTAATGTCAGATCGGGCCGAAGGCGTCAGCGGTCAAATTTTCGCCGTGCGCAATAACGAGATCTTCCTGTTCAACCAACCCCGTCCGGTGCGCTCCGTCCACTCCGGCGAAGGCTGGACCGCAGATGAAATCGCCGAGCGCGCCATTCCCGCGCTCAAATCGCAATTCACACCGCTCGAAGTGTCGGCGGATGTCTTTTCATGGGATCCAGTCTAATGGGTAAGCGTAAAGAAAAAATCAGCTCCGATATTGCCTGGAGCACCGCCGACAAAATCAGCGTGCGCGGGCTCGACCTGCCGAACGAGATTCTGGGTCACATGAATCTGGGCGATCTCGCCTTTCTGCAACTGACGGGCCGCAAGGCCACGCCCGAGGAAAGCCGGGTCTTCAACGCCATCGTGATCACCTTGGTGGAGCATGGCATCACGCCTTCGGCGCTGGCCGCGCGCATGACTTATATGGGGGCACCGGAATCCCTTCAGGCGGCGGTTGCGGCCGGGCTTTGCGGGCTAGGAACGGTGTTTGTCGGGTCGATGGAAGGCGCGTCGAAGATGCTGTACGAAGCGCTGCCCGAAGACAAACTGGGCACTGGCGCTGACCTGGATGCAATTGCTCTGGAAACAGTCGAAAAGTTTCGCGCCAAGAAGGCCATCGTGCCAGGGCTAGGCCATCCGGTGCACAAACCGGTCGACCCGCGCACCCCGCGTTTGTTCCAAATTGCAGCCGAGAACGGCAAGTCAGGCGAATACATCGCGCTGATCCAGAAAATACAGACCGTTGCCGAGGAAAAATCGGGGAAAATGCTGCCCATCAACGCCACCGGTGCCATTGGCGCGATCTGCTGTGAATTCGGCTTCCCCTGGAAGATCGTGCGCGGGTTCGGCGTGATGGCGCGCGCCATCGGGCTGGTCGGACACATCCTTGAGGAAAGCGAAAACCCGATTTCCTATGAACTGTGGCAACGTGCCGAAGAGGAAATTCTCGAAACCTCTGGCCCCGGAGCAACCTAAGCGATGCAAACCTCGGCCCCTGAAACCCACACCGATCTGCGCGACGCACTGCGCGCGCTTTGCGCGCAGTTCCCGCCGGAATACCATCGCAACTTCGGCGAGGATGAAACCTATCCCGAGGAGTTTGTCGATGCACTGACCCGCGAGGGTTGGCTGGCTGCGATGATACCCGAGGAATACGGCGGATCAGGCCTTGGCCTGACCGAAGCGTCGATCATCATGGAAGAAGTGAACCGCTGCGGCGGCAACGCGGGCCACTGCCACGGGCAGATGTATAACATGGGCACGCTTCTACGGCACGGATCGGACGCACAAAAGCAGAAATACCTGCCCGGTATCGCCAGCGGTGAGTTGCGCCTGCAATCCATGGCTGTGACCGAACCGACCACTGGAACCGACACCACCAAGCTCAAGACCACGGCGGTCAAAAAAGGCGACCGTTATGTGATCAATGGCCAGAAGGTCTGGATCAGCCGTATTCAGCATTCGGACCTGATGATCCTGCTGGCGCGCACCACGCCGCTGAGCGAGGTCAAAAAGAAATCCCAGGGCCTGTCGATCTTCATGGTCGATCTGAAAGAGGCCATCGGCAATGGCATGGAGGTTCGTCCCATCGCCAATATGCCGAACCACGAGACCAACGAAGTGTTCTTCGACAATCTTGAAATCCCGGCCGAGAACCTGATCGGCACCGAAGGGCGCGGTTTCTATCATATTCTTGACGGTCTGAACGCCGAACGGACCCTGATTGCGGCCGAGTGTATCGGTGACGGCTATTGGTTCGTGGACAAGGCCCGCGCCTATGCTGGCGAGCGGATCGTTTTTGACCGCCCCATCGGGCAAAATCAGGGCGTTCAATTTCCCATCGCCAAGGCATTCGTGAATGTCGAGGCCGCCAACCTTATGCGGTTCGAGGCCTGCAAACGCTTCGATGCGGGTCAGGAGTGCGGGGCACAGGCGAACATGGCCAAATTACTGGCCGCCGATGCCAGCTGGGAAGCGGCAAATGCCTGTATCCAGACTCATGGCGGGTTCGGTTTTGCGCGCGAATACGATGTTGAACGCAAATTTCGCGAGGCCCGACTATATCAGGTAGCGCCAATCTCGACCAATCTGATCCTGTCTTATGTCGGGGAACATATTCTGGGCATGCCGCGCTCGTTCTAAGATATTCGCGAGCGGCAATTGATTTCCATCATATGCGATAACAATCGAATCCTCCAAAGTTGCTATGATGGCAATTTTGGAGGACGGTCGATATGAAACGACTTCAAGGGAAGACCGCACTGATCAGCGGTGCGGCCAAGGGCATGGGTGCCGCCGAGGCACGGATTTTTGCCGAAGAAGGGGCGCAGGTCATTGTCGCCGATATCGACGACGCGGGCGCAAGTGCCGTGGCGAAAGACATCGAAGACGCGGGGGGACGCGCGACGGCGGTGCATCTGGATGTGTCTGACGCCGCAAGCTGGCAAACGGCCATCGCAGAGGGACACAAGGCATTCGGCAACATCAACGTGTTGGTCAACAATGCCGGTATCCTTCTCATGAAGCCCGTTCAGGACACCACCGAAAGCGACTGGGACAAGATCTTCTCGATCAATGCCAAGGGCGTCTTTTTGGGCACCAAGGCAGTTTTAGAGAACATGAAGGCCGCAGGCGGCGGATCGATTATCAATATTTCATCGATCTATGGTCTGGTCGGCGCGCCCTCGGCGGCAGCATACCAAGCGACCAAAGGTGCGGTGCGGCTGCTTACCAAATCGGCGGCGGTGGATTATGCCGAGTTCAACATCCGGGTGAACTCGATCCATCCGGGCGTGATACGCACGGCGATGACCGAAGACATTCTAGGTGATCCGGATGTCGAAAAGGCCATGCTTGGGACAACGATAATGCAACGCGCGGGCCAGCCGGAAGAGGTGGCGCGGGCGGTGTTGTTCCTAGCGTCCGATGATGCATCCTTTATGACCGGTTCCGAAATGGTTGTGGATGGCGGATATACTGCGCAGTAGATCCAGCAACATCGGGAAACCAAAACAGATTACCGGATGTCTATCGCCCTTTGGGGGCGTGGAGTGTTGGCTGCGGTCTTTGCACGTGACGTCTCAATCTTACCGTCGGTCCATTGAATCCGTCGCCCCGTCGATTTTCAGTTCAGGGATTCGCACCGCTGACACGACCTTAAACCTTGCAGATTCACAGCCTCGCAGATGACAGTGTGGGGGCTTCTTGGTGCCATGTCAAAGCCGAATGATCCATTTTTTTTCCTTACGATTCAAATCATTAAGCAATCCAAAAATGGGATAAACCAACTGTTGATTTAGCTTTCTAACATGTGCTAGTTTTTCCTCATGAGTGCTTGGCAGAGTTGTCGAGTGAACCTCTAAAAAGAGAGGTGGGAGGAGAGATAATGGGAATATTCCCTTGCACCCGCGCTTGCGCGGTTGGTGCTACTGTGACTGAGCGCACAATCTATAGCGAGAAAACAGGAGTCGTATCATGACTGCGGCGCCGCTCGCTGTTCGCAACGCAACATTGAAATTCGGCGGGGTGACGGCGCTTGACGATGTCAGCATCACCGTAAACGACGACGAATTGCTTGCCATCATCGGCCCGAACGGGGCTGGTAAAACATCTCTTCTGAACGTTACCGCCGGGTTCTACCGTCCGCAGATGGGCCGTGTCGAACTGTCCGGGCAGGACGTGACCGGGTTGCGCGTCGATCAAATTGCTCGACGTGGTCTGGCCCGCACCTTTCAAGGCACTCATCTTTTTGCTGGGCAGACCGTTGTTGAAAATATCATGATCGGTCGCCACATGCTGATGAAATCGAACGTGATCCAAGCCTTCTTCCAGTTTGGTCCCGTGATGCGAGAAGAATCGGAGCATCGCGAGGCGGCAGAGGAAATCATTGATTTTCTGGAAATCGAGGCGATCCGCTCCCGGCCCGTGGGCACATTGGGCTACGGGTTACGTAAGCGGGTCGATCTGGGGCGTGCACTGGCGCAGGAACCTTCGATCCTGCTGATGGATGAGCCGATGGCTGGCATGAATTCCGAAGAGAAGGAAGACTTGGCGCGCTTCATTCTTGATGTACGCGAAGCACGTAAGATTCCTGTGGTTTTGGTTGAACATGACATGGGCGTGGTGATGGATCTCGCCGACCGGATTGTGGTGCTGGATTTTGGGCGGGTGATCGCTGAAGGCACCCCCGAAGAGATCCAAAAAAATCCGGCTGTGATCAAGGCTTATCTGGGGTAGCGGAATGACCAAACAAAGAAAAGCAATGGTCTATTCAGACCCGGCCGTGACGCAGAGCGAAACCCTGCCCCAAGTCTTGCTGGCCCGCGCGACAACCGCGCCAAACGCACTTGCCGAACGCCACAAACGTCTTGGTATCTGGCGTGAATATACCTGGTCCAAGGTGCTTGATAAGGTCCGTGCGCTGGCGCTGGGGCTGGAAAGCAAAGGCCTAAAATCCGGCGATTCTGTCATGATGATCGGCGAAAACGAGCCAGAGCATTTCTGGGCGGAATACGCGGTGCAATCCTTGGGCGGGAAAGTGCTGTCGGTCTATCCCGATCAGACCACCGATGAAATCCTCTATCTTGCGGAGGATTCCCAAACGCGGGTTTTCCTAGCGCAAGATCAAGAACAGGTCGATAAATGCCTTGAGATCGTAGAAAATTACACTGGTGCCCTCGCCATCATCTACTGGGATGGTTCGGGCCTTTGGGGTTATGACCACCCTCTGTTGCATTCCTTTGACAGCGTGAGCGAGGCCGGGCGTCAAATACACGCGGAACACCCTTCTCGCTTTGAAGAGCATGTCAAGCGCGGTCGGGCCGAAGACACGGCCTTGTTGTCCTACACTTCCGGCACCACGGGAAAGCCCAAGGGCGTTGTGATCAGCCATCGCTACCTTTTTGACAACTCCTCGCGGGTGATGGGGGCAGTCGACATCACGCCGGGCACCGAATACCTGACTTACATTTCTCCCGCCTGGGTGACTGAACAAATCTTTGGCCTGTCCATCGGTCTGATCGCGCCTATGATCGTGAACTTTCCCGAAGGCCCGGAGGAAGTACTCGACAATATCCGCGAGTTGGCGGTTGACGCGCTGGTATTCAGCCCGCGCCAATGGGAAAACCTTGCCTCCATCGTGCAGGCCCGGATGCTGGGCGCCGGCAAGTTCCGCAACGCGATGTATAAATGGGGGATGAAGGTCGGGCGCGACGTGCATGTCGAACGGCTGGAAGGTCGCACCCCGAGCCTTGCCGCGCGTCTGCAACTGCCCTTTGCCGAGGCGTTGGTTCTACATCACCTGCGCGACAATCTTGGTCTTGGCAAAGCGCGGAACGCGATGAGCGGTGGGGCCCTGATGGCACCGGACGTTTTCCGCATGTTCCACGCGATGGGCGTCAAGCTGCGCAATGTCTACGGCGCGACTGAAATCGGGCTTTTAACGGCGCATATGGGTAAGAGCTATCAACTGGAGACAAGCGGTAGCTGGATGCAAAGCAATACGGCCTACGGCGACTTGCTGGAATACCGGGTATCCCCGGAAGGCGAACTTCATGTGCGCGGCGGATCAGGTTTTGGCGGCTATCACGGAAAACCCGACAAAACCGCAGAGGCGCTGACCGAGGATGGCTGGTATGAAACCGGCGACGCGGTGTCGATGACCGATGACGGAGAGCTGCTGTTTTTTGATCGGGTAAAAGACATGCGCCGTCTTGCGAACGGGCACAGCTACCCGCCGCAATTCATCGAAACGCGGTTGCGCTATAGCCCTTTCATCAAGGACCTGATGACCTTGGGCGACGAATCCCGCGATTTTGTCAGCGCATTGATCAATATCGACATGGAAGTGCTCGGCCGCTGGGCCGAAGAGAACAAGATCAGCTTCTCGACTTATACCGATCTGTCGCAAAAGCCCGAGATTTTGGAGCTTATCAAAGGCGAAGTAGCGCGCATCAATGCGCTCCTGCCTGAAGGCTCGCGCGTGACGCGTTTTGCAAATTTTCCAAAGGAACTCGACCCGGACGAAGGCGAACTGACCCGGAGCCGCAAACTCCGGCGGGCCTTTTTGGAAAAGCGATATGCCAAACTTGTCGAGGCGATTTATGCAGGCGAAGACCAGACCGATCTGGAAATCGCCGTGACCTATCAGGATGGCCGTCAGGGCGTTCTCAAGGCCGCGGTCCGCGTATCGGACGTTGAACCCACATCAAAGGCTGCCAACCGGCAGTCGCAAACTTAAGGGAGGTCGGCGACAATGGTCTATTTCGTCAATGACATCATAACCGGGGCTTTGATCGGCCTGCTTTACTCGCTTGTGGCCATGGGCTTTGTAGTGATTTACCGCGCCAGCAAGGTATTCAATTTCGCCCAGGGCGAACTTGTGATCATCGGCGGTTTCATCGTCTGGTTCACAACGATGCAGCTCGGGCTCAGCCTCTGGTTCTCGATCCCGCTGTCGCTGGTTCTGGCCGGTCTGGTGGGCTATGCGATAGAGCGGATTTTCCTGACGAAGCTGATTGGTGAATCCGTCTTTTCGATGGTCATGGTCACGGTCGGCCTGCTGATCCTGTTGCGCGGACTTGTGCTGTTGCTGTTTGGCCCCGCCGTTCGTCCCTTTCCGATCATCTTTCCGCTGAAGCCCCTGTTCCTTGGCGACATGTTGATCCCGATGAACCTGCTGATTGGCGGCATCATTACCATTGTCGCCGCCTTAGGCCTGTCGTGGTTCTTCAACCGGACGCGGTCCGGTCTGCGGATGACCGCAGTAGCGGAGGATCATATCGTTGCGTCTTCGATGGGGATTTCCGTGAAGGGCTCGATCGCCTTCGCCTGGGTGCTCGGCGCGATCCTGTCCACTATCGGCGCGATGATTTTTCTCAGCGGCAAGTCGCTGACTTTCCTGGCTTCGGACATCGGGTTTGCCGCACTGCCGGTGGCACTTTTTGCCGGATTGGAGTCAATCGGCGGGCTTATTCTGGCGGGGGTGATCATCGGCATCGTCCAAAGCCTGACGACCAACTACCTTGACCCGCTTATTGGCGGTTCGCTTGGAAGTGTCGTGCCTTACATCATCATGCTTGCCATTCTGCTGATCCGGCCCACGGGCCTGTTCGGTTGGCGCACAATCGAGCGGGTTTAAATCATGGATCCTTCTGGCATTTTCCCCACCAGCTATCGCGCTGATAGACGTGTCGTTCGCACACGCTGGCAAGCGATTGCCCTTGCTTTGTTCATCGGTCTCATGCTGGCGGCCCCCTATCTTGCGAGCGGGCGCATCATCGCGGTGATGAACATGATGATGATCAGTGCGGTCATCGCCGTCGGCCTTCAGATTTGCACGGGCTATGCGGGCCAGATCAATCTGGGCCAAGCGGCCTTCATGGGTGTCGGGGCCTACACCGCGTCGATACTGGCCTCAAAAACCGGTCTCACATTCCTGTTGACCATCCCTCTTGCCGGACTTTCGGCGGCGCTATTCGGCTTCCTTTTTGGCCTAACCGCAGCACGGATCAAAGGCTTCTACTTGGCCCTCACCACCATCGCGGCGCAGTTTATCTTTCACTTTGCCGTTCTGAACCTGCCATCGTCATGGATGGGTGGTTCAAATGGTATCACCGTGCCACCAGCGGAAATCTTCGGATTTCGTATTATTGGCGAAACAGCGCAGTTTTATATGAACTTCGCGGTTGCCTTGATTATGATAGCTGGTGCGTTTGGTATCGTGCGTTCCCGCTTTGGCCGTGCTTTCGTAGCCGTTAGGGATGATGACGTGGCGGCGGGCATCATGGGCATCAATGTCGCGGCGACCAAGGCGAATGCTTTCCTGATCGGTGCATTCTATGCTGGCGTTGGCGGGGCGCTTTGGGCCTATCTGATCCGCTTTGTCGGTGTGGATCAGTTTACCTTGTTCAACTCGATCTTTTTCGTCGCAATGATCATCGTTGGCGGAATGGGGTCAATTGTCGGCGCCTTGATCGGTGTCTTCGTCATCCGCATCATTCAGGAAATCATCGCGACGGTCGGCCCAAATATTGCCGAGTCCGTGTCGTTCCTAGGCGGCGACATCGTGTTTGCCGGCATGAACGTTATTCTGGGCGGTGTGATCGCATTGTCCATGATCGTTGAACCCAAGGGCCTGATGCATCGCTGGAATATCCTGAAATCATCATACCGTATCTGGCCGTTTCCCTATTGATGAGGGGAGCGGCCTTCAACCTGGGAGGAAATACTATGACCTACAAATCAATACTCGGGCTTCGCGGCCTTCTGGCGGGGGGTGCCATGGCAATGGCGGCATTCATGCCGCTCAAAGCACATGCGGAAACGACATATAACCTTGCTCTGCTTTCGGACTTTTCCGGTCCCTATGCTGACATCATGCCCATTCTGGCTGGCGGGCGCGAGGCCGTGTTCACCTGGTGGAATGCGACACACGGCAAAGAGCTTGGTGTTACGCTGAACTACAAGAACTACGAAACCCGCTATGACGCGGCACAGGTCGCAAGCCTTTGGCCCGGAATCAAATCGGAACTCGACCCGATTGCGGTTGTCGGACTTGGCGGGCCAGATGTTGCCGCCCTTTCCGAACGTCTGCCGGAAGACAAGATCCCGATGTTCATGGCAACGGCCGCCTATGGTTTTGCCTGGAAGGAAGACGCTTGGATCTTTAACCCGCGCCCAACCTATTCACACGAAAGTGCTGGCTTCCTTGCGTGGATGAAAGAGAAGCGCGGCGGTGATGAGCCGCTTAAGGTTGCGATCATGGCTTCCGAGGCCTCGCCTGCCTATGTCGATATGGCGAAGGGTCTGGAGCTTTACGCTGAAGAAAACCCTGAAGAGCTTGATCTGGTCGAAATCATCTATACCGAAGTTCAGCCGACCGATCTGACGACACAAATGCGTCGCGTTGCACGGGCCGGAGCTGAAGCGCTAATCATTCAAACCAACACGTCTATCGTGGTTGCGGCCAAACGTGGGTTGCAGGCCAACGGTGCTGACATCCCGATCATGATGAGTTCGCACAACGGGTTGCCTGCCTCAGGTGGCGCGCTTGGCGGACTTGACCAACTCGAAGGCGACTTCGAGGCCTACGGTATGGCGGTTGCGGCTGATGAGGAAACCACCGCGCGGCAATTCTACCAGACACTGGTTGCGGATCATGGTCTCAAAGCGCCTTGGAACGTTGTCACTGCTATGGGTGTTTCTCAGGGTCTTTATACCGTGACGGTGATCCAGCACGCGATCGAAGAGAACGGTGCCGAGGGTCTGACCGGCGAAAAGGTGCGCAACGCGCTCTTTGCCAAGCCGATCACCACCGAGGAAACCCACGGGTTCTTGCCGACCTTGACCTTCACCCCCGAAGCACCCTTCCCTTTGAAAGGTCTTAAAGTGAATGTGGGCACCGTCAAGGATGGCAAAATCGTCATCCAAGCCACCGGCGTCGACGTTCCCAACGTTCACAAATGGTAAATAAAACCCGGGCGCCGCAATCGCGGCGCCCGTCCTGACCCTTAGCCCTAGGCCTAATGACAATGCTGGAACTCAACAACGTAGAAGTGACCTATTCGGACGTCATCCTGGCGCTCAAAGGCGTGTCAATGACAGTACGCGAAGGTCAATGTGTTGCTCTACTTGGCGGCAATGGCGCGGGGAAAAGCACAACGCTCAAGGCCATTTCCGGAACGCTTAAATCCGAAGACGGAACCGTTTCTGCGGGGTCCATCATGCTGAACGGCACCCCGATCCAGAACATGGAAGCGTCGAACGTCGTGAAGAACGGCCTCATTCATGTGATGGAGGGACGGCGCGTGTTACGTCACCTCACCTCTGAGCAGAACCTGATCGTTGGCGGGCACATGGTGCCCAACTCTGCCGAGCTAAAAAGTCGACTGGATCATGTCTATACACTGATGCCGCGCCTTGCGGACCTACGAAACCGGACCTCCGGTTTCATGTCTGGCGGTGAACAGCAATTGCTACTGATCGGACGGGCCATGATGGCGAAACCGAAGATCATCGCAATTGATGAGCCGTCTCTGGGGCTGGCCCCAATGATGATCCGGGATGTGTATGAGGTGCTGAAGCAACTCAAATCCGAAGGCACGACGTTCTTCTTAGTTGAACAGAACAGCGCCGCAGCGCTGTCAATCGCCGACTATGCCTACGTGATGGAGAACGGGCGTATCGTGATGGACGGCCCGGCAGACAAGCTCGCCAATAACGAAGACATCAAAGAGTTCTATCTCGGGGTCACCGCCTCCGGTGAACGCAAAAGCTATCGCGAGATCAAACACTATCGCCGCCGCAAAAGGTGGCTAGGGTAGGAAGGAAAACCCATGAGTGAACTGCTCGACATCAAGGGCCGCACCGCATTTGTAACCGGTGCGGGTCAAGGCGTAGGCCGTCAGGTCGCGCTCTATCTGGCACAGCATGGCGCGGGTGCCGTTGTGATCAACGATTTCCACGCCGAGCGCGCCAAAAGCGTAGCTGCCGAGGTGGAAGCAGCGGGCGCAAAGGCTCTGCCGCTAGCGTTTGACGTCTCCGACTATGACGCCGTCGGCGCGGCGTTTGCCAAGGTGCAGGACACCTTTGGCGGAGTGGATATTCTGGTCAACAACGCCGGCAACGCCGGACCGACCGCGCGGCTTGACGATCTTGTGCCGTTCTGGGAATCGGACCCGACCGAATGGCGCCGCTGGATGGCCACCAACTTCGATGGGGTGTTGAACTGTACCCGCCACGCCATGCCACTGATGGTCAAGGGCGGCTACGGACGCATTGTCACGGTCATCTCTGACGCAGGACGAGTGGGCGAGCCGCATCTGGCGGTTTACTCGGGTGCAAAGGCAGGCGCGGCAGGTTTCATGCGCGCCATTGCAAAGGCCAGTGGCCGGTTCGGGATCACCGCGAATTGCGTCGCCCTCGGTGGCACGAGAACGCCCGCAGTCGCCGATCTGATCCCTGATGCAGAGACCGAAAAGCGGGCGCTATCGCAATATGTGATCCGTCGGCTGGGCGAGCCGGAAGACCCGGCGGGTATGATTCTGTTCCTGTGTTCGGACGCCTCCAGTTGGATCACCGGGCAGACCTATCCGGTAAACGGCGGGTATTCCTTTGCCTGCTAAAGCCCAGTGTGCGCGGTCTCCGTCAGTCGGAGCCGCCCACGACGCCGCTTGCATTGTCAGCGCCAGCCGCAGGTGGCGGTCAAAAAGTCCCGCCTCAGAATTCGCTGAACTTCCGCAGCTGGGCCAGCAAGACCTCTGCCCTTTCGCCGTAGTTTGCGCCATAATTTTCGATGAAGCGCACCAGTTAGCGCGTGATGGGCACAGTCATCAGATTGCCTTTCTTGCGGATGACCACACCATGATGACCCGCTGCGGCGATGAACTCGCTCAGCTGTGTGCCATTGGTGACTTTCATTGCGCACACGATACTGCGCATCCCCCGGTTCACTGCCCGACACAATCGCGCAAACTGCCGCGACGGATCGCCAACGCCCAAGTGAACAAACATGGCCGCCTCGGCCCTCTCCGACCAATGAACTATCGCGAAAGGACCGGGAGATTGTTCGACAAGGCGAACGACCTTCAAGCCGCCCCTGGGTGCAGTGCCCATGCCGGGCAACTGATCTTGTGGCCTGTGTTTATGGGTCCACCCTATTGCACCGAAGTCTGGCGCAATAATGCAGGTAAAACCGCCAAATTTTATTTTTCTTCAGGAGGTTAAATTGACTGAAGTTCCCCAGACCCTGTCCGTAGAACGTGTAGCCCGGACCGAATGGATCACCTTCCAGCGAACTGAGCAGTTAAACGCAATGTCCATGCAGATGCTACGGGAAATGACAGACGCACTTGAAAACGCGATTGCCGATGACGCAGTTCGCGCCATTGTCCTGACGGGGTCAGGGCGCGCTTTCTGCGCGGGGGCCGATCTAAAGGAAGTGGCGGGTGCCAGCCATAAGCCGGGCGAGCCGGATTTACTCGATCTGGTCGACCACACCTTCGGGCTGATGCGTCATGGCCCCAAACCTGTGATCGCCGCCGTGAACGGGCTGGCGATGGCGGGCGGTTTGGAAATGGTGATGGCTTGCGATTTGGTCTTCGCCGCCGAAACCGCACAAATGGGCGATGCCCATTCCAATTTCGGCGTCTTCCCTGGTGCGGGTGGTGCGGCGATCCTACCGCGCCGGATTGGATTGAACCGTGCGAAGTACCTGTTGTTCTCGGGCGAAAACATTTCGGCCCAGGACATGATGGACTGGGGGCTGGTGAACAAGGTCGTAGCGGACACCGAGTTGCGTGAGGCCGTGCAGGCCTTCACCGACAATCTGGCGGACAAGAGCCCCGCCGTGTTGCGCCGCATGAAGACGGTCGCGAACCGGTCGCTGAACGTCGACGAAGCCGCCGCTCTGTCCGAAGAGATGCTGAACCTGCGCGCGCATATGCGCTCATGGGACATGCGCGAAGGGCTGACGGCTTTCAATGAAAAACGCAAACCGCAGTTTCGCGGTTACTGAACAAGGAGACTGCAGGATGCAGGATATTTACGTCGTTGGCGTAGGGATGACGCCTTTCGGAAAGTTCCGGGACAAAACCATCAAGGACATGACGGGCGAAGCCGTCACCGCCGCCCTTGCGGACGCTGGCCTGTCGGCTGATCGTATCGACGGTGCATTCTTCTCGAATGCGGTGCAGGGCCATATGGAAGGCCAGCACATGATCCGCGGCGAGATCGCGCTGCGCGAAATGGGCATTCAGGGCATTCCCGTGGTGAATGTCGAAAACGCCTGCGCCAGCGCCTCGACCGGGTTCAAACTGGCGGTGGATTTCCTCAAGGCCGGCAACGGCGATTGCTGTTTGGCCGTGGGCGCCGAGAAGATGTATTCCGACGACCGCGCGCTGATGTTCTCGGCCTTCGACAGCGGCTGGGATGTCAGCAACGGCGAAGAGGTCGCGCAGCGTCTGGCTGATCTGGGCGCGGGGATCAAGGAACCCGAAGGATCGAAATCGCTCAAACCCTATAGCGTGTTCATGGATGTCTATGCAGGCTTCGCGCGGCTCCACATGAAGACATTCGGTACCACGCAGGAACAGTTCGCCGCTGTCTCTGCCAAGAACCACGCGCATTCGGCGCATAACCCACTGGCGCAATACCGCGATGCAATGACCATCGAACAGGTTCTGGACGCGCCGCCCATCACCTATCCGCTGACGCTGCCGATGTGCGCGCCGATCTCCGATGGCGCAGCGGCGGCAGTTCTGTGCACTGGTGAAGGGCTCAAGCGGATGGGACTTGATTCCGCCCGCGCAATCAAGGTCAAGGCCGCGATCCTGCGCTCCGGCACCGACCGCCCGCCCGAGGATTATAAGAACCACCTGACCCGTCTTGCCGCGCTTCAGGCCTATGAACAGGCCGGACTTGGCCCAGAAGACATGTCGGTTGCAGAAGTGCATGACGCCACCGCCGTGGGCGAGGTGATCCAGATCGAGAACCTCGGCTTCGTCGAATTTGGCGAGGGCGGGCCGGCCAGCCTGCGCGGCGAAACCAGGATCGGCGGACGCATTCCCGTGAACCCCTCAGGCGGGTTGGAATCCAAGGGGCACCCTGTTGGGGCCACCGGGATCGGTCAGGTTTTTGAACTGGTCACACAGTTGCGCGGCGAAGCCGGAGCGCGCCAGGTCGAAGGCGCGCAAAACGCCATTGCCGAAAACGGTGGCGGTCTGCACGGCGTCGAAGAAGCCGCCGCCTGTGTCACCATTCTAGGTCGCTGAAACAAGGAAAAGAACAAATGGAAAATGTGATCGCTGCCGCTCAGGCAATCTATACAGACGAGCAACGCATGTTGCTTGAAAACTTCCGCAAAATGGCCGAGTCGGAGTTTGCTCCGCTGGCCGAAAAGTATGAACAACTTGGTCACCCGCCCGATGCGGAAACCCTGAAGTCCCTGTTCGCCAAGGTCGAGGAATTCGGCTTGATCAGCGGCCTTATCCCCGAAGAGGCCGGTGGTGCCGGTATCGACCGCATGACCTATGGCATCCTCTATGAGGAACTGGCCCGTATCTGGGCCGATCTGGCGATTGCGGTACTGATTCAAGGCCACGCCGTTTTTGCGGTCAACCTTCTGGGCGACGCCGCGCAAAAAGAGGCCTATCTCAAGCCGCTTTTGCGCAGCGAACGTATTTGCGCCACCTGTATTTCCGAACCAGAAGTCGGCTCCAACGTGCGCGAGGTCAAAACCCGTGCGGAACGCGTGGGCGACAAGATTTTCGTCACCGGACAGAAGCTTTGGATTTCCAACGGGGCGCAATCGGATTTTGCCATCGTGGTCTGTAACCTTGATGACGGGATTTCCATGATCATCGTCGATCGCGACAACGGCGGTTATGAAAGCCGCGAGTTGCGCAAGTTGGGTCTTGTTGGTGCATCGACCTGCGAGCTGTTCTTTGACAAGGCCGAGACCACCGCCGATCATGTTCTCGGAAACTCCGGCGGCGGTCTGTTCCAAACGTTGAAACTGTTCGAAAGTGCACGTGTGTTCGTCGGGTTGACCAGCATCGGAATCGGTCAGGCGGCGCTCGAATGCGCGGTAAAATATTCCCAAGAGCGCGTGCAGCATGGCAAACCGATTGGTGGCCACCAGTTGATTCAAGGCTATCTGGCGGACATGGCCACTCAGCTCGATGCAGCGCGGCTGTTGTGCCAGCGTGGGCTGCAGCTTTTGGATCTGGGCGTGCGCTGTGACACCCAAACCTCGATGGCGAAATGGTATGCGACTGAAATGGCCGTCGAAATCGCTGGCAAAGCGGTGCAGATTCACGGCGGCAACGGCATCACCAAGGAATTCCCCGTTGAGCGGCACTTCCGCAATGCCAAGGTCATGCCAATCCCGGATGGCACCACTGAAATCCAAAAGCTGGTCATCGGGCGAAATCTGACGGGTCTCAACGCATTCTAAGAAGAGGGTCGATTTTCAGCGGCATCGGTGACCATCACGGCTATCGATGCCGTCTAGCTTCGACCGGAAAAATCATGTCGCAAAGGATGCGCGCGACGCTAAACGAAAACGGGTGGCAGGTTGTCCTGCCGCCCGTCCCTATTCCAACTGCTGATCCCGGATGCTCAAGAAATGGTCTCAGTTATCCTTCTGGTTGATGATAAAATCCGCATTTTCCGGCAGCTCCGCAATGACGGTTATCTCATCAGCACGAATTCTTGAATGCAGTTTGAAAGCCTCCGCAGCGGAGATTTCCGCATCAGACGCCGATGCGCCCTCTTCGAGGACCAAAGAAATGCGGATCATGTCGCGGTCGTTCTCGCGCGTCACAACGGCCTGCGCAGCCTTGGCCCCCGGTGTGGCGATGACGACTTCCTCGATCACGCGCGGATAGACGAATATCTCGCGCACCTTGACCGCCGCACCAACCCGTCCTTGCAACGCGGAAATCCGTTTGACGCTGCCATCTTCGTTGCTTTCCAGCGCAAAGGCACTATCGCCGGTGCCAAACCGGATCATCGGCCATGTCGCATCGCAGGCGGTGACGACAACCTCGCCCGGCGCGCCATGCGCCACCTGTTCTCCGCTGACCGGATCGCAGATTTGCACCACGCGGTCGGGGTGAACCACATAACCTTCGCCGCCATCCTCATAAGCCACAAGGCCCAGATCGGCAGTGGCATAGGCCGCCCAAGTCGACACGCCATAGTCCGCTTCAATCCGGCGGCGTTTGGCCATCCAGTCGCCCATTTCGCCGCCAAGGAAGGCGGTTTTCACCTTCCATGCATCGCGGCCATAGGTTTCGATAACCTTATCCGCAAGCGTCAGGAAAAAGGCCGTTGAGGCACAGATAGAGGTCACACCGGTCTCGACGATGATCTGCGCCTGGAGCTCGGTATTTCCCACGCCACCGGGAATGACCGTGGCACCTGCGGCCTGTGCCGCTTCGTCGAACAGAAGTCCCGCTGGCACAAGGTGATACATCCAGGTGTTCAGGATGACGTCACCTGCGCCCACACCCGCTGCCTTGAATAGCAGATCCAGACCGTGCCCGCCGCCGCCCGAAAGCGACGGTTCAAAAATCGGGCCGGGCGACACGTAAATCCGCCCGACATCCTTCAGATCAGAGCCGAGGAACCCGCCAAAAGGCGGGTTCTCACGCTGAATCTTCAGGAGTTCTTCTTTTTTCATCACCGGAAGACGCGTTAGATCGGCCAGCGTTTCAACGGCTGCGGGATCGAATCCGGCAGCCGCAAACCGGTTTTTCAAACCCGGCGCTTTTTCGGCCGCTGCGGCATAGGTTTGCGCGATGTCTTTGTAGATGTTTGCGGACATATCTATGCCTCCCTGACCTTATATTGCTTAGAGCGGGCAGTCTTTGCGGAAATTCGGCGCACGTTTCTCGCGGTGCGACAGCACGCCTTCCTTGACGTCTTCGCCCATGAAGCCGAGCATTTCCAACGCGGTTGAGGCATCGAAAATCGGGCCCGCTTGGCGCAGCCAGTTGTTCAGCGAATACTTGGTCCAGCGGATGGCGCTCTGCGACCCGTTGGATAGCTCGACAGCTGTATCCAAAGCGATTTGCTGCAACTCTTCGTCCTCGACGCACATCGAGACGAGACCGATGCGCTCTGCCTCTTCGCCGGACACGGGCTTGCATGTCATCAGGTAGTATTTCGCTTTTGCCATAGATGTAAGCAGAGGCCAGATGATCGCTGCGACGTCACCGGCTGCAACACCCAGACGCGGGTGGCCATCGACAATTTTGGCCCGCTTGCCAGCAATCGAGATGTCGGCAAGAAGAGCCACAACAAGACCCGCGCCCGCTGCCGGGCCGTTGATCGCGGAAATGATCGGCTTGTTACAGTTGATGATGTTGTAGACGAGATCCTTGGCCTCTTTCCATGTCTTCATGATCTCATGCGAATCCCCGATCATTTTTTCGATCAGGCTGAAATCGCCGCCTGCTGAAAACGCCTTGCCGGCGCCCGTCACGATCACCGAGTTGATATCGGGGTCGCGGTCGACATCAATCCACAAGTCCGTCATCTGGGTGTGGGTTTCCGCGTCGACGGAGTTAAACGACTCGGGTCGGTCAAACGTGATGCGCAGGACGCGATCCGCCGGGTAGTCAAATTTCAGCTTGTCGTATTTTGCATAACGGTCAGACATATTTAAGTTCCTCTATCAGATGTTAGTGTGGGTTTAGCTAGGCAATCCAAGGACTGCCTTTGAAAGAATGTTGCGCTGGATCTCGTTCGATCCACCGTAGATCGTTGTCGGTCGGGCCTTGTAGAAGCTGGCCAATACGTCGACGCTCACATTTCCGACCTGAAGCGGGCCTATAGTGCCGCCATCCGCGCCAGCAGCCTCGATCATCAACTCGGTGATGCGCTGAAAGCACTCGGTCACCCAGATTTTAAGCATCGAAACATCCGCCCCCAGCGTTTCACCCCGTTTGAGTTGGTCAGCGAAACGGCCATACAACGCCGCGTGATCCTCAACGTCGAGGGCGGCCTGCGCAAAACGGTCCCGAAACACCGGATCTTCAAAGGCACCACGGCCACGGGCAAAGTTTTCAAGTTGCCCAAGGGCGTTCTGGGCTAGGCTGGGCGAGCCGATGAAAATGCGCTCGAAACTCAGAAGCGCCTTGGCCATCGTCCAGCCCTTGTTCAGCTCGCCAACGAGGTTTTCCCGCGGTGTACGGGCATTGTCGAAGAAAACTTCGCAAAACTCCGTCTCGCCCGACAGTGTTGTGATCGTGCGCACTTCAACGCCGGGCTGATCCATCGGTGCAAGCAGGAAACTGATCCCCTGCTGTTTCTTCGGCGTGTCCGGGTCGGTGCGCACCAGCATGAAGATGTGTGTGGCGTCATGCGCCATCGTGGTCCAAATCTTCTGGCCGTTGATAACGAACTCGTCGCCTTCGATCTCCGCGCGTGTGCGCAGGTTGGCAAGATCGGAGCCGGCACCGGGCTCGGAATAGCCCTGACACCAGATGTCTTCACAGCTCAAAATACGCGGCAGCCAATAGTCTTTCTGTTCCTGGGTGCCGAACTTGATGATCAACGGGCCGACCATCTGAATGCCCATATCGCGCCCGCGGTTCACACCCCAGCGCTGCTGCTCTTCGTAGAAAATCAGCAACTTGGCCGCGTTCAGCCCCATGCCGCCATATTCCGTAGGCCATGCCGGGGCAACCCATCCCTTGGCATGCAGCTTGCGGTGCCAGTGCTCGATCTCAGCGAACTTCGGACGGTGCGGCAAATGACGCAGCTCTTCGGGGTATTCCGCCTCGAAGAAGTCTCGTACTTCCTTGCGGAATTCTGCATCGCTCATTGCGTTCCAATCGGTCATTGTGCGGCCTCCTCTTCGCGCGCCTCAAACCAAATCCGCCGGTGATAGGCGTCATCGCCCAACCAAGCCGACAGAACCAGCGCCCGGTTCAGATAGAGTCCAATATCGAACTCGTCGGTGTACCCTACCGCCCCGTGCAACTGGATGGCATCACGGGTGACTTTCTTCGCCGCCGTAACCGCACGCGCCTTGGCCCGACTGGCAAGCCGCGCCCGCGCTTTTGGATCGGTTTCGCTGTCCATCAGCGCGAGGGCTTCGCGCACCCCGGACTGCGCAACCTCGCACATCACGTTCAGGTCAACGGCACGATGCTGAATGACCTGGAAAGACCCGATAGGCTTGTCAAATTGTTCGCGGGTCTTGATATATTCCAATGCAATCTCGAAGGCGCGTGCGCTTAGGCCGACAAGCTCGGCGGCGGCCAGTGCCGTTGCATCTTTGACCGCCTCGGCAAGCGCGCCCGGAACCGCGCCACCAATGGCCAGTTCCTCGGCCGGGGTTCCCGAGAACGAAAGCTCACCCATAGCGCTGCCATCGGCCTGCCTACGTTCTTCAACAGAAAGCCCGTCCGCGCCGGCCTCAGCCAGCACAACGACCGGGCCCGCGTCTCCCTCGGCCACGACCAGAAAGCCCTGTGCGTCGGACGCACCGACAACCCAAGCCTTGCCGCCAGTCAGTTTACCGTCTGCATACCGGCAGCTTGCTTCGGCGGGACCACCATTCGGGCCGCGTTCCAGCCAAGCGACCGCCAGGACGGTTTCACCCCCGACAAGCTGTTCCATCTTGGCATGATCCGGGCAAAGGCGGCGTAGAAGGCCGAGGCTCAACCCGATCGTCACCACCACCGGTTCCGGGGCGATCACGCGGCCGACTTCCTCAGCAATGACGCCCCCGGCAGCCAGGCCCATACCAAGCCCGCCATTATCCTCGGGAACGGTCACGCCGAAAACACCGGCCTCAGCCAGTTCACGGATCATATTCCCGTCCCAGCCACCACCGGCATCGCGCAGTTTTCTGGCCCGCCCGCTGCCGCCGGCACGGTCAAAAAGGGTGCGTGCACTCTCGCGCAGCAGGCGAAGATCTTCTTGATCGCTTGAGTTCATGTCAGTCTGTGTCATTTTGCTTTCGCTGGATCATCACGGGGGTCTCGGTTGAAAAAACAACCTCGCCCTTGGGGTTTTTGGCGTTGAGCGTATAGTGCAGAATACCTCGGTCAGGCTTGCTTCTGGACGGCGTAACCGAATTGATCGTCATTTCGACATCAAGGGGCTCATTCGGGCGAACAGGTTGCTGCCAGCGCAGATTGTCAAATCCGATACCACCGATATTGGCGACATCAACCATGAACTCCTTCATGATCGGCTTGAACACCTCAAGCATCGTCTGAAAGCCCGAGGCGATCAGGCTGCCGTGTAGGGTGGTTGCATAGTCTTCGTCAGTGTGCAGCCGTTGCGGGTCCCACTCCTCGGCGAATGCTATGATCGCCTTCTTGCTCATCGGGTCGCTACGGAAGCGAAAAACCTGGCCTGGCGCAAAATCTTCCAGATATTTCAAGAGGTGCCCTCCTTCGAGAACCCGGAATCATACCCGCTCGAATCCTTGGAGATTCGTACGCGGTTGAATTCTTCCAGTTTTGGGTAGGTTTTCTTGAACGCCACCAAAAATTCCTCCATCGGCGCATCGAAATACAGGCCCCGGTCATTCACATATTCCATGTGCCGGTGGTCCTGTTCGTCGAATTCGTGGAAAAGCGCATCGTGATACCCGTCAAAGACCAGTGGCTTGACCCCGAACCGTTCACAGAGCTCCATATTAAAGGCAGGAGTGACTTTGTAAGGCTTACCCTCCAACCACAATTGAACGTAGCCGTGATAGATAAACAGGTCGGTCCCCATCAGCTCCTGCAACTTGGGCGTATTCAAGTGGTTACGCACGTCCGCAAACCCCAGTGCGGCGGGGATACCAACGGCCCGAAGACAGGCCGCCAGCAGAATCGCCTTTGGCACGCAGAACGCCGCTTCTGCCCCAGCAATGCGACTGGCACGATAAGATTCTTCATCCAAAGCGAAACAATAGGGATCATATCGGATATCGTCGCGAACCGCTTCAAACAAGCGGATCGCCTTGTCTCGGCTGGATGCTTCTGCGGGAAGTTCACGCAAAGCTGACGATACGAAACTCTGCACTTCAAGGCTGTCGCTTTCGACAAAGTGCGACGGCATGACATAGCGTTCTGCTTCTGCCGGTAGGTCATCTTTCGACTGCGCCATTCGTTTCTCTTTCTTTTTCTAACAAATGTTAGATTAATAACTGAAAACCTGCCCGTCAACGAGATTCATTCCGTCTTGGTTGAATCCACGCCAAAGCGGACATTGTCCTCGCCCAGAGCGGCCGCTCGTCCGGCAGCGCCTGTGGAAGACCGGAATTCAGGTGCAATCGGCAACGGAAGTGCGGGTACCTCCTGCCCGGAGACATTCAACTTCCGATCAAACACTCCGCGCGCGGTGAAATGCAGGTCAGTTGCGGCTTCAGCGGGTGTTTTCACCACGGAACAGCAACAGTCTGCCGCTGACAGTAATGGTTCCCAATGGGTTGATGGCTGGCTTCCCAATCGGCGCGCAACCTCTGCGGCACAAGCAACGGGATCTCGCCAGTCGTCGCGTAGCGCTTCAGGTTGGCCTATAACATCACAGAAAACTTGCCAGAACTTCTCTTCCAGCGCACCAACCGCGATCTGCCGACAGTCCGACGCCGAATAAAGCCGGTAGCGCGCTAGGCGACCGGTCAGACGGCTGGCGGCGTTGCCAATTTCCTGGCCCGCGATCACGCCTTCTGCATGCGCCCAATAGGCAAAGGCAAAGGCTCCTTCGGACATCGCTATGTCAAGGTGAACCCCCGTGTTGGTCTTTTGGCGTGCCATCAGGGCAAGCAGGATGTTAACGACCGCTGGATAAGTACCGCCTCCGATATCGGCGACCAGTCCGAACGGCATCGTTGGTTGATGCTCCGTTCCGCAACTCAGCGATAGGACGCCCGTATCACCCACGTAATTCAGGTCGTGACCGGCCGCAGTGGCCTTTGGCCCCGTCTGGCCATAGCCGGTGATCGAACAATAGACGATGCGTGGGTTGATTGCGCGCACAGCCTCATATCCCAGCCCAAGTCGATCCATCACGCCAGGGCGGAATTGCTCGACCAAAACATCGGCTTTCTCAAGAATGGGGCGAAGGATATCCATTGCGCCCTTTGACTTGAGATCAAGCGCCACTGATCGTTTGCCGTGGTTCAACACGGCAAAACCAATGCTTTCACCTTCGATTTTGGGATCCGTGTGTCGAGCGCCTTCGCCTGTCGCGGGGCGTTCTAACTTGACCACCTCCGCCCCGGCTTCGGACAGCATAAGCGTCGCCATCGGACCGGGAAGAAGGGTGCTGAAATCCAGCACCAGGATATCCTTAAGCGGCTGTGTCATATCCGCTGCTTTATGCGAAACGCGCGGCGCCGTTGTTCAGCACCATGACATCGCGTTCCGGGATAGACGCACGGAACCGTGCCTCACCACCCTCTTCCCAGATTTCGAAACGCACGGTTTCGCCGGGATAGACTGGCGCCGAAAATCGCACATCCAGACCGACAAGCCGGGAGGCATCATAGTCAAGCGACGATTTCAGAATCGCCCGGGCCGCCAGGCCATAGGTCGCCAGACCGTGCAGGATCGGGCGATCGAACCCAACCGAGCGGGCAACATCCGGGTCTGCATGCAATGGGTTATAATCCCCACTCAGACGGTAAATAAGCGCCTGACGCGGCAGCGTTTCGATATCACAGACATGATCCGGCGCACGGTCAGGTAGTACCGCAGGAGCAGGACCAGCCTTATTTTCTCCGCCGAATCCGCCGTCGCCCCGGCAAAAGGCCGACATCGCCACGCGCGCCAGCTTGTCGCCGGTATCGGCATCGATAATCTCGCGGCTTTGGTAGATGATGGCCCCCTTGCCCTCGCCCTTGTCGGAAATAAAGTCGATCTTGCTGCGGCCAATGATATTGGCGTTTACAGGCAGCGGCTTGTAGATATCCAACCATTGCTCACCATGCAGAACCTTTTGCCAGTTCACGCCGGTCTTGGGATTGCGCAGCCAGAAGCCGGGATACCCCATTGTGACCGCCATCGATGGAACCGCCTTGAGGCCGTCCTCATAGACATATGCCAGTTCCTTCTTGTCGGTCGGATCCTCGCCGAACCCGAGTCCCAACGCATACAGGATGGTATCCCGCTCGGTCAGTGTCTGCCTAATCTCGTCGAAATCCCAGTCTGAAAGTGCTTCGAAATCCAGTGGCATAATCTCTCCTCCCTTGTTCGCCGTCAGAGCGTGGCTTGTGACCCCAGAATTGCCGTGACTTGGCTGGACAGCACACCGCCGTTGCCATGTGCCAAAGCGAGGTCAATATTGTTCAATTGAATCCCGGGCGCGTCGCCACGGATTTGGCGGGTGGCCTCAATTACCGTAAAAATACCGTACATACCGGGGTGCACACAGGACAGGCCGCCACCATTTGTATTCACCGGCAAGACCCCGCCCGGCGCGATCCGCCCGCCTTCGACAAAGGCCCCGCCCTCGCCCTTGGCACAGAAACCAAGATCTTCGAGGAACAAAATGGTGTTGATGGTAAAGGCGTCATAGAGCTCGACCGCCTGAATGTCGTCGTGCGACACTCCCGCCGCTGCAAAGGCGCGCTTGCCCGATTCGCGGGCTGCGGTCACCGTGAAATCCTTCATCTGCGAAATCTGCCGGTGCGAACTTTCGGCCGCGCTGCCCAGCACATAAACTGGCGCCTTGGGGAAATCCTTTGCGCGGTCCGCCCGGACCAGCACGATCGCACCGCCGCCATCGGTCACCAGACAGCAATCGCGCACCGTCAGCGGGTCCCCCACCATACGCGCTCCCAGCACGTCCTCGCGGGTCAGCGGACCGCGCTCAAACGCTTCGGGATTGTGCTGTGCCCAGGCCCGCGCAGAAACTGCCACATCGGCCAATTGCTCGCGGGTGGTGCCGTATTCGTGCATGTGTCTTGCTGCGGCCATCGCGTAGGCGGAAATCGGATAGCGCGGATTATAAGGTGCCTCATAGGCTGGCGGGCGCGAGGCCGTCACCAGCTTGCCCGACGCGGTGCGCTGGTTGGAGCCGTAAACGATTAGCGCGACGTCGCACAGCCCGGCTTCAAGCGCCATAGTTGCGGATGTCAGATAATTCACAAAAGACGATCCGCCCAGCATCGTACCGTCGATAAAACGAGGCTGAATGCCCAGATATTCCGCCGCCATGAGGGCCGGCATACTGTCTTCCATCATGGTGCAGAACAGCCCATCCACGTCGGACAGCTTCAGCCCAGCATCGCTAAGCGCCGCAAGCGCCGATTGCGCCATGACATCATAGGCCGTTAGGCCATGCGCCTCGCCGAAACCGGCATGTCCGGTGCCCACAATCGCGGATTTTCCCCGAAGTTCATTGGTCATACGCTATACCTCCGCCGGTCTGAAAAGCACAATCGGGGTGCCCTCGGCATCATCCACGAAAGCGGTCACCGCCATGTCGATTGCAACATCGCCGGGGGCGATACCGTCGACCCTGCTCATCATCCGGACGCCTTCCTCCAGCTCGACCATACACACATTGTAGTCGCCACCGCGCTCGGGCTTGCGGCGCACAACAGTGGTCGTATGGACCCGCCCCTTACCGCTGGCCCGCATCCAAGAGATCGAAGTTCCATGACAGTGCGGACACAGGACCCTGGGAAAGAAGTGATACGCCCCGCAGTCATCGCACTTGGGCAGCAGGATTTCCTTGCTGGCAAGTGCGCAATCGTAAATCTGATCTGGTCCTGTGGCGTCCGGCACCTGCGTTCTCCTTAAGATGATCCAGTTTCTGGTTGTACGTGTTGATATTATTTCTAACATCTGTTAGATTTTGTCAAGCTCTTAGGATTACTTGCGAGACTGCTATGACAGGTTCACCCTCAGCCCCCCTCTCCGGCAAGCTCGTTGTCGCGCTCGAACAAGCGGTGGCAGCGCCTTTTTGCTCGTCGCGGCTGGCCGATGCCGGTGCACGCGTGATCAAGATCGAACGCAAGGGAGCAGGTGATTTTGCCCGCGCCTATGACACAGCCGCGAACGGCGAAAGCGCCTATTTCACCTGGCTGAACCGGGGCAAGGAATCGGTCGCGCTGGATATCAAGGACAAAGAAGACCGTGAAATACTGTTAAAAATGCTGGAAAACGCGGATGTATTTATTCAAAATCTTCTGCCCGGCGCGCTGAAAAAACTGGGGCTTGATTCGGCCACCCTGCGGCAGAAATTTCCGCGCCTTGTGACCTGCGACATCACCGGATACGGCGCAGACGGCCCGATGCGAAATGCCAAGGCCTATGACCTTCTGGTGCAATGCGAAAGCGGGCTGGCTTCGGTAACGGGTACGCCGGACGCGCCGGGCAGGGTTGGCGTTTCGGTCTGCGATATCGCCACCGGCATGACAGCCCACGCCGGAATCTGCGAAGCGCTGGTGGGGCGGGATCGCACCGGCGAAGGAAACGGCGTGTCTGTGGCAATGTTCGACGTTATGGCCGACTGGATGGCCGTTCCCCTGCTCTTTCACGACTATGCCGACCTGCCTACGCCCAGGACCGGCCTTGGGCACTCTGTCATATGCCCTTACGGTGCGTTTCGCTGCCGGGGCGGTGATCTGGTGGTCATATCCGTCCAAAACAGCCGCGAGTGGGAACGGTTCTGCGCACAGATTCTCGGGGACCCGGCGCTAACCAGTGATCCGCGATTCCACGACAATTCGGCTAGGATCGCGCACAAATCCGAGCTGGAAGCGATGATCAAGAACGCATTCGCCTCTCATGATCGCGCCAAGCTCTTGGAATTGCTTGATGGCGCGGGCATCGCCTCGGCGGCGGTGAACGACGTGGCTTCTCTGTCGGATCATCCCCAACTCGACCGATCGACCATCGGCACGCCCTCCGGATCGGTTAGCGTCGCAATGCCTCCGATACGGCGCAGCGGCCCCGAGGCCGCGCTTGGCCCTTCGCCTTCTTTCGATGCCGACGGCGCCGCCATTCGCGCCGAATTTGGCTCTCGTTCCTAGAACTGGAAATCAACGAAAATGACTACCGCAAAGAACACCGCAATCCTAGAGGGCGTCAGGATCATCGACCTGACGTCGGTGGTTTTCGGCCCCTTGGCCACGCAAATGCTGGGCGATCTGGGCGCCGATGTGATCAAGGTGGAAGGCCCCGAGGGTGATCTTTTGCGCCAGGTCCAGCCATCGCGCAACACGCTGATGGGCGCTGCCTTTCTGGGGGCCAACCGCAATAAACGCAGTGTCGTGCTCGACCTGAAAACCCAGACCGGGCGTGATCAGTTACACAATCTGCTGACCAATGCCGATGTGATGATTTCAAGCATCCGGCCTGCGGCGCTTGCCAGATTGTCGCTCGATCCCGAAACTCTGCGCCGCGAGAATCCGGATCTGATCACAGTATCAGCCACTGGCTTTGGTCAGGACGGGCCCTATGCCGCCAAACCCGCGTTCGACGACATCGTCCAGTCGGTCTCGGGGTTGGCCAGCCTAGCAACGTTGCGCGACCCCGATGCTCCGCCCGAATACGCCCCGACGATCCTCGCCGACAAGCTGGGCGGCGTGACGGCTGCCTACGCCATTATGGCCGCCCTGCTCCATCGCGAGCGCACCGGTGAAGCCCAGCATGTCGAAGTGCCAATGTTTGAAACGCTGGCCTCGTTTCTAATGGTCGAACATATGGATGGTGCCACCTTCGAAGAAACGCCACAGGATTTCGGCTATGCGCGGATGTTGGTCCCGCACCGCCGCCCGGTTCCGACCGCAGATGGCTATATGACAATTCTACCCTATACCAACGTGCAATGGGCACGGTTCTTTAAGGCGGTCGGGCGCGATGACATGCTCGACCATATTTGGGTCACGGACATGGACGCCCGCAGCCGTAACATTGGCGCTGTCTACGATATGGTGGCGCAAATTGCGCTGACGCGTCCAACCGAAGACTGGCTTGACCTGATGGAGAAGGCCGACATTCCCGCCATGCCGGTGCGTAACCTGGCGGACCTGCCAAGCGACCCACATCTTGCCGCGACCGATTTTTTTCAGAAGATTGAACATCCGACCGAAGGCGAGATCTGGACGACACGCCCGCCGATACGGTTCTCAGCAACGCCCGCGCGAAATGATCATCGCCCGGCCCCCAAGCTCGGAGAGCACAGCGACGAAATCTTGGGACCGGGTGAAGAATAGCCCCACCCAGCCCCGGACAGATCATATATCCATCGAACGCGCGATCAGTTCCTTCATGATTTCGTTTGTACCGCCATAGATCATCTGAACTCGGCTGTCGGCATAAAGGCGTGCGATCGGGAATTCCATCATGAAGCCATAGCCGCCATGCAGTTGCAGGCATTCATGCATGACTTCGTTCTGCGTCTGACTGCCCCACCATTTCGCCATGGATGCCGTGGCCGCATCAAGCTCGCCGGCCTCAAGCCGGGCAATGCCGTCATTCACGAAACTGCGCAGCAATTCGGCCTTGGTCTTGCATTCCGCCAATTTGAAACGGGTGTTCTGAAAATCCATAATCCGGCTGCCAAAGGCCTTACGGTCCTGAACGTACTTGACCGTCTCGTCGATGGCGAAATCAATGAAGCCAAGCGCGGTGATGCCGATCATCAGCCTTTCCCACGGCAGTTGCTTCATCAGTTGATAGAATCCCTGACCTTCTTCCGCACCAAGCAGGTTGGCCGTCGGCACACGCACATCCTCAAAGAACAACTCGGCGGTGTCCGAGCCCTTCATCCCCAGTTTCTTCAGGTTCCGCCCGCGACGGAACCCCTCCGCGTCCTCGGTTTCCAGAACAATAAGCGAAACACCCTTAGCACCGGCGCCTCGGTCGGTTTTAGCCACGACAACGATGATATCGGCGGTATGGCCGTTGGTGATGAAAATCTTCGAGCCGTTGATCTTATAGTGATTGCCGTCCTTTTCCGCGTAGGTTTGGACGTTCTGAAGATCAGAGCCTGTTCCCGGCTCGGTCATGGCTATGGCCGCGACACTGTCGCCGCTGATTAGCCGAGGCAACCATTTTTTCTTCTGCTCTTCACTTCCATAGGCGTTGATGTAATGGATCACGATGGTCTGGATGCCATAGCCCCAACCGGTGTCACCCGTGCGCCCCTGCTCGTAAATCGTAATCGCATCAAACCCGATGCCGCCGCCAAATCCGCCATAATCTTCGTCAATGGATCCGCCCATGACACCTTGTTCGCCAACCGTCCTCCAGAAGTCGCGGTCCACAATGCCCTGCTCTGCCCATTTATCGATGTTGGGAGCCATTTCGGCATCAAAAAGCTTGCGGGTACTGTCCGCGAACATCTTGTGTTCATCGGAGGCCCAAGTTGGAGTGTTCTTGATCAGGGACATGTTTTTTCCTACGGAGCATTGCTTGAATTTCAAAAAAACTAACAAGTGTTATTTTTTTTAGCAACGATCCAGACCGGTAACTGACGAAGCGTCATTTCCAACCGGATCGTCCGCATCGGGACATTCGTTCGCTGATGGAATCCAACCCCAAACAAAAAGGCCCGCCAATGCAGCGGGCCCTTGAGATGTTTCTGGGTGGTCAGCAGCCCACCGCATTTTACAGTTTTTCGGTCAGTTCCGGCACTGCTTGGAACAAGTCAGCAACCAGTCCAAAGTCGGCAACCTGAAAGATCGGGGCTTCTTCGTCCTTGTTGATGGCAACGATGATTTTCGAATCCTTCATACCAGCCAAGTGTTGGATCGCACCCGAAATGCCGGCCGCGATGTACAAATCAGGGGCTACGACCTTGCCGGTCTGTCCCACCTGCCAGTCGTTCGGAGCGTAACCCGAATCGACCGCCGCGCGAGACGCACCAACAGCCGCGCCCAGCTTATCGGCTAGCGCTTCGATGATTTTGAAGTCCTCTTCAGAGCCAACGCCGCGGCCACCCGACACAACGATTCCAGCCGAGGTTAACTCGGGGCGATCACTTTCGGCGACTTTATCTTCGACCCATTCCGACAGGCCAGGATTCTCCGCTGCACCGATGGTTTCAACCGAAGCCGAACCGCCCGTTGCAGCCGCATCAAAGGTCGATGTGCGGAAGGTGATGACTTTCTTGGCGTCCGACGTTTTCACGGTCTGCACCGCGTTGCCCGCGTAGACCGGGCGTTCGAAGGTCGCACCATCCACGACACCGGACACATCGGACAATACCATCACATCCAACAGCGCAGCGACGCGCGGCATGACGTTTTTTGCATCCGTAGTGGCCGGGGCAACGATATGCTCGTAATCGCCTGCAAGGCTCACAATCAGCGCCGCAGTCGGTTCCGCCAAACGGTGCCCGAGGCTGACATCTTCGGCAACCAACACTTTGGCCACGCCCTCGATGGCGGCGGCGGCCTGACCTGCGGCACCGGCGCAAAGAACGGTCACATCACCGATCGCCTTGGCGGCGGTCACGGCCTTGGCGGTGGCGTCCATCGCCAGTTCGCCATTGGTCACTTCGGCAAGGAGAAGAACAGCCATTACACAGCCCCCACTTCTTTGAGTTTCGAAACCAAATCGTCGACCGAACCCACTATGATACCGGCCGAACGTTCGGCGGGTTCTTCGGTCTTGACGATCTCAAGGCGCGGCGAGACGTCGACGCTGTAATCCGCAGCAGATTTCTCATCCAGCGGCTTTTTCTTGGCTTTCATAATGTTGGGCAGCGAGGCGTAGCGCGGTTCATTCAAGCGCAGGTCCACGGTGGCGACGGCGGGCATTTTCACCTTGATCGTCTGCAAGCCGCCATCCACTTCGCGGGTCACAACCGCCTCGTCGCCCTCAATCTTCACCTCCGAGGCAAAAGTCGCCTGGGACCAGCCCAGCAGCGCCGAAAGCATTTGGCCGGTGGCGTTCATATCGTTGTCGATCGCCTGCTTACCGCAAAGCACAAGACCCGGCTGCTCTTCGTCCACAATGGCTTTGAGTATCTTGGCAACGGCCAAAGGTTCGATATCTTGATGAACGTCATCGGCGGCCACGACCAAAATCGCGCGATCCGCCCCCATGGCCAAGGCTGTGCGCAGGGCTTCCTGCGCCTGCTTCACACCGATGGACACTACGACGACTTCCTCGGCTTTACCGGCTTCTTTCAGACGGATCGCCTCTTCGACGGCAATTTCGTCGAAGGGGTTCATCGACATTTTTACATTGGCAAGATCGACACCCGATCCGTCCGCTTTGACGCGAACTTTCACGTTATAATCGATCACGCGTTTGACAGGCACAAGCACCTTCATTTGCGGTCTCCTTAGTGTTCTTGATATAGTTGCGACCGGTCTATTGGTCGTTGAATTCAGGCTTTCGTTTTTCCGAGAATGCTTTCATGGCCTCGGGAAAATCATGGGCACAGAGTAGAACGCTTTGGGAATCGCGCTCAATGTCCAGTGCCTCCAGATAGCTACACTCTGCTGTGGCACGCATTACGCGCTTTGCAGTCTGTACGCCAAACATTGGATGTTGGCCAATCTCGCGGGCGATTTCAAGTGCGCGATCCTCGACCTGTTCGGCCGGAACACATTCCTCCACGACGCGCAGGTCCTTGGCCGTGCGCCCATCAATCTCACGACCTGTGAGAACGAGCATCCGCGCAACCCCTGCACCGGCGCGTTGCTGCAAAAGCCAACTCGACCCGGTGTCGGGACAGCCGCCGACGCGCGCAAAAACCTCGCACAACCGTGCATCTTCAGCCGCCACAACGACATCCGCAGACAGGGCAAGGCTAAGGCCCGCACCGAAAGCGACCCCGCAGACGGCGGAAATCAGTGGTTTGCGAAAGTGATAGGCAGCACGTCCGCCATCATGAACTCTGTCGACCATCTCAGAGGTGGCCCTGGCTCCCTTCACGATTTCGGCTTGAAAGCCGACCAGGTCCCCACCGCTGCTGAAATGCTCGCCGCCGGTCATGATCACGGCCCGGATCGTATCGTCCCGTTCGGCTTCGCGCAGATGCGCCACCAATTCCTCAACGAACGCGATACTGTAGGGATTGCGCTTTTTGGGCTGAATAAAGCGCAGGATGCCGACAGACCCTTCTCTTTCAAAGCGAATGAGTTCGGACAATTCAGCCTCCATCAGGTCCCGGTCCAGACCGGAGCGCGTTTCTCGGCAAAAGCCTTAGGCCCTTCGATCGCATCGTTGCTGGCGTATACGACTTCGTGCAGGCGCTTCCCTTCTTCCAGCCCCTCCGCGCAGCCCAGATCCATAGTGGCACGAACGCCGCCTTTTGCTGCGATCACCGAAAGCGGCGCTGCGCTGGCGATCCGCTTGGCAAGATCCAGCGCGCGTGCTCGCACGGCGTCTGGAGTATCCTCAAGATAGTTGGTAAATCCATAGTTGTGCAGACGCTCAATGGGCATCAAATCACCGGTCAGAACAATTTCCATGAGCACAGGTTGCGGCAACATCGACAGCGCCGGAGCTGCCCACGGCGACCCGCGACCGATCTTGACCTCGGTAATGCCGGCCTTGGTACCCTTGAGGCCGACGCGAAGGTCGCAGTTCAGCGTCAGCATCATGCCACCGGCCATCAACGACCCAGTCATCGCCGCGATGATTGGTTTTTTACAGGCGCGCATGGTTTCGTGGAACGGATCGCGCATCTTGGTTAGAATATCGACGCCCTCGTCCCGCGCGATTTCTGTGGCTTCTTTCAAATCGAGCCCGGCGCTAAAAACTCCGCAATCGGCCGAAGTCAGAATGGCGACGCGAACGCTGTCATCCGCCTCGATCTTTTCCCAGGCATCGGCCAGCCCGTTCGTCGCGGCCACGGACAGTGCGTTCTTCCGCTCGGGCCGGTTGATACAGACGGTCGCGATGCCGTCCTCAATTGTCACTTCGATAGGGCTCATGATACCTGCTTCGTTTCTTTGGAATCTACTTGATGCGAACATTGGTTCAAAGCTTCCCCGCGACATGATTGTCGCGGGGAAGGCATGGTTCACTCGACGGTGAACTTCTCGGAGCTTTCTTTGATCACGTCCCACACCACGTCGAGGTAGTCGGCGCTCCAATCGGTCAGCGGAACCCAGGTTTCGCCATCCCACTGTTCGACGCGGGTCTTGCCTCCGCCACCGTGGTCTTTGCCGGTTACAGTGACCGGAGCCATGACACCATTGCCATCGAAGTTCTCGATCGATTCATAGGCATTCTTCATGCTTTCCGGTGTGATCGGCCAACCATTTTCGGTAATCGCGATGCGCGCGGCCTCGAAACCAGCGGAATAGATCGCCATGCCGGTGTTGTAATACACGTCGCGCACCAGACTTTCGGGGCCGCTGCCTTTACCGTTGGCATAGTAGGTTTCCAGCATCGTTTTCACGATTGGGACGTCCTGACCACCAGCCACGTTGGTCCCGCGAAGGATGCCCTTCGCTTCTTCCGCGCCGATGTTGGCGATGTCGACTTCGTTCAGCCAGTTGACAGAGAGATAGCGGTCAATCGGAAAGCGGTTGCGGCGCATTTCCTTGGAGGCGACCACATGTCCGCCGGCCAGCAGCCAGCTGATCACATAGTCAGGTTTGTCGCGGCGGATTTTGCTCCACGCGCCGGACTGGTCCGAACCGGGCAGCGGTACCGGATAGAGTTCCAACTCGAAGCCTTCTTTCTCGGACAGGGTCTTCAGGATTTCAATCGGCTCCTGGCCGAAAGGATAGTCCAGGTAGACGAATCCGATCTTCGCGTCCCCAAGATCGCCGTCCATCTGATTCTTGATGAAAGCGACGTCATTTGCGGCCTGCTGCCAGTAGGTCGGACCTACCGGGAAAACCCATTCGAACACTTCGCCGTCCACCGCATCGCCGCGGCCGACGAACGACTGCATCAGAACATTGCCGTCTTTCATAGCGCGTGGAAGTACAGCGTTCGTGACCGGTGTGGACAGAAAGTTAAAGATGAAAACACCGTCGCGCTTGAGCTGCTCGTAACATTCGACGCCGCGCTGCGGTTCGTTGCCGTGGTCACGAATGATAATTTCGACCGGATGGCCTTCGATGCCACCGTTTTCGTTCGTGTACATCGCGAGGTCCTGAGCGGCCTGGGCCACTTGTGGCGAAATGAAAGTGTAGGATTTGCTGAGGTCGAAGCACAGTCCAAACCGGACCGGCTCCTTGTCCTGCGCGGACGCCATTGTCGCGCCTGTCGCCAGCGCAGCGGTGAGTGCCACCGCCTTGATTTGTTGTTTGATTTTCATCTTCTCTCTCCCGTTGATTGAATTTTGGCGGCTTCATGTTATGTGGGCGCGCTGCCGCTCCTATACGTCGCCCCTTCTGAAACCGTGGTCACTCTCCGTATTTCGAGGAACTTTCCTTGACCACATCCCACACGACATCGCTGTATTCCGATATCCAATCGGTTTGCGGCACCCAGGATTCGCCGTCCCACATCTCGATCCGGGTCTTGCCGCCACCGCCGTGATCATCCGCTGTCACCGTAATCGGCGCCATCAACCCGTTGGCGTCATAGTCTTCCAGCGTCTCCAGGGCCGCCTTGTAGGACACCGCCGTGATCGGAAGGCCATCGGTCTCCGCCGCTCTGCGCGCCGCCTCGAACACGATCGAATACATCGCCAGCCCGGTGTTGTAGAAAACGTCCTCTGTTTTCTCCAGCGGGCCGGAGCCTTCGCCGTTGTCGTAGAGTTCGGCCATGATCTCCTGACGTAGGGCCACATCTGGACCGCCCACCACATTGGTGCCGCGCTTCAGACCGATCGCCGCTTCGTTGCCGATATTGGCGATATCAACCTCGTTCAGCCAGTTGACCGAGATGTATTTCTCCATCGGGATGCGATTGCGCTGCATCTCTTTGGAGGCCACCACATGCGCCCCGCCCAGCATCCAGACGATCAGATGATCGGGCTTGTCGCGGCGCACCTTGGACCACACACCAGCCTGATCGCTGCCGGGCAGCGGAACCGGGTAGAGATCGAGTTCAAAACCCTCTTTCTCGGACAGGGTCTGAAGGATTTCGATCGGCTCCTGGCCGAAGGGATAATCGAAATAGACAAAGCCAACCTTCACGTCGGACATATCGCCATCATGCAGCTGCTTGATATAGGCGACATCGTTGGCGGCCTGTCCCCAATAGGTTGGCCCGACCGGATAAACCCAGTCAAAAACCGTGCCATCCACCGCATCGCCTCGACCGACAAGTGATTGCATCAGGACGCGCCCATCTGCCATTGCCCGCGGCAGGATCGCCAGAGACACCGGCGTGGACAGGGTATCAAACACAAAGACCCCCTCGCGGCTGAGCTTGGAATAGCATTCGATCCCGCGCTGCGGTTCGTTGCCGTGGTCGCGCACGATGACTTCTACCGGCTCACCACCGATCCCGCCCTTCTTGTTTATGAGCTTTGCCAAATCCAACGCGGCCTGCGAAACCTGCGGTGTGGCAAAAGTATATGCCTTGCTGAGATCGTAACAGACACCCACCTTGAATGGCTCGGCCAGAACCTGCGCCCCGGCAGTCAGGCCACCCATCATTGATATCACGGTTAACACCTTAGTAAGTTGTCTCATCTTTTTCTCCCTGAAAAGTGCCTGTTTCAAACCTCAACTCAGCCAACGTTTGCGCCTGCTGTAGTGCTTGACGTTGTGAAAATCGGTGCCTTCACCACCGCCAAGATAAAATTCCTGAATGTCGGAATTGGATTTAAGCGCTTCGGCGGTGCCGTTCATGACAACGCGCCCATTTTCGATGAGATAACCTTCTGAAACGATCTCCAGCGCAGCCAGGGCGTTCTGTTCTACAAGAAGCACCGACATACCCTCATCCTGGTTGATCTTTTGAAGGATTCCGAAAATTTCAGCGACCAAAAATGGCGCAAGCCCGAGGCTCGGTTCGTCAAGCATTAGCAGCTTCGGCTGGGTCACGAGCGCGCGGCCAATGGCCAGCATCTGTTGCTCACCACCCGACAGATAGCCGGAAAGTGAATTTCGCCGCTCGGCCAGTCGCGGGAAATAGTTGTAGATTTTCTCCTTTTCCGCATTCAGGTCTGATCGCGACATTCCCGTCGGTGCAGCTGCCGTCAGGTTCTCGTCCGGAGTCAGATGTTCAAATACACGCCGTCCTTCGATGACGTGGCAGATACCCATATCCACTCGATTCTGAGCGAGCATCCCGGTGATATCGGTTCCTTCGAACTTGATCTCCCCCCGGCTGACGCGTCCGCGTTCGGCTTTCAGAAGACCACTGATCGCCTTAAGCGTCGTGCTTTTTCCCGCTCCGTTCGACCCCAATAGAGCGATCATCTCGCCTTGTGGTACCTGAACCGAAACACCTTTGATAGCCAGCATCACGTTGTCGTACAGCACCTCGACACTGTTCATCGACAGGATGGGCTGGGCTTCGACCTTTTCTTGCATCGAAATTCCTCTCTACTTTCTAAGCTGATCGAAAGGCCAGACCATCAGGTAGTCCCTGATGTTGCCGTAGAGCTTTCCCAGCCCCAGCGGTTCAATCAGAAGAATTATGACGATCAGTGCGCCATAAACCGCGTTCGGGATATGGGCCAGCGTTTCAACATTGATTTGCATTCCAAGTGACTGGCTGCCTCCAGCGACGATCCCGTTCACCAGACCGGGTACAAGCAGGATCAAAGCGACACCCAAATACGACCCGATGATGCTGCCAAGGCCACCAACGATCACCATCGCCAGTACCTGAATCGAAACTGCGACCGAGAATTGCTCTGGAGCGGCGAGAAAGAAGAACGTCGCGACAAGTAGCGCTCCGCTTACACCTGCGATGAAAGACGATGCCGCAAAGGCCAGGATTTTGTAGTAGAAACTGTTGACGCCCAAGATTGCAGCGGCAAAGTCCTTTTCCCGTACTGCAACCAAGGCGCGCCCCAATCCGGTGCGTTTCAGGTTCAACATGAAGATCGTCACCAACAGGCACCATCCAAAGGCGACGTAATAGTAACCCGTGTCAGAAGTAATGTCCTGCCCAAGCAGCGCCAGTGTCGGTGACTGGAGCGATGCGTGTGACCCCCCAGAGATCGCGGGCGAGTGGGTCAACACCCAGTCCATCACAAACTGCATCGCGAGGGTCGTGAGCGCGAGATAGAGCCCCTTCACCCGCAATGCGGCAAAAGCGAACAGGCTTCCGATCACCGACGATGCCAGCCCGCCGATGATCAGGGCAAATTCCCAGGGCACCCCAAACCGTGCGGCGTGGATTGCCGAATAGGCACCGACGGCCATAACTGCGGCATAGCCCAGATGAAGCTGGCCGGCCCAACCTGTCACCAGATTCAGCCCAAGCGCCGCTGCCGTCCAGATCAGCCACGGTAGCATGTAACTGTTCAGGTAAAGCGACGGTAGAAGGAATGGTGCAGCTAGCCCAAAAAGGAAAACGAAGATAGCTAGGTTGCGGTCAGCAGGAACCTTGAAGATACGGCTGTCCGATACATAATTGGCGTGATGGACACCTGAAAGTCTATAAAACATTCCTTACACCCTTTCGATGTCGTGACGGCCAAACAATCCGTGTGGGCGGATCATGACAGTAAGTATGAGAACAGCAGCGACGATAAGCTCTCGGCTTCCGCCCCCGACAAGAGGGTCAAGGAAATCAGCGCCCACGTTTTCGATAATGCCGAGAATAATACCAGCGACCACGGCCCCCAGAATACTGTCGAGACCACCCAAAACGGCGACCGTCAGACCTTTGAGAAGCAACAATGAGAGCGCTTGATCAACGCCCTGAATTTCACCCCAGATCACGCCCGCAGCCACAGCAACGACTGACGCCAATGCCCAGGACAAACCAACGCCGCGTTCAACCGAAATTCCGACCGACCAGGACGCCATGTAATCGTCTGCGATTGCCCGCAATTTGATACCGGTCCGGCTGCGGAAAAACAGCATAAAGGCGACAAAGAGGCTGATCGCTACTCCTGCCCCAACGAGATGGATGCGACTGACAAAGATGTCGCCGAGGAAGAATGGTTCATAGCTGACCCCCAGTTCCATTGAGCGGGACGTGCCGCCCCAGATCGCCAGAGTTGTGCCGCGCAGGAAAATATCGAGGCCCAGTGTCATCATCAGGATCATGACAACCGGACGGCCCGCAAGACGGCGCAGAGCAACACGCTCGATCCCAAACCCCAAGCCAAACATGATCACCGCGGCAAGCGGAATGGCGAGCCATAGCGGCAGACCTGCATCATGCGAAAGTGCAAGAACCACATAGGCCCCGACCATCGTCAACCCGCCCTGTGCCAGATTGGGCACCGAAGACGCTTTGTAAATCAGCACGAGGCCGATGGCGAAGAGCGAATATAGGAGACCCGTTAGGGCACCGTTGATCGCAAGCTCCGATAAAAAGATCCAATCCATTTATACCTCCCTGATGGGAAGGCTCTTTTCGACCTTCCCTACTTCCCCGGTCTCGTAAGTCACCTGTGCGCTTACATGGACCTCTTTTGAACCGTCGTAGAGCGCTGCAATAACATCGGCATAGCGTTCCTGAACGACCTTACGACGTAGTTTTCGGGTCCGTGTGATTTCCCCATCATCCGGGTCGAATTCCTTCGGCAAACTGACAAACCGTTTCAACTGCAACGGCTCAGTGACAGCCTTGTTCACTCGCTGGAACGCTTCGCGCAGAAGTTTGGCGACTTCGTCACGTTGGGACAGGTCGGCATAAGACACGTAAGGCACGCCATTCACCTCTGCCCAATGGCCCACCGCTTCGAAATCCACGCAGACCATCGCTGTCAGTTCGTCCAGTCCCGACCCAAGAACAGCCGCGTCCTTGATATACGGGCTAAACTTCAGGCGGTTCTCGATATAGTTCGGAACATAGCGTTCACCCCCGGCCGTATACATGACCTCGGAGACACGTCCCAAAACCACTAGCTGGCCGTTCTCTTCCAGATAGCCAGCATCGCCGGTTAACAGCCACCCGTCTTTCAGGGCTTCGGCACTTGCTTCCGGCTTGTTGAAATAGCCGCTGAACACACTATTGGAACGCAACAGAATCTCGCCGCTGTCATCAATCTTGACCTCGACACCTGGCGCAGGGGTGCCGACTGTATGCAGGCGCACTTCGTTCGGTGCCTGTATTGCACTGATCGCGCTGATCTCGGTCTGGCCGTATAGCTGGCGCAGCTTGATGCCCAAAGCACGGTAAAAGACAAACGTGTCTTCGCCGATCGCCTCGCCGCCGGTGAACGCGTTCTTCAGACGGCTCATACCGAACTGATCCTTGATCGGGCCAAAGATGATCGCCTCGCCCAACAGACGACCCAACGGTTCCAACACGCCGCCATTCTTGCCATTCAGCTTGCGTGTCTCAGCGGCAATCGCCCGGTCCATAAAGAAATGGTACAGCCACTTCTTTAACGGAGTTGAATCCTCCATTCCGACCTGAATTGTGGTCAGCATCTGATCCCAACTTCTGGGTGCTGCTAGATAGAATGTCGGAGCGATTTCGCGCATGTCCCGCACAACCGTTTCCTGCCGTTCCGGCACGTTCACGGTAAACCGGTACATAAGCGCCGCAGCCACCGTAATGGCATAATCCCCGACCCATGCCATCGGGAGATAGGCAAGGATATCCTCATCTTCTCCGAACGCGCCTGCATCATATCCATTCTTGGCTGCCGTCAGAACGTTCTTTTGGCTCAGAACGATACCTTTCGGCTTGCCGGTTGTTCCCGACGAGTGCAGGAAGATTGCGGGGTCGTCGGGTTGTGTTCGGTGCAGCAGTTCCTTGCGGCGGCTCGGATCTTCGTTGAGATCGTGCTGACCAACTTCGATCAGGTGGTCCCATGACATAAGACCTTCATCTTCATAGAAACCGAGCCCGCGCGTTTCATCGTAGATGATATGTTCGATGCCGCTCGCGCCCGCGTCCCGTATCTCAAGAATCTTATCGACCTGTTCTTGATCTTCCGCGATAGCTGCTACAATTTCGGCCTCACCAAGGAAATGCTGAAGCTCTTCAAGCGTTGCGCCCGGATAAGCCGGCATTGCATAGGCGCCAAGCAGCGAAATCGCCAACATGCCACCATATAGCCGCGCACGGTTATCGCCCAGAATGAGCACGGCGGTGCCCGGTTTTACGCCAAATTTCTCAAGACCGGCCGCGCAGGCCAAAATCTCTTCGACGTACTCGCTCCAAGTGCTTTCTTTCCAAATTCCACGTTCTTTTTCGCGCATTGCGATATTCGACCCGTGGTTTGACGCGTTTCTCGCCAATAGCGTGCCAATCGTTTCGTTGGCGGAAATATGCGATGTTGCCCCCTCAGCCATGCGACCCTCCAACATATGCTTCGATGACCCGAGGGTCTTTTACGACTTCTTTTGGTATCCCACTGGCGATCATTTCGCCGTAGTTCAGGGCGAGCATTCGATCACATATGCCGATGATGACATCCATGTGGTGTTCGATCAGCAAGACGCTGACGCCCCGTTCGGCCCGCGCGTCCAGAATGAAGCGGGACATGTACCCCTTCTCTTCCTGGTTCATGCCTGCCATCGGCTCATCAAGGATTAGCATTTGCGGCTCTGCCACCAGAGCGCGCGCGAGCTCAACCCGCTTTTTCAGCCCGATCGGAAGCCCATCAACCAACTCGTGCCGGATACTTTCAAGCTGCAGAAACTCGATCACCTCTTCGACGATTTTGCGGTTCTCGATCTCTTCACGTTTTGCGGTCAACCAATAAAACGCGGTATGGAAAATGCCCGGGTTCATGTGGATGTGCCGACCCAACAAAATGTTGTCAAGAACGCTCATCCCGTTGAACAGAGCTAGGTTCTGGAACGTTCGGGCAACCCCAAGCTTTGCGACCTTGTGGGGCGCTGTGCCCGTGATGTCTTCTCCTGCCAACCGGATGGTTCCGACATTTGGCGGATAGAATCCGGTGATTGCGTTTGTAAGCGTTGTTTTACCGCTGCCATTCGGCCCCACGAGGCCAAAGATTTCCTGCGGTTGAATGACCAGGTCCACGCCGGTGACAGCGACGATGCCGCCAAACCGCCGCTCGATCCCTCTGCATTCCAGTATCGCGCCTTCGCTGGTACTGATTGCTGTTTGTCTATTCGTCATCATCTGGCTCTATTTGTCCCCACTAGGTTCGTAACTTGTCTCAGGAAATCCGGAAATAATCCGGTCGTCCTGTTGGCCAGGGATCCCCCCACATTTGCTGTCCACCGTCGATGTTCAAAACCTCACCGGTTACGAATTTTCCTGAACTGGCCGCTATATAGGCAACACCCTCTGCAACGTCCCATTCGTCCCCGGCGTGCCGCATCGGATTAGAGTCCTGAAAAGTTGCCGCGCCCTCTTCGGGATAGTTCCCGAAACCGGTACTTTCGCAGCACCCCGGCGCCACGCAGTTCACACGGATGTTATGCGGCGCCCATTCCACTGCGACCGATTTGGACAGGTAAATCACCCCCGCCCGCGCCGCGCAGGTATGAGCAATACCGGGCATCCCGCGCCAGATATCCGCCACGATGCTCACGATCGAACCCGGCTGCTTGTGTTCCACCCAATGACGCGCGGTGGATTGCATCATCCACCAAGTGCCGTTGAGGTTGGTGTCTATAACTGCGTTCCAGCCCTTTGGGGAAAAATCCAGGGCGGCTTGTGGAAACTGCCCACCAGCGTTATTTACCAAGACATCAATCGAACCGAATTCCTGATTTACCTGCGCAACGAACTCCTCGACCTGTTCAGGGTCTCGAATGGTCATCGGCTTAGCAAAGACTTTACCACCGAAACTTTCGAGGAAACCCTTGGCCGAAGCCAGCTTTTCCTCATCACGTCCGTTAATGGCAAGATTGGCACCCAGCTTGGCAAAAAGGGTCGCAATCGCCAGACCCAGACCGCCGCCAGCACCAGTTACAATAACTGTTTTGCCCGCAAACAAGTCTTGCGCAAAAACTGTTTTGCGTGTTGCCAGATCTTCTCGCGAAGATCCAAATTGCGTCTTACTCATGACGCCTCCTCCCTTTTCCCCTTTTGGGGTTATCCCAATAATCTAACGGCCGTTAGAAAAATAATCAAGACAAGAATCTACTTGATGTCTACATCTCGATTTCACTTAGTAAGACTTTGGAAGTCCAAGAGCTTTTTCCGCAATGAACGACAAGAGCATCTGCGGAGTCACTGGCACGATACGGAACAGCAGCGCCTCTCTTACCAGTCGCTCGACATGATATTCCTTGGCGTATCCGAATCCGCCAAAGGCAATCTGCGCCGCTTCAGTCGCCTCGACTGCGGCATCTGCGGCAAGCAGTTTGGCGGCATTCGCCTCTACGCCGCACGCCTCTCCTGCATCGTAAAGAGCGGCGGCATGCATCACCATAAGATTGGCAGCCTCCACCCGAGCCCAAGCCTGTGCCAATGGATGCTGAACGCCCTGATTCTGTCCGATGGGTCGGCCAAAGACCACACGCTCGTTGGCATATTGCGCCGCGCGTGTCAGAGCGTTGCGCGCAATGCCGATACACTCGCCAGCCACAAGAATACGTTCAGGATTGAGACCGTGCAGAATTTGCCGAAAACCCTTGCCCTCTTCTCCGATCAGGTCTTCAGCCGGAATCGGCAACCCATCAATAAAGACCTCATTTGAATCGACCGCCTTGCGACCCATCTTCTCTATCTCGCGCACATCCACAAAATTGCGGTCGAGATTTGTATAAAACAGGCTCAAGCCTTCGGTCGGGTTCGTGACATCCTCAAGCGTTGTTGTTCTCGCCAATAGCAACATTTTGTGCGCGACCTGCGCCGTTGAAATCCAAACCTTCTGACCATGCACGACATACCGATCTCCCTGCCGCACCGCCATTGTCTTTAGTTTCGTCGTATCAAGACCGGTCGTCGGTTCCGTCACAGCGAAACAAGCCTTTTCATCACCAGCAATCAGCGGCGACAGCATGCGGGCGCGTTGTTCATCAGTGCCGAACTTCACAACGGGATTGAGGCCAAATATGTTCATATGGACAGCTGATGCCCCGCTGGCACCGGCCCCAGACTCTGCAATCGCCTGCATCATTATGGTTGCTTCGGTAATTCCCAGACCGGCACCGCCGACCGCTTCTGGCATGGCAATCCCAAGCCATCCGCCGTCTGCCATCGCCCTGTGCAGATCATGCGGAAAGCCACCATTGCGGTCCCGCTCTAACCAATAGTCATCGTCGAATTGCTCGCATATTCGCAGAATCTGGTCGCGAATTTCTCTCTGTTCATCGGTCATTCGAAACGTCATGGTGTACCCTCCTCGCTTTCTAGGCTCACATGCCCCGCCTTGCAGAGAGCTGCGATCCGCTCCTCGGTGAAACCAAGATCGCGCAGGATGCTGCGGCTGTCTGCTCCGGGTGGGCGCCCCAGCCAGCGAAGTTCACCGGGTGTGGCGCTCAAATGCGGGATCGGCCCGATGACTTTCGTCTGCTCGCCCTCGACCGATACAATGTCACCACGATGGCGAATTTGCTCATTCTCTGTGATTTCTTCGATACTTAGCACGCGCGAGGCGACCGCGTCATGGCGTGCGAACTCCTCCTCCACCTCGGCAAGGGTGCGCTGCGTGACGAAATCGTTGATGGCATCAAAAACCACAGGCATATGCTGCGACATCACGTCGAGGGTCGCAAAGCGCGGATCATCGGCAAGAATGTCGCCTCCGACGGCCCGCAATAGGCGATGTGCCGTTTCCGCGCTTCCGGCCGAGACAGTCAACCATTGCCCGTCAATCGTGCGAAACATACCCCCCGGCGCATAATCCATCGGCTGTCGCAACCCATTGCGTCGAGCCGAATGATCTGCGCCGGTCAAGGCGGGCACAGGGTAATCCATCAATCGGAGCAACGATTCAAACACCGCAAGATCGACGACCTGTCCGCGCGCTGTTCCTTTTTCACGGGCAAATAGCGCAAGCATAATTCCTAAAGCACCCATCAATCCCGTCGTACTATCGGCCGCCGGAAATCCAGGATGCATTGGCGGGCCGTCGGTGAAACCGGTCAGATGCGCCAGACCGCTCATCGCTTCTGCCGCACGCCCAAAGGCCGGGACATCCCGCATCGGACCTTCCTGCCCGTAACCGGAAACCCTTAGAATGATCAAATCCGGGTTCCACTCATGCAGGGTATCCGGCCCGACACCACCACGCTCGAGCACGCCCGGCCGGAAATTTTCGACAAGCACGTCGGCATCTTCAACCAGTTTGCGCAGAACCTCGTGGCCTTCATCCGACTTCCAGTTCAGACTCAAGGTTTGCTTGTTACGACCCAGTGTCTTCCACCAAACACCAACCCCGTCCTCCGCCTTCGGCCCAAGTTCGCGCATCATGTCCGCCCGGTTGGGCGACTCGATTTTGATAACATCCGCACCGAAATCCGAAAGCAAAGCAGCCGAGAGTGGGCCAGCTATAACATGACCGAGTTCGATGATTTTTAGTTGGTCAAGCGGTCCAGTCATTTGGTCTCCCTGCACATAATCTAACAGATGTTAGAATATTATCGATCTAGAAGGCAAGCCTCAAGAAATGAGATAAGGAAATTGAATTGGTTCATGCACACTCACATCGCCAAGCTATGCACACTTTGATTCCCGGACTGTTACGCTCCCCCCAAGCTCCAGCATCTGGATAAGAACGAGTGCACAGGACGCACCAGCAAGGCGTCAAGCGTCAGCTGGGCTACTCCCCATCTGTTGAACAGAATCTAGCGTAAATTAGGTCACCGACTCGTAAGTTCGCAGCCAAATGCGGATTGAGGCGAGTTGGCCCCGTTTTGATGCATCCGGATCGAGGAGACGTCGATCAGCCGGATATTGCCATCGTAAGCCTCTGATACAGCTTGTAGAATACGCGCCCAATGCCCGGCCTTGCGCCACCGGTTGAAACGGCTCACGCAGATTGTATGCAGCCCGGCAGTCTGTCCGTCCAGGTGAAAGACGTGAATTGGCTGCCCTGATCGGTGTTCATGATCTCGGGCGAGCCGAACTTGTGGATCGCCTCGTTTAGCGCCTCGGCACAGAAGTCTGCCTCCAGCGTGTTCGAGATGTACCAGACCAGAACCTTTCGGGTGTGCCGCCCCAGGATGGCGACCAGATACAGGACCCCGCAGCGCATGGGCAGAAAGGTAGTGTCCGAGCACCAGATTTGGTTCGAACGTTCCACCCGCAGGCCTCTCAGCAGATAGGAATAGGTTTTGCGCCCCTTCGTCGTCCTGCTGGTGTTGGGTTTCTGGTAGATCGGCATACACCCCATAAGGCGCATCAGTCGCCGGATACGCTTCTCGTTCACAACGTGGCCGCCGTTGCGCAGGTGCCAGGTCATCTGGCGGACACCGAAGAAGGGCGTCTCCATGAACTGCTCGTCGATCCGCCGCATCAGACCAAGGTTCTGTTCGGTCGCCCCTTTGGCTTGTAGTAGAAAGACAAGCCCGAACACACCGGAGGTGCCTTCGGGCAATGCCCGCTTCCATTGATGGATCATCGTCGGATGCACCCCGAACCGGCTCACCAGCTCGGGCGCGTGCTGTTTGCGTTTCGACATCTCCAATCTCCTTCCCGTCGAAGATCAGCAGACTGCAAATCGTAGCTTATGTCAGTGTCCGAATTTCGGGGGGAGCTTAGCCCTAAGGGCTGTCACTTTCCCCAGCAGGCATATCAATCGTTGGAAGCCACGGCTTCATGTCGACAAGCGGCGTGCCATCGAAACAGTCGATCGCGTCGATGTCGATGCGGCCCGTGGTTCGATCAATGCCCGTAATGGTTACCGCCGACAGCGCAAGAGGGTTAGGCCGGTTGGGCGATCGCAGGGCAAAGGTTCCGCGCGTGCCGTCAATATGGTCTGGCGATTGCGTCAGAAGATCACGGCGGGCCTCAAACATCCAATAGATCAGAACCATGCCTTGTCCGGCTTCAAGCCCGTTCAGGGCCGACAGGTAAGCGTGGTCCATTTCGATCCATGCGCCCTGCCCTGTGTCACGGGCAAGGCGGATGTTCTTGGGGCAGTTGCCGCGCGACCATGAGGTTCGAATGCGCCCCACAAATGCAAGGCGCGCATCATCCTTCAGGGCCGGATCAAAGCCAAGCTCGGTTTCGCTTGAACGGGTTGCGTTCCTATCTTGGCGCATTGTGCCTCTCCTTTTCTGTCAGACGCAGGCTAGGACAAAGGCGGCGCGGGTCCAATGCGGCAAAAGGGAAAGCGAGGCCGGTTTCCCGCCCCCGCTTTCCCATCCAGATCCGTCTGGAACAGAGAAGGACGGATCAGTCTTTGTCTTTGCTGCTGTTCATGATGCGCTGATCTTCGCGCATCTCAAGCCACATGGCGTTCAACACGGCGAACATCGCAGCGAGCGGAAGGCCCAGGAGCCAGGCAAAATACCACATTATTGGTTCCTTTCCTTAATAGACAGAATGAGAATTCTCGGTGACGTCAGCCTCGGTGACCTTGCCCCAGAGCACTTTGTAGACCCACGCCGTATAGGCGAGGATGAGCGGCATGAAGATCAGCGTCATCACAAGCATCACAAAGAGCGTTTGGTGCGACGAAGAACTATCCCAGACGGTCAGTGAGCTATTGGGATCTTTCGACGAAGGCAGGATGAAGGGGAACATCGTCAGGCCCACCGAGGAGATGATGCCCGTGATGCCCAGTTTCGACCACAGAAGGGTCGAGACTTCGCGACCTGCACGCAGGCCGAGCACCGCCAAAGCGATCCCGACAAAGCCCATCACCGGCGCGATGGTGATCCACGGACGCGCGCTATAGGCTGCGAGCCAGGAACCGCCTTTGATCACGTCGCTATAGAGCGGGTTGGCCGGGCCATCTGTCACAGCTTCTTTGGCAAAGGCGTAGCCGTCGATCCCGAACGCCAGCCAGACACCCGCCAGCGCATAGGATACAAAGGCGACGATCCCGGCCACCGTGCCAATCCGCAGGGCGCGGCCCTTGACCGGGTCTTCGGCCTTGAGGCTCAGCCACGCCGCGCCGTGCATCAGGAGCATAGAGAGCGAGACCACACCCGCGAGGAGAGCGAAGGGGTTCAGAAGGCCAAGAAACTTGCCATAGAAGCTTCCGTCATACATCGGCATCAGGTTGTCGGTCAGGTGGAACGGCACGCCTTGCAGCACGTTGCCCACCGCCACGCCGAAGATCAGCGCCGGCACTGCGCCACCCACGAAGAGCGCCCAGTCCCAGCCGCTGCGCCATGCCGCGCTGTCACGTTTGGAGCGGTATTTGAAGCCCACGGGACGCAGGATCAGCGCCGCGAGGACCACAAACATCGCAAGGTAGAAGCCCGAGAAGCTCACCGCATAGAGCGGTGGCCATGCGGCAAAGATCGCGCCGCCCCCGAGGATAAACCACACTTGGTTGCCTTCCCAAACCGGGCCGATCGTGTTGATGACAATACGGCGTTCTACGTCGGTCTTTCCAACGAAGGGCAACAAAGCGCCAACGCCAAGGTCAAACCCGTCTGTGAGGGCAAATCCGATCAGCAGGACACCAAGCAGCGCCCACCAGATCACGCGAAGGATTTCGATATCTATCAATTCATGCAGGATCATGTGTCTTACTCCGCAGGGGTGATGTCAGCCGAAGACAGGCGCGCGGTATGCTGCGCGGTCCACGCGTTGGTTTCTTCCACGTCCATATACGGACCTTTCCGAATGTATTTGATCATCAGGCTCATCTCGATGACAAACAGGATTGAGTAGAAGATCATGAACCCCGCAAGGGTGATGAGCAGGTCGGCGATGCTCAGGTGGCTTGCCGAGAGCGCGGTCGGCAGGATGCCGTCCACGGTCCAGGGTTGGCGGCCAAATTCGGCCACGAACCAGCCAAGCTCGGCCGCGATCCAAGGTGCCGGGATCATGAAGACCGCTAGGCGCAGGGCGGGACGCGGAAACTCCATCTTGCGGAACGAGGCCCGGTAGAAGAAGTAGAGCATCGTCCCGATAAACCCGAAGCCAAGCGCGACCATGATCCGGAAGGCCCAGAACAGCGGCCAGACCGTCGGCACGGTATCGTTTGAGGCCAGAGCGATTTGATGTTCTGTCGCGTCGCGCGGATCATCCACGTAGCGTTTGAGCAGGAAGGCAAACCCAAGATCGGCGCTATGGGCCTCGAATTGTGCCTGAAGCGCCTCTGGAATCGGCGCGCCTTTGAGGGCCTGGATTTTCATCAGCGCATCATAGGCGATCACACCTGTGCGAATACGGGCCTCGGCATTCTCGACAAGCTCGGCGATACCGGGAATTTCCTTGGTCAGAGAGCGTGTGCCGATGAGGCCCATCACAGCCGGGATATGAATGGCGTAGTGGGTTTCACGCGCCAGATCGTCGGGGAAGCCAACAAGGGTAAAGGAGGCCGGGGCGACCTCGGTGTGCCACATGCCTTCAATGGCCGCGAGTTTCATCTTTTGGCTATGGGTGGCCGAATAACCGGATTCGTCGCCCAGAATGACGACAGAGAGTGCCGCCATAAGGCCGAACGAGGCCGCAACCGCGATTGAGCGGCGGGCGAGTTCCAAGTGACGCCCTTTGAGCAAATACCAGGCCGAAACCCCCAGAACAAAAACACTTGCCGTTACATAGCCCGCCGAAACGGTATGCACGAACTTGGCCTGGGCCACTTCGTTGAACACCACGTCAAAGAAAGAGGTCATCTCCATACGCATGGAAAGCGGATTGAATTCCGCCCCAACCGGGTTTTGCATCCAACCGTTGGCAATCAAAATCCAAAGTGCGGAGAAGTTCGATCCGATTGCGACAAGCCATGTCACGATGAGGTGCCCGACATTGCTTAGCTTGTCCCAGCCAAAGAACATCAGGCCAACAAAGGTTGCCTCAAGAAAGAATGCCATAAGCCCTTCAACGGCAAGCGGTGCGCCGAAGATGTCGCCGACATAATGAGAATAATAGGACCAGTTCATGCCGAACTGAAATTCCATAGTAATCCCTGTGGCCACGCCCAACACAAAGTTGATGCCGAACAGGGTCGCCCAGAATTTCGTCATCTGCCGCCAGATCGGGCGGTTGGTCATGACATAGACCGTCTCCATGATCGCAACGATGACCGACAGGCCAAGCGTCAGCGGCACGAAGAGGAAGTGATACATCGCTGTCATCGCGAATTGCAGGCGGGACAGCTCAACGAGATCTAGCTCCATAACGAGCACTCCTCATGTGAAATTTCACAAACGAAAGGCCAAAACAGATTCACCTTTTCACATGCATACCTACGCCGGAGGAATGTTTTGTTATTTGATCTATGTCAAAAGGTGCACCAAAAATATACCTATTTTGTTAAGAGAGCTTAAAGACGCGGTCGGCGCTCTCTATTTCCGCACGCCGATGAGACGCCATGAGGATCGCGGCATCGGGGAGCCAAGCGCGAATCCCGGCAAGGACTTTTTCAGCGGTCAGGGTATCGAGCCCCTCTGTTGGCTCATCCAGCAACAGGATATCGGGGCGGCGCAGCAGCGCACGCGCAAGGACAAGCCGCCGGCTTTCGCCGCCGGACAGCCCTGCCCCGCTTTCGCCAAGCATACCGTCCAAGCCGCCCATGCGCGCCACCACTTGTGCGAGTTGCACAGCCTCCAGCACTGCATCTGCTTCCTCCCGAGACACATCGGGCTTGGCAAGGGCGAGATTGTCCAAAATGCTTCCGCCAATGAGGGCGCTACGCTGGGGGACCATCGTCAGAACCGCGCGCAACTCACGCTCGCCATAGGCCCGTAGATCTTGATCGAGGACATGGATGTCGCCCAAATACTCTGGCTCCGTTCCCGCCAAGAGCGCAAGCAGAGTCGATTTCCCCGAGCCGCTTGGGCCGACAAGAGCCACCGTTTCGCCAGCGTTGACACGCAGGCGAAGCCCATCCAGAAGCGCCGTTGACGCGCCGGGGCGACGGTAGGACAAACCATCTGTCTTAAGGCCCGATCCCGTCGCCTGACCGCCGATGCGGGGCGTTTTGGTGCCCTGTTCTTCATGTTGCAGGATGTTCTCGGCGGCATCCCGGATGCGGCCAATCTCGGCAATACCACGGCGCAAGGGCAGCACCGTCTCAGCCAGTGCGAGCGCGACGAAAAAACCGATCGCAGACCGGGCCGGGTCAAGGGCATCGGTCGCCACAAGATGCCCCCCAAGGGCCAGCGCCGCCCCGGCAACGATAGATACAAGCAAGGAGAGGACGAGCCCTGCCTCTCGGTCAACGCGGTCCAATTGTGCCATCGCGGCACGCATCTCGTCATCCGCAGCACGAAGCCCAGCGAGATGTGTTTGAAGGCGACCCTGTACATAGAGGTCAGTGCGGCCACGCATCATGCTGATCGTATCCCGACGCAAGGACTGGTTGGCGCGCTCGGCGGCGCGTGATGGGCTGAAGGTCGCACCTGCAAGTCGCAACATGACCAGTGCCGCCCCGGCAAGGTAGCCGACGGCAATCGTCAGCGCCATATCCGGCGTGGTCAGCCACCGCAGAGCCATAAACACGAGGCCATGCGTCAAAAACGCCGCCGCGATTGGCAAACCAAGGCGCAAGACAATACCATCCAGTGCGTCCACATCCGCCGTGATCCGCGTCAAGGCAAGCGGACCGCGCAAACGCTGCATCTCGGGGAGGGATAGGCGCGACAGGCGCCGCATGAGGCTTGTGCGCAGCGCCGAAAGCGCGCGTAGGGTCGCGTCATGGGTCAAAAGCCGTTCTCCATATCGCGTTCCGGCCCGCCCCAATGCGAGAAAGCGCACGCCGGCGCTGGGGCGAAAGACATCAAAGGCAATCCCGATGCCGGCAAGTCCGGCAATGCCCGTCGCCGTAATAAACCAGCCCGACAGACCAAGCAGCGCCGCCCCCATGAGAAGGACCGTCACATACATCAGCGCCCCGCGCCACATCGCCCAAGGGGCAGCGGACCAGATCAGACGAAAAGCGCGCCATAGCACCCTCATTGCGCCCCCTCCGTTGCCGCTGTGTCGGGCATATAGACGCTTCGATCCAAGGCGGCGATCACCTGTGGATCATGTGTCGCAATGAGAACGGACGCACCCTTGTCGGCAAGGGCCCTAAGGCTTGCGATCAGGATCGCAGCTGTGTCGGGGTCAAGATCCGCCGTTGGCTCATCGGCCAGCACCACATCCGCTCCACGCAGGATCGCCCGAGCCACAAGGAATCGGCGCGCTTCGCCGCCCGACACACCTGCCCCTGTTTCGCCCAAGCGAGTCTCAAGCCCGTCCGGAAGGGCCGTCACGATACGATCGGCATGGGCCGCCTTGAGCGCGGCATCAATGTCGGCGCCGGTCTCGTCGGGGTCTAGGAACCGACGTAGAGTCATGTCCGGCATGTGCACCGCTTGCGGTATAAACGTCAGGCGGGCACGCCACGCATCTGCCGTGGTGGCATCCAGCGTCCGGTCGGCCACACGAATCTCGCCATCGCTTGGCGGCACAAGGCCCGCCAACGCCAGAAGGCAACTTGTCTTGCCAGACCCGCTTGGCCCGCAAAGCGCGACGACTTTGCCAGGCATGAGGGTCAGATCCGGCAAAGCGACAGGTTGCCCACCACGCAGGACATATGCAGATCTACACGCAATCGTTGCCTCCCCTTTCAAGGGTGCGGCTTTCCCGCCATCGCCCGGCACAGCCTCGCCGTCGGTTGCTTCGAGCCTGTCCATCTCATCCGCCACGGCCAAGGCCGCTGCGCGGTCATGCCATGCGGCGGCAAGGTCGCGCAGGGGTTGGAAATATTCCGGGGCCAACAGTAGGAGAAAGACACCTTGGTAAAGGGTCAGCTCTGCGCCCCAGGTGCCAAATTGCAGCTCGCCGAGAAGGGAAAACCCGACATAAACCGCAACCATCGCCACGCCAATGGCCGAGAAAAGCTCCAACACGGTGGAGGACAGGAACGCAACGCGCAACACCGCCATTGAGCGATGGCGCAGCCCCTCAGCACGGTCTTCAAAATCGGTCTCGGCCTGTTTGGTGGCATCGAGAAGCCGAATATCAGCCAGCGCCGAAAGCCGGTCGATCAACAGGTCATTCAAGGCACCGATCTCGACCATCTGGCGTTCGCTAGCCTGTTTTGCGGCGATCCCGATCAAAGCCATGAATACCGGGATCAGCGGCCCGGCCACGAGCAACACCAACCCCGCGGCCCAGCTTACGGAAAAAGTCAGCACCAAAAGCACTAGCGGCACCACCATCACCCGCGTCATCGCCGGGCGGTATCGTGTGAGGTAGGGCGTCAGAAGCGGTAGTTTCTGCGCCGCGAGCGCAGCCAGCGACGCAGAGCTGACAGCCTGCTCTACACGCCCGGATTCACGGGCAAGCAAAGCGTGTCGCTCATCCGAAATCAGCCTATCCGCCATGCGGAAAAGCACCCCTCCCGCCCAATGGTCCAGCAAAGCACGTATCGCCCCGACAGCGATGAAAAGCAGGGCCGCCCACATCAAGCCTTCCGGGTGTCCCTGTGCCCACGACTGAATGGAATAAGCGGCGGCCCCGGCCTGCACGGGCCAGAGAACACCGCCGAGGGCCATGACGGCAGATGCCCGTTTGAGCGCAGGGCGCGCGGCGGTTTCGATCCGTGCAAGCGCAACGGATTTGGGCGACGATCTACGGCTCATTTAATCAGACTATGGTCCTGTTCGCGTATCAGGTTCCCCAACCTTTACTGGATTTAGATTGGGTTTGACCAGCCGACAACCGCGACAAAAACGCCCGACAGGGATATCCGCGATCCTGACTGAGCGTTAACGCACCACGAAAACCGACTGCGCAGCATGGCGGGCGATCCGCGATGCGTTGGGGCCGATGAGGTAATCCTGAAGTTGAGATTTATGAGCGCCAACCACAATCGCCTCGGCCTCGATCTTTTTGGCAAGTTTCAGGACACGATCATAGATCGTGCCCTGATCAACATGCAGCGTCACAGGTCCGAAATCCTTGAACACCTCATCCGCCCAAGACTCAAGTGCCTTTTTGGCATCTGCGAGGATGTGTTTATTGTGAGATTTGTCAAAGTAGCTTCCGACGATGGACATGCCAAAGTCCGGCACAACATTGATCACATGCAGCGCCGCCCCTTCGGTTTTAGCCATGCGCAAAGCAGCCTCTGCGGGGCGCTCGGAACCTTTGAGATCGTTCACATCGACAGTCAGAAGAATGGTCTTAAACATCGCTTTCACTCCTCAAAAGGCCGGCTGTGTCGCACGGCGACGTTGAATCATAACCACCCCAGCCAACAGAAGCAGAGCCGGGAAAAAGAAGATTTCCTTGGGCAGTCGATCATGTTCGACCTGAACCTTGGTCACGATCACCGGGCTATCGCCATAGAAATCATACTCGGTGCCAAGAGTCTCAAAATGGGGCGTGCCGGGAAACGGCTCTTCAAGGACAAGCGCGTCGCCCTCGGCAAAGGCCGTCAGCCCCTGCGCAGACAGCGCGGCGTTGGCATCACCGAACACCGCCGGGATCACGACAGTGGTCGGCCTGATTTTCGACGTGTCAAAATCCGGTCCCTCAATCAGCAGGCGGATTTCCGTTCCGGTCTCCTGCTCTTGGATCAGCTCAAGAGCCGCTGGGCCGCTGACATTCATGTATTTCTCAGACACCTGATCGAGGAAAAAACCCGGTCGGAACAGGATAAAGGCGATCAACAAAAGCGCCGCACTTTCCCATCGCCGCGACTTGGCGATGAAATAGCCCTGTGTTGCGGCCGCAAAGAGCAACATCGCCAATAGAGCGACAAAGAACACCATGACCGCCTTGAGCGGCCCGACATCAATCAGCAGAAGGTCCGTGTTGAAGATGAACAGAAACGGCAACAGGGCGGTTCGGATATCATAGGCAAAGCCCTGCACACCGGTCTTGATCGGATCCCCCCGCGAGATCGCTGCCGCGGCATAGGCTGCAAGGCCCACCGGGGGCGTATCGTCGGCCAAAATCCCGAAATAGAACACGAACATATGCACCGCGATGAGCGGCACAACGAGACCCGCCTGCGCGCCCACAGTGACAATCACCGGGGCCATCAGGGACGAAACCACGATATAATTGGCCGTGGTCGGCAGACCCATACCAAGGATCAGCGACAGAACCGCGACGAGGAAGAGCAAAATCATAAGGTTGCCGCCCGAAATGACCTCGATCACTTGGCCGATGACCTGATGCGCGCCGGTCAGAGAGATGGTGCCCACGATGATCCCGGCTGCGCCGGTTGCGACACCAATCCCGATCATATTGCGTGCGCCCATAATGAGTCCCTGAACGACATCGCGCCAGCCTGCATGGGCTTCGCCGACAATGTCACCGCCCCGAAAGAACGCTTTCATCGGACGGTGTGTCAGTGCGATGATGATCATGAACACCGTCGCCCAGAATGCCGACAGCGCGGGCGAAAGCCGTTCGAGCTCCTCGGTGCGCACCATGAGGTTCCACACAAGAATAAAGATCGGCAGCGCGTAGTAAGCTCCGCCGATCAGCGTCGGTGTCAAGCGCGGGGCGTGGGGCATAGGGGCGTCCGGGTCGTCAACTTCGACGTCCGGGTACCGCGCCGCCACGGCGACAAGGAAGACATAAAGCAGCGCCACAAAGACCAACGCGGCATAGACCGTCTCTTCCATGAGCGGGCCCAGCAGCGCGCGCAGCAACACCATGAGGTAGGTTGCGGCACCAAGGAAGATGAATCCTGATAGAAACAAGATCATGATCATCAGAACGCCAATCTTGCGGCCATCTTTCTTGAGGCCTTCCAGCCCCATTTTCAGGCTTTCAAGATGCACGATATAGAGTAGCGCGATGTAGGAGATCACCGCCGGGAGGAAGGCGTGTTTGACCACGTCAATGTAGGGAATGTTGACATACTCGACCATGAGGAAGGCCGCCGCCCCCATCACGGGCGGGGTCAACTGACCATTGGTCGAAGACGCGACCTCAACCGCACCTGCCTTTTCGGCCGGAAAGCCGATCCGCTTCATGAGCGGAATGGTGAATGTGCCGGTTGTCACGGTATTGGCAATCGACGAGCCAGAGATCATCCCCGTCATCATTGACGACAGAACCGATGCCTTGGCCGGACCGCCACGCAGCGCGCCGAGAAGCGCAATGGCGACCTTGATAAACCAGTTGCCGCCCCCCGCGCGGTCCAAAAGCGCGCCGAACAGGACAAAGAGAAAGATCATCGTTGTAGAGACGCCAAGCGCCACACCAAAGACGCCTTCGGTCTGCATCCAGTAATGGCCCAGCGCCTTGGTAAGCGATGCGCCGCCATAGTTGGTAATATTGCGCGCCCATTCGGAATAGCCGCCGAAAAAGGCGAACATGACAAAAGCGGAGGCAATAATCACAAGCGGCAGACCAAGCGAGCGATAGACGCTAATCAATAGAACGCCCATGCCGATGGCCGACATGGTCACGTCCGTTCTACTCCAGAGACCGGGGCGATCTGCAATTTGGTATCGGAAAACAACGAGATAGAGGCAGGCGCTAACCCCTAGGATCAGCAGCGCCCAATCATAGGCTGGGATGCGATCGCGCGGCGATGTTTTGAACAGGGGAAAAGCCAGTGTGGCCAGCGTTATGGCAAAAGCAAGGTGGATATACCGCGCTTGCGCGACGACATTGGCAAAATCCGACAGCCCCGTAAGCTGGGCCAAAAGCCCCGGCACTTTGGAGGCGATATAGAGGTGGAAAACCGACCACAGGATACAGATTGCGATGATCGCCCGCCCCTGAATACCAGAAGGATTACGCGCGCCGGTATCGGCTTCAGCCACCATAGCGTCGGCGGCGGCGGTGCCATCGTTTTGATGATCTTGTGCCATGTCTGTCCCCGTTGAACTGATAGGTGAATGCGCCCCTTCTTGACGGGGCGCAGTCGTCTTTTCATGTTTCTCCGAGGAGGTCCTTACTTAAGGCCAAGCTCTTTATAGGCTTTCTCGGCGCCCGGATGCAGCGGCGCGGAGAGACCATCGTTGACCATCTGTTTCGGGTCAAGATGCTTGAACGCGGGGTGCAGGTTGCGGAAATCGTCGATGTTTTCCATGACCGATTTGGCCACAACATACACCACGTCATCCGAAACTTTTGCCGACGTTACAAAGGTCGCGCCAACACCAAAAGTCGTGGTGTCGCGGTCATTGCCCGCATACATACCGGCCGGAATCGTCGCGACGCGGTAATAGGGGTTGTCAGCGACAAGCTTTTCGATCGGTTCACCTACCACATCAACCAGCGTCACGTCGCAGGTCGTGGTGGCTTCTTTGATGGCTGCGGCCGGGTGACCGATGGTGTAGATCATCGCGTCAATGTTGCCGTCGCAAAGCTGCTTGGCCATTTCCGAGCCTTTATACTCGGTCGCAAGGGCGAAATCGTCCATGCCGACGCCGAAAGCATCCATCACGACTTCCATAGTTGCGCGCTGACCGGAACCGGGGTTGCCGACATTGACGCGCTTGCCTTTGAGGCCTTCAAAGTTCTCGATACCGCTATCGGAACGCACCAGAAGCGTGAAGGGTTCAGGGTGTACCGAGAAGACCGCGCGGATATCCGGGAACGGGTTGTCGGCGAATTTCGAGGTGCCGTTATAGGCATGATACTGCCAGTCGGACTGTGCCACACCGAACTCAAGCTCACCGGCTTTGATGGTGTTGATGTTGTAGACCGAGCCGCCCGTCGATTCCACAGCACAGCGGATACCGTGCTCTTTGCGCGACTTGTTGACGAGGCGGCAAATCGCGCCGCCGGTCGGATAATAGACACCGGTCACACCACCGGTCCCGATGGAAATGAACTCCTGCGCGGTCACAGCTGTTGAGAAGGTCATGGATGCGACAAGTGCCGCACCTGCCAGTTTGAGTTTAGAAATCATCTGAAGCTCCCTTGTTGATGACTTTTTGCATAGTGAAAACTAGTCGTTAGGATGCCCCGAATTCCCCGAGGCGTCGATTTCGGGCTTCTACATCCCGTATTCGTTGATCTGCATCTTCTCCCGAACGCGCCACAAGCATGGCAATAACCGTCTCCACTAACACAAGCGTAGCCGCATAGGACGAGAAGAACTGCGGGCTATCCGACGGTAAGATGAACGAGAAAGTAGCATGTTGTAAAGCCGGACACGTATGACTATCGGTCAAAACGACTATTTTTGCCCCAGCTTCACGCGCCAAATCGGCTGCGTGCACGGCGCGAGAAGCGTAAGGTGCCTTGGTCACAATCAACAGGACATCCGTTTCATCCAGAGAGGACAGCGTCGCGCCGAGTGATGCCCCCATACGACCGGCAAGCGACCAGTTTGTACAGAAATAATTGGCCAAATACGCCATATATTCGACGATTCCGGTCGAGCTTAAAGCGCCAAAAAGCACGACATTGCGCGCTTTGGCCAGCGCCTCCACCGTCGCTTCAAGGCGCGCGCGATCCAGCGTTTCAGCCATATCGGTTATGTTCCCAACACAGGCGCTAGATTGCCGTTCGAGAACGGTCGCGCCGTCTTGGTCACGTTTCAGGCGCTCGGCCCGTTCGGAAAAGGACATCGCCCGCCCGCCCACCGCGTTGCGGCACATCTCACGCATCTCTTCATAGGTCTCAAAGCCAAGCGTGCGCGCCAAACGCGACAACGTTGCCGGGGAGACACCGCTCGCCGCCGACACAGAACGCAAAGACCGCGCCGCCACATCAACTTGATGCGCAACGACATAATCCGCCGCCTCCTTCAGCTTGGCGCTGAGGTCAGAATAAGAATCAGAAATTCGGTCTTCGATCCGAGCAGACAGGGTCAAGACTACCTCCTATTGACACAAATTTTTCATCTGTTTTACTTCAAGTCAATAATAGAAACATTTGTTTCAGGAATCAGGTGAAAGCTGCGTACCGTGATGGCAGACTGCCTTCCGTTCATCCCAAGTGCGAAAGATCGCACTTAGCCGATTGCCCCAAGGCCATCGGCCACCCCTTAGTAAACGAGGCCTCAAGCACATGAGCCACATCTTTCCGCGCCACTCCCGCAAACCGCCGCCGATGGTTTCACATGGGGAGGGGGTCTTCCTTTTTGACAAAGCGGGCAAAGCCTATTTCGATGGCACAGGGGGCGCGGCGGTCTCTTGTCTTGGGCATTCCGATGCCGATGTCATCGCCGCCATCAAAGCGCAAGTTGATGAGGTGGCTTTTGCCCACACTGGCTTTTTCACCTCGGCCCCGGCAGAGGCACTCGCCGACAAGCTTATCGCGCATGCGCCAAATGGGCTTGAGCGGGTGTATCTCGTGTCAGGCGGGTCTGAGGCGATGGAAAGCGCGCTCAAACTTGCGCGGCAATATATGCTGGAACGCGGCGAACCGAACCGCCGTCATATCATCGCCCGCCGACAGAGCTATCACGGAAATACACTTGGCGCCTTGGCGACAGGGGGCAATGAGTGGCGACGCGCGCCGTTCTCGCCGTTGCTCATGGAAACGCACCATATATCTCCATGTTTCGCCTATCGTGGACAGGAGGCCGATGAAAGCCTCGAAGCATACGGGCGACGGATGGCGGATGAGCTTGAGGCCAAACTTCAGGTGTTGGGGCCAGAAAATGTTCTGGCGTTTGTGGCAGAACCTGTGGTCGGGGCCACAGCGGGCGCGGTGCCCCCTGCTCCGGGGTATTTCAAACGCATCCGAGAGATTTGCGACCGGCACGGCGTTTTGCTGATCCTCGATGAGGTGATGTGTGGCATGGGGCGCACCGGCACGCTTTTTGCCTGTGAGCAGGACGGCATAGCGCCTGACATCTGTGCCATCGCAAAGGGGCTTGGCGCGGGATATCAACCGATTGGCGCCATGCTTTGTAGTGCGGAAATATTTAACTGCATTCGGGATGGAAGCGGTTTTTTCCAACACGGTCATACCTATCTTGGACACCCAACGGCCGCCGCCGCTGCGCTCGCGGTTTTGGGGCGCCTGATCGAGCAAGGGGTCGCAGCACGTGTGGTCCCTATGGGACGGGCGCTCCATGCTGCCCTTGGCGATGCCTTTTCCGACCATCCTTATATCGGCGACATACGTGGGCGCGGGCTTTTCCTTGGTCTTGAGATCGTTGAAAACCGCGATACGAAGGCTCCGTTTGATCCAGAACTTCGAATACACGAAGGGATCAAGGCGCGCGCCTTTGAGGCCGGGCTGATTTGCTATCCTATGGGCGGCACGATTGATGGAAAGCGCGGCAATCATATCCTTCTCGCCCCGCCGTTCATCATGGAGGACGACCACATCAGTCTGATGATCGACGCCCTGAAATGCGCCCTCGCCCCGGAACGCCTGCGCGCCTGAGGTGGCTGGTGCTCGGCATCAAATCCGAGTAGGAGAGAAGCCTGTTTTCGTAGCTTTGGGTGCCAAATGCCTGTCAGACTCGACACCCTCAATGATCTCGCGGCCCTTACGTTTGACGATATCATCGACGTGCGGTCCCCGGCTGAATACGCCGAAGATCACATCCCCGGCGCGATCAGCCTTCCGGTTTTATCGAATGAAGAGCGCGCCAAGGTTGGCACAATCTATGTGCAAGAAGACCGCTTCCTTGCCCGCAAAATCGGGGCCGCGCTTGTCGCGCGCAATGCGGCGATCCATCTTGAGGGGGCGCTGGCCGACCGCACAGGTGAGTGGCGCCCGCTTGTCTATTGTTGGCGGGGCGGGCAACGGTCTGGATCGTTCACATCCATCTTGCAACAGGTTGGGTGGCGCGCCGATATCGTGACCGGCGGTTACAAGAGCTATCGTCGCCTCGTGGTGCGCGCATTATACGACACACCGGTTTCGCATAAAGTCATCCTGATAGATGGCGGCACAGGAACGGCTAAAACCCGGCTTCTATCGCATATTGCAGCGCAAGGCGGACAGGTTCTTGACCTTGAAGCGATGGCCGAGCACCGTGGGTCGGTCTTTGGTCCTATGGGGGACCAGCAACCCTCGCAGAAAGCCTTCGAAAGCCGCCTTGCGATGGCGCTTGTCCAGCTTGATCTGTCAAGGCCAGTTTTCGTCGAGGCGGAGAGTTCTAAAATTGGCCGTATTATCCTCCCGCCTAGCCTCTGGAAGGCGATGATTCAGGCACGTGTCGTTGTTGTAAAAGCGCCGCTTGAAGCCCGCAGTGCGCATCTCTTGAGCGCCTATCCCGACATGGTGGAGGATCCCCAAAAGCTCGACAGCGTTCTTGGGAAACTCGTGCGCTATCATGGGCATGAACAAGTGGATACCTGGCGCACGCTTGCCAAGGCCGGGAAGTTCAAAACGCTTGCTGAACACCTGATCGAAGCGCATTACGACCCACGCTATGCGCGCATCTCGCAAAGAACACCTACGGATGTTTTGACCCTGTCGAACCTCTCGGACGCAGAGCTTGCCGATACCGCGCGCTCTCTTTTGGCCAACGTCGGATAGTCCTTAGTCTAACGGCAAATGATCTCGGGGGGGCCCTCTAAGACCGTTCCAATCACCGCCGCAACATGGCCTTTGGCGTCTAGCTCTCGCTTGAGGTCCGTAGCGGCCTCTTGCGGTATTGCTGCAAGCAAGCCACCTGCGGTTTGTGGGTCATGCAGAAAGATCGCTCTGGCACCAGACGCGTTGACCACCGGCGCGGCCGCAAGATTTGCCGCGTAGATTGACGAAAAATGCCCCTCTTCGGCCAACTCTAGCGCCCCGTTATAGAGGGGAAGGTTGTCGAGACAAAGCTCGGCACGGACCCCAGAGGCGCGGCAGATCGACAGAAGATGCCCGGCGAGGCCAAATCCCGTCACATCGGTCATCGCATGTGCCATCCTAAGGGCGACAGCGGCATCTCCTTGGGGTGTTGCCATCGTCCTCAAAAGCGCCGCTACATCGCGCCCATCCGCTGCCCCTTGCATTTCCGCAGCCAAAAGCACGCCACTCCCCAAGGGACGCGTCAAGATCAGCGCATCTCCTGGCCGCGCACCGGCATTGGTAATCGGGGTGCGTTCGCAAAGCCCGGTCACCGTAAAGCCCAATGACATTTCGGCCCCCATCGTCGAGTGCCCCCCAACGATCGCCGCATTTTCAGACCCGAAAACCTCATTTGCCGCATGCATGATTTCGGTCATACTGCGCCGCTGCAGAGGTTCGGACATACGCGGGAGCGTGATCGAAAGCAGCGCCGCTTGGGGCGTTGCCCTCATGGACCAGATATCGCCCAGCGCATGGAGTGCTGCGATCCGCGTAAAAAGCCCGGCATCCTCGGTAAAGGCGCGCAAATGATCGGTGGTCACGACCTGTTTTATCCCGCCGATGGAGAGAATGGCCGCATCATCGCCCGGCCCCGAGAGCACATCCTCACGGCGTGCCAATGTCGTGGCCGACAACGCCGCATCAAGCGCCCCCGGTGCCACCTTTGAACCGCACCCCGCGCAAAGCGGCTTACCGTTACCGTGCAATTCCTCAGCAACGCCAAGCGATACCGGCGAGGGCAATGGGGGCGATGCCATTGTTGGGAGGTTGCGGAACTGATCCATGAATTTCTGATCTATGCGGTTTTTCCACCCCCAGAGACCGGGGATTGCAATGGTGCGGCCCCATTTTTCTGCAAGCGCATGTTTGCCGCCGAGCGATATCAACTTGAGATAATCATTTTGCGGGCGGAATGGTTTCATTTCGCTTCCAGACAACGCCGCAACAAGATTATCGCGCAGGACCGGCGCGGCACGCACCGCAAAGACACCGGCCTTTGGCCGTGGTGCATGCGCCATATGTGCACAATCACCCGTCGCAAAAAGCCCATCACAGCCTTTCACGCGCAGGCTTTCATCCACCTGCACAAACCCATCGTCCGTCAGCGGCAGTTGGCTTTGAGACAACCAACCATGCGCAAAAGCGCCCGCTGCGCCAACCGTGAATTGGCTTGGCACAGAGGCGCCATTGTCAAGCGTTAGACTTTGCGCGCAGACTTCTTTGACCGTTGTATTCAGGTGCACCGCGACCCCAGCAGCCTGTGCGGCACGTGCCAACAGGGCCGCAGTCGGGCGGTTTCGTCCGGCGATCTCTGGGCCAACCTCAATCACAGACACCCTTGAGCCTCCCACCGCTCCTTGCAGGGCATGCGCCATCGCCAACGCAAGTTCCATACCTGCGACACCGCCGCCGATAACCGCAACATCCGGCTCAACCTCGCCGCTGGAAACGCGGGCAAGGAAGGTCCGCCAACGCGCCGCATATTGATCAAGCGGCTTGGCCCCGGTCGCGTGCTGCGCAAACCCCGGTATGTCGGGCATCTCGGCGTGAATTCCAATATCTATCGAAGCCACATCATAAGCGATTTGACCACGCCCCTCGACATGGATCAGCTTGTTGACCGGATCAATCGCGCGGGCCGCCCCAAGGATCAACCGTGCCCCGGCAAAACGCGACAGTTGCACGAGGTCAATATCAAGCTCTTGCCGACGATAGTGACCCGCAATATGGCCGGGGAGCATACCGGAGTAAGGCGCTGTTGGGCCGGGATTGATCAATGTGACACGCGTGCCTGCAAGCGGCGTCATCCCCCACATTCTGGCGACAAGCGCGTGGGTATGACCGCCTCCAATCAACACGAGATCACGGGTCAAAGGCAATGAGGCCTGCATGGGGTATCTCTCCTGACATTGGCGTCGCCCTTGGATAGCGTATCGCCCGCAAACGCGCCAGCGACCCACGCGTCATGCCTGCCTATCCTTTTTGCGGCATGTCCACACCTTGACGCGATGTTCGGCGCGTTAGGATTTGGCGACGCACAAACGCAGCGAGGAACAGCGCCGTCAAAATCAGGACGATGGTCGGTGCGGGCGCGCTATCGAGGAAGAAGCTCGCATAGGTGCCGCTTAGCATCGACGCCATGCAAACAAGCACCGCCACCCAAAGCATTGTTGAAAACTTGCGCACCAAGAGGAAGGCAATCGCCCCCGGTGCAATCAAAAGACCAACCGCAAGGATCAACCCCACCGCCGAAAGGGTTGCGACGATGGTCAGTGACAAGGCCGCAAGCATCCCGTAATGCAACCAATTGACCCAAAGGCCCGACGCCTGCGCTTGAGCCGGATCAAAACTGTGCAGGAGCCAATCCTTCCATTTGAGAACCAGCATCCCGCCCACAAGGATTGAGATAATCCCCGCAGTCCAGAGATCAGCCCCCCCCACGCCGAGCATATTTCCAAAGAGAATATGGTCGAGATGCGCATTGGTTTCGACCGAAACGAATAGAACAATCCCAATCCCGAACATACCCGAGAAAACCACCCCCATCACGGTATCCTGTTTGAGGCGGCTGTTACCCGCAAGATAACCCGTCGCCATCGCCGTAAACATCCCAGCAGCAAACGCGCCGATGATCAGCGGTATTTCCAAAATATACGCCAAAACGATCCCCGGCAGGACAGCGTGGCTTACAGCGTCGCCCATCAAAGCCCAACCTTTCAACACGAGAAAGCAAGACAAAAGCGCGGTTGGAACCGCGACAATAATCGAGATTATAAAGGCGTTCTGCATAAAGGCGAACTTGAATGGCATGAGGGCCATGGCGAGATCGAATTCCATCACGACGCCCCCCTCGTAATCGACGGTCCCGCATTGGAGTCGACCGGACCGCGCAGCAATGCCTCTTTAGCCTTGCGCCGCGCGGCCAAAATCCCATGTTTTGGCGCCAGAACGAAGGCCGCAAGGAAAATCAGTGTTTGCAGGGTCACGATGATGCCGCCCGTGGCCCCGTCGAGGAAGAAGCTAATGTAGGCACCGAAGAAACTTGTTAGCGTGCCGATCAGAACCGAGACCACAATAAGCCGCGGAAACCGATCACAGAACAGGTATGCCGTGGCCCCCGGTGTCACAACCATAGCGATCACAAGGAAGGCTCCGACCGTTTGCATGGCGGCGACGACACAGGCCGACAGCAGTATAAAGAAAACTGCTTTGAGCAGGCCCGGTCGCAGGCCAATGGCGCGCGCATGGTTTTCATCAAAGAAGGTCACCATGAGATCCTTCCATTTGGCGAGTAGGATCACGAGCGAAATCCCCCCAATCAACGCAAGCTGCACCGTGTCTTCCGGTGTGATGGCAAGGATGTTGCCCATTGTGATCGTCTGGATAGAAACCGACATCGGATTGACCGACACAATGAACAGGCCAAGCCCAAAAAAGGAGGTGAAAATCAAGCCGATGATCACATCGACCTTGAGGCCGGAGCGCTCGGTCAGAAAGAGCATTGCGGCCGCTGCCAGCCCGCCGGAAATGAACGCACCCAGCGCGAAGGGAAGCCCAAGGATATATGCCCCCGCAACGCCCGGCACGACAGAATGCGAAAGCGCGTCCCCGATCAACGACCAGCCCTTGAGCATCAGGTAGGCCGACAGAAACGCGCACACCCCTCCCACAAGAGCCGAGACCCACATGGCGTTGGTCATATACCCATATGCAAAGGGTTCCAAAAGCAGGTCCATTATGCGCGCCCTTTCGGGGTCCGCGGCGCATCTTCGGCGGTGTGTGTCTTATCGCCATATTGCACAAAGGGACGTTCGTCATCGGTTAGGATCGTCACCGAACGCGCGTCCTCATCATCGTGCAGGTCGGTTCCGCCAAGGGTGAAATGTCGCAACACGCCGCCAAATGCCTCTTCGAGGTTTTCACGGGTGAATGTCGTTTCGGTCGGCCCGTATCGCAGCACGGTGCCTTTGACAAACACTGTCCGGTCACAGAACTCAGGAACCGAGCCAAGATTGTGCGTCGACACCAGCATCACCCGGCCCTCCGCGCGCAATTCTCGCAGCAAGACAATGATTTGCTCTTCGGTTTTGACGTCTACGCCAGTGAACGGTTCATCAAGCAAGATAACCTGTCCATCCTGAGCGAGGGCGCGCGCAAGGAAGACGCGCTTTCGCTGACCGCCGGACAATTCGCCGATCTGACGATGTCGAAAGTCCTGCATATTGACGCGGCGCAGCGCCTCATCGACCTTGGCGTGATCCGTCGCGCTTGGGCGGCGCAGAAACCCCATATGCCCGTAGCGCCCCATCATGACCACATCTTCGACAAGGACCGGAAAGGCCCAATCAACCTCTTCCGCCTGCGGCACATATGCCACTAGGTTTTTCCGCAGCGCCTCGCGCACACTCATACCAAGGATTTCAATGTCGCCTTTCGCAACCGGCACAAACCCCATGATCGCTTTGAACAAGGTAGACTTACCCGACCCATTCACACCCACCAACGCCGTCACCGTGCCACGCGGGATCTCAAAACTTGCGTTCCACATGGCGGTATGCCCGTTGCGATACGTCACGGTCACATCACGGGCAAAAATCCCCACACCGCGATCTCCTGTATTCTCAGGCCGTTGGGGGGAAGAAATGGCGTCCAGCATCTTGCTTTCCTTGCTATTCATACGTGCAGGGCCTCGATCCAAGGCGGGTCGGTGCCCTTATTTTACCTAGTTTGAATGCGCGACAAGTCCCTCTGTGACGGTGCGAGATGTCACCGTCAGCAAGTCAAGGTAGGTTGGAACCGGCCCGTCTGCCGTGCTCAAACTATCGACATAAAGTTCCCCGCCGTAGGCTGCACCAGTTTCGCGCGCAACTTGTTTGGCCGGGGCGGTGTTGACCGTGCTTTCGCAAAACACGACAGGAATTTCATTGTCGCGCACCCCATCAATGACAGCGCGCACTTGCTGCGGTGTGCCGACCTGATCGGCGTTCATCGGCCAGAGGTATAGCTCTTTCATAGCAAAGTCGCGAGCAAGGTAGCTAAACGCGCCCTCACAGGTCACGAGCCAACGCTTTTGTTCGGGAATGGTCGTGATCGTGTCACGCAATGGTGCGATCGTGTCACGGATTTCGTCCTTGTAGGCCTCGGCGTTCGTCTCGTAGGTTTGCGCATTTTTCGGATCATGCTCGACAAAAGCGGCCTTGATATTATCAATATATATCAATGCATTATCAAGACCCATCCACGCATGTGGATTTGGCTTGCCCTCGTAAGACCCCGCCGCAATCGGGATTGGATTGACCCCGTCACTAAGCGTTGCCGACGGAATATCGCCAAGATTAGACAAAAACTGCTCAAACCAAAGCTCAAGGTTCATCCCGTTCCACAGAATAAGGTCGGCATCATATGCGCGCACGATATCACGCGGCGTTGGCTCATACCCGTGTATCTCTGCGCCGGGCTTTGTGATTGAAACAACCTCCGCCGCGTCCCCTGCTACATTTGCGGCCATATCGGCCAACACGGTAAACGTCGTCACGACTTTCATTTTACCATCTGCGATGGCGGCCCCGGTAAAGGGGACCAAAGCAATGGTGCAAACCATCATCCTACGGACTGTCTTGAACATGAGCAGTTTCCCTTCACAGCATATATGCAACTAAGCTTAGCATGTGTAAATGCAAATCACTCTCAACTGTCAAGGGATT
>JAPHRE010000002.1 GCA_026195905.1 Pseudopelagicola sp. | reverse complement strand
GTATGACATGGGATTATTTGGGAAACAACAAAAATATGTACGCAAAAGCTCCAGATACTGCCCTCAAGAGGGGGTGCTCGTAAGATGAAGTATCGAAAGGCGCCTTCGCCAACACTAAATGTAGACGACTATCAGCAATTTCAAGCGACATGTAGATGCGCCACTCACACCTCCATGCGACCCATGTTTTCCCAAAAGATTTTACAATTTTGCGCTACGGAACCACAGAACCACCGCTAAACCTTGGCGGTATGCCCTTATTCCCGAAGAAATCGCAGCCATTCACGTCACGTTGATTCGCCTCGCACCGGCGCCACACTGTAGCGTGACAGCGATTTTTGCAGTGATTGACACGCAAAATTGCAGCAACTCGATTTTCTAAGGGAGAAGGGTCTGGAGCGGTCGCCTTAGACCGTCCGGTGCAAGATCACTTAAAGGCCGTTTTAACAGCCTCTTTAAAGAGCTGATCTGGGTTGGCGCGGCAGTCTGTGCTGATGGCACCAAGGGCAGGCCCCCAAGCGAGGGCGCTTTGCTTCAACTCTCGGTGGGCCTCGATGTAGCCCATCACAGCGCCGACGTATGCAATGCCCGTGAAGGGGGAGGAAACCCCGTCTGCCTTCATTGGGTCCGCCATGATACTCGCGAACTGGGCACATGTCGCCTGCCCCACCCAATCAGCGGGAGCAACATCCTCAGCCACTGCCGTGGTTGCGCCAAAGGCAAGAGTGAAGAGGCTCAGAAGAGCAGAACGCATTTAATCCCCTTTCTTCAATCTCGCGCCTCATCCGTACCCGGGCAGCAAACTGGACCACATCGTAACAACATGCAGCTAGGCATCCAAGACCTGACTATAGAGCCGCGAACCCACAACCACGTCCCAACCTCAGGCCAAACTGTGTGAAGACATAATTGACGCGCACCCAGTGCTCTACCTCTTCTGCAGGCAGACCAAGTTGCAATGGGCTAAAGTATTCGAAGAGCTTTTTAGGTTCCTCAACCGGGCTTTGCCGCTTGCGCTCCAACTCACCAAAACGTTCGAGTTCTCGCTGCATTTGTTGTGCCATATGCTGAATGTCTCGAGACGAGTTCCCCCTCGGCGCGTGAAGGCTCGGGCCAGATACCGGTGCAAGGCTTTCCGCGATCACGCCCAACCTAACCAGGTTGACTACGGAGTCGATCACATCATCCGTTTCAAGCCCATGTTCGCTAATGTACCGCCCCATTTCTGACATCGTCATGTTGGCACTCTTCATTCCATCACGCGACAACTCCTGCGCCTTTTTCATCATTTCATCAGCTGAACCGCGCTTTTGAAGCACGGCATTCCCCTTACGCCTGTGCTCGCCCTCTGCTTGGCGAAGCGCCGCTTCTGCGAAACCAATGAAGTTAAGAACTTTGGCATCCATCGGTGTCATCTGGTTCAACACAGAAGTGAAGGAACGGTCAGCCTTGGTGCTTGTTTTCGGGTCCATCGCCTCCGCAATGAGTTGAGACCACATATCCTGCAAACCGGCATCATCCGTTCGGCTCATGCCATCAAGCAACTCATAGAAATTCCCCTCAGAAATCCTTTGAGCGTCGTGAGCGTTGATGCCTTTTGCCTCTAGTTTTCTCTTTACTTTGAGCACGCCGTCCGCAGTGTTGGCCATCCTGAAAATCCGCACGTGGTCGTGGAGGATGCCGACACCGGATTCCACAAGGTCTCCAACAGCCGATGTGGGTTTTCCAAGGGCGCCCCGGACGATTTCAGCCAATGCTGCATCCGTCTCTTTCCCAAACAGATGAACATTCTCAATCTTTACTAGAGGGGAATTTCCGTTGCTGTTATCGTCGCTCACCGCCATCGCTCCTTCATCACACAAAAAGCCACTGTAGGGTGATCAGTCTCTCGACAGAAGCTCCTTCTTCAATTCATTGAACGCGCGCGCTGCAGCCAGCGGGACCACCCCGTTGCCGGCCGCCGCGCATCGGTCCAACCCATCGGCCAACCCATCATCCAGTCGGTAAAGGCAGGATTTAAGCTCGGGCCATCGCTTGAGCGTTTTGCCCCAGATCCGAAACTCACCCGGACCCGGTGCGAAGAGGGGAACGGTCCCGGCTCCCAGCCGCTCGCCATCAAGATATCCCACAGAAGGGTCCAGGCGCTCGTCGCATTCCGGATTCCGATCTGCGTGCCGGTCTGATTGAGGTCGTTCTGAAACCTCAAACCCTCCGGCCCCACCATCAGGCAGGCCCGATTGCCCGAGCCCTTGAACGTCGGCGTGGGCCAGAATGAAGAGCCGGTTGCGCTGGTGGCTCGCGCCAACTTCAGCCGCTGATTGGATGCGCGCAGCAACCCGGTAGCCCATTCGTTGAAGGTCTCCCACGACGTCTCTGAGACCAAGGGTGAGATGGCCTTGTACGTTTTCGAAGAAGCACCATTCGGGGCGGACCTCTTCGACGATCCGGGCAACATCGGGCCAGAGGTGACGGGGATCATCCTCTCCTTTTCTGAGGCCTGAGAGGGTAAAGGGCTGGCAGGGATATCCGGCTGAGACGAGATGAACCTTGCCACGCCAAGGTCGGCCGTCGAAGGATCTGAGATCGTCCCAGACAGGAGCTGCAGCCAAGGACGCGTCCGCCATCCGCGCCACGAGAGCGGCCGCGGCGAAAGCGTTTCGCTCGACATAGCACACAGTTCGATATCCCGGTTCCGCGATGTGAAGTCCGAGATCCAGTCCTGCGACACCGGCGCAAAGGCTGATGCCGCGAAAGTCGTCATGTCTTGGGGGGGAACGAAGAGCCACACTCCGCTTCCTTTCCGTCTCGCTCGGGGCGATCTGGTGAAGGGCTCGGAGGCCTCAATGTGAGGTAAGCCTTACACCTCGGGCACTTGATGTCAATCGGCCCAGCGATGGCGCCAGGGGCGGATTTGAAGAGAAGACGGCGGCATCGGCCGCAACGGTGCTCATTGTTTGTCAACTAGAATCGCCTCAATCTGCCGTCTCCCGATCGGGAAGGGAGCGGCCTGAAGCTAGTCTGGGTCGGCGGGGCTATGTATGAGAGCAGAACCCCGTGCTGCAGGGCGTTGGCGCGCCCTGTGGCCTCCTGCTAGGGCAGAGAGGCCCGAAGTTTCAGTGCAGACCAAAAAAGAAAGCGCCTTGATCTCATGAAGCCATAGGCCAGCCAGGTGCGCAGTTCCGGTGCATGAACGCTGAGCGCAGCTTCGAACCATTGGCTGTCGGCAAAAGCGGGGCGAAACCCCTCCTCGAGCAGCAGGTCATGAATCACAGCGGATTTGAGGAAAAACGGATCCTCCGGCGACCAGAGCCAGCGCATCGAGCGCGGCACAGAGCTTTCAAACTCCCGACCCACCGGGATACAGAGCACCCAGCCGCTCTCCTTCTTGCCGATCGCCCAAGTAATCTCGCACGTCGTCACGTAACCGCGTGACCCGCCCTTGCGGCACCAGGATGTATCCGGCGACGCCTTCATGATCCGCTGCCCTTGTTGTCTCTCTCGGCCCGAAACGAGGTCTGTAGGGTGTTTGAAAGCCGATGACTGACCTGCGTGATGAGCCATTCTCCGGTGAGCTCTGGCTTGACGCCGGAGAGATCGACCTTGGCTTCGGCCATCAATTCCCCCCAGAATCCGCCGAGATCAATATTGATCGAGCCACTGGCTCTCTTGCCTCGATCCAGAGCAGCCTTCGCGGCCCGCTCGGCCTCCTCCTTGGTGGCAAAGGGATGGCGCAGGTTGAGCTGCGGCTCATCCTTGCCGATGATCACTTTGTGACGCTGCGCCGTGCCCCGTTCGCCCCATTCGGCACAGACACGACCGTGTTGACCACGACCAGTGATCTTCCATGAGCCGCGCTGTATCTGGGAGATGTCTACTTTGAAGACCGGGAGTGGTTTGCCGGTCGGCGTCTTCCCCTCGCCCCGCTTTACAAGCACGAGATAGCCGCCTGCAGGCTTGGCAACTGCATCAAGGTCCCGCGCCATCCGGGTCAGAAAATTAAGATCGCTCTCGGAGGTCTGTGCAAGATAACTGAAGCGCACCGATTTAAGGCTCTCGGCAACCGATGCGACCAATCCCTGCTCTGCGGCGATCTTCTCCACGATATTGAGGACGGTCACATCTCGCCAGGAGCGCGTTTTGCGCGCGCGGATTCCACCCAGCATATCTGCGGCCTTTGCCGATATCTGCATGGTGGCCGGGGTGAGATTGCCACTCAGATCGTCGACCACGAAAGTGCCAAGTTCGACAAGCTTGCCTTCCAGTCCCAACGCGATCTCGAGCTTTGCACCGGTCTCCGGCAGGCTGACAAGGTTATCGCGATCATCAATTGCGATCTCGGCCCGATCGGACTTCTGCCCGGATTCATCAGTGACCGTCAGGCTCACCAGGCGGTCCTGAAACTTCTCGGTGACATCCGAGCCATCGGCGATGATACGAAACGCAAGCTTCACAAGTCACCCCCAAAGCCGAACCGGGCGGACAACGGCGTCGTCCGCGTGTGCGGGCATTTCAGGCAGGGAAATGAGATGACCCTTGTCCAGGACCGGACCCAGCTCTGCAAGCCCGGGATTGGCCTCATAGACAGCGACCACCATTGCTTCGGTGCCGTAGTGAGCCTTGCAGATCGCGTCAACCATGTCCCCGTCGATCGTTCTGTAAGTGGTCATAGCAGGCTCCCCAGGAATGAACTGAGGCCACCCGCATCAGGCCCATAACTCTGAAGTGTCATGCTGAACTCAATCTTGCGCGGAGCCCCATCACGCATGAAGTAGCTCTTGCGCTCTTCCACCCGCACGATCACCCAGCGCTTCCAGACCCAACCAAGACCATCGACCATCATCATCGGCTGTCCGCCGCCTGCCTTGAGACGCATCAACTCAATCTGTCGAAGGCCACCTTTGAAATGCGGGTAAATCACCCCTTCAAGAGTGATCTCCTGCGTATCCGGACCTGCATATTGCAGCGCGGGTTCACGCCCTATCCGGACAACCTTGCCCCAGCGATAGGCCGCCGTGCGCGACATCTTCTGGTAGTTCGAAGAGGACATGCCGAACCGGAATACCCCCAACGCCATCATGACCATGCCAACTTGCATCAGTAGTCCACCCCATCATGAAGGTCTGCGCGCTTTTCATCCTCTCTCTGGGCCAGAACCCGTTCAACCTCGCGCGCAATATCTTCGGCTCTTACGCCCGGCGATGGGGCAATATTGATGGTGATCGTATCGCCCTGGCGCGTCACTTGCGGCGCAGAGGTCGGCATGGAAAGTGCCGGCCGGCGGTCCAGGTGTCTGAGCATCGGCACCGCATCCGCCAGAAGCGGCGCAGAGATGGACGTCATGGCCGCCGCCGCCGTGGCGACCTTCAACGCCCGTGCCGGCAGGACGGTCCCTGACGTGCCGGGTTGAAAGAATTCCTGCCCACGCTCGTTGATCCGGTAGAGAAAACCCGGGCGCACCGGACCGCCACCATCACGCTTGCCCTCGACACTCGGTCCTGCGGCGGCCTCTTCGCTGTCACCGGCAACCCAATTCCATGCGCTCTTCATCCAGTCGGGAACAATCGCCGAAAGCTTTGCAGAAATCGCAGCCACCATCTGCGGTACGAGTGAGGCCATACCATCCCAGAGCGACAGCAAGAGGGCCACCCCGGTATCAAACAGGCTGAACTCAGCAAAGGCAGAAACGATCTTTTCCGGCACCCCTAAGAGGTCCATCACGTAAGCGACAAGGCCCTGCATCCCGTCAATCGCAAGCGTGAACGGGTTGAACTCAGCCAATAGCTTGAACACTCCGTTCAACAGCCCTTCGTCGAAGGCCGATTTGACAGCGTCGATCTTCTCGGTCACATAGGCGACAATCTGATCCCAGTTGTCGTAGATCGCATAGGCGAGCGCTGCGATGGCCGCGAAGATCACCACAACCGGCAGTTTCATAAAGGCAAGACCAAGCGCTTTCACACCCTTGGTCAATAGCCCCAGACCAGCCCAAGCCAATCGCATCGGCCCCTTGGTCACCCAAAGCAAAACCCGACCGATGCCAGGCACGATACGCAAGAGCCAACTGCCCGCCCAGATCACGCGCAGGATCGGTCCGGCCAACGTGGTGAAGGCGAACCCCGCCACAAGGGCGGCCCCCTTGAGCAAAAGGAGCCCCCCGGCCAGCACAAAGACGATGCGGATCAACTCCGGGTGCGCCTCGGCCCATTCGGTCATCTGCGAGATCAGCGGCATCAGTGCGGACATCAGATCGTTGAGAACGGGCAACAACACCGAACCGATGGTAACCGAAAGCCCCTTGACGAACTCCATCAGGCGGCGGCGCTGCGCCAGTGTGGTTTCGGCCTGGCGCTGATACTCTGCCTCCATAAGACCAAGAAGCGCGGCCGTGTCGGCCGTGCGCTCGAAAGTCTCGCGCAGAAGGTCTGTATTGGCGATGAGCGGCATAATCGCACCCTTGGCCTCTTCGCCAAATAGATCGCCCACCATAGAGTTGCGGCGGTGTGGTTCGATCTTTTGGAAGGCATCGAGCACCGACAGGATGCCGCCGGTCGCATCGACTTGCATCCGTTTCGCGAGCTCCACCGCGTCAATCCCAAGCGCATCGATCACAGCGCTTTGGCGCTTGGTCATGCTCTCACCCTTCACCATCACGTTGGTAAAGTTCTTTAGCCCTGTGGCGGCGATCTCCGGGCTGGCGCCAGCCGCAAGGAACGTGGCGCTGAGGGCGGCAATCTCATTCGCAGCAAGCCCCGCCGTTTTGGCGACAACCCCCTGTCGATTGATAACTTGGAGAATATCGGCCTCATTCGTGGCCATGGTGTTGCCCAAGAGGTTGACCGTGTCACCAAGGGCCATAGCCTGCTCTTGTGACAGGCCGAGGTTCTGCCGCCACCTCGCAAGGCTGGTGCCCGCTTCCTCGGCCGAGATACCGAACGCAACCGACATTTTGGAAGCGGCCTGAGCAAACTCGAGAAGCTGAGCCCGCTTGGCTGCGTCTGGGAGGTTTGCATCCACCACCCCCATGCGACCGGCAGCGGCAACGATATCCGCTACGCCATCTGCCGTCGCGGCCAATCCACCAGACGTCACAAGATCACGAATATCGCGCTGAAGGAGCTTCAACCCGTTCGCATCCTTGAATTCGACCACCTTGGATATCTCGGCCATCCGCGCTTCGGCCTGCACTGCGGGTTCGGTCAGAGCAACAAGCCCCGCCCCCATCGCCGCAAGGCCGAGGATCTCGCCCTGCATAGCGGCTTGGCGGGCGCGATTGGCCTCAATCTGACGGTTCGACCAGGCGACACCAGCGCGGCCGGTCTTGTCAGACAATTCGCCAACCTTGCCCAATGCCCCCGTGACCTTGCGCAACGGCTTGGTCACTTCGTCCACGAGCTTCAGGACAAGAGCAATATTGAGATTACCAGCCGACACCGCCTATGCCCTCTTCAGGTTTCCCCGCCCCCGTCTGACTCCATCCGGCGGCGGGCTTTTTCGCGCCACATCGCGAGCTCCTCGACACCCATCGCGTTCATGACATCGGGTGACCAGTGGAAGGCAATCGCGATATCCGCCATTGCCTCTGCCACATCATCAGGCAGCCCTATTGGAGCGTCTTCAGATCCTGAAGCTGCTCCGGGCGCGCGAAAAAAACCACGACCTGCGACGCCAGATCGGTAAAGTCGGCCGGGTCAAGGCCGGCCACCTGATCGGGCGAAAGTGCCGGGCTGGTGATGCGTGGCAGAAGGGTCACCATCGCGTTGACATCAAGCTGAAGGATATTGGCGAGCTTCAGGCCGCGCAGATCGCCGGTTTGCGGTTTGCGCAGAGTCACGGTGGAGATTTTCTCATCTCCTACCTTGATGGGGTCGGCGAGAGTGACAACCGGATCGGGTTTCTTGGACATTTTAACACCTGTTTAACGGAGAGATAAAACCGGGCGCGGCAGTGCGCCCGGTGTGACAATCGCGGCTGTTAAAAGCCCATCTTGTCGCGGATTTCGGCAAGCTGATCGACGCCACCGATCACCCGCTTTCCGGCTTGGATGTCGATCTCAAAAAGCTCATCGCCGTCCTTGACCATGCGGAAATAGTCAACCTCGAGCGTGAGCTTGATCGGCACATCAGAGCCGGGCTTGAGATCGGCAAAGTTCACGACCGTCCAGAGCCCGCCCAAAGTGGCGATATAGCCATCCGCCTCATTGGTCTCCTGCGCCTTGGCAACGGGGCGCAGGACCATGCGCTCACGTGTTCCGGGCAAGGTGATCAGGCCCGGCACCCATTCAGCGAGCGTGACTTCGGCCTGCATGGCCTCCAGCCCCATATCGACAGCCGAGGAACCATCCATGCCGGACCCCCGGTGTGCAGCGGTTTGGATCTTCACCTCGGGGATCTTGGCCTCGGTCGCACGGCCGGCATAGCTGACCCCTCCGATGAAGGCATTGAAATTAACGATTTTACGCGGGTACTGCATCATGGTGCATCCTCCTTCAGGACGAGGTGCTGACCGAGGAGATCAGCTCTTCATAGTATTCGCCGTTGCGGTGGGCGCGGAACACCAGGTGCTCAAGCGGCGCCGGCGGCTCGAAATCAAAGTCGAGATAGAGCTTGCCCGCCTTCAGCGTGTCTTCTGTGTTGAGCTCACCATCGAGCCAGCACTGAAAGCCCAAAAGTGCGCCCTGGTTTACGAGGCGTTGGCCGAAAGCCTGGACACCATCACGGATGTCTTCAAAAAGCTGCTTCGACATCGGCCGATCCATGGCCCAAAGGTGCGCCGCCTCGATGCTCTCGTAGATGATGTCGGCCGTGCGACGCACCGACAGGAAGGCCCATTGAGCATCCGACCCTGCGCTGCGGTTGCCCCAGAGGCGGAAGCCGTCGCGCCGGATAATCGTGGCAACTTCAGCCTCATTCATCCGGTTGGCCTCGGTCTCGGTCGAGCTGAGGTGGAAACTCACTGGGCGCGCAGTGCCAGAGATCCCGTTGATCACCTGGTTGGACGGCGACCACCAGAAGCCTTTCTCGATGTCGCGCTTGGCGATCAGGCCAGCGACATAGCCCGAAGACGGCCGGGTCACGTAGGAAGCAGACACGGTGTCAAAAACGGTCACGGCCGGATCAACGATGAAGAGGCGGTCGGAACCCCAATTCTGGCGCTCGGCCTTGGCGTCGGTCTCGTTGGTGTTCGGGCCGTCGATCACCACGATTGCGCGCAGCTTCTCGGCCACTGCGATCAGGTTGGTGGTGACCGGGCTGGCAGGATCGCCGGGCGTAGTCTGGGTAAAGCCAGGTGCGACAAGGATGCGCGGCGTCAGGTCCAGCTTGGAGGCGGAAGCTTCAAGCGCCCAGAGACCGGTGCCTTGGGTTGCGTCACCCACCACATTGGCCAGCGTGGCGGCGGCGTCTGCGCCTTCGGCTACGCGGATCATCACGGCCACGGATGCGCCCTGAGCATAGAGCGCCTCGTAGGCGTCTTTCAGAGTGCCCGCATCGCCAAGCAGCGCCGCCTTGCGCGGCCCCTCGATCAAAAGCGGGGTATTTTCAGGGAACACAGCGGCGTCAGCATCGGGAGCGGTGCCAACCAGGCCAATCACCGAGCTTTTGACAGTGCGGGTGGGACGAATGCCGTCATCGATCTGGATGACTTCAACGCCGTGGAGAAATTGCTCGGGCATGGTCAGGAACCTCCGTTGATGAGCGCGACGGCCTCGACGAAGGCCGCTTCGGCCTGGGCTTTCGCCGCGTCCAGGACGGTGTGGATTTGGGTTTCGATGTCGGCGGCATCGTCGGGGATGGCGGTGAGGCCCGCGTTGGTTTCGGCCTCGATGCACTCGATCAGGAGGGCGATCTGACGGTAGGCAGTGGCGCGGGCGGTGATCTCGGCAAGGAGCGCCTCACGGGTCAGGCCGCGCGCCGTCGCCTCGCGGTCGATCAAGGCAAGTTCTGCCGGATCGGCATTATCGGTATCGGCGGCGACCTCTTCCTTGATCCGGTAGGCCGTCAGCTTGCCAGCCGACGCCAGCGACAGGCGATGGCGGTAGCCATCGGCAAAAGCCGCGACCTGCGCGCGCGCGGCAGACTTGAGCGCGGCCCCGGCGATGGCGGCGGGGTAGCCAATGTCGAGCGCCCCGGCATAGTCTACGGCCAGCGTCGTGCGGCCCTCGTGGGTTACATCAAAGTTCATGGGTCACCTCAGTTTTGCAAAAGAAGATTGGTTCCGAGGGTGCCGCCCTCATTAAGAGCCGCGCCGTTGGCCAGTGTCACAATGCGTGTCTGGATAGTCGCCACGCCTGCATCGACGCCGCGTATGACGCGCACAGGCCCGTCCAGATCGACCGAGTAGAGTGCGACGTTATTGGTTTGATAGGCTCCGCTGACCAATGCAGGCTCCGCCCCGATGACACCCCCGCTGATGTTACAGCCCTCAAATGCCGCAGCCAAAACACCAGCGGGTTCAAAATGGATGAGCCCTTGTCGGCTCGACCACGGCAGGACCGGGTCGGGCAACGCATCAGGAAACACAATATCCACATTTTCGAAGCGGAAGCGCGGATTGCCGTGGGGTTCGAAGACATAAAGACTGTTAAACGCGCCAGTCGAATAAGCCGCCACCTGCAAAATCGCGCGGTTGGCCGCGCTCGGACCCTTCAAGTGGATATACTGACCATACACCGGCACACTAACATCCATGTTGTGATTTTGCCCACCGGCAAGCTCAAGGACGACATACGAATTTCGCGGCGCTGCGGCGATTGCTGCCGCAATGGAGTTGAATGTGCCGCCACGCTCATTGCTGGGGGCGGTCTCCGATGGATCAACCACCGCCGAAAAAAACAATCGGCTGTCGGCAACGGCACTCAAGTTCGCGGCAAGGGCATCATAACTGGCGGCGCGGGCCGCGATCTCAGCATCGAACCCATCCATGAAGGTGCGCATGCGGTCGCTTTGTTCGTTCATCGCCTGCGTGGCGGCGATCAGGTCGTTCATACTCATGTTGGTGTCCTTTCCGGTCAGTGGCGGATGCAGAATTTGAGGGCGATGTTGCGCGGACGGGTCTCGGCCCCGCCGGTCGCGCCGGTGATCGGCGAGTGGATCGTGCCCGAGCTGTCGCTCGCCGCGTCAACATATGTTCCGCCAGCGCCGTCGTTCGAGTTTGATTGGATTGCGTGCGTGTGGCTCTTGATCTCATCGGCCTGCACCGACCCAAATTCACGCCCCACATCAACGCCCCGCCCGTTGTCCCAGCCGCGCAGGAACTCGCCTCGCAGATCAGGGAGCGTGAAGGTCGTGGCCCCGTCACCCGCGCCAAAAGCGGTGCCGATCGCGGCAAACAGCGCCGGATAGTCGGCACGGGTCAGAGCACGCCCATCACACTCGATCCAGCCTTCGGGCACACCGGTGCGCGCCATCGGCACAATCATACCGACCGGAGCCATCAGGGCCGTGGCGCGGTCGCGGGCTTCCAGAGCGGCCACCATGTTCTGCGAGACAGCCGCAATATCCCGCGACACCTGCGCCATGTCGGTCGCATGGTCCGCCTCGAGACGGGCCAGCGCCGCATCCTTCGCGCGGCGATCCAGGAGCGCATCCGTCTGCGAGGTCACATCAAGCGCATGCGTCACCAGATCGGCGGCCGCGTGTTCGAACAACTCATCGTCGGGCGCATCGACAATCACCACACCATCGGCGATGCGGCTGAAATTGAGCGACTGCTCGACAAGGTAGGAGACCACACCGGTGCGGCGCGCGGTGACATCTGCGCCCGCCCAGAGCGCGATCAGATCCCCATCCGCGTCGATGAAGCCCATCTCGTAGACATCGAAGGCAGCGGTCTCGGGCGGGAACTCGACCTTGATCAGCCAGGTATTGGAATCGGCCTGGATACGGCTCGTCACGGGCAGGCGCGCAAGCTCGTTGACCAGGGCCGTTTGGTCATGTGTCGGATCATAGGCCGCGCCACCCCCATCGCCCAGCGCGACATGGGTGATGGCCACCTCGGCATTGGACCCGGCGGCAACGGTGATTTTGGCTTCGGCCAGATCGGTCAGAAGAGTGACGGGCATCAGGCGGCGCTCCTTGTCAGAATGTCATGATCAATCCGCGAAACTTGCCGCAGGCGCAGACCGGTGCGCAGGGGCGCAGTCACCGGAGCCGGAACCGTGCGCGGCAAGGCTTCATGGGTTGTGCGGTGGCGCAACGACGCCCGGACGCCGGTGCGGGCGTAGGCATCGGTCTCCATGCCCTCTCCAACGCGCAGTTCGTAATGCGCGCGCACCGGCTTGACGTTGCGGATCACCCGATCCACCTCGTTGACCAACGCTTGGTCGATGCGGAACCCGGCATCAAATACGGTCGAAACGGGCATTTCCAGCCAGAACGTATGAGGCGCGCCGCCATGCTCGAACCATTCGGAGATTTTCACCTCCATACCCAGCGTCGCCAACGAGCGCGCCACGGCCCCGCGCGTCCCCTTGATGCGGTGGATTTGGATCGCCTCGCGGATCACCTCGCGCTTGGTCGCTTCCGGCCAGTCTCTCTCCCAGATATCGACAGAGAAGCTCCAAGCCAGCCAGCCAAGAAGATGGGATGGGCAGGTATCCGGGTTCATGAGCGTCGCGATAGGTGCGAGGTCGGGATTACCCTTGCGGATCGCCTGCTCGATCGCGCGGTCGTGTTCTGTGGCGTTTGGCTTCAGGATCGTGGGCAGATCAAACATCGCGGCCTCCCACGGAGAGCGCCAGGGCATCAGCCGCACAGAACGCAGCCTCGGCCGGGCCGACTACGATATCATTGGCAGGTTGAGTGATCAGCACATTCTGAACACCGGGCTGGTGCAGCGCGGCATGGAGGCCGGAAAGGGTGATGTCGTGGCCGAGGCGATGATGCGTCTCGATGTAGCTTTCAAGTGCCGCTTCAGCTGCGGCCTCAACCGCGCCCGCGTCTGGCCCCTCATAGAGGATCAAGCTCGCCTCGATCTGATAAGGAATGATCGTCGCCGCCTGGACTGTGACATGATCGGTCAGCGGGCGTACATCTTCGTCATTCAACGCCGCTTCAACGGTGTTCAAAAGGGCGTTTGAAGGAATGCCATCGCCGGCATAGGAGAGCACGGTCACAACCACTTCGCCGGGGGTCGGGCTGGCCACACTGGCGTCTTTGACCTCGCCGGATGCCGAACGCGCCCAGAAGATATATGAACCGCGTGGCCCCGCCGTGGTATGGCCTTCAAGCGAAAGCTGAATGCGGCTCCGGAACGCCTCATCGCTCTCCTTGATCTCTGCAATCGGCGGTGTGACCGTAGCGTCAGCTTCTTGGACGATCAGGCGTTCGACACCCCAGAAGGCCGCCAGCCCGTCCAGATTGGTTCCGGTCGAGAGCGCCAGCATACACGCCCGCGCCCCGTCATTGAACTCCAGCCGATCGAGCATCCGATAATAGGCACAGACGCGCAGGAGCTGCGTGGTCGGCTCGCTTTCAAGTGACAGGTAGGCTTCGATACCGGGCATCAGGCGGATGGCCTCGGCCTTCATCACGTCCAGCAGCACCTCATACTCGACGGTGCTGATGACCTCAGGCGCAGGCAGTTTGCTCAGATCGATCGAGGTGAACCCGCTCATGCAACACTCTCCCCAGTCAGATCGATGGGCATCGGGATCACGTTGCCGGTCGCGTCATAAAGCTCAAACTCGGCATATCCGGGACGAGTCGCGACCAACTCGATCCGGGCGAGATCAATGCGCGGCTCCCAAAGATCGAGCGCCTCGGCCGTCGCCAAGTAGGCTTCGATCATGGTCTCGCCATTGAGCGGCTGGTCGATCACGTCAGGCAAATCGGAGCCGTAGTCGCGCAGCATCACCAGCGAGCCTTTGGGCGTTGTCAGAATATCGTGGATCGACTGCGCCAGATGCGCCGCCCCATCGATCTGCCGACCTGTATGCCTGTTCATGCCGATCATGAGTTTTTCTTTTGCCCTACCGCTTTGCTACTTGATGGCGCGCGGCGGCTCCGTTTGGTGGTTTCCGCTTTGGCCTTCTCTGCGAGGCCAGTGGACTTGACCGTCGGGTCATCGAGGGAGCCAGTCAGCTCGACCTTCGGCCCCTCTTCCGTCTCCAGGGCGACATTCTCGTATTTGGCTTCGGCAGAAGTCATGGGCACGGTGCTGCCCTTAGGGCGCCATTTACCGGCAACCCAGCCATCTGCCTTGACGGTGTATTCTTGTTTCTCGCTCATTTGTTCGGCTCCCCCGTATTGGTTCCGATGCTTTCGGGATGGGTGTGATGCACAAGGCTGACGCCCGCCGCGATCACATCGACAGTGACCTCGAGCGTGCCGTTCACGATCATCTTGCCGCCTGCTAGGTTGATCTGGGGCACGGCTCCATCAGCACTGGGCGCGTTGCCGGCATAAAGCGAGGTGGCGATCACACCCTGGGCGATATCGCCCCCTTCGCAGGCCACGAGAACTTGCTCTCCGACAGATGGCATCCACCAGAACTGGATGGCACCGGCACTGAGTTGCCCAACCGGCAATGGCGGCGACTGGAGGCTGCCGAAATCGACAATTGCAGTTGCCGTGCCCGGATCTACCGAAGCAATCCGCCCAACCCGGACGACATTCTCAATGCGGCGATCCGCTTCGGCGAGCGATTCAGACATCAGCCGTGCCCTCCGACTCGAGTATAGTCACCTTCGATCCCGGCCTCGCCTTCAGGCACATGAGCAACATACAGTTCAACGCCGAGCGGGGTGTTGTCTGGCTGGAAGAAACTGATGGGCTGGTCCCACGTCACCGCCCACAGCGAAACAGCAAGATTCCTGCTGCTCGATGACACGAGAGTCACCATGCTCAGGTTGGCCGCAGCGCCGAGCGCCTCAAATCCCCAAGTCTCATCCGGGATCAGGGCCATGAGGAGCTGACAAATATTGGCCGCGGCAACATCGCGGGACAAGCCAAGTTGGTCCCGAGTCACGACATAAGCCGCCATGCTCAGATTGAAGCTATGCGCCGGGCCCGCAAAGGTCTGGCCCTGTTTCGCACCGAGAACGGAGACCAGTACAGCAGGGGCCGAGACACCGGACTTCTTCAGTTCTTCGAGTGAAAACTTCCCCGCGTGAGGCTCGCAGGTTTTCAGGTCCGGCAGGACCTCATCAATCCGGTTGCAGATCGTTTGTGGAAGGTCAGAAAGCAATGTCGCGCTCATTGGAGAAGGTCCTCCAATCGTCCGGTGACCAGCTCTCTCAAATCGCTCTCATCCTGATCCGATATGCCCAGAAACGGACGTGCCGGGATGCCGCTGCCAGTCTCGTCGCCACCAAAGTGTTGGTGCGCGGCGTAGATCAGGTTGGAACCGACCTCGACTTCTGTGCCGGAGCTGTAGCTGGCGATGCTGTCACGCAGGCCGCCCTCTTCGACCAGGAGCGAATGCCAGTCTTCGCGGGTTTCGTCATATGCTTCAGACCAGGGCTCCCAGGGCGTTCCATCAGGCGCGAGCTTCGTGTCGAATCGATCGCGGGTGGAACTCTCAAGGATCGCACCGGCGCCATCTGCCAGTTCCGCCATTGCGAACCCTTCGAGCCGCGACAGGCGGCGGATCGCTTCGTCCAGGCCCAGAGTGGTGAGGGATGTTGTCAGACCGGCCATCAGATATCCCGCATCTTTTCACGGGTGAACATGCGTTCAGGGCCGCCCATGACGATCGGGCGTGGGGCGGTGCTCTCCGCCTCGCCGGTTTCAGGATCACTCGAGGCCGGCAGCTTGATCGCGGCCTTGCCTTCGGAGATCTTGGTCAGGTGCTTGATTGTATCTTCATAGCGGCGGCGGTGTTCATCCGAGAGCACGTCACGCGCAAGCGCCAAGCGGTAGATCGCGATATCGACAGCAAACTGAGTGAGGATCGGATCAAACGGCTCATCCAATGGCAGGCTATGGCGCACACCGAGGTAACTGTCGATTTCACCGGACGCCATATCAAGCGCCCGCTCAACTGCAGCCACATCTGCAACGCCATCCCCGTCACGATCCGCCACATAGAGCGCATCCTCCGAGTAAAGCGTTGTGATGTCATCAAGCGCGGCGTAGGCCATATCCGTCCTCATTGAAGTTTGACCCGGTCAGGGGAGGTGAAGCGATCTGACCGGGCCGGGCCCAACGCCGGAAACGTGGAAGCGTCGGGAAAATGAGAGCCGCCCCGCCGCTACAGCTCTCGATCTACTCGCGCCTGTCGGCGGGCGCGTCAGGTATTCTTCAGTCCGAGGCCTTGGGAGCCTCGAACCCTTCTTCCTTCATCTCGGCAAAGACTTCGTCGCGCAGAGCTGCGGAGATCGGCGTATCTTCGAGCAGAACCTCGATCGCCTTGACCTTGGGCTCGCCCGACTTCGAGAAGTCCTCCGGGCTTAGTGCCCGGATCACTTCGGCCACCGCTTCCTTCTCGTCGCCCGTGAAGGCCGATTTGCGCGCATCGGTATTGGCCACGGCGAGTTGCTCTTCGGTCGGGTTGGTGATCCGCAGCTTGGGCTCGGATTTCAGGCGCGTAATCTGCGTGTCGGTGAAATTGGCCAGATCAACGACCACACCTTCTTCGGGGAAATGCACACCGCAGCGGAAGAAACCAACGGCCTGAGTGGCAGCAATAAGAACCTTGCTCATGTCAGTCTCTCCTTATGGCAGGAACGGGTTCACGATGACTTCGACTTCCTGGTAGTTGGAATTCGAAGCACCACCTTCACCGAACATGACCTTGACGGTCTTGTTGGCTGCGGCCCGGTTTGAGGCACCGACCATGAGGTGGGTCGGCATGATGCCCAGCTTGCGGTTGCCATCGCCCTCAATGCCCATCATCGCAGCGATCGCGGCGTCCAGGCCGTCGCCATCGAGCGCTGCCTGCGACATATGCGCCATCTGCCAGAAGCCGTAACCAGCCGCCCAGCGAGCATCCGCGCCATAAAGGTATTCGTTCTTCATGAAGACATGATCGGACTGACGTGGGTCTTCCTTGGCGACCAGGTTCACCTTCTCGCGCTCCTGGAAGATGAAGGGGCGCAGGACCGAATTGAGGTCCAGGAGATACCAGGGCGCGCCGGCACCAGCGGTGATGTTGGATTGGGTCGTCGCAACGCCCGTGCCATCGTGGTTGGGATAGACCGGGTGATCGGTATCGAAGAAATACTGCCCGTCATAGCAGGTCGCAGCCGTCCCGCCGGTGATAAGATCGATCACCATCTGGTCGGGCTTGCGCGCGGCCGATTCTCCGAGGCGGCGGAACCGCGGGCCGTAAGTGCCGAGGCGGTCATCCTTGATATCCACTGCCTTGACGCCAATCGTGGCTTCGAACTGCACATTGGCGATCTCGTAGCCATGCGCCTTCAGATCCTTGATCACACGATCGCCAATCCATTCGCGCATCTCGGGCGCATCACCAAGCCAGTCGTAGGTTTCCTTGGCATCGTTGGAGTTCACGATGGTGCAGACGTCCTTGTAGAAGGACTTGGCCACCATGGCCTCGTAACCATCGTTGAAGTTTTTCTTGGCCCCGGTCCACAGGGCCGAGAGAATTGCAGGGGTGATGACAGCCATTCCTTAGGCCTCCTTCTTGGCCGCGAGAAACTCCTCGGCGGTGATGCCCATTTGCTGGCAGACCGCTTCTTCATCGGCGCTCAGCGTGGCGGTTTTCTTGGTCGGGTCTTTCTGGTCGAGACCCGATTTGTCGGCGATCACGGGCGAGGCATCGACCATCGCCTTGAAGCGATCGAGACCGCCCTCTTCGCGGCAGGCCGCGAGATGATAGTCGCGGCTGGCCGGTGCGATTTTGCCCGCCTCGATCGCGTCATCGAGCGCGGTGTTGATCGCTTCGTCTTCGCGCTCTTTCGCTTCGGCCTCGTAGCCAGAGATACGGTTCAGCGCGAGATCGTGATCCGCTTTGGGTACGAACTTTTTCGGGTCCGGGTGCTCCGCGCGGTTGAGCGCAGTGGTCTCGGCGGCCTTCAGTTTCTGAATTGCCAGCACGGCGTCGGCCGAGGTGGCGGTGGAGTTGAGGCCAAGCGCCTCCAGGACTGCAGGGTCCATCGTGGTCTCCTCAGTGAGATCGTCGGCCGAGTTCAGCGCGACCAGGTCAAGATTTGGATTGTTGGTGAGACCGGCGGAAACCATCCGCGTGATCTCTCCGGTGCGTTTGGCGAACTTGAACACGGGCGACAGGTAGCGATAGGCGCGACGGCGCAGGAGCGTCTCGCCTTCCCCGTTCCATTCAACGCGCCCCCAAAGCCCAGTGTCGCGGGCCTCAAGTTCCTTGATCCAGCCCACGGCCGGAGCAGGCTCACCTTGCGCGCCCTTGATTTGGGTCGCGTGCTCAAGGTCAACAGGAAGGTCGTTGTTGCGAGCGAGAAAACTATCGATCAGCGCATTTGCATCCTCCATCGTCCAAGATCGACCATCAACACCGCGAACCGACCGCCCAGCGGGGAGGAGCTGAACCCAATCGGGCACAGAGCCATCCTCGACATTGAGGGCCATCGCTTCGAAGTTGATAACAGTCGCATTCACCATGCCCCAGAAGATGGCAGGGCGCGACAGAGGGGTAAGCCTCGACAGTTGTCAGGGAGTGCTTGGGGGAGATCAGGCGCTCAGCGCGCCTCTGGGCGCGAAACCGCGCTCCGTGGCTCATGGCCCGGAAAAGACCGTAACGCGCTTCCTACCCCCTTTAAAGGGTGTTTAACGGCGAAATTCAAAGCGTTCCCCAGATGCAGGTTGCACCAGGAGGGCTATGGCGGGGGAATTCGGTTGAATTTCGCGACCGCAGGGCTTAGGTGATACCTGCATCTGAGCCATACTCGGTCAACCGGTCTTTGAGCCGCGAGGGGGTGCCGTCCCTCCAGATGCTTACTCCCACAACAACTGCCAGCCTTTCTGAGATGCGCGCCGCATCCATTTCGGCCCGCGCACGCGATGTTTGGTAACAAGTGCGAGATGGCCGTCATCCTGAAAATAGAAGATCGCAGAGAGCGGGTTTCGTTGATGTCGAATTCGACCATGCGGATCTGCCGACTCTTCAATGAGAACATGCAGTGCGCGGCGGCCGTGTTCATCTGTCCTCAGCGCAAACTTCTCGGCGCGCGCCAATAGGCCGATTTCAGGCAGATCATCCATCAGGCGATCTGTCTTGTCCTCAAACAGATGACGAGAGGTGCGATCGTTGAACACGACGACTCGATGAGCTCCAATGCGCGCCGCAATCTTCTTCGGCAGTATGGCAATCGGAACCGAGCCTGCATCGCCCTCGGCGATCCGGCGCACCATCCAGCTTGATGCCATGTCCCGCATAGCGGCAGTTGCGATCTGCGGGTCGGCCGCAATGAGCTTGTCATGCAAAAGCCGGTCCATGGCCTCACGTCTTAGCTTGCCCGGATTGCGCTCCCAGCCGGGGTCAATGCCGGAAGGGATGCTTTTGATTTCACCAGTGCGGGAATTGAACACCTCGCGCATCGGCGTCTCGGGACTCTCAGAGATGCCGCGTTCCTCGGCCTCGCGCCGCGTGATCTGGCGCACATGACACTTGCAACCCCAACCGTTCGGCGGCATCCATGTATCCCAGAACGGATCATCGACGGGCAGAACAAGCCCCTCCTTAGCCGCATGGTGCGGCCTATGCCGCTCGCTCGGGCCAAGAAGGTAGACCAGATAGGGCAGCGCCTTCTTGGTGCGCTCAATGCGTTCCCACTGCCCCGCCGCGCGCGCGGTGCGGATGTTGGCGCGGTAGATCGTCTTCAGGCGGCGAGGAGAGCCGAGCTGCACCTCCCTGATCTTGCCGGTCTGGGGATCGATCTGCTTCTTGCGACCCCACCAGCCACGCGCCTCAAGACGGGGCCGCAGGCGCTTCTGAAACTCTGCGAACGGCAGCCCCTCGTCAATTGCCGCCTGCAGTTCTTCGCGAATGTCCTTTAGCACATCGAGCTGCGTCGCCTTGGCCACCGAAAAGGCGACAGCATGTTCTTCAGGCTCCACATCCTGCCAGGAAAAGGCAGGCATGTAGCCCTTGTTCTTTAGAAACCGGCTGACCTCGGGCGGTGGGCCCGGATCGAAACTGTAACCCGGCCGATCAGTCTCAGCCATCATTCACATCCCCTGTCGCCCGCGCCATGAACATGCCCTTAACGAGGGTTTCAACGAGCTTTGAAGAGCGCATGTCCGGCGCAGCCGCCTCCAGTGCGGCCATGGCATCTTCATAGCTCGACGCCCCGGCGATTGCGGCCTCAAGAGGAGCGAGCAGGTCTTCAGAGACATCCCGCCATTCCGCCAGCATCTCTGCTTCGATCTCGTCGAGCTCGTCGGCAGGGCCGTCATCTGCACGGTTCTTCGCGGTCTCATCGGTCTCAGTCTTCGGCGCACCACCGATCACCTCGTCATCCGCATCCGGCTCGCTATAGCCGAGCTTGGAGCGCACCTCAGATGTCTTGACCGTCATGCCACGTTCGACCATCGCGGCCGTATGGGTCATGATCATGTCGATGTCTTCGGCTTCGGTAATTTCAAGCAGCAGGCGTGGATAGCGATCCTGCACCCCGTAGTTCAGATCCACAAAGGGCTTAACCAGGTCACGATTGAGCGACCCCATCACACTTCGGGCGTCGGCCTCGGCGATATCATGACGCACCTCATCGTGGACATTCGCCTGCGCCATGGACGAGCCATCATCCGAGGTCATGGTTTGACCAAGTACCGCTTTCGATGTTTGTTCATCCGCCCATCGCGCGAAGTTCTCGAACACCTTGTCGCCTGTGCCACCACGCATGGTCTCTTGGAAGTCGATATCCATCGACTTGGGCAGCACCGCTGCGGCATCGGTGCCGATATTGGCAACCGCTAGGAAGAGTTTTTCCACGTCTTCCTTGGTCGCTCGCGGATCATACCGACCTAGACGCAGTGGCAGACCATAGGTCTCAATAAACGCCATCCAGTCTTTGACCGTGTAGGCCTTGCACATCCAGGCAAAAGCCGACACGCGAGCCAGGCCGGAGCGGCAAGCCAGGCCCGACTTCAGCTTAGCGCGATGCGTGATGAACTTGAACGGCGCGAGAGGCACGCCATCAAGCATATCGGCTTCATCAATCAGACGGATCTCGCGCCCGGTTTCCCGATCGAAGCGGAAGAAACGCGGTGTGCGATAAATAAACTCGCCTGGCGACCACTCCCGCGCCGAGCGATCCCAGTCGATCTCCATCACTGAGAAACCTTTGCCCAGCGCATCGAGCATATCCTCGATCAGGTCGGCAAAGCCGTCATGCTCCACAATGTGTTCTTGCACGGCGGCGGCGATCTTCTTGTCACCCGCGCTATCGGATACCGGCTTAACCGTCGGACGGATGCCGGAAATCTTGCGTTTGCGCGTCCCAAGCACCGAGAAATAGTGCTGATCGCGCTCTTCCATCTCCTCGGCAAGGATCAGAAAGCTTTCAAGGTCGCCTTCGTCAGCCGCAAGAAGGATCGAAGCCAAACGCTGAGGCGTCAGCCCCGATGCCACCGTGCCTGCCCACGCCTGACGCACGGAGGTCAGGCCGGGCTCTGCATGAAGGCGTGTCAGCTCGGCGCGGCGCACCGGGCGGCCATATTGATCGAGAAGCTGTGTCATCAGAACAGTCCTTTCTGCGCATTGAACCCGCCGGTGGTGCGGATCTGACGCTCAACGCCTTCGCCCCCGCCTTTCGGGACGGGGCGATATCCGAATGATTGATATTCGCTCTTCATCGCGGCGATCAGCATCATCAGCGCCACCGCGCCATCGCCGTGCCGGCCTTCCTTGCGACTGTCGGGTATCGACGGGATACCGCGCACCAAGCGCACCACGCGCAGGTCGCTTTTGATATCGCTGTCCCGCGGCAGCGCGACGGTCTGGTCATCCACGTGCTGCTTCAGGAGCGGGGCGTTCTCGAGATACCAGGACTGCGAGAGTTTTACCGCCTCGACATAGTCATAGCCGAACTCGTCCTGCGCCCATTCCGCCAAGGCAAGGCCGTTGCCGGTGGCATCAAACTTGGCCCCGAGGAAACGATCGATGCGCTCGACGATGTAGCGCACCACCTGCTTTTGCTGCTTGATCGGCGTGTTTGCCATCTCGACCATGAGCGGCACTGTGATCGAGAGGTCGCTTTCCTCCTGCCCTACCGCCAAAACCGAAAGGTCGATATTGCGGCCAAAGTCCTCGCCCAGACCGGTCAGGAGCTTGGGGTTGAGCCGCTTCAGTTCAGGCTCGACAAACTCTTCAAGCCAATCATCGACGAATGTCTTGCGCTCCTGCATAGGGCGCAGCTCAAAGCCGTCAGGACAGGTGAGGCGCACCACCTTGTGCTCGTCGTGCATACAAGCCTCGATCGCCGCGCCGGTCAGGTACCGGCCCGACCCGGCCTTCGGAATACAGTGAAGTTCCTCGTCGGCATCATCACCGTAAAAGGCGAGGATCGAATCCACCCAATCCTGTTTGGCCTCAACCGTGTCGGGCTTGCCCGTGACCAGCGCGATCCGCTCGTAGAGACCGGCTTCAACGGCCTCGTTAAAGGTCACTTTAACGACCTTGCCGGCACGCTTGCCGCCGCGCACGTCCTGGATCAATTCGTTGAATGGGTTATCGACGCCATCATGGGTCGAGATCACCAGAACCTTGCCACCCCACATAAGGAGCGCCATCGCCGCCTTCAGGAGCTCGCCCAGTTCGTCATGGAACGCCGCCTCATCAAAGATCACGTAGCCCTGCCGGCCGCGCAAGCTACGCGGCTTGGAGGTGAGCGCAACGATCTCGAAGCCGGAGGCGAACCGGATTCGGAAGGCGTTGATGTCCTTTTCCTCGCCGCCTTCATCCTGGTCCTTGAACAGGAACTCCTCAACGCTCGAGGCGGCGGGGATGAAGGCCTTGGCCCACATCGCACAGGTGTCGATGAACTCGCGCGCCATGTCGAGATTGTAACCAATATAGAGCACGTCCATGCCCCCGGCCGAGCGTTTGAGACCCGCCGACAAAACAGCATCTGCCGCCACTGCCCAGGTCATCCCAATCCGGCGGGACTTCTCACACACCACGAGCTGGTAAATCGCTGTGGTCTGCAGAAGCTCGGCCTGGTAGCTCAGGAGGACCGCTGGCAGGTCATCCCTGTCGGCCAGCGCATCAGGCAGGTTCTGGCGGCTCTCGTCGCGGATCTCGCGCCATTCGGTTTCGGAGAGGGTTTGTGTCATGCCGCCCCCAGAATCCGCTGCACATCAGGATGCGGTGCCCCGGTAAAATGCGCGTGGTATCGGTAGTAGAAATCCTCACACCGCCGAATACCCTCTTGGATGTTGGATATTTTGATATTGCGATCAAAGCTGCCGGATTGGCTGCGCACATTCGCGAAACATGTCCAATGGTCCTCATATACAAGCATCTCGCCCCACCATGTGGAGAGGTGATGCTTTTCCCAAGCGGCACCCTTCACTGTTGTCCAAAGCAGCGTCATGCCTCACGCTCCGGCATGGTCACGATCGCAGTAACCGTGGTGTTCTCAGCCAGCACTTGGTTCTCTGCCAGAAGTTCCCGGATACACTGGGCCCCGCGCATCAGAGATGTTGCGAGTATCTTATCGTGAGAATGCTTCAGGCGTTCAGCCTGGGCATCAAGGTCATTGGCGATCTGTGCAGGTGTAGCCATCACCGTCGTGCCTCGCCCCAGCAGGCGGCATAGCGCGCCTGCAGGCTGTCATACTGAGGCTCATCCCCGAGGAGGTCTGGCGCAAAGTCTGCTTCCCCCAGCCGCCAAAGGTGCCGCATCTGGGCACTGTTCACGAGTTGGCTCTGCTTTGGGTAGACTTCGATGGCACGAGCTTCGGCACCCCAGATGTCATTCTTGATCGCCTGAAGGTCATCCCAGGTGATCGCGCCGTTATGCTCGACCGCCAAATGCCCCTGCCTGTCATCGACAAAGACCCGGAAGCCATGCACCTTTCTGATTTCACCTCCCCAGTGCGACATCTCAAACCCCCAGAATGCGCGCTTTGATGGCCGCGGCCGTCTCACTCGTCATGCCAAGCTCCCGCGCCACGGTATCTGCATCCTCCGCAGCACTCTCTCGGGCCTCTCGCGCGATGCGCACCCTCTCGTCTTCGCGGATTTTCTCGCGGATGCCGGCGGAACTCATCAGGTCCTTCAGCATCCGGCCGAGGCTCATCAGGTCCTTGGGGTCGAGGTGACCGTTCTGTTCCCGGACGTGCTGCATCAGTTGCATGGCGCTTGTGGCGATCATCTGCATCAGGACGCGATGCATCTCGCCCTCCTGCTCGATATCCATGTCGCCAAGCAAGGTTTCGGCCATCGCAAAGGCTTCACGCTGGTCTTTCAGGAGCTTCGAGAAATTGCCCACGGCCGTCTTGCCGATGCGCAGCTCAAGCCCTTCTTCTTCGAGCCAGAAATTGAGCTCATCCGTGACCTCAACAATGTCGCCGAAACCACGATGCGCCAGCGTCTCTTTCAGGCGCTCGCGCAACTCGGTCGGGATGAGATCGATTTTGCGGGGTGGCGGCATATCACGCTCCCGGCCGGGGGCGCTGGATCTCCGGGTGGGTCGCGATGCCCTGGGCGATCTCGACACCACGCACTGTCGCAGTCGCAACCACAAAACCTTCGCGATGCTCTTCCGTCTCCACCATGCCTTGCTCTTCCAGCCAGGCAAGTTCGGTCACAATCTGAGCACGGGTAAAAGAGATGCCGACGGCAGGCAGGATGGTCTGCATCATCGACGCGTTCGATGTATAGCGTGGCGCGCCTTCAAGGATACGCAGGATCGCAATACGCGCATGTTTGCGCAGGGTATCGGAATAGCTGCTCACTTACGGCCTCCTTCGAGCAAATGGTCTTCGTGGCGACTAACAATGGTTTCCAGTCGCTCCATGATCTTGCCGTTGCCTTCCATCGATGCGTTGATCGCTTTCAGATCACCGGACATCTCGGCCAAGCGCAGTTGCAAATTGTGCATGTCCGACTGCGCAGGAAGCGACTGGACTGTCTGTTCGATCGCCCCGAGCCGTCCGTCATGGCGATCCATCCTTTTTGAACCGTCCTTCAGGCGCTCATTGAGCACGTCGAACCGATCATCCAGCGCGCGCGCCCGTGTTTTGAAGATCGTGAAAATAATCGTGCCGACAGAAAGCAACACCGAAACCGAAATCGTCGGATCAAACGGAATAACCGCCCCAGCTTCTACCGCTTGAGCCGGCCAAACCGGAAAGAACACAAGCAACAGTACATACAGAGCGATCATTCCGATCAGCAAAAGAACGCGGGTCAAATCGTAGTCCCTCCTTTGGGGATCAGGTGGATGAAGTCAGGGCAGGTTGCGGCGAAGACGGCGTAGGCCAGTTCGATTTCGTTGGTGGTCTGAGGCGTATCCTGCCGACTGCGCGTCGGAAGGGATTCCGCCCAGATGCGGCAAATCTCGTTCTCAGTCGCGCCACCCGTGATCGGCATAGGGGCGCACCCCGTTGTCATGGTCAGCGCGAGCATCAGAAGCGGCGTCGCGAATATCCTTCGCATGTTTCAGATCCTTTTCTTCAAGCTCGGCGCGGGCATCGCGTTTGGCGTCGAGCCGAAACCAAGCCAGAAACCCCAAGGCAATTGTGGTGAGAACAGCCCAGAGTTTCGCCCGGCTCGGCACCCAGCCCCACATCAGCGATCCCCCGCGAGCCATTTGCGCGAGCGTTCACGGCTCACCCAAAGAAGCGCCAGAGCGACCAGGACAAACCCGGCCAACGCAAAGGGCTGAAGTTCGGCATCCAACTGAGGCACCACCTGCCAGGCTGTCAGAGCGTTCCCGAGCTGACCTGCGGTTGCCGCTTGATGGGTTGTGGAGAGGAGCTGCGTCTTGCGCGGGGCTTTGGCACGGCGCACCGAGAGGAAACGTTCATCGGAATAGGGCTCGACCGAAACAGCATCGCCTTGGTTGCCTCCGAGAACGTGAATATCTCCGCTGGAATCTTCGCTCACGAAGAAACCAACATGCCCCTTCCAGCTTTCCGGAGACTCCCGCCAGAACACCACGACATCGCCGGGCTCCGCATCCTCGAGCGCGACTTTTTCGCCCCAGCTTTCATAGGAGCGCGCATTGAGCTTACCGGTCCCGCGCAGACCGGCTTGACCCAGAACGGCCCCAACGAAGGCCGCGCACCAGGGCGTCTCATCATCCTGCACCCAGTCGTGACCGACTTCGGCAAACATCTCGACGATTTCGGGATTGTGCTTCGCACCGGGCCATTCTTTCAAACCAAGATGCTGGCGGGCGAGCTGATAGACGTGACGCATTTTTACCTCCGGGAGAAATCATCCCGAAAATGTCAGATGCGCCGGGGTGAGTAGCCCTCGACAGATGTCATGATACTGGATTGGAGAAGGTGGTGCGGCTTCGCGGGCCACACTCGCAGCCCTCTGCCCTAGTTGTCAAATGGCAATCCGGGCTGCGCCAGATCGGCGGCTTCAGCATCGATCTGAGCGCGGTATCGCGACACGGTGCGGATGTGGATATCGCATTCCAACGCGACCGCGCGCAAAGACTGCCCAGACCGCAGAAGTTCTATGGCGCGGGCGCGCCGGGCACCTTCGCCTCGCATTGAGGCACAGGGCAAAAGCACCTTGCCAGAACCAATCTCCGCAATCACTTTTTCGGCTGCCGCCGCTCCAATGATCTCGGCCAGTGCCGTGCCAGTGGCGCGCACAGGGATTACGATCTCAGTCCCGCCGCGCGCCTCCAGGAGCTTGACCGCCAGATCAAGGCCAATCGCCTCTTCGATTTCGCCTGCGATTCCGGGGAGGTTGCTCATGTCGCCCCCTCGAACTTGCCGGTTTCGTTGCCCCAGATATCATGTCTCCCCCAAGGCTCTCGGGCAAAGAGTTCACAGAACCATTGGTTCGGCAGAAGCCGATCTATCATCTCACGCATCTGGGGCGGCTTGCGGGAATGCTCACGGCGGATTGCCTCGATGCCATCCGGGATCTCTTCGGGCGCAAGGATCACGTTGCGCTCGGAGCGCGAGGCGATCTGCGGCCGACCGATCTTGCCGACAAGATAGGGTTCGGTAGATGAGCGCAGCACGTATCCGGTACCGAATGTTGATTTGCCCGTCTTCGTGACCTTGTGCCAGGAGCCGCCGGTCACATAGCTAAAGCCCCATTCCTGCATGAGCCAAAGCGCGTCCGAGAGGTGCGGCCAAGTCGACCACATGAAGAGATAGCAATCCGGTCCAGCAAGCTGCGAAACCGGCAGTTTCGCCCCGTTCTCCAACGACAACGTCTGATAGTGTGCCTCAGGGCTCTTTGCATAGCCCCTCTCAGACCGCATCGCATAGGCCCACGGATAATCCGCGAGGATCGCACCGTATTTGCCGGGGGTCAGTTCACCAAAGGGCCAGCCCATCACCGCACCCTCCGTTTGTCTTTCACGCAGCCCGTGCGAATGCAGGGCGAATGCGTCGCCCGGACCGTCACCACATAGCCATCCTTGATCTTGTAGGACCAACCCGCCACCACTGCGCCGCTCGCGCCAAGATCCCGCGCCGTTTCCACAAGCCCGGCTACCTCGGCACGCACGGCGTCGATATCCACGCCCTTGACCCGCTCTAGATAACGGATCACGGCATGGTCGGTGACGAGGTGGCGGCGGTGTTTCATCGACGGTGCTGCCCCCAGTCAAAGTCGATGTTGACCCGATTGCCCCAGGCACGCAGGGCCTCGACCACATCTTCGATCTCCGACCACTCGCGGAGCTGGTTGATATCAAGCAGTTCATAGCCCCATTTCTCGGAGAACCGGGAGCGGATGAACTTGTTCAAACCGGCCTTTGAAGGGTCTTTCAAAACCCCTTTTTCGCCGAGCTTGCGCCAGAGCACATGGATGAGCCGGATTGAACCATTGTCGGATCGCTTGGTGCGGTGACGCGGTTTGGCCCGCTCGAACCCATCATCTTCAAGCCGCTTGATGACCAGCTTCAGGTCGGCCTCGTCCATGTCGCGCATGGAAGCCTTGCCAGTCACCGCGACCTGCAGATCCCGACGGGCCTCCCCGTCCAGGCCGAGTTGGCGGCAAGCGACATGAATGGTCTGCTGAAGGGCGCGGCTCATCAGCCCATCCCCAAAGCTTCACGATACATCTCAAACACCGCCTCTTCCTCGGCAATGTCGTCCTTGTCGCGTTTGCGGTGGGCGATGATCTTCCGCATCACCTTGGTGTCGTAGCCGCGCGCTTTGGCCTCTGCCATGACCTCCTTTTGCTGATCCGCGATGTCTGTCTTCTCGACCTCCAGCCGTTCGAACCGTTCAACGAACTGGCGCAGTTCTCCGGCGGTGACACGCTCCACAGCGGCGGCTTTCAATGGGTCATCTGTCATCGGATCACGCCTTCGCCAGATCGATGGTAATCGGCTGCCAGGCTGCGTCAGGCGTTTCGCGCTTGTAGCACCGGACATAGGTCTTCGAACCCACCACGCGCATGGCATCACGGATTGCGCTCATCGCCTTCTGCCAACGCTCATCCGTGATATCGAGGCGCAGGAGCATGAAGATTTCAGAGCGGTTCACGGCGCCCGCCTTATCGGTGTTGAAAGCGCGGGTGACGATGGTGCGGATCTCGTCGCGGGCGTCAGCGGCCCACTCGTTGAGACACTCATCGATGAGCTCTTTGGCAATCTGAAGCTGCGGACCAAAGTCGATGTGATCGGCAACCGCGACCTGCACTTTCTGGCAGCCATCGAAAGACAAGAACGTCTTGTTGCCCTTCGCCCCGCCCTTCTTGAGGTCATAGTCCTGCATCAGGACTGCCTCGAAGTCTCCGAGATCATTGAAGGTGTGTTCCTTGAAGCGCGTAACCTGATCGGAGAGCGCCTCTGCGTAGCCAATGATCTTGCGCACCGTCTCGTCTTCGAGCTGATCCTGCGCCTTGACCATGGACATTGGCACGAGCGCCCCCTTGGCATCGCGAAGGTGCTTCTGCCCATGAACCTCCACGATTCCCGAGCTGATCCCGCAAGTGTCCGGGCCACCCCAGTCGGCCATCTGAGCAATATGGTCGGTGATATACTGGTGCAGCAGATCCGCGCGCATCCGCGCCACGAACCCCTTGTTGCGCATCCACTTCGCCCAAGCAAAAGGCTGGCGACGTATGTCATGCGGACAGGTTTCCATCAGATCCTTGAATACCGTCAGATCGGTGTCAGACATTGGTTTCTTCCTTGTTTTCGAGCCGCTCAGAAAGCGGCGGCAAGAGCCCGGCCGAGGCAATGAGCCCGGCCATGGCTTCGATTTCATCCATTGAGCAAAGTGTGGTGCCGCGTGGCCCGAGAAGGTCCACTTTGGTCACGCCCGAAGCCGCGAGACGAAGCATCTCCTGTTGTGAAAATCGTCTAGGCATCAGCTTCGCTCCCCTCTTCGAGAAGGAGGGCCGCCTCGAGCACCGATGCGACGACTTCTGCGGGAGTACGACCTCGACGTTCCGCATGATCGGAAAGCAGGTTGTAGAGCCTCGATGGCAACGCAACCGTGCAGGCCGAACTCCCTTTGTCCGGTGCGAAGCTACGAAATGGAGGGATATGCTCTCCCGCGCGACGAGCCTTGCTGATCTCGTAATATACATGGTCCTGGGTGTGGCCGAGGATATGCGCAATCTGCTTAGGGCGTGTCCCGTCCTTGGCCATAGCCACGATCTTGGGGTTGAGGTTAACCATGCGCTGACCTCCGGGAAACGAACTCGAGAGCACCGGAGCGATAGAAGCGCGGTAGCACTGCCACCCCGAGATCGCCCATGATCGCTTCCATTTCGCTCTTGTATTCAGGGTCTCGCATCCGGTGGCGAACGGCGGCGATTCCATGCATCACCGTCGTATGGTCCCGAAAGACACGATTACCGATAACGGACAAGGAAAAGCCGGTGAGTTCATGCGCCAGGAACATGAACTCCTGCCGTGGCCAAGCGATGCGACGCTCTCGCAAGGGGCTTTTCAGCGCTTTGATCGAAACATGGCGATGCTTTGAAACGGCATCGAGCACAGAGGCTAAGCTCACGTGGTCGCGATACTGCATCATTTGTCCTCCTTGAACCGGGTACATTTCTGGCAAGTCTTGAACATGCGCACCCGGCCCGAGTAGCTCGGCACGAAGTGCTTGGCCTTTTTCTGCCAGTCGCGACAGCGGTGGGTTTCGATCACCCCAAGAGCCGGACATTTGACCGTTTCAGACATGTAGAGGCCGCGCACCCGGTCCTCGACCATCTCCATGTCGCCGGCGTAGCAGTTACGCAGGCTCTGGCTCACCACGGCAGCGGAAATCCTTAGCGCCGCCGCGACCTTGTTCTGGGAAGACGCTTCGCACTCCTTTGCCAGGCGGAGCACCCAATCCGGGACATCCTCACCCCATGCCTCCTCAACGATTGCAAGCTGAGCCATATCACCACGCCTCCGGAATACGGTGCCGGGAGGCATTGGGGTCAAACACCGAGGGCTGGCGGCGCGGCTCGGGGGCGAGTGGGCCTGTGTCATCGATCAGACGGTAGCGCGGCAGGCGATGCGGAGGGTCGGCCTTCTCGACGCACTTGAGGTAGCGGGTACGCAGCAGCAAGCGACAGTAATTTGACGCTTGAACAGATGTGATCGCCACCTCCGGCGTCCCAGCATAAACCTCCACATCCTTTGGCGTGAAACTGTTGAGCCGCCGCATCACTGTCCACATATTCTGTAACGCCGGAGAGCGCGGTTTAACCGGCGCCGCCCGCTTTGGATTGGGTGCCCTCTTAGACTTGCGGTCGGTGTAGCGATGATAGAGGCGGTTCTCCTCAAAAGCGGTATCACGCCAGATGTATTTCCCCTCTTCCAGAACACCGAGATAGACGAGGATTGTCGCCATACGGATGTTCACCTTCCCCCAAAGGGTATCGGCGGTAAAACTCTTGGCTTCCCTAATCACGGCCCAAAGCGCCTCTTCAGCTTCGCGGCCAGTGAGTTCATTCTCGACGTCAAGGTCTTTGTTGTTCTTGCTGCTCATCCCTCCAATTCTCCCTTATGCGAGATTGCGACGCGGCGCCGGTGCAGCGATGGCCTGAAAGGCCCGGTCGCGCCAGTTGTCGAGATTGATCACCGTAAAATCATGCGTCATTGCCAGTTCCTGCACCTTGGCGAGGTTGACCACGAGACGGCGCAGAGAGTGATGGCTCTCTACCAAAAGGCGCTTGCGAAATGCCTCGTCGAGATCGACCTCGGGCGCGTAGATCTGCGCCAGATGATTGAGGTCATCCATGCAGGCAGGCTGCGCCGCGACATAGTCGAGCATCCGCCCATGCACCCGCTCCCATTGCTGGAGCTTCTGGGGCATCTGCTCTTCACCAATCAGCAGCACCGGGGCTTGGCTGTCTTCGTGCAGACCGCGCACCACCTCGATCATGTTCTTGCGAACAAGGATATCGGCCTCGTCGATCAAGAGGGGGATATCGCGGATCGCAAGCTCCTTGGCGACCTGCTCTGCCATACGGGCAATCGAAGGGCGCCCTTTCGGGGCCACCCCCAGTTCGCGGAGGATCGTTTCCAGAAGAAACTTGGTCGTCCAGGTCTCGCGCACCTCGACATAGCAGGCGCCGAACTGATTGATCGCGTAGATCGCGGCGGTGGATTTCCCGTAGCCGGAAAACCCGTAGTAGGTTGCCATGCCCGGCAACCCATAGGTACGGTTCTGAAGCCGCTCCAGAAGTGTCACCATCGCCCGCACGTTGCGAAGCGGCGCAATGGTCTTGATTGGCTCGATTTGGTCTGTCATTGTCACCTCCACTTGTTTGGCCCCTCGGGGCCGGCTCGATCGGCCGTCGCACGGGATGCCCCCCGCGCGGCGGTCATTCTTTTGAGAACGCATCGCTCCCAAAACTCTCCATCATGCGGCGTTGGCCGCGATATTCCGGCGTCTGTTGATACCGGCCCAGCCAGCGCACCTCGGCCTCGCCAAGGCGCTCCCCGGCCTCCGAGCGGCGCTCCAAGTCAAGAGCGCGCATATAGCGGTCCTCGGGAGTGTCTTCGGCCGGTTTGGCGGCTTCCGCCGCCTGCTCGGCGGCAACCTTTTTCTGGAAGGTCAGCACCTCGGCCTTTTCCTCGGCCGACTGCTCGTCGCGGTACTGAGGGCGGCGCACACGGGACGCTGCCGGGCGCTGATCGCCGCGCGCAATCTGCACGACCTTGGCCTCAGGCTTGACCGGCTCAGGCGTCTCGATCGCATCAAGCGCCGTCGCAACGTCCTTAGCCCGCAGTTCGCGGTGCAGGTCCAGCGCCTGGCGCTCCGCCTTCTTGATCTGTGCCACCTTACGCGAATGCTCGCGCGCACCAGTGACATCGAAGAAGCCAACCTTCTCGATGGCCGCAGCCATGCCGAGGAACGCGCCGTCGAGACCATACACATAGAGCCCCGCATGAAGGTCTTCCGCATCGAACCGCAGCGTGACCTTCTGGCCTGCAAACTCATTCATCCAGGCCGACCAGTATCGGTTGCCGTAGAGCGTCACGCCGCCATCGCCCTTGTGGAGTTGGCGCGTCTCCGCCGCCATCAGCCAGAGCCGACGCTGTTCGTCGGTCGCCTTGCGGATCGCGGCGGTCTCGTAGCTCTTGGCAAAAGCCTCATCGAAAGAGCCGCCCAGTGCAACCTCGGAACGCCGTCCAAGGCGGGCATTGTGGTCTGCAACCCCCTCAGCTACCACCGCGATGAACTCGTCGATCGGGATGGCGCGAGAACCATAGTCCTCGGGCTTGGCGTCAGGGCGATTGCCGGTCCATGCACCGTCAAAGCGCGGGTCTTTGGCGATATGATCGGCGAAATCCCTGAAAGCGCGCTCAATCGGCTTTGCCTGGCCATGACCCGGCGTGGCCCAGTGGATTTTGATCCCGAGCTGCGTAAGCACCCCAAGCGGATCATCTTCGCGCACCTTAAAGCGAAAACGCGTCGGCGCACCGCCAGTGAGCCATTTGTTCGCAAACTCGCGCCCGTTGTCGAAGAGACAATGCTGAGGAATGCCGTATTCCTCAATCATGTCTCCGAACGCGGACATCACCGCGACCTTGTTTGGCGCAGTATCAACCCGCCACGACAGGATTTTACTCGAATAGAGGTCTTGGAAAGCCACGATTTGGGCGCGGCCAGGCTTCTTCTCACCGGGCCATTTTACGAAGACGTCAAACTTGTGACAGTCGGCGTTGACACCTTCCATGGCCGCCATTGATGTGCGGTCACGGGTCTGCGCCGGGAAGCATTTGGCAAGGCCATGCTCGCCCTCACGGGCAAAGACCTGTGTCACACGTGGCACCTGTGCATGTAGATGGCGGCGCGCGGTGCGCTCGGGCAGGACATCAATACCCTCAGCCTGACAGGCCCGCTTGGCGCGCTGGTAAGAGGAAGTGAAGGTCGGCCCGGAAAGACGCAGATAATCGGCCTTCAAAAGGTCCATAAACCGCTTTTCACTGGCCGATTTACGGCAGGGCCTTGCTGCATTGCGGTGGCGAGGCGCGAGGTAAAAGAGCCAGTCCGAGGCAGGGATCATATCCACCATCGAGAACCAGCCCCAGATCGTGCGCGGGCTGACACCCTCACGCGCGGCAAAAAACTCGACCGCCTGGAACTTCGTCGTGCCGCTCTCAGGCTGAACCAGCGCCTCTACCGCCTGCAGTATGCGCAGGCGGTCCCGCGCCTTGGCCTTGGCGCTCTCCGGCAGCGCATCGAAGGCGGCATGTTGTGCATTGCGCTCATCTTCGGAGGGGGCTTTCTTGGCAGCGGTCACAGTCGCATCGCGCAACAACTTAGTGCGCGCCCGCATTGGCAGGAGCTCCCAATTGTATTCCCAGCCCCCACCACGGCCCGCACGGCGGCGGGCATGGGTCGGGTGCTCACGCCATGCGAACCGCTTGGCCATGGCATCCACGTTTTGCTGCGTTGTCGGGCAATCGGGCAACGACGCCTCGGCGATTTCGCGGGCAGACCACCAGAGTTTATCGGGCTGTGTCGGGGTCATGTCTCACCCCCGTCCGCGTTGATCGTCGCAAGCATCGGATAGAGGTCGTCAAAGCACTCCTTCACAAACATCCGCTGCGCGGGCTTCGGAGTGCGTTTCCAAGTCTCAAAGAGTTTGCGAAATGCCTGATCCGTCAGGTTGACTGGACCCGACGACCCCTCATCCGACGATTTGAAATCGCGCAGCGCGGCTGCAACGCTCTTGGAGGTGCCGTGCTTCAGGCGGTCAATCACATCGACGCGGATGTGTTCTTCTTCGACCTTGGCGAGGTCGAGCAGGTCTTTCAGGCTCGGCCTAGTCTTCGCCTGTGACAGCTCACGCGCATCACGCGAGCTAAGGTGCTGACCGGCGGCAACCAGGCGCTCGACCGAGCGTTTGCTCATATCGCGTTTCTCGGCCACGCTTGATGCAAACGACATCGTGTCGCTTGCATCACCGGACCAAAGCGACATCGTGTCGTTTTGATTTCTATAGGCTTCGCTTTTGCGATCCCCACCGTGCTTCGTTTGCGGATACATCCGCTCGTAGACCTCCTTGCGCCGCGCCATGAACACGGCAAGCTCAAGAGTGCTGAGGTCAGAGCCGGAGAGATTGTCGTCGATCTCCATCAACGCGGCCCAGTCATTGGTGACGTCAACCCAAACCAGCGCCGGGATCGTCTGCCAGCCAAGCCGCTTTGCGGCCTCTAGCCGGTGACCGCCAGCCATCAGGATCAGGCGCGCCTTGTCGCCGCGCCCCTTGCGGCGTAGCTGCACCGGGTCTTTCATCACGCCGAGTTCACCAATGGAGGCCATGAGGCTCTCGACACCGGCCTCAGAGACCGGGCGCATACGCTCGCCGGTCTCGATTTGAGCGATTTCAATCTGTTGGATTTGGGGAGTTTGGGGAGTCGTCATTCTTCATAGCCCTCTGGGGATTTAACAAGGGTGTAGAGCCAGACACGGCGGCCCTCTCGAACCTCCTGTCGGCAGGTGATTTCCGCGCCATTGGCGCGCAGTTCAGAGATGCAAGTCCCGACCGCCACCGTCTGCGCCTTCACGGTCAACTCAAGAGAGCTGACCGCACCGCCGGCCTCCTGAAGAGCCTTCAGGGTGCGGCGCAAGCGCGGACTGGTGGCAATGCGGGCAGCGTGCATCATGGTAAAAGCAGCGCCTCCCAAACCGGGAGAAACCCAAACAGCAGGAGACACATCGCGACGAGAGCAATCCCGCCGAGTATGTCACCGGCCCAGCCATCGTCGATCCAGCGCAGCACCGCCTTAAAGTGGCCCCAGGCGCGCGCTACAGACAAACGCGGCCCAGGGCCTTTCCCGCGGCCCAACAACTCCCCAGATGCGGGGCGCGGCGGGATCTCCGCGAGTGGCGGATTTGAAGAACGGTGAACGACAGGCATCAGCTGACCTCCCCTTCGGGGACTGCACAGCGCGCAACGCGATTGCGCACCGGTCCGTTGCCCGCCCCATATGGGCTGATTATCGTCCCATCGGAGCGTTGCGCCAGCTCGTCACGAGCAAGCATATGAGCGTGACGCCCTATCTCATCTGCGGAGGCCGTCAGCGAATTGGCGCTCGCGCCACTTGTGATGCTGAACCCAATGACCCGCATCACGACGATCTTTTCGGCGTCGGAAAGACCTTCGATGATCGTCTTGGCGAATTCGGCCAACTCCACTCTCTTTCCGATATTCATGCTGCATGCTCCTTCATCGGATCAGGGCGATCGATATGGTCGGGCCACTCCAGATCGGGCGGCCAGTTGTCCGAAAACCACTGGAAAATCTTGACCTGCCGCTCTTCGGAAATGCCGAAACGAGAGCCGAGCTTGCCGCTCTTCAGGTCGTCAAAGTATCCGCCACGACCAGCGGCATACAGGCTCACGGTCTTGCGAGAGAGGCTGCGCCCCTGACCGAAGACCTCGGCGAGAAACAATATGTTTCCGATATGTTGTTTGGCACTCATGCCAATATCTATTATTGGCACGTATGCCAACCGTCAACAGGAAACTTGCCAATGAGTGCTTTTCTTGGCAGTTCTGCCAACATGGAAAAGGAAGAGATACTGGGAATCATCGAAGCCCGCCTAAAAGATATGGGCCTTACCGCTGGTGAAGCGTCCCAGCAGGCTGTCGGGAATTCCACGCTGATCTCCAACATCAAGCGGCCGCGCTATGGCATGCCTTCGTTTGACAACCTGAGTGCGCTGGCCAAAGTCCTCGACCTTGAACTCTACTTCGGCCCGCCGCGTGACATCACCCATGCCCCAGAGATAGAGGTCGATGGCCACAGGTTTGCCACCGTGGCCCGTCACGATGCCTGTGCCGCTGCTGGTGACGGCTATGTGAATTTCGATGAGCCGCCGATCGACCACCTGGCATTCTCAAAGGAGTGGCTTCTTCAGAACGGCATTCAGCCGGGAAAGTCTGTGCTTATCAATGCACGTGGTCAAAGCATGGAGCCGAGCATATATGACAGCGACCTTGTCATGATCGACCGGCGTAAGCGCGAAATTCGCAACGGTCGTATTTACGTCTACAATGACCCTAGTGATGGCACCCGCATCAAACGCCTCGAACTCGTTGCCGGCCACACCATCATAGTCCGCAGCGACAATCCGGATCAAAAGACGTGGCCGCCGGAGTATCACACTGGCCCTGCCATGAATGCCATAGCTGAAAGCATCATAGGCGAGGTGGTCTGGTCGGGCCATAAGTGGAGCTGAAAGAGGAAAATCGCGTGTAAGTTCGCCTCACGATATAGCTATGCCGGCAACCACTCAATCATCTGTTTTCTATAAGAAATTCTCATTCTAACACGGTAACATAGAAACTTACACGGCTGCGTGTAGGTTCGGCGAGGCCAAATCACCCACAATCAGCCCCACCCGCAAAGCTAAATCCCTTGTTAAACAGGCCTTTGACGCTCTTTTGACATCGCTTTTTGCAGTACCGCCTTGAGCCCGAGCACAGCCTAAAATCGGCCCGTTTTTCCGGTCATTGCATGACAGCGTTCTTCGCGCGACCATTCACTCCCCACCCCGCACAACCCTTGTTTTATTGTTCGTTCCGCCCTCTTCCGCCTTCTTCATGGGTCTTCCGTCATCACTGTAATAATATGTGTCAACTAACACACACTTTACCCGCCCATGTTTTCCCATACCCATGCAAAGGGCAGCACCCCGACCAAATGGGCGGCAAGGGCCATAGCGCACATCACACCGGCGCATAT
>JAPHRE010000054.1 GCA_026195905.1 Pseudopelagicola sp. | reverse complement strand
GGCCAAGGTCGCCCACCATCTCGCCCCCCCCCCCCCGAGACCCACACAATCCCGCCGCCTATGGGACGCATTTGTGCCGCAGGTCTCAACAAATTGCCTTGAACTCTTCTAAAATTAACCGTTTCCGCCTGCGAAACAAATCGCTGGATTGCCCTGAATTGGGTCGCAAGGTGAGCAGTATGTATGGCAACGATCAACGGTAGTGGCGGCAACGATTCCCTCAACGGGACAGGTTCGGATGACACGATCAACGCCTACGGCGGCAACGATACCCTAAGCGGTGGCGCGGGCAATGACTCGATCTCCGGCGGCACTGGCAATGACGAAATCATCGGCAGCAGCGGTGCAGATACCTTCAGCGGCGGCAGCGGTCAGGACACCATCAACTATTCCGATTCCGCATCGGCGGTCACGGTTGACCTGTCCACCAATAACTTCTCCGGCGGCGACGCCGAAAACGATGTCAACGCAGGCGGCATAGATGCGATCATCGGCTCGGATCACGACGATGTGCTAACCGGCTATGACGGCGAAAGCACCAACCCAAGCGATGCCTATACCAACGAATTCTGGGGCGGCGCAGGCAACGATACGCTCGACGGGCGCGGCGGCGGCGATTATCTTGATGGCGGGGCCGACAATGACGTCATCGACGGCGCAAGCGGCCATGATACCATCACCGGCGGCGCGGGCGACGATACGATTGACGGCGGCAGCGGCAACGACCTGATCGGTGAGTTTTCCGGCCCCGAACTGCTTGCCAATGGCTCGTTCGAGGACGGCACCCATAGCGCCAATGGGGTCAATGGCCTCGACAACTGGTCGAACGTCTCCGGCTCGCCGGACTCTGCCGACGACGGGACAAATGCGGAATACTGGAACCCGGCCCTCGATGCCTCCGACGGCACCGGCTATATCACCATGTGGAGCTATACCGACCGCCCACAAGAGGCGATGGCCCAGTCGCTCAACGACCCGCTTCAAGAGGGCCAGACCTATTCCCTGACCTTCAACGCACAATCAACCGACTATGAAGGCGGCCAGTGGTTCACCCCTCAGGACATTCCCGTCAAGTTTGAGATTCTCGACCAAAACGGCAATCTCCTCGGCGAGACCATTGTTCAGGGAACAGACTACGAAAGTTACGAAATTACCTTTACCGCCCCTGCGGGCGTAACCGGCATCCAACTCCGTCCCAACGGCTCTGACGACCCAACCGCAACCTACCCGGCGGTGACGCTTGATGAGGTGTCGCTCGTCGCGACGCACGACGAATCCGGCAACGATGTGATCGACGGCGGAACCGGAAACGACACGATCTTTGCCGGGGACGGCAACGATAGCATCACCGCAGGCACAGGCACCGATAGTGTCGACGGCGGCAGCGGGCAGGATACAATCCTCGGCGGCGGCGATAACGATACGCTCTCGGGCGGTGACGATGACGATTATATCAAGATCGACTCGATCGGCACCACAACCACCAACACAACCGTCCTTGGCGGGTCCGGTGGCAATGACAACGACACGCTCGACCTCTCCTCCCTGCTTGAACAGGGGTTTGTGATCACCAACATGACACAGACCCCCGAGAGCAACGGCAATGCCGGGTTCAGCGGTCAGATTCAGCTCTACAACGCCTCAACTGGCCAAACGGCCAATATCAACTACGAAGACATCGAAACCTTCGTGCCCTGTTTTACCCCCGGCACGCTTATCGCCACGGCACGCGGCGAATGCCCTGTCGAAGACCTGCGCGTCGGAGACCGCGTTGTCACCCGCGACAACGGCCTTCAGGAAATCCGCTGGGTCGGGCGGCGTGATCTGTCTGAGGCCGAGCTTGCCCTGACCCCGCATCTGCGCCCGGTGCTGATCCGCGCCGGAAGCCTTGGCGAAAACCTCCCCGATCGCGACATGCACGTCTCCCCCAATCACCGGATGCTCCTCGCCGAGGATCGCTCGGTGCTCTACTTCGACGAATACGAAGTCCTCGCCGCCGCCAAGCACCTGACCCACCGCAGCGGCGTTGATACCCTGCCAAGGGGCGGCGTGAGCTACCTGCATTTCATGTGCGACCGCCACGAGATCGTTCTCGGCGACAACGCATGGTCCGAGAGTTTCCAACCCGGCGACCAATCCCTCGGAAGTATGCGCACGCCACAACGCGACGAGATATTTGAACTCTTCCCCGAGCTTGAAACCTGTTCCGGGCGCGACGCCTATACCGCCGCCCGCATGACCCTCAAACGGCACGAAGCAAGACTTCTGGCCTGAGCGGCCCAAGGGTGCCCCAGCCCTCTGGACAAATCGCGCATCGCACGGCCAAATGCCCGCACCAGAGAGCCTCAGAGGATAGCACATGCCTGCGCCCCAAAACGCCTTCAAGTCCGCGCTTGCCACCAAAACACCCCAGATTGGCCTCTGGGTTGTCAGCGCCGAACCGTCCTTGGCCGAAATGATCGGCACCGCCGGGTTTGATTGGCTCGTGCTGGACGGCGAACATGCGCCCAACCATATCCGCAGCCTCAAGGAGGCGCTGACCGCGCTCAACGGATCAGACAGCCATCCGGTCGTGCGTATCCCCGTGGGCGAGGCATGGATGGTCAAACAGGTGCTCGACGCAGGGGCGCAAACCGTGCTCGTGCCGATGGTGGATACCGCCGATCAGGCGCGCGCGATGGCCTCGGCCATGCTCTATCCGCCTGCAGGCATCCGTGGCATGGGGGCCGCCGGTGCGCGTGCCTCCCGCTTTGGCGAGATAACGGATTATGTCGCGACGGCCAATGACGAGGTCTGCCTCATCGTGCAGGCCGAGAGCCGCGCCGCGCTCGACAACCTTGACGACATCCTTGCCGTTGACGGTGTGCATGGCGTCTTTATCGGCCCTGCCGATCTCTCCGCCGATATGGGCTATCCCGGCAACCCGGAGGCGCCCGAAGTGCAAGAGGCCATTGAGACCGCCATTCGCAAAATCGCAGCCTCGGACAAGGCGGCAGGTATCCTGACCTCTGGGACAGAACCGGCGCGCAAATGGCGCGACGCGGGCGCAACCTTCGTGGCGGTCGGCATCGACATGGAACTGTTTTCCGATAGGGTCCGCCGCCTTTGCCGCGACGGGAAGGCTCTGCTCTAGGCCGCAAAACCCGCACTGCCGCAATACCGACGCAATACCGACGTGATACCGACCCCCGTTTTCGGCCCTAATGCGGCAAGATTTCTGTTTCCCAAACGCCCCTCGCGCGCTAGGACAAGACCCCATGAAGATCGCCTATACCATGACCCAGGGCCGCGGTGAGCTGGACTGCCTGCTGGCCGATTTTGCCGAGACTCTCAAGTCGCGCGGTGTGCGCACCTGCGGCATCGTCCAGATCAATACCGAGACCGAAACCCAGCATCGCTGCGACATGGACGTCAAGGTTTTGCCCGACGGCCCCAAAGTGCGTATTTCGCAATATCTTGGCAAAGACTCCCGTGGCTGTCGCCTCAACCCCGACGCCCTCGAAACAGCCGCCGCCAAGGTCGCGCAGAGGATGGAAGACGGCTTTGATATCTTCATCCTCAACAAGTTCGGCAAACAAGAAGCGGACGGGCGCGGGTTTCGCAACATGATCGGCGAAGCCCTTGAACGCGGGGGCGCCGTATTGGTTGGCATAAACCCCGCGAATGAGGCGAAACTCATTGAATTCTCAGGCGGAATCGCCACACCCATCGCCGCAAATCCCGCCGCGCTACTCGCCTGGTTCGACGCGCCCGTTAGCCAAGAGCCGCCCGCCGCACAAGGTTGAGCGACGCCAATAACAAGACCCAAAGCGTCGCCTTGCGGAAACTCTCTTGGTCGATCCGGTCATGGATACGCCCGCCAATCCACATGCCAACAATCGCAGGCGGCACAAGGCTGAGCGAGAACAAAAGCGTCTTTGCCCCAAGCACACCCGAGGCAATATGCGCCATGAAAAGCGCCGCCGCCCCAAGTCCATAAATCACGCCCTGCACCCGGACCTGCTCCGTCTTTTCGGTGTTGAGCGCGGTAAGATATAGGATGGTGGGCGGCCCCCAAACCCCCGACAAGCCACCAATCAACCCGGCAAACCCGCCGATCAAAACCTCAAGCCGCGCCGACGCCGCCCGAAGCTGAAAGCGCACCCCGGCAAGTTGCAGCAAAACAAACCCCGACACTGGTAAACCAATCATCAAAAGCATCACATCCCCCGGCAAAACACGCACAAACTGGGCCGAGAAAACAAGGGTCACAAGACCCGCCAGAAGGAACACATGAAACTTTCGAATTGACGCCTTCGCCGCGCCAACGCCCTGCCGCAGGGATTGCATACCGTTCGTCACGAGCGTCGGAACAATCAACCCCGCCAGCGCCAATTCCGGCGCCATCACGGAACTCAGCCCCGAGATAAGGATCATCGGCATGGCAAACCCAACCATCCCCTTGACCACCCCCGCACCCAAGGCAATCACACAGGCAAGGCCAAACACAAACCCGGACATATCGTTGATGACAAACTCCATCCCCAAGCTATATGGCGCATTACGCTGCAACGCAAAAAGTCAACGCGCAACAAACGAACGATTCCAAGTAAAGCTTGGCATTAATGTTGCGCTGCATCTGCAAAAAGATTATGTCACACTGCAGCAAGATGAAGGACATGATTCATGGCCCATGATGGACAGGACCTGACGATGACAAATTCCGCCCTCCTCCCCGACCTGACGACGCTAACCGCCGCTGCGGTGGCCCCTGCCGAGCAAGTCATGGAGGCCGCCAAAGACGCCCTGCGCGCGATTGTAACGAAGGACGGTCGCGTTTCGGCGGGCCTCATCGAAGCCAATCAAACCGCGGCACATGGCCTCTCGTGGCTTGCAACATATGTCGAAGCCCTGCGCCAGATGCAGAAATGGGCCGAGGCTCTCTCTGCCGAGGGCAAATTCGGCAAGATGGAACAGCTCATCCTTCAGATCGGCTTTGGCGAATACCTCAACCACATTTCCGGCGGCATCCCGATGAGCCAGAACGAAATGTTCCGCCTCATCGACCTCGGGCTTGGTCTCGACGCGCTGGCCCCGCTTCAAACCGAAGCCGTGCAGACCCTTATGGCCAAGGGCAACACCCAAGCCGCCCGCATGGAACTCGTCGCCCTGATGCAGGACAACGCGGGCCATGCCACCTTTGGTGCCACCGGCCTCGACGAAGAGCTTGAGATGATCCGCGAACAATTCCGCCGCTACGCGGATGAGCGGGTCGTTCCCAATGCCCATGAATGGCATCTCAAAGACGAATTGATCCCGATGGAGGTCATTGAAGAGCTTGGGGAAATGGGCGTATTCGGCCTGACCATCCCCGAGGAATACGGCGGGCTTGGCCTTTCCAAGGCGTCTATGGTTGTTGTCTCCGAAGAGCTCTCACGCGGCTATATCGGCGTCGGTAGCCTCGGCACCCGCTCCGAGATCGCGGCGGAATTGGTCGAAGCGGGCGGCACCGAGGAGCAGAAACAATACTGGCTGCCGAAATTCGCATCGGCCGAAATCCTGCCGACTGCGGTCTTCACCGAACCCAATACCGGCTCTGACCTCGGCAGCCTGTGCACCCGCGCCATCAAAACCGAAGATGGCAACTACGAGGTGACAGGCAACAAGACCTGGATCACCCACGCGGCCCGCACCCATGTCATGACCCTTCTGGCACGCACCGACCCGAACACGACCGACCACAAGGGTCTGTCCATGTTCCTTGCGGAAAAGACGCCGGGCACCGACGAAAACCCGTTCCCGACCGAAGGCATGACAGGCGGCGAAATCGAGGTTCTCGGCTATCGCGGCATGAAGGAATACGAGCTTGGCTTTGACGGCTTCAAGGTCAAGGGCGAAAACCTGCTTGGCGGCGAAGAAGGGCAAGGCTTCAAACAGCTTATGAAAACCTTCGAGGCGGCCCGTATTCAAACCGCCGCCCGCGCCATTGGCGTGGCGCAGAACGCGCTTGAGGTCGGGATGCAATATGCCGAAGACCGCAAGCAGTTCGGCAAATCACTCATCGAATTCCCGCGTGTCGCGGGCAAACTTGCGATGATGGCCGTGGAAATCATGATCGCCCGCCAACTGACCTATTACTCGGCTTGGGAAAAAGATCACGGCCACCGCTGTGACCTTGAGGCCGGAATGGCGAAATTACTTGGTGCCCGTATCGCATGGGCCAGCGCCGACAACGCGCTGCAAATCCACGGCGGCAACGGCTTTGCCCTCGAATATCAGATCAGCCGCATCCTCTGTGACGCGCGAATCCTCAACATCTTCGAGGGGGCTGCCGAGATTCAGGCACAGGTGATCGCTCGTCGCCTGCTTGGATAAACCGCGATTTTCCTTAAAAACTGACAACCCCGGCCATTGCGCCGGGGTTTTTCGTGTGAATCCGCCACAGTTTTGCTGCAACTGCACAATCCGGTGATGCTGCACTTGCATACTGAGGTGTATTTCTCCTACGCCTGACACATGGTAGCGACCCGTCTCTCCCCCGATAGCTGGATACATGCCGGCTTTACCGCGCTTGTGGCGCAAGGATCTTCTGCCCTCAAAGCAGAGGCTCTCGCACGCGACCTCAAGACGACCAAAGGCTCCTTCTACTGGCACTTCAAAGACGTGCCCGCCTTTCACCAAGCGATGCTACGCCACTGGGAAGATGCCAGCCTGCATATGCTTGACGTGGCGCTGCATGACGATGGCACCCCGGTCCAACGCCTGCGCCACTTTGCCCAATCCGCGCCCACTGCCCAGAATGGCCTCGCCTCTCATGGCACGGCCCTTGAGCCGGCGATCCGCGCATGGGCGCATGAGAACCCGACCGCCGCCGCCGTCGTCGCGCGCGTTGATGCCCGCCGTATGGAAGCCTTGGATCATCTCCTTACAGAGATGGGCCTCTCCAACCCGGAACTCTCGCGTATCCTCTATGGTGCGCGCCTCGGCATGGCCGAGATGTCGGGCCGTGACGGGATCGACAATGAAAATGCCCTTGGCACGCTGGTGGACCTGATCCTCGCGCTTTATGGGTGATCCATGTTCCGCATTGCCCTTGGCCTTGTTCTGGCCCTGACCCTAGCCGCCTGCTTTGAGGATGAAACCGTGACCGGATATGGCGGCGATCGCCTCTGGACCTTGGTCGAGATGGACGGCACCGCCTTCAACGCCCGCGCCACGCTGCGTTTTGGCGAGGATGGCAAGGTATCGGGCCAAGCCCCCTGTAACCGCTACTTCAGCACCCAAACCGCGCCCTATCCGTGGCTTGACCTTGGCCCCATCGGCGCGACAAAAATGGCTTGCCCTAACCTCGCCGCTGAAAGCGCCTATTTTGAGGCGCTCGCCACGATGACCCTTGTCGAGATCAGCGGCGAGATGATGATCCTGAGCAATGACGCCGGTCGCACGATGGTCTTTACCGCGTTGCAAGGCGACGACTAAACACATCCATTAACCGCCCCCGAACCTCGGGCAGTGGCTTGTGCCCCAATTCTGGCGCGACCCGATGCTCTAGGAAATACCCCGTTGTCTGAAGCGCGGTCAGAATGTCCTGATCCGAGACATCCCCCCGCCCCAATAGGCAGGGCGGCAAGGGCAGAAGGCGATCCGCCCACTCCCCCGCCCCTTGCCCAGAGACCGCGCGCCCGCTCTTGGGCGAGACATAGCATAGCCCCTCCGTCGCCCCCGTCACCGCACAAGCCGAAAGGTCAAGGCCAAACCCCAACTCCTCCAAAAGCGCCTGTTCCCAGTGTAGATAACCCAGCGGCCAGACCTCGCCCTGTCCAAGCAGGTCAAGAAGCTGTTCGCTGCGCCGATATAGCGCCGGATGCGCTTCGCGTTCTGGCAGGCAAAAGGACAACAGCCCCGTCACCGCGTTCAACCCCGCAAGCGCCATACGATCCGAGAGGGCAGCAGCCCGACTGCGCACTGGCTCGACGGTGAACGATCCGATATGCGCCTCTAGCCGGGCGCGCCAAGTCACATCAACCTGCGCGCCCGGCTGAAGGATCGGTGTCATCTTGCGGCTTGTCCCGCCGCGCACAACGCCCGCATGTCGACCATGTTCCGGCGTGAACACATCAAGGATCACCGAGGTCTCGCCGTGTTTACGGCGGCTCAGCACAATCCCCTCGTCACGCCAGTCCATCACCTGATCCTCCGCTGCGCATCAAAACTTTCTCGCAAGTTTTGCTCTGACAGGGCTTTATAGAAAATCCCGCCCCTCAGGCGTCCAACCCCGGCTCGTCGAGCAAATGCCGCCCGTGGCGGTCCTCGACCTCGATCACCCAGACATCAGGATCAAACTCTCTCTGCCGCCGCAGGGCGGCATCAACCGACGGCTCATCCCCTTGGGCAAGGATCACCCATTTGCGATCTCCAGACATCAAATCGAACGAGCGCTGAAACGCCACAGCCTGCCCGTCCAGCGTCGCAAGTTTTACAAGCACCGCGCCCGCCGTATCATCGCCATGTGCGACGACATAGGCCGCAATCCCGGCAAATTCGAGCCGCGCCATATAGGCCTGAACCCAGAATTTCGCCGCAAGCCGGCTCATGCATTTCCGTCGCGGAAATCGAGCCCCATCTCGGAATACCGCTCTTTTTCCTCAAGCCAGTTCGGCCGCACCTTCACCTGCAGGAAAAGATGCACCTTGCGGCCAAGAAACTCCTCAAGCTCTTCCCGCGCGGCCTTGGACACGGACTTGATCGTCTCGCCCTTGTTGCCAAGCACGATCCCTTTATGCCCGTCACGCATCACATAGATGAGCTGGTCAATCCGGGCCGAGCCATCCTTGCGTTCTTCCCAATTTTCGGTCTCAACGGTGAGCTGATAGGGCAACTCCTGATGCAGGCGCAGAGTAAGCTTTTCCCGCGTCATCTCGGCCGCGATCATCCGCATCGGCAGGTCCGCAATCTGATCTTCAGGGTAAAGCCACGGCCCTTCCGGCAATTGCTCGGCAAGCCATTCCTTGAGGTGCTGCGCCCCATGCCCCTTCTCGGCAGAGATCATAAAGGTCTCGGCAAAATCGAACCGGTCATTCAACTTTTTGGCAAGACCCAAAAGAACCTCGGATTTGACCTTGTCGATCTTGTTGATCGCAAGCGCAACCTTGCGCCCTTTCGGCAACTCGCCCAATCCCTCAAGGATCGTCTCGACCCCCTCGGTAATTCCGCGATGCGCTTCAACGAGGAGCACGATGATATCGGCATCCGCCGCCCCGCCCCAGGCCGCTGCGACCATCGCGCGATCCAACCGCCGGCGCGGACGGAAAAGGCCGGGCGTGTCGACAAACACAAGCTGGCTTTCTCCCTCAAGCGCAACGCCGCGAATCCGCGCGCGGGTCGTCTGAACCTTATGGGTCACGATCGAGACCTTCGCCCCGACCATGCGATTGGTCAGAGTTGATTTCCCCGCGTTGGGTTCCCCGATCAGGGCAACGAATCCGGCACGTTTGGTCATGTGAAGCCTTCCAGCATGAAGTGAAGCCGCGTTCCTAAACGATAGCCGCCCGACGCGCCATAGGAAAGCGCCTAGCCCTTGCTGACACGGTCCAATAGCGCCTTTGCGGCGGCCTGCTCGGCCTTACGCTTTGAATTATCGCTTGCATCGGCGCTCTCGCCGCTATCAAGCCGCACAACGATATGAAACACCGGTGCATGGTCCGGCCCCGTGCGACCAACCATATCATAGCTCGGGGGCTTCATGCCACGGCCCTGCGCCCATTCCTGAAGGCTGGTCTTGGCATCGCGCGCATCGGCATCGACCTGATGCACCCGCGCGCCCCAAAGCCGAACCACCATATCCTTGGCAGGCTCAAACCCTGCATCAAGATAAACAGCGGCGATAAGCGCCTCCATCGCATCACCAAGAAGCGCCTGCTTGCGTCGCCCGCCCGAAAGCATCTCCGACCGCCCAAGTTTAAGCGCATCCCCCAACGCGATCTCACGCGCCACATCCGCACAGGCTTCCTTGCGCACAAGCGCGTTATAGCGCGGTGCAAGCTGTCCTTCGGTCGCCTCGGGGTCCTGCGCCAAAAGCGCCTCGGCCATCACAAGCCCAAGCACCCTGTCGCCAAGGAATTCAAGCCGCTGGTTGTCGTCCCGCGTTGGCGAGGACATCGACGAATGCGTCACTGCGCGCACAAGAAGGGCCGGGCGGGAAAACCGATACCCGATCCGCGCCTCCAGCGCCTTCAGGTCCGCCGAGAGTTTCACCGGATCGCCTTGAAAAACCGGTCGCCGCGCCATGTCCAGAAAAAGAACATAGACCGCCCCGCCGAAGAGAACATGATCCGATCCGCACGACCAATCAGGTTTTCATAAGGCACAAACCCAACGCCGCGCGCCACCTGCGGCACCCGGCTATCCGTCGAATTGTCCCGGTTGTCGCCCATGAGGAAATAGTGCTTTTCAGGCACCGTATAAATCCCGGTATTGTCCGAAGACTGGTTCGCGATATTGAGGATCGAATGGCTTACACCGCCCGGTAGCGTTTCGATCTGACGCCCCTTGAGACAGGTGCCGCCATCGCCCACTGGCCCATTGGCACACCGCGGGCGCAAACCTTGCGGCCCCTGCGGACCGGCCGTCTCTTCAAAGACGCCCGCATCTTCAAGTTTGACCGGCGTTCCGTTGATATGCAACACGCCTGCCTTCATCTGAACCTGATCACCGGGCAAACCCACAAGCCGCTTGATATAATCAAACCCTGTCGACGGATGACGGAAGACAACCACATCGCCGCGTTCCGGCTCTGACCCAAGGAACCGCGCATTGTCGCCATCGAACACACCACAGAGCGTCTTGGCGTCAATATTGACCCCGAACTGCGGAAGCCGCACCGACGGGCAGGACGCATAGGAATACCCATAGGCGAACTTGTTCACAAAAAGGAAATCGCCAATCAAAAGCGTATCCTTCATCGACCCCGATGGAATCCAGAATGGCTGGAAAATGAGTGTCCTGAACACCCCTGCAATCAAGAGCGCGTAAACGACGGTCTTCACGGTCTCAATGAACCCGTTCTGCTTTTTGGCCTCGCCTGCCATATGCCTGCCTCTCAGGGTGGTGCTGAATGATGCGGTTTACATGCGGCTCAGGCGCTCAGGTGTCAACCCGGCTGCACCAAAGGACGCGCCTCTATGACGACGAAGGCCTGCGCCCACGGGTGATCATCGGTCAAGGTGACATGGATGATGGCATCATGCCCGTCCGGCGTCATATCCTTCAACCGCTCCGCCGCCCATCCTGTCACCTCCATGACCGGCTGGCCCGTGTGCAGGTTGGAGACCGCCATATCCTTCCAACTGATCCCCATCCGAAGCCCCGTCCCAAGCGCCTTGGAGCAGGCCTCCTTGGCCGCCCACCGTTTCGCATAGGTGCCGACCGTATCACGCCGCCGCTCTGCCTTGGCCTGCTCGACCTCGGTAAAGACACGGTTGCGAAACCGATCCCCGAACCGCTCAAGCGTATCCGAAATCCGGTCGATATTGGCCAAATCGGTGCCGATCCCGAGTATCATATCAGGCGCGCGCCTCATCCATAAGGCGACGCATCTCGTTCATCGCTGGCCCCAAGCCAACAAAGAGCGCCTCGCCAATAAGGAAATGGCCGATATTAAGCTCCTTCACCTCTGGAAGGGCGGCAATCGGCTTGACCGTCTCATAGGTCAGCCCATGCCCCGCGTGCACCTCCAGCCCAAGCGCATGTGCATGGGCCGACATCTCCCGCAGGCGCTCTAGCTCTGCGTCGCGTTCGTCGAACCGTCCCTCGTAATGCAGGTCGCAATAGGCGCCGGTATGAAGCTCAACAACCTGCGCCCCAACCCGCGCCGATGCCTCGATCTGCGCCCGGTCCGCCGCAACAAAAAGCGATACCCGACACCCCGCCTCGCGCAACGGCGTGATGAAATCGGCAATCCGCTTTTCTTCGCGCGCCACCTCAAGACCGCCCTCCGTTGTCCGCTCTTCGCGCTTTTCCGGCACGATACAGACCGCATGCGGCCTGTGGCGCAGGGCGATTTTCTGCATCTCTTCGGTCGCCGCCATCTCAAAGTTGAGCGGCACCGCAAGGTTCTCCATCAACGCATCAATATCGGCATCCTTGATATGGCGACGGTCCTCGCGCAAATGCGCGGTGATCCCGTCGGCCCCGGCGGCCTCGGCGATCTTGGCTGCCCGTACCGGATCGGGATAGGCGCTGCCGCGCGCATTCCGCACCGTGGCCACATGATCAATATTCACCCCTAGTCGCAGCATATCGCAGCTCTCCTATACTCTCTTGTCAGAAATCTAGTGCGACGGCACGCCGGGTGAAACCGGTTTCTTACCCGCTGTGGTTTTCTTCTTCGGCCCGGCGGGCTGCCTGTTCACGCGCCCGTTCGCGCAGCGCGGTCATTTTCTTCGCGATCTTGGCCATCCGCCGCTTTTGGTAGGCGCGCAACACCGGCACACTTAGATAATAGGCGGCCGTCGCCGCGATGAGTCCGGGTAAAATGCCGCCAACCAGATATGGAAAAAAGACCTCGTTCCAGAAAAGCCGCAATGCCGCCCAATCCGCATCCCGCTCTGTAAACAACGCGCCGACGTTGCGCCAAAGATCGAATCCCGCATGGGCGAATTTTCCCAAAAGAGACCGATGCGAGCCCTCATCGAACTGTGTCCCAAGAATGAAGTGCCCGGTTTTCAGGGAAAGAACCCCAATCGGGAGATACGTCAGCGGGTTGCCAAAAAACGTCGCCAGTAACGCGGCAAGAAGATTGCCGTTCAAGAGGCGCGCAATGACTGCCGCAACGACAAAATGCAACCCGTAGAACGGCGTGAAGGTGGTAAACACCCCGGCCCATATTCCCCGCGCGATGAACTCTGGTGTTCCGGGCAAGCGGCGCAGGCGATGGCGGACATAGTGAAACGCGCGGGTCCAGCCCCCCTTGGGCCAGAAAAAGTCGAACACGATCTGATAGATCGGCCGCCTGTCCCGTCGCTTGAACACCACCTTTGTGCGCCCCTTGCTATTTTGACCCGGCTGGCTGTTTTGCCCGGCTTGGATCTCGATACCGTTCTATCTCCGCCACTTCGCTCTCGGCTGCAAGGGCCATCATGAGCGAATGAAGATGCTCTGCGTCTCTGAGGTCAACATGCATCAAAAGACGGTAATAATCTGGTTTTCGATCAACAAACTCAAGGTCCGAAATATTGGCCCGGTTCTCGCCGATCAACGTGCACACACGCCCAAGCACCCCGGCATCATTGCCAATCGTGACGTTGAGCATCACCGTATAAACCGCCTTGTGCTTGCCCGCACTCCAATGCAGGTCGATCCAGCGTTCCGGCTGCTCTTCAAAATCGCTGAGCACCTCACAGTCGATCGCATGCACCACAACGCCCTTGCCGCGATAGGTAATCCCCACGATGCGCTCACCCGGAAGCGGCTGACAACAGGGCGCTCGATGAAAGCTCTGCCCCTCCGAAAGCCCGATCACAGCGCGATCCGACGATACTTCGTCGCCCTCTTCGGGCATAAGGTCAGGATAGACCGCCTGCAGAACCTGATGCGCCGTCAACTCGGCGCTGCCCATGCGCGCCAATAGTTCGTCGCGATCCTCAAGCCGCAGGGTGCGTGCTGCCATATCAAGCGCCTTATCGGTCGCTTTCTTGCCTACATGCTCAAACGCCGCCCGCGCAAGTTCACGGCCCAGCTTGATAAACCGCTCGCGGTCCACCTCGCGCAAGGCCCGGCGGATCGCCGAACGCGCCTTGCCCGTCGTCGCAATATCAAGCCATGTCGCTTGCGGTGCCTGCCCCTCGGCCGTGATAATCTCCACCGACTGACCATTCTTGATCCGCGTCCAAAGCGGCACACGCATATGGTCAATCTTGGCCCCGACACAGGCATGCCCGATCCGCGTATGAATCGCATAGGCAAAATCAAGCGGCGTCGCCCCGCGCGGAAGTTTCACAACCTCGCCCTTGGGTGTGAAACAGAACACCTTGTCGGCATACATCTCAAGCTTCACAGCCTCGAGGAACTCGTCGTGATCGTCCTCGGCGCTGAATTGCTCGGCAAGCGTGTTGATCCATTTCCCCGGATCAACGGCAAACGGGTTTTCCCCGCGCACACCGTCCTTATAGGACCAATGCGCCGCCACACCGGATTCAGCGACATCATGCATCTGCTGGGTGCGGATCTGAACCTCGACACGCCGCCCGTTGCGGCCCGATACCGTGGTATGGATCGACCGATAGCCGTTCGATTTGGGCTGGCTGATATAATCCTTGAACCGCCCCGGCACCGCGCGCCAGCGCATATGGATCGCCCCAAGGGCGCGGTAACAATCAACCTCGTTCTTGGTGATGATACGGAACCCGTAAATATCCGAAAGCCGCGAAAATCCCTGGTCCTTGGCCTGCATCTTGCGCCAGATCGAATAGGGTTTTTTGGCACGTCCAAAAACCTGTGCTTCGATTCCAAGGGCTTCGAACTCGCCGCGCATGTCCCCGGTGATGCGTTCGATCACATCGCCAGTCTCTTTCTGAAGCGTGATAAACCGCCGCATGATCGACGCGCGCCCCTCGGGATTGAGAACCTTAAAGGCAAGGTCTTCAAGCTCTTCGCGCATCCATTGCATACCCATACGCCCGGCAAGCGGCGCGAAGATATCCATCGTTTCGCGCGCTTTTTGAACCTGCTTATCGGGGCGCATGGCCTTGATCGTGCGCATGTTGTGCAAACGGTCCGCAAGTTTCACAAGGATCACCCGAAGATCCTTGGACATCGCCATAAATAGCTTGCGGAAATTCTCGGCTTGCTTGGTCTCGCTCGACGAAAGCTGAAGGTTGGTGAGTTTCGTGACCCCATCAACCAGCATCGCAACCTCATCACCGAATCGCGCGGCAACTTCGGAGTAAGAGGCCTTGGTGTCCTCAATCGTATCATGCAAAAGCGCCGTAACGATCGTCGCATCATCAAGATGCTGCTCGGTCAGAATACAGGCGACTTCAATGGGATGCGAAAAATAGGGCTCCCCGGAATGCCGGGTCTGCCCTTCATGCATGTCGCGACCATACGCATAGGCGTCACGAATAAGTTTTTGATTGGTCTTGGGGTTGTAGGTGAGGATGCGTTCAACGAGCTCATCAACCGGGAAAAGCTCGAATTCCTTATCCATTCTCTCCTACCAACGCCTCTCGCGCTTAGCCCTGACCTTGCGCTTCCATAAGGGCGCGCAGGAGTTTTTCTTCCGACATATCGTCTTCGGCCGGGGCATCGCTTTCGGACCCCATGAGAAGCGCCATACGATCCTCTTCGGGTTCGTCGACTTCGATCTGGGTTTGATAGCTCTCGATGAGACGCTCGCGAAGCTCATCCGCCGTCTGGGTTTCATCTGCAATCTCGCGCAGGCTCACCACCGGGTTTTTGTCGTTGTCGCGGTCCACGGTGATCTCGGCACCGGCCGAAATCTCACGCGCACGATGCGCTGCAAGCATCACAAGCTCAAAGCGGTTCGGAACCTTGTCGACGCAATCTTCAACGGTCACGCGTGCCATAGGGGACTCCATTCTGTCTGGGGCGGGTCAGAAACCGTGTATCTACGAGGGATCAAACCCGGTGACAACCCCACATTCGCCTGATTTCAAAGGGGCCGAACCTCTTTTCGTGCGCTTTGAGGCAACGTGGCAAGCAATTCGGCGGTGGTTTGCCCCAAAATAGGGTGTTTCCAGTCCGGTGCCACATCATTGACCGGCACAAGGACAAAGGCCCGCTCGTGCATTCGCGGATGTGGGAGAATCAGCTTATCCGGTGTGGCCTGCATCTGCGTGTCGAGATCAAGATCGCGCCACGCCGCAAAGGTCCGAAGGTCCGGCAACACGCGATCCCCCCCCGCGATCAGGTCAATATCAAGCGTGCGCATCCCCCAACGCTGGGCACGTGCGCGACCGAACTCGGCCTCGACCATATGCAGCCGCTCAAGCAATTCATGCGCATCAAGGTCGCTTTCAACAACTGCGGCCGCGTTAACGTAGTCCGGGCCTGCACCCGGCGGAAAACACGGGGTCTCAAAAAACCGGCTGACCTGCACAATCCGTATATCGTCATCCTCAAGCCGTTTGAGCGCGGCGCGCAGGGTGATTTCCGGCGTCCCTTCCTCTGAAGGCAGGTTTCCGCCCAGCGCCAATATCCAAAGATGCTGTTTTCCGCCCATTTTCCCCAACCTCCGGGTGGTTTGTTGCGGTGTCTACCTTGAAGGCCCGCGAAAAACCACTACCCTCCGGGGCAGCTGACGTTCCTCCAATTCACACTCACGGATTTTTTTTAGAACGTCGCGACATTGGAAAGGAAATTTAATGTTCTACAAGGACGAACGGCTTGCGCTGTTCATTGATGGTTCGAACCTGTATGCCGCTGCGAAATCGCTCGGGTTCGACATCGACTATAAGCTCCTGCGACAGGAGTTTATGCGACGCGGGAAACTGCTTCGGGCCTTCTACTATACGGCCCTGCTCGAGAATGACGAATATTCCCCGATCCGCCCGCTTGTCGATTGGCTACACTACAACGGCTTCTCTATGGTGACCAAACCGGCCAAGGAATATACCGATTCCCAAGGCCGCCGTAAGGTCAAGGGAAACATGGATATCGAGCTTGCCGTCGACGCTATGGAGCTTGCGCCGCATGTGGACCATATCGTGCTGTTTTCCGGGGACGGGGATTTCCGCCCCCTCGTCGAGAGCCTTCAACGTCAAGGCGTGCGCGTGTCTGTAGTGTCCACCATCCGGAGCCAGCCGCCCATGATCTCTGATGAGCTGCGCCGTCAGGCCGATAATTTTATCGAACTGGACGGGTTGCGCGATGTGATTGGCCGCCCGCCACGCGATCCCGCGCCAAACGAAAACGAGCCGGAATATAGCGCCGACTAAATACAAACACCGGGGCCATGCGTCCCGGTGTTTTCCATTTCCCGCGCCGCGCCTTACTCATTCCGCGCGTTGTGGGCCTCTTTGATCTGATCCGGCCAAGTGCTTTTGATATAGGCAAGCACGTCCACGATATCGCGATCACTCAGGACACCATCGAACCCCGGCATGTTGCTTTGATAATCGCCACCAACAAGCGCCTCCGGCCCGTATTTCGTCAACCGAAAGAGAACCATATCCGAATGGTGCCATGTATGCCCGCTTGGATCATGCGGCGGTGCGGGCAAACGTCCATCCGGCCCGGGTCTGCGCCAGTTTGCCTCGCCCTCAAGCGCCGCCCCGTGACAGGCCGCGCAACTCTCTTCATAGATTGCTTCCCCCCGTGAGACCGACGCCTTGTCCCGGTAGGGAAGAAATCCTTTGCCTTCGGCTTTGGCACCACCAGCAAGGGTTCCCCCGACCAACACCAGCACCCCCAATGAAACGGCCGTTATCTTTGACATGCCCTATGATCCTCCACATGATGTAGAGCCTCCTAAAACCTTCCAGTAACTAGAGGGCCAATCACGAGTTCGCGACCGTCACAGACTGGACGTCAGCGACCCAAACCCTTACCTCTGAGACTACGGAAAAAGGACGCGCGCATGACCAAATCGGCCCTGACAATTTACCTCGCCGCCCCGCGCGGCTTTTGCGCCGGTGTGGACCGGGCAATCAAGATCGTCGAGATGGCCCTCGAGAAATGGGGCGCACCGGTCTATGTCCGCCATGAGATCGTCCATAACAAATTCGTCGTCGATAGCCTGCGCGACAAAGGCGCGATCTTTGTCGAGGAGCTGTCCGACTGCCCCGATGACCGTCCGGTCATTTTTTCCGCCCACGGCGTGCCCAAGATCATCCCGGCCGAGGCCGAGCGGCGCAATATGGTCTATGTCGATGCAACCTGTCCGCTGGTCTCCAAGGTTCATATCGAAGCCGAGCGCCATTCCGAAAACGGCCTTCAGATCATCATGATCGGCCATACGGGCCACCCCGAAACCATCGGCACTATGGGACAGCTCCCGCCGGGCGAAGTGCTCCTTGTCGAGACGGAAGGCGACGTCAAAACCATCGACGTGCGCGACCCCGAAAAGCTCGCCTTCGTGACGCAAACGACGCTCTCGGTCGATGACACGATCGGCATTGTCGCCGCCCTCCGGGCACGGTTCCCAAAGATCGTCGGCCCCCACAAAGAAGACATCTGCTACGCGACCACAAACCGTCAGGAAGCCGTCAAAGAGGTTGCCCCCAAAGTCGATGCAATCCTTGTCGTTGGCGCGCCGAATTCCTCCAATTCCCGTCGCCTTGTCGAAGTCGGGGCCAAGAACGGCTGTGCCTATTCGCAGCTTGTGCAACGCGCGGGCGATATTGACTGGCGCGCGCTTGAAGGGGCCAAAAGCGTTGGCATCACCGCAGGCGCCTCCGCCCCCGAAATCCTCGTCAACGAGGTGATCGACGCCTTTCGAGACCGCTATGATGTGACCGTCGAAACCGTTGAAACCGCCGTTGAACGCGTCAACTTCAAGGTGCCGCGCGTCCTGAGAGATATCGCCTGATGCTCTCCGCCCAATTCCTTCTGACCGCCCTTGTCGTCGTCATCGCCCCCGGCACCGGCGTGATCTATACGCTGGCGATGGGGATCGGACAGGGACGCCGCGCCGCGTTTTGGGCTGCGCTTGGCTGCACCTTCGGCATCGTGCCGCATCTCGCGGCGGCGACGCTCGGCCTTGCCGCTGTGCTGCATACCTCGGCACTCCTGTTCAACGCGGTGAAATTCGCTGGTGTCGCCTATTTGCTCTACCTCGCATGGTCCGCCCTGCGCTCGGGCGGTGCGCTTTCGGTCAGCGGCGAGCCTCAATCGCGCCCCGGCTTTGCCATCGCGCGGCGTGGTGCGCTTATCAATATCCTGAACCCGAAACTCTCGGTGTTTTTCCTCGCGCTCCTGCCGCCGTTCCTCTCCGGCAACCCCGCCACCGCAACCCTGGAAATGACCGCCCTTGGCGCGGTGTTCATGGCGCTGACCTTTGCGGTCTTTGTCCTCTACGGCCTCTTCGCCGCCCGCGCCCGCGACCTCCTCCTCGGGAGTGAACGGGTCATGGCTTGGCTCAACCGGAGCTTTGCCGCAATCTTCGTCGCGCTGGCCGGACGTCTCGCCCTTGAGCGCGTATGAGCGATCACGAAACCCTCGCCGTCTATGACGCACAGGCCGCCGATTACGCCGCCCTGACCGAAAGCGAAGCCCGCGACAAACAGCTTGTGGCGTTCATGGCGGATATGCCGCCGGGTGGCCATGTCCTCGACCTTGGCTGCGGCCCCGGCCAATCCGCTGCTGAAATGGCCCGGCATGGCCTTCGGGTTACGGCCATAGACGCCTCTGCCAAAATGGTCGCCATCGCCTCGGCCCGAGAAGGGGTCACAGCCTATCAGGCAACCTTTGCCGACATCGAGGGCGTCGCGCTCTATGATGGGGTCTGGGCCAACTTCTCTCTCCTCCACGCCCCGCGCGAGGCCATGCCTCGCCATCTCGCCGCCATTGCCCACGCCCTCAAACCCGGTGGACGATTTCATATCGGCGTCAAAACCGGCACAGGCTCCAGACGGGACGCGCTCGGGCGGCTCTACACCTACTACCAAGAAGACGCGCTTACGGCTCTTCTCCAAGACGCAGGATTAACCGTGTTTCACGCCAATCGCGGCGCCTCAAAAGGGCTTGATGGGGTCATGGCGGGTTGGGTCACGCTGGCCGCGCGCCGCGACATCGCTTAATCCCTCTGGCGATCCCGCAGCACCCATAGTAAGCAGCGCCCATGCCTGATCTTTTTGCCTATACCGACGGAGCGTGCTCCGGCAATCCCGGCCCCGGCGGCTGGGGTGTTCTCATGCGCGCCATGCAGGGCGACACCGTCCTCAAGGAACGCGAACTCTCTGGCGGCGCGCCCAACACGACCAACAACCAAATGGAACTCATGGCCGCGATCAGCGCCCTTGAGGCGCTCAGCAAGCCCTCGAAAATCACCATCATCACCGATTCCACCTATGTGAAAAACGGCGTGACGGGCTGGATACATGGCTGGAAGAAGAACGGCTGGAAAACCGCCGCCAAAAAGCCGGTCAAAAACGCCGAGCTTTGGCAGCGTCTCGACACGGCCCAAGCGCGCCATGACGTGACATGGGAATGGGTCAAGGGCCACGCGGGGCACCCCGAAAACGAACGCGCCGATGAACTGGCCCGCGCCGGAATGGCCCCGTTCAAATAGATTCCGCTATTCAGCAGCCCCCTGCCAGCGTTGTTCATAATCCGTCTGGTAAACGCGCCCGTCCGCATCCACATCCGCATCTTGCATCGGCTTGCGCACCGCATAATCAAGCAAAACGCCACCATCCGGCAGATTGTCTTTGAACCGTGGCCGCACGCCGGTCTTATTCGGGTTCGACGGTCGAATCGCACGATTTGCAAACATCGGCTTCAACGGCTGAAGACGGCACTCAAGCACCTCATAGCCAAGCGTCTTTTCCCAGAACCCGTAAACCATCTCCGGGCAAATCTGATAGAATCCGTGGTTGATCCAATTGTTGCACGGCGAATGCCCGATCAAGACGCCGCCGGGTTTGAGCATCTTATGGATATTGCGATACGCCGTCGGCAGGTCAAAAATATGCTCACAGGTGCCGCCATCATACACCACGTCAAACCGACCATAGAGCGCCTCTGGCAATTCCCCCCCAAGATCTTGCACGATCGAGGCATTCTCGAACGGCGAGACATCCATTGAATCAACCTCGTCAAACCCAAGCGTTTTGAAAAACGTCTCGGAATATTCATCGTCCGTATTGGCAAGCGCCTCGGCCTCGACACCCGGAAGATAGGTCGCAAGCGCCTGATCAAACATTTCCGCCGAACGTTTGCGCCGCCGACCGACCCAGCGTTGACGCCCAAGCATCACCAAATTGCCGGAAAGATCGTTTTCCTTGACGTATTCAAGGATACGCACCGCGAGAATGTCAGAAATAGCCATGAACTTCCTACCCCAGTGAAATATAAGACCCGGCCAATTCGGCCAGTATAAACGGATTACGCGACCTTGTTGTCGGTCTCGGCGGTGGGCTCTTGGCCCCGCATCTGCGCAAGCTCTTTTAGGAACGCCTTGCAAGGCTTCTGGGTCCGTGCCCGTTTGGCCATGCTCTGCGCCCACTCGAACGCCGCCTCATGATGCCGCGCAAGCGCCTCATCCTGCGCCAATAGCCGACGCCGATAGGCTTCGGCCGCAAAGAACTTCTCGGCAAGCGAGGTGTCGTCCTCTTCGTTCTTGTCGAACTTCTTCCAATACCCGGTATCAATCGTGCCTTTGAAATGGTTGGCCCGTCCGCGCCGCTGTTTGTTGAAAAACCCGTCAAGCGACCGCAGCGCATAGTGGTTAAGCTGCGCCGCCTCATAGCCATACGCATCGCGCACATAAAGCGCGCCGCCCTTGTCGCCTTCAAGGATCGGTGTGCCATCGGGCAGAACCCAATTGATCGGCGCATGTCCACGGGTCAGGAACGGACGGTGGACCCCCATCCGATCAAACTTCGCCTTGTCATTGCGATAGAGCGTCTTGAAAAACCGATGCTCGCCCGGCTCTCCCTCGGCCGGTTGCGCCTTGGTAAATTGTCTTGGAACGGCCTCTTTCGTGATCTCCTCGATCCCGGCATTTCCGAAAATACGCCACGGGAAAGAGATTGCATCCGCCTCGGGGTTCGCGGCGATCAGGTCTTGGAATGTCCCATCGCCGACCTTGATCTCAAGGTATTCGTCAACATCCACGACGAAAATCCAATCCGCCTCGCGCACCGCCGGTTCATGCTCGCCCCACATAAGCGCGCTTTTATGCGGCCCGCGCCGCATCACCCGGCTAAACCGATGCTGCACTTCACCCATACAATTAAGCCGCCGAAGGATATGATCCGTCGGATCCGACACGTCGTTGGTAAAAACGACGATATCCGTAGCGCCAAGGGTTTTGTAATGCGCGACCCAGTCGAGGATATAGGCGCCCTCGTCTTTCATGGTCGACACAACGGTAATTTTCGGCGCGGATTTTCCGCTGCCCATGCCGGTGATAGCCACTGCTGCTGCCTCATATGTCGCGCGGCTCATTTGAACGGCCGCTTTATACGAACAAGTGTAGCGACTGTGATTCGCTGCGTAAAGTGTTGGCTTGGCTTACTTCCTGAAATGCGTCGGGACGATGACCAATGACCCGATCGAGGCGATGATCGCGTTTAGGCCCGGACTGCCGAAACTGATCTGAAACATCCGGCTGACCATAAAGAAAAGAAACGCGCCCCCGACGCAAATAATTATCGACGGGATATAGCCGTTATGGGTAAACCGCGACCGCTCCGAGGCATAGCCGATGATCCCGGCAATCACGACCGTTCCGAAAAAGGTAAAAAACATGGGCTATTTCCCCTTTAGAGCCGCGCGCCCTGAGTGACAGGAAACCCGCGCAGGAACACATCCGCATCCTGCGCGCCCTTGCCCGCCCGTTGCAAGCGCAGAAGCTGCACCGCCCCCGACCCGCAGGCCACCGTTAGCGCATCATCAAGCACCTCGCCCGCCGCGCCCGCACCCTCGGCCAAACGTGACGCCAGCAACTTGACGCGCTGCCCTTCAATCTCGCACCACGCGCCGGGAAAGGGCGAAAGCCCGCGAATTTTACGGTCAACCTCTTGCGCGGGTGCGCTCCAATCGACCTGCGCCTCTGCCTTGTCGATTTTCGCCGCATAGGTCACGCCCTCTTCGGGCTGCACCTCGGGCACAAGATCATCCAATTGCGCCAGAGCCTCGACAATCGCCGCCGCGCCCATATCCGAAAGGCGGTCATGCAACTGGGCCGTGGTCTCCTCGGCCCCGATCTTGGTCGCCTTGCGCAACAACACCGGCCCGGTATCAAGCCCGGCATCCATCTGCATGATGCAAACCCCGGTTTCCGCATCCCCCGCCATGATCGCGCGATGGATCGGTGCCGCGCCCCGCCAACGCGGCAAAAGGCTCGCATGAATGTTAAGACAGCCCTTCTCGGGCGCATCCAAAATCGCCTGCGGCAGGATCAACCCATAGGCCACAACAACCGCCACATCCGCAGCGAGCGCCGCAAATTCCGCCTGCGCCTCTGCGCCCTTAAGCGACACCGGATAGCGCACCTCAAGCCCCAAAGCCTCGGCCCGCGCATGAACCGGCGTCGGGCGCTCTTTCTTGCCGCGCCCTGCCGGGCGGGGGGGTTGGCAATACACGGCGGCAATCTCATGCCCCGCCTCCACAAGCGCATCCAGAACCAGAACGGAAAACTCCGGCGTCCCCATGAAAACGATCCGCATGGTTTTCTCTCCTACCGCCCCTTTTGGGCCTTCTTAAGAAGCATCGCGCGCTTGGTCCGGCTCAGGTGGTCGAAATACATCTTGCCGTTCAGGTGGTCGATCTGATGCTGCACGCTCGTCGCCCAAAGCCCGACAAAATCCTTTTCTACGATCTCGCCCGCCTCGTCCATATAGCGCACGGTGACGGCACGTGGCCGTTTGATCGCCGCCCAGATACCGGGAAGATTCGGGCTTGCCTCGTCATGTTCGCGCAATTGCACACTGGCATGAAGGATTTCCGGGTTTGCCATCCGCACGACCTGCCCGCGCTCTTCGCTGGCATCCACAACCGCAAGCCGCTGCATCACACCGATCTGGTTCGCGCCCATGCCAACGCCGGGCATCGCTTCCATCGTGTCGATCAAATCATCCCAGACCGCGCGCTCTGCATCGGTGATCGCCTCGACCGGTGCCGCTGCGGTGCGCAGTCGTTTGTCCGGCCACGGGATACAGGTCCGCACGGTCATGGCCTAGTCCCTCGCCATCTCACGTTTCATCTTTTGCGACTTGCGCGTCATCATCTGCCGCTTCATCGGGCCGAGATAATCAATGAAAAGTTTGCCGTTCAAATGGTCGATCTCATGCTGCACGCAGGTCGCCCATAGCCCGTCGAAATCCTTTTCCTGCGGATTGCCGTTCTCGTCGATCCAACCCACGCGCACCTCCTTGGGCCGCGTGACCTCGGCAAATTGCTCGGGGATCGAAAGACAGCCCTCTTCGTATGTGTTGAGATCGTCGCTCTTGTCGAGAAGCTCCGGGTTGAACATCACCATTGGCTCGGGATCGCCGTCCTTGACGCAATCCATCACGATCAACCGATCCAAAACACCGACCTGCGGCGCCGCAAGCCCGATACCCGGCGCATCATACATCGTCTCAAGCATGTCCTTGGCAAGCGCGCGCAGCTCGTCCGAAAGGTCGGGCACGGGCGCGCAAACTTTCTTCAGGCGCGGGTCGGGGTGAATGAGGATCGGCTTCAACATGGCCTTCATCTAGGCCAAGCCAACAACGGTTGCAACGCCCCTTGCGCCCGCCGGTCAATCCGCTAGCGTCACCCCGTTCAATAGCAAGGGGCGCGTAGCCATGAACTTCGACGAGATCATCAATCGGTATGGAACCCATTCCGTCAAATGGGACATGATGGAAAAGCTCTATGACGTGCCTGCGTCTGACGGCCTTGCCATGTGGGTCGCGGATATGGATTTCCGTCCCCCGCAATGCATCTCGAATGCCATTCAGGGCATGGTCGATCACGGCATCTATGGCTATTACGGCGACGAAACCTCGTACCGCGCCGCAATCACATGGTGGATGCAAACCCGCCACGGCTGGGAGGTCGACCCCGCCCACATCTTTACAACTCACGGCCTCGTCAACGGCACCGCCATGTGCGTCGATACCTATACCGCCCCCGGCGATGGCGTCATCCTCTTCACCCCCGTCTACCATGCCTTTTCCCGCGTCATCAAAGCCGCCAGGCGCGAAGTCGTGGAATGCCCGCTCGTCAACAATGATGGCCGCTATGAAATGGACTTTGCCGCCTATGACGCGATGATGACCGGCTCTGAGAAAATGGTCATCCTGTGCTCGCCCCATAACCCCGGTGGCCGCGTCTGGACGCGTGACGAACTTCAGGGCGTCGCCGATTTCTGCAAACGCCACGATCTGATCCTCGTCTCCGACGAAATCCATCATGATCTCGTCTATCCCGGCCATACTCACATCGCGATGCCGCTTGTGGACCCGTCCATCATGGATCGCCTCGTGATGATGACCGCGACAACCAAGACCTTCAACATCGCCGGCTCGCATTCCGGCAACGTCATCATCCCCGATGACGCCCTGCGCGCGCGCTTTGCCGACCGCATGGCCGCTCTTGGCCTGTCGCCGAACTCCTTTGGCCTGTTCATGGCCGAAGCCGCCTATTCCCTCGAAGGTGCCGAATGGGTCGATGCGCTCATGCTCTACCTCGAAGGCAACCGCAATCGCCTCGACACGGCAATCAACGCCATTCCGGGGCTAAAATCCATGCCGCTTGAGGCCACCTACCTAAGCTGGGTCGATTTTACCGATACCGGCATGGCCCCGCCCGAATTCATCGACCGGGTCCAAAAAAAGGCCCATATCGCCCCGAACCACGGCGATACATTCGGCTCTGGCGGGGAAAACTTCCTGCGTTTCAATATCGCGATGCCCCGCGCCCACATCGAACAGGCCTGCGAGCGCCTGACCGAAGCCTTTTCAGACCTGCAATAACCAAAACGGCGGTCAGGGATACCTGACCGCCGCAAAACTTCCGAAACCTCGCACCTGTCTCTAGCTTTGATCTGACAAAAGCGCGGTCGGCTGGTTCTCGCCTTTGAAATAGTCCGCCGGGGGCCGATCCTCGGCAACGGTTGAGCGTTTGAACTCATAATGCATCAAATCGCCATCAACCTCCGAGGCCACGATCAGGCATTGGTACACATGCCGCCCCCCGTCATAGAGATCGACAAGCCCGCGCAAATGCGGCGCATCTTCAAGATCAAGGGTAAATCCGTTGTCGCGATATTTCAAAACGCGAAAGGACTGGCCATCGGCCTCGACCCGCATCTTGCTACTCTTGCGCAGGCTTTTCTTGCGGGCCGCATCTAGCCCCGCCTGTACCTCTTTTGGAATCCAAGTCGACATATCGCGTTCTCCATTCTTCAGCGTAGGGTCACGGGCAAAATGATTCCCGTCAACCGCCCCTCTGTGCATCTGCGCGCAATTCCCCTGCGCCCTGTGGCGTTTTAACCGCACTCTTCTTGTCCTAACTCTCTAGGCAATGCAAAGGAGGCACAGATGGGCTTGCTCGTAGATGGTAAATGGGTCGACCAATGGTATGACACCAATAAGACAGGCGGAAAATTTATCCGCTCTGAATCACAATTTCGCAACTGGATTACCCCAGACGGCGCCCCCGGCCCCTCTGGCAAAGGCGGCTTTGCCGCCGAAAGCGGGCGCTATCATCTTTACGTCTCGTTTGCCTGCCCTTGGGCACACCGCACCCTGATCTTCCGGGCGCTCAAGGATCTCACCGATCACATCACGGTTTCGGTCGTGCATCCTGATATGCTTTCGGATGGCTGGACGTTCCAAACGGATGCGTATGGCGCAACCGGCGATACGCTGATGGGCAAAAGTTTTGCCCATGAAATCTATACCGCCGCCAACCCCGCATATTCGGGCCGTGTCACCGTGCCAATCCTCTGGGACAAGGCGCAACAGACAATCGTGTCGAACGAAAGCGCCGAGATCATTCGCATGTTCAACTCGGCCTTCGACGGCCTGACTGGCAACACACTGAATTTCTGGCCGCAAGACCTGCGCCCTGAAATCGACGCGATCAACGCCCGCATCTATGACACCGTCAACAACGGCGTCTACAAGGCCGGGTTCGCAACAACCCAAGACGCCTACGATGCCGCGGTCCATCCGCTCTTTGAAACCCTCGACTGGCTCGAAACACACCTTGCAACGAACCGGTATCTCCTCGGTGAAACCCTGACCGAGGCCGACTGGCGGCTCTTCACGACCCTGATCCGGTTCGATCCGGTGTATCACCTGCACTTCAAATGCAACCGCCGGCGTATCGTGGATTATCCCAACCTCTGGGCCTATACGCGGGAACTCTACCAATATCCGGGCGTGGCCGAGACGGTGAACATGGATCACATCACGCGCCATTATCACTATAGCCACGATACCATTAATCCGAACCGCATCCTGCCGATCAACCCCGTGATCGACTATTGGGAACCGCACGGACGCGACACACTGTTGACCAAGGATCAGGGTGCGGCGGCGTAATGCTCGACCATCGCCGCGATATCTTCTGGCGGGGTGCCTGACTGCACAAAAGCGCAGGCATTCGCGCTATGGCGAAAGATCGACCCGTCCGAAAAGAACGAGGTATTGGTCACAAAGATAACCCGCGCATTGGGGCGCCGATACGACGCGAAATCAGAAATCGCCAGCGCGGCGCCCTCCGCAATCACAAGATCAAGCACGATAATGTCAAAGTCACGCATCCGAAGCGCGTGAATCGCGCCAACCTCATCAACCACAAGCTCGACAACTGCCCCAAGCCTTTCCAAATGGCGCTGCCAAAGCCGCCCCAGATCTGGGGTGCTCTCTACAATCAATACGCGCATACTTTCTCCTGACACGTGCCGGACAGCTCACAGGCCAATGCTTTGCCCGACATCGTCAAACTCCTAACAAATGTTTAATTTTACATTAACCCGCTCCAAAGATGTGCGGATAAACTTGCGATCATCGCGGGTTTGCGGTTCAACACGCCCATCCCGTTCCCAATTCCGCCCGACCTCATCATGAGCCACACTGCCCTTCTTGCCCTCGCCTTTCTTCTCGACGCCGCCTTGGGCGAACCCCGCTGGCTTTGGTCGCGTGTTCCGCATCCTGCGGTGCTTCTCGGTCGGCTGATCGGGTGGGCGGATGAGCGTTTCAACACTGGCACAGCGCGCAAGGCCAAAGGTGTCGCAACCATCGCCGCCCTGACCCTTGCCATGCTTTTCCTCGGCAACACCCTTGCCGCCTTCGGCTGGCTACCAGAGTTTCTACTTGCCGCGATCCTCTTGGCACAGCGATCCCTCGTCGATCACGTCCGCGCCGTCGGCAACGGGCTACGCCTCTCCCTTGGCGAAGGCCGCCGCGCCGTGGCGCTGATTGTCTCCCGCGATACCGATGACATGGACGCGGATGCCGTGTCCCGCTCCGCAATCGAATCCGCCGCCGAGAACCTCTCGGACGGTGTCATCGCCCCTGCCTTCTGGTTTCTGCTTGGCGGTCTGCCCGGCCTCCTCATCTACAAAGCCATCAATACCGCCGATAGCATGATCGGCTACCGCACCCCGCGCCACGCCGAGTTTGGCTGGGCTGCGGCCCGTTTCGATGATCTTCTGAACTGGGTGCCCGCCCGCCTGACCGCCGCACTCATCGCCGTGACACATCACGGTCTGGGGGCATGGCGCGCAATCCGCGCCGATGCCCGCCTGCACCGCTCGCCCAACGCAGGCTGGCCCGAGGCCGCTATGGCCCGCGCCCTCAACGCCGCCATATCCGGCCCCCGCGCCTATCACGGCGAGATGCGCGATTTTCCTTTCGTCAACGCGACGGGCCGCCGTGGCCTTGGCCCCGACGACATCGACGCCGCCTGCACCGCGCTCTGGCGGGCATGGGCCGCTGCCCTCGCCCTGACCCTCGCTCTTTCGCTCTTCTAGCGCCCCTGCTAGGCTCTCCCAAATTGTTCACGAGGTTCCCAATGCGTTTTCCCCTTTTCCTCGCCGCCCTTGCGCTATCCGCTCAATCCGCCCTCGCGGCAACGCCCTGTGGCGGATCATTCTCGGGCTTCGTGCAAGACCTCAAAACCGAGGCCCTCTCACGCGGCTATGAAAAACCGACCGTTAACGCCTTCTTCGCCTCCGTGCGCCAAGATCCCCGCACCCTCAAGGCCGACCGCGCCCAAGGCGTCTTTCAGATGCCCTTCCTCGACTTTTCCCAACGCCTGATTAGCCAAAACCGCATCAACACGGGCCAATCCAAGGCCAAAACCTACGCCAAAACCTTTTCCCACATCGAAAAAACCTATGGCGTCTCGCGCGGTGTCCTCCTCGCGTTTTGGGCCTTCGAGACGGATTACGGCGCCTTCCAAGGCGACTTCAACACCCTCAATTCCCTCGTGACTCTGGCGCATGACTGCCGCCGCCCGCACCTCTTCCGCCCACAAGTCTTTGCCGCGCTTGAACTCTACAAGCACGGCGATTTTAGCCCGACCAAAACAACCGGCGCATGGGCGGGCGAGATCGGCATGGTGCAAATGCTCCCCAAAGACATCCTTGAAAACGGCGTCGATGGCGATGGCGATGGCCATGTGCGCCTCAAAACCTCGGCCGAGGATGCCCTCATGTCCGGGGCAAAAATGCTCTCGCATCTGGGCTGGCGCAAGGGCGAACCCTGGCTTCAGGAAGTCAGCGTTCCGGCGCAAATGGACTGGTCCCTATCCGGCCTTCAAACGGTGAAAAACGCCCCCGACTGGGCGCGCCTCGGGATCAAACCGCGCTCGGGCAAACTCGCCAACCTACCCGCCTCCCTGATCCTGCCACAGGGACGCAAGGGACCGGCCTTCCTCGCCTACCCGAACTTCAACGTCTACTTTGAGTGGAACCAGAGCTTCGTCTACGTGACCACAGCCGCCTATTTCGCAACCCGCCTCGAAGGCGCGCCGCGCTATGACGCGGGCACCCCCGAGCCTGGCCTCTCCAGCGCCCAAATGAAACAGCTTCAGCGCAAACTTCAGGCACGCGGCCATGACGTCGGTAAAATCGACGGCATCCTCGGCTCCGGCACCCGCGCTGCCGTGCGCGCCGAACAAATGCGCCTCGGCCTGCCTGCGGATGCCTGGCCAACCCCGGCCCTCCTCAATCGGCTCTGACCAAGGGCTTCTTCTCTGGAAAAAGATTCCGGGGTGAATTGGCTGCCCCGCAGCCAAGAGGGGCAGCGCCCCTACCTTATCAGGCGACCATCGTCTCCGCCGCCTTGAGGTCTACCGACACAAGCTGCGATACCCCCTGCTCGGCCATCGTGACCCCGAAAAGCCGGTCCATCCGCGCCATCGTAACGGCGTGGTGCGTGATGATAAGGAACCGCGTGTTGGTCTGGCGACACATCTCATCAAGAAGATCACAGAACCGCGTGACGTTTGCATCATCAAGCGGCGCGTCCACCTCATCAAGAACACAGATCGGCGCCGGGTTCGCAAGGAACACCGCAAAGATCAACGCCAGCGCCGTGAGCGTCTGCTCCCCCCCCGACAAAAGGCTCAACGTCGAAAGTTTTTTGCCCGGCGGCTGACACATGATCTCAAGCCCAGCCTCAAGCGGGTCATCGCTCTCGACCAAGACAAGGTTCGCCTCGCCACCGCCAAACAGATGCCGGAACAACATGGTAAAGTTCGAATTGACCTGCTCGAACGCGGTCAAAAGCCGCTCGCGCCCCTCGCGGTTGAGGCTCGCAATCCCGCCGCGCAGAGTTTTGATTGCTTCCTCCAAATCCGCCTTCTCGGTGACAAGCCCATCATGTTCTTCCTGCACCGCAAGCGCATCTTCCTCGGCGCGCAGATTGACCGCCCCAAGGCTGTCGCGCTGCCGCTTGAGACGATTGACATCCGCCTCAATGCTATGGCTATCCGGCATCGCATCCGGCGTGACGTCCAACCGCTCAAGAAGTGCCGCCGGAGAGATTTGTTGTTCCTCGTAAATCCGCTCTGCCGCAAAGGCGACGGTCTCCCGCGCCGCATCCGCCCGCGCCTCGGACCGCGCCCGCGCTTCTCGGGCCTCACTGGCAAGGCGTTCAGCGTCCCGTTCGCCATGTTCGGCCTCGCGCAGGGCGCTTTCGGCTTCGGCAAGCGTATCCGCCGCCTTGCGCCGCCGCGCCTCGGCCTCGCTGATCGCATCATTAAGCTCTTCACGCTTGGCTTTGATTTCATCCGGCGCGCTGCCCGCTTCCTTTAGCTCGGCCTCCGATGTCGTCTTGCGCTCGGCCAACTCGCCAATCCGCTTTTCGGCTGTCTCTAGGCGATGCCGCCAGCCGCTGATCTCTTTGGTGATCTCCTGGCTCCGTCGGAGACGCGCCTCGCCCTCACGACGCAGCTCATCCTGACCCGAGCGTTTCGACATCATGGTGATCCGGGCCGCTTCAACGGTCATTTTGACGTCTTCGACCCGCCCTCGTGCCGCATCAAGATCGCCAAGATCGCTCAGCGCCCGATCCGCCTCGATAACCTGCGCCCGCGCGTTCATCGCCTCTTCTTCATGCCGCGCCACGGCAAGGCCAAGCGATTCCAACCGCCCCTCGGCAAGGTTGCGATCTGCCTCTGCCCGACTCAACGCCCGGTTCGCATCCGCAACGGCCCGGTCTGCGGCTTGCCGGGCCTGCCGCGCGGCCTTGTCGGCCTCGGCAAGCTCTCGCAACCGAGCCTGAAGCGTCTCATGGGCCTGAACCGCGCCATCCGCCCGCGCCGTTGCCCGCGCAAGCTGTTGCTTCAATTCCTCTAGGCGGTTCAACTGCTGAAGACGCAGGGCCGCCGCGCTCGGCGCATCTTCGGCCCATGCGCGATACCCATCCCAACGCCACAGATCCCCCTCAAGCGACACAAGCCGCTGACCGGGTTTTAACAAAGGCTGAAGACGCATCGCATCCTCTGCCGCAACAAGGCCAATCTGGCTCATACGCCGCTCAAGCACCTCAGGCACCGAGACATGCGCCACAAGCGACGGAACCCCCTCGGGAAGCGCCTGCACCTCGTCATAAGCGGGCAACACATGCCACCCCGACGGCCCGTCCTCATCGACTTCCGGCGCCCGAAGATCGTCCGCCATCGCTGCGCCAAGTGCCTTTTCAAACCCTTGTTCAACCTGAAGCCGGTCAAGGATTTGCCCGCCTTCCGCCGTATCGCGTTCCACGAGCTTGGCCAGTGCCGTGACCTCGGCCCGAAGCGCGTTCAACTCGCCCTCGGCCTCGGACCGTTCGGCGCGCGCATCCGCTTCACGGCCCTGCGTTTCGGCGCGCTCTTCCTCCGCCCGCGTCAATGCCGCGTCCGCCGCTTCTGCCGCCTGAACCGCTGCCGCCTCTGCGATCTTGGCGGTCTCGAAGTCCTCCGACGCCTTGACCAACGCCGCCTTGGACGCACTCACAGCATCGCGCGCCTTCCCGGCTTCGGCTTCGCTTTTCTCAAGCGTCTTGCGGGTGTCACTCAGGAAACGATGCGCTGACTGATGCCGCGCCGCAAGCCGCGCCACGTCTTCGGTCAATTGCGCCAAATCGCTCTCGCGCTCTTGCAAAAGGCTCGCCGCCTCGCGCGCGGCCTCTGTCGCCGCCTCAAGTTTGTCGTCGTGCCCCTCGCCCGCCTTGCGCAGTTCCGCCGCTTCCCATTCGAGCCGCTCAATCGTTTCGCCCGCGTCACGGTTAAGCCCTGCCTCGCGTTCCATATCCTTGCCAAGCTGTTCAATCCGGCTTGTGAGGGTCTCGATGATCTGGCGGGCGTGCTCTTCCTGATCGTTGAGCGTATCGCGCTGCACCTGAAGCCGCTGCAAAACCGCCGCCGCGATCGCCTCTTCCTCGCGCAACGGCGGAAGCGCCTCATCCTTGCTTTGCCGCATCTTGGCTGCCGCCCGCGCCGCGCCCTCGGCCTGCGCCGCCGCCGTGGTGCGCGCGCGCAGATCCTCATCCGCCTTGCCCCGCGCCTCGTCCGCCTCACGCCAGCGCCGGTACAAAAGCATCCCTTCGGACTGGCGCAATTCCTCGCCAATCGCCCGATACCGCGCCGCCTGTTTGGCCTGGCGCGCCAATTGCGCCAACTGACTGGCCAATTGCTCGATCACATCATCGACGCGCGCAAGGTTGCTCTCTGCCCCCTTGAGCTTGAGTTCCGCCTCATGCCGCCGCTGATACAGCCCGGAAATCCCCGCCGCTTCCTCAAGGATACGGCGGCGTGCTTTTGGCTTGGCATTGATGAGCTCCGAAATCTGCCCCTGCCGCACAAGCGCCGGCGAATGCGCGCCCGTCGAGGCATCGGCAAACAACATCTGCACATCGCGCGCCCGCACATCCTTGGTATTGACCTTATAGGCCGATCCGACGTCTCGCGTGATCCGCCGCACAATCTCAAGCGTGTCGTCGTCGTTGAACCCCGCCGGGGCCAACCGCTCGCTATTGTCGATATGAAGCGAGACCTCGGCGAAATTCCGCGCCGGCCGCGTCGCCGCCCCGGCAAAGATCACGTCCTCCATCCCGCCACCGCGCATCGCGGTCGGCCGGTTCTCCCCCATGACCCAGCGCAGCGCCTCCAAAAGGTTCGACTTGCCGCACCCGTTCGGCCCCACGACCCCGGTCAACCCGTCCGCAATGACAAGGTCCGTCGGATCGACAAAGCTCTTAAAGCCGGTCAGTCTGAGCTTGGAAAAACGCAAGGCGTGTCAAAGTCCCCGTGATTCTGAGTATCGCACAAGCCTGCCCAAGCCTGCGCGCCCGAGTCAACGCCCATCCACTGAATATGCCCCCGTCGGGCGACTTATCCACAAGATATTGCGGAATTCCGCGCGCGCTCCGCCGCCATCCGGCCCGATATATCCCCGCATAGGGGCCACGCCCGGACCGTCACAGGCTGGACAGCCCCCCAAGCACCTGCCATTGGTAGCGCCTTCGATCCCGGCACGCGCGAAAGGAGTGTCCATGCCTGACATCAAGATTGTTCCCGGCGATCCCCGCGATCCGCAGGCCACCACCCTCCTGCGCCAGAGCCATGCGCTGATGCAATCCTTGTTCGAACCGAACGAGAATCATTTTCTTGATATCGACGCGCTTTGCGCGCCATCCATTCGGTTTTTTGTCGCCCGCGAGGGCCAAACCACGCTTGGCTGCGCCGCATTGGCCGACAAGGGCGATTACGGCGAAATCAAATCCATGTTTGTGGATCCCCGGACCCGTGGCAAAGGCATCGCCAACCGTCTGATGCGTCACCTTGAGAACGAAGCCCGCAGCCGGGGTTTTGCCACGGTCAAGCTCGAAACCGGCGACAAGCTGACCCAAGCCCATAGCCTCTACAAGGCGCACGGCTATGTGGAGTGCGAACCGTTTGGCGACTACACGGCCAATACGTCATCCATCTTCATGACCAAAGACCTGACCTAACGTCCCCGATTATCCCGGCCCGTATCCGATCTTGGCGAGGTCATCGGCCTCGCCACACTTGAGCCGCGCAATCATCAGGGCCGCATCGCCGCGAATATCCCGCACCGGACAGCCATACGCCTCTTCAACCGCGATTTCCGCGCGCCTGCCAAGCTGTTCGCCAAGCCGCGGCGCCCATTCCCCGTTGACCCGGATCACCTCTACAAGCCTGCCATCGCGCCGCATCACGAACTGACTTCCCTGGACCTCGGCCCGCACCGGCGCAATTCCCATAAATTTTGGAGACGGCGCCGCACAGGCCGAGAGACACAGGAGGAACATGAACACTATTCGGATCATTTTCCCAACATGCGCGTAAAACCTTAAGCAACCGTTAGCGCCGTTGCCCCCATGTGCGCGATTGCCGCATTTATATTCGGTAGTTAGAATATATATTACATTCCAAGATTGGCATATTTTTTGGGAGTCTCCCATGACCACACGCGCAAAACGTCCGGCGGATACCTATTCGCCCCTATATTTCCTCGCCTCGCTCGGCGCTGGCGGTCTGACCGTCACCTTCTTCATGTTTCTCTTCTTCTGGGTGCCGCATCCCAACCAACCCGTGCCCATTTTCGAAGATATCTGGGCCGCCTTCTCCCAAGGCGACATGCCGCTTCAGGTCGCCATCGTGATTGCTTGGATCGGCATTGCTGTGTTCACCTTCCTTAACGTCAAACTTCTGCTTTGGAACTTTTCGGCCCTCTCGGCCTTCAGGCAAACCGACGCCTATACCGCGCTGCGCAACTCGAATGCCGAGACAACGCTCCTTGCCGGTCCGCTCGCCGCCGCCATGACCATCAACGCCATGTTCATCGTCGGCATGGCCTTCGTGCCGCGCCTCTGGACCGTTGTGGAATATCTCTTTCCAATGGCCATGATCGCTTTTGGCATCGTCGGCATCTGGGCGCTGCGCCTGATTGGGGATTTCCTCGGGCGCGTTCTGTCCCAAGGCGGGCTTTTTGACGTCACGGCCCATAATAGCTTTGCCCAGCTTCTCCCCGCCTTTGCCCTGTCGATGGTTGGCGTCGGCTTCGCCGCCCCCACCGCGATGAGCACAACGCCCGAGACCGTTGCCATCGCTATGGTGATCTCTACCTTCTTCGCCGTGACTGCCGTAGTCTATACGCTGCTCGCCGCTGCGACCGCCTTTACCTCAATGCTGCACTACGGCACCCACAAAGAGGCCGGTCCGACCTTGATGGTGATCGTGCCTATCGTGACAATCCTGTCGATCCTGTTCCTGCGTCAGGGGCATGGCCTACACGCAACCTTCGACGTGCATGCCTCCGATGGCGAGACGCTGGTCTTTCTGGCCCGGATGCTCTCAATTCAGCTCATCTTCCTTGCCCTTGGCCTGCTCGTGATGCGCCGTCAGGGGTATTTCAAAGATTTCGTCCTTGGCCCCAAAACCTCGCCCGGCTCCTATGCTCTGGTGTGTCCCGGTGTCGCCTTTGCCGTGTTGATGCATTTCTTCATCAACAAGGGGCTGGTGGCCTCTGGTGCCATCGACAAATTCGGCATCATGTTCTGGGCACTGACCGCCATCGCCATTGCCTCGCAGGGTCTGACGATCGCCCTCGTGCTGCGTCTCAACCGACAGCATTTTGGCAAACCTGCTGCGGCCAAAGCGGTGCCAGCGGAATAAACCGCATCACATGACACTCATGGAAAGGGCGCTTTCGAGCGCCCTTTTTGCGGCGCGCGGCAAGAATAGAGGCACAAAACCCGCACCACCGCGATACAGACACAATACCGACGCGATACCGACGTGCGATTTTGGTCCTTTTTGCCCGCGCTTCCCCCTTGTTCGAGCCGTGTCAACGTGGTCAAATCACCTGACCAATTGCGCGATGAAGCAGGACACTATGCCCTTTCAAAAAGTCCAAACCGAGAAACTCTCGACCTCCGTGGTGCGTCAGATCGAACAGTTGATCCTGCGCGGAATCCTACGGCCCGGCGAACGTCTGCCCTCTGAACGCGAACTCGCGGATCGGCTTGGCGTATCCCGCCCCTCCTTGCGCGAAGCCATTGCAGACCTTCAGGAAAGTGGCCTTCTCGTCTCGCGTGCGGGGGCGGGTGTTTTCGTCGCGGACGTTCTCGGAAGCGCCTTTTCCGAAACGCTGATCCGGCTCTTTGCCAACCATGATGAGGCCGTATTCGACTACATCTCCTTCCGTCGGGACATGGAAGGGCTCGCCGCTGAACGCGCCGCCCTGCGCGCCTCGGATACCGACCTCAAGGTCATTCAGGCGGTGTTCGACAAAATGGAAGCCGCCCACGCCAAACGCAACCCCGCCGACGAAGCCAGCTTGGACGCCGACTTTCACCTCGCCATCATCGAAGCCAGCCACAACGTCATCATGCTGCACATGATGCGCTCCATGTATCAACTGCTGCGCGAGGGGGTATTCTATAACCGCTCCGTGATGTTCAAACAGCGCGTCACGCGCAGCGACCTGCTTGAACAACACCGGGCGATCAACGACGCCTTACAGGCCCGCGACCCCGAAGCCGCCCGCGCCGCAGTCACGGCGCATCTCGATTACGTTGAGCAATCCCTCTTTGATCATCAGAAATCAGAACGCCACGAGGCCATCGCACAACAGCGGTTTGAGCATGAAAAACGGCGATAGCCTTCTGAAATCGCGCTATTTTCTTATCCTGAGACCTTAAGAACGATCTTTCCGATATGTCCGCTGCTCTCCATCCGGGCATGGGCCGCAGCGGCATCTTCAAAGGCAAATTCGCTATCCATCACCGGCGCGATACGCCCGGCATCCAAAAGCGGCCAGACCTCTTCCCGAAGCGCCTCAGCGATGCGTGCCTTGGCCAAATCGCTCTGCGGGCGCAGGGTTGACCCCGTCACCGTCAGACGCCGTGTCATGATCTGGGCAAAGTTCAACTCTACCTTTGGCCCGGTCAGAAACGCAATCTGCACAAGCCGCCCATCATCCGCCAGCGCTTTGATATTGCGCGGAATATACGACCCGCCCACCATATCGAGGATGAGGTTCGCCCCGCCTTCGGCACGCAATATCTCGACGAAATCCTCCTCGCGGTAATTGATCGCCCGCTCTGCCCCAAGATCAAGGCAAGCCGCGCATTTTTCCTCGGACCCTGCCGTCGCAAAGACCCGCGCGCCGAACACATTGGCAAGCTGAATCGCCGTTGTTCCGATCCCGCTTGATCCGCCATGCACAAGGAACCGCTCGCCCGCCTTCAAACCGCCGCGCTGGAAGACGTTCGACCACACGGTAAAGAAGGTCTCGGGAAGGCAGGCCGCCCTTTTGAGGTCCATCCCCTTCGGAACGGGCAGGCAATGCGCCGCAGGCGTCAGGACATATTCCGCATACCCGCCACCGGGAAGAAGTGCGCAGACCTCATCGCCCTGCGCCCAATCGCTCACGCCCTCACCCACGGCAACAATCGTTCCCGATGCTTCAAGCCCCGGAAGGTCGCTCGCGGTCGGCGGCGGCGCATACATCCCCGCCCGCTGTAGCGCGTCGGGCCGGTTCACCCCGGCATAGGCAACCTTGATGATCACCTCCCCCACCCCCGGCTGTGGCACAGGCCGGTCGCAGGGCTTGAGGACATCCGGTCCCCCCGCTTGGGTAATCTCGATTGCGCGCATGGTCTGGGTCATCGTCTGCTCCTCGGGGGCTTATTCATACCGTGGCATATCATCCCCTCACAGCGCCGAAAACCCGTCAGCCGCGCCACTGCCCCGGCATATCGTGTCTTGCGCCCGGCGCCTTGATGCCGCCGAGCACGGACAACGGCCCCTGCACGAGCTTGCCAAAGGTGCTGTTGCGGAACCGCGCCTTGGCCTTTTCAAACTGCATCACGTTCTCGATTCTACGATCGAGGAACGCCCAGGTCTCGGCATGTCCGTCGCTTTCGTCGCCAAGCCAGAAAAGAACCGTCGACGTATAAACCGCCGAAAGCGTCATCCGCTTGGTATACCAATTCACATCATCCGACGTATCGCCAAGCGCGGTCCAAATCGCGTCACAGGTCTCCCAAACAAGTTGAGCGCCAGTGGTGGCAAACTGCGGCAAGGCAAAAAGCGTTGTGCCGCGCCGAACCGCCTCCTTGTCCTCAACGGCTTCAAGCCGGAACCGAACCAGAACGGCAACCTTCTCGCTATATTTCAACGTCGAGATATCTTCGGCCTCGAACCGCGCCAGCATCGCCGCATCGCCACGTTTGTGATACGCAACCGCAAGGTCCACCGCGCCGCGCGGACAAAGCGCATGTGCCAGCGCGGGCGCAACGCCGCTATCGACAATCGCCGCCTCAAAGGTCGCATCGCTCCAACCGTCAAAGGCCACATGCATCAATGCGGCATCAAGAAGGGCATCTTTCGGGTCTACGGCGGTCATTGCGGGTCTCCTTTGCTTGGTTTGGATACTAGACAATCATATAGGGCTTTGCTATAGGGCGGCCTCCTGCAATTTCATTGCAACTCAAACTAGAAAGGTGGTGAAAACCACATGCAGGTTAGTGTTCGCGACAATAACGTCGATCAGGCGCTCCGTGCCCTGAAGAAAAAGCTCCAGCGTGAAGGCGTCTTCCGTGAAATGAAGCTCAAGCAACATTTCGAGAAGCCGTCCGAGAAAAAAGCACGCGAAAAGGCTGAAGCGATCCGCCGTGCCCGTAAACTGGCACGTAAGAAAGCACAGCGCGAGGGTCTACTCTAAGACCGTCCGGCTTTGGACACAAAAATTCGGCAACCCCCGAGGCATCCGCCCGGGGGTTTTCGTTTTCCTGGGCCTTGCCTTCGGGTCACTGCACAGCCCTCCCTGCTCAGGCGCACACACCTCCCCCTCCCAATTCCGAAAAAAATGGCTACAATCTTCACGAACAACAATTCTGACAGGGTGTGAGACACACATGAGCGATACATATACCCCCCCGAAGGTTTGGACGTGGGAAACCGAAAGCGGCGGCCAGTTTGCCAATATCAACCGCCCCATTTCCGGTGCCACCCATGACAAGGCGCTTCCGGCGGGCAAACACCCGTTCCAGCTTTACTCGCTGGCAACGCCGAATGGCGTCAAGGTCACGGTCATGTTCGAAGAACTGCTCGCGGCGGGTATTTCAGACGCAGAATATGATGCGTGGCTGATCCGTATCGGTGAGGGCGATCAATTCAGCTCGGGCTTTGTCGAGGTCAATCCGAACTCAAAAATCCCGGCGCTTCTGGATCGCACCACAACGCCCCCGACCCGCGTTTTCGAATCGGGCGCGATCCTTCTTCATCTGGCCGAGAAATTCGACGCCTTCCTGACCAAAGACCCGGCACAACGCCCCGAAATGCTCTCGTGGCTGTTCTGGCAAATGGGTAGCGCGCCCTATCTTGGCGGCGGGTTTGGCCATTTTTACGCCTATGCCCCCGAGAAATGGCAATACCCGATTGATCGTTTCTCGATGGAAGTCAAACGCCAGCTTGACGTGCTCGACAAACGCCTTGCCGAGACGCGCTATCTCGCTGGGGACGACTATACGATTGCCGATATCGCCAACTGGGCATGGTATGGGCAACTTGCCCTTGGCCGCCTCTATGAAGCCGGCGAATTTCTAAGCGTGCATGAATATGAAAACGTCATTCGCTGGGCTAAAGAGATCGACGCCCGCCCCGCCGTGCAGCGCGGACGCATGGTCAATCGCACCTTCGGTGATCCGAAATACCAACTCCACGAACGCCACGATGCGGGCGATTTCGACACCAAAACCCAAGATAAGATTGCCCCGGAAGACTCCTAAACCAGGTCTTCCAAAATCATCTGGCTCGCCTTCTCGCCGATCATAATGGTCGGCGCGTTGGTGTTGCCGCTGGTGATTGTCGGCATGATCGACGCATCCACAACACGCACCCCCCCGATCCCCCGCATCCGCAAGCGCGGATCAAGCGGCGCGGCCTCGTCCATCCCCATGCGCACCGTGCCGACGGGATGAAAGATCGTCGTCCCGACATCGCCCGCCGCCTTGGCCAATTCCGCATCGTCCTGCGCCGTGATCCCCGGCTTCATCTCCTCGGGGCGGTATTTCGCCATCGGTCCCTGCGCCATGATTCCGCGCGCCTGCCGGATCGCCGCAATCGCCACCGCGCGGTCGCCCTCGGTGCTCAGGTAATTCGGTGCGATCTCCGGCGCTTTGCCCGGATCGGGCGAGGTAATCCGCACATGCCCCCGGCTCTCTGGGCGCAGGTTGCAAATACTCGCCGTCATCGCCGGAAAATCATGAAGCGGCTGGCCAAACGCCTCAAGCGTCAGCGGCTGCACATGATACTCAAGGTCTGGCGTCTCAAGGTCGGGTCGTGACTTGGTAAACGCCCCAAGCTGCGACGGGGCCATCGACATCGGCCCCGAGCGTTTCAATAGGTATTCCAACCCGATCTTGGCCTTGCCAAAAAGGGAATTGGCCATCGTGTTAAGCGTCTTTGCCCCGTCAAGTTTCCACGCACAACGCAGCTGTAGATGGTCCTGAAGGTTCGCGCCGATCCCGGCAACCTCATGTCGGACCTCGATCCCATGCGCCCCAAGCACATCCCCCGGCCCAATCCCCGAAAGCTGAAGGATTTGCGGCGAGTTCACCGCCCCCGCCGAAAGGATAACCTCGCGCCCGGCACGCGCTTCCTTAAGGACACCATTCTGCCGATAGGCAACGCCAACAACCCGCCCGCTTTCGATCAAAAGCCGCTCGGTCTGGGCATGCACCTCAACCCGAAGCTTGGCATCCTTCACCGGGCGCAGGAACGCCTTGGAGGTGTTGAGCCGCCAGCCATTGCGCTGGTTGACCTTGAAATACCCGACGCCTTCGTTGTTGCCGGTGTTGAAATCATCGGTGCGCGGCACACCAGCCGCTTCTGCCGCCGCCATCCAATCATCAAGCACATCCCACTGCAGGCGCTGGTTGTCGACACGCCATTCGCCACCCGCCCCATGCATCTCGGAGGGACCATCCATGTAATCCTCGGCCTTCTTGAACAGCGGCAGAACATCGTCCCAAGCCCAACCGGGATTGCCCAATTGCCGCCAGCCGTCATAATCCGCTGCCTGCCCGCGCAAATAGAGCATACCGTTGATCGACGAACAGCCACCAAGCCCCTTACCCCGCGGATAGAGGAGCGACCGCCCGTTAAGCCCCTTGTCCGGCGCGGTTTTATACATCCAGTCGGTGCGCGGATTGCCAATGCAATAGAGATATCCCATCGGGATATGAATCCAGTGATAGGTATCGCGCCCGCCTGCTTCGAGAAGCAAAACCTTATGTCCGGCAGTGCTTAGCCGATTGGCAACGACACACCCGGCACTCCCCGCGCCGACGACGATAAAATCCCAATCCATGCTCATGCTCCCCCTGCCAACAGGCACTCCATCATGGCGCTTTGCGGATCAGCCAGCGGCGCAATCACGTCGAAATGGTGCGCGCCCTCGGCCACAACATGACCGCAGCCCCAAGCCTCCGCAAGCCAAGCGGCCTGATCAAGAAAAGCGGGGCGTTCATCGCCCCCAACCCAAACTGTGACCGCCAAACCCTCAAGGGGTTTGCCCAAAGCGGGGCTTTCGGCGGCGGCGATCTCTTCCGTGATCCCCAAGTCTTTGTTCATCGACGTGTGCATGAGCGGGCGTAGGTCCGCGACCGGCGAAATGGGCATGACGTGATGCAGACGGGCGGCGACGTCCTCCGGCAACACCCCCGGCATCGCCATCCGCGCCGCAAGATGTCCCCCCGCCGAATGCCCGGCAACACAGATCGGACCCACGACACGCGCCGCCGCCGCGCCAACGGCATTCGCAATCTGCGCCGTAATTTCCGGGAGGCGCACACTTGGACAAAGATCATAAGACGGCATCGCCACGGCCCATCCCCGCGCAAGCGCTCCTTGTGCAAGATGAGACCAATATCTGCGATCAAATCGCAGCCAATACCCCCCGTGAACAAACACCAATAGCCCCTTGGCTACCGTGTCGGACAGGAAGATATCCATCACCTGCCGTTCGCCCACCCCGTATGCAATCCCGCTTTCGCTCAAGGATTTAAGGCGAAACGCCTCGGCCTTGGCTTGCCACATCTCTGGAAACTGATCCGCATCCGGGATGTAGGCGGCATTGGCATAGGCATCATCAAGGGTCATTCCAAAATCCTTGGTCCGAAAAATTAACTCATACTGGACTCATCGCCTTGGCTGGACAAGTCTACGCACAGGTGCTTTTCATCTGCCATCATGAAACGGGGAGCGAGCCATGCTTGATACAACGACAAACCTGAAATCTCTTCTCAAGGACCCAACCCTCCTTGAGACCCGCGCCTATATTGGCGGCGCATGGGTCGAAGGCGACAAGGGCACGTTCCAAGTCACCAATCCGGCCCGTGGCGATGTGATTGCCGACGTCTGCGACCTAAGCCGCGCACAAGTCGCTGACGCCATCTCCAAGGCCGACACCGCGCAAAAGGACTGGGCCAAATGGACCGGCAAGGAACGCGCTGCGGTGCTGCGCAAATGGTTTGACCTCTTGATGGAAAATCAAGACGACCTTGCAACGATCCTGACCGCCGAAATGGGCAAGCCGCTGGCCGAAGCCGCCGGTGAAATTGCCTATGGTGCCTCGTTCATCGAATTTTTTGCCGAAGAGGCAAAACGCATCTACGGCGAGACCATCCCCGGCCATCAGCGGGACAAACGCATCACCGTCCTCAAACAGCCGATCGGCGTCGCCGCCTCGATCACGCCTTGGAACTTCCCCAACGCAATGATCACACGCAAAGCCGCGCCGGCGCTTGCGGCGGGCTGTGCCATCGTCGCACGCCCTGCTGAACTCACCCCGCTTTCCGCGCTGGCGCTGGCTGTGTTGGCCGAACGGGCTGGCATTCCTGCGGGCGTATTCTCGGTCGTCACAACCCAGGACGCCGCCGAAACCGGACAGGAATTCTGCGCCAATGACACCGTGCGCAAGATTACCTTTACCGGCTCAACCCGTGTGGGTCGCATCCTGCTTGGGCAAGCCGCCGAAACGGTCAAAAAATGCTCGATGGAACTTGGCGGCAATGCACCGTTCATTGTCTTTGACGATGCCGACCTCGACGCCGCCATCGAAGGCGCGCTGATGTGCAAGTTCCGCAACAATGGCCAGACCTGCGTCTGTGCCAACCGGATTTACGTGCAATCGGGTGTCTATGAGGCGTTCACAGAAAAGCTTGTCGCCGCAGTCTCCAAACTTCGCGTCGGCGATGGCCTTGAAGAGGGGACCGACCTCGGCCCCCTGATCAGCGAACAAGCTATGGAAAAGGTGCAGAACCACATCGCAGACGCCGAAGCCAAAGGCGCGCAAATCGCGCTGACCGGCGAACGTCACCAAGGGCCGGGCACATTCATCTCGCCCACAATCGTGACCGGTGCGACAACGGATATGGCCTTCGCCACCGAAGAAACCTTCGGCCCCCTCGCCCCGCTCTTCAAGTTTGACGACGAAGACGACGTCATCGCGATGGCAAACGATACGATCTACGGACTCGCCGCGTATTTCTATGCCAAAGATCTGAGCCGCGTTCACAAGGTGGCCGAGGCTCTTGAATATGGGATTGTCGGGGTCAACACCGGCATCATCTCGACCGAACTCGCGCCCTTTGGTGGTATCAAGCAATCCGGCCTTGGCCGCGAAGGAAGCCATCACGGTATCGACGAATTCCTGGAGATGAAATACATCTGCATGTCCGTCTGATCCAAACGCAAACCCTCTCTGCGGGTCGGCGTTAGGCCGATCCGCGGGGAAATATCGTTACAACCGACGGCGACAGGCGCTCTTCAAGCATAGCCATGTCCGTCTCGCTTAATGCGGCGGCCCCTGCAAGATATTGTACCGCCTCACGAAGGCTCTCGGTGATGAAGGTTTTGCCCTCACTGGAAACCCCCGAAAGCTCGGAATAGGTATTCACCATGCGCACCATCGCCTGGGACGAAAGCCCATCGACAAGGTAGGCCACGACAATATCCGTCACGCTCTCATCAAGCACAGATTTCTTCATTATGTGACGGCGAATGTCCGGTTGGGAAATGCGGCGCACGTCGATTTCACGCAAATCAAAGAACACGGGCTGACCGATCCCGTCGGCATCCCCGCGACTGTATTCGTGGGTCACAAGCTCATAAAGCTGCGTCAGATCAAAAGGCTCACGCGCACGCACACAATGGATGCCAAACTCTTGCAGATATTCATGCACAACCATCAAACACACGCCTCATGCAAAACGACACAACTCCAACAATCCCCCCAGCCTAGAGCAGATCACCGTTTCACGCCAAGAAAATCTCGGCACCACCCAGACATGCCCCGACTTGGGAGCAAACGAAAACCCCCGGCCGCGCCTGCAACCGGGGGTCAATCCAAGGCTTGGAAATCTGGAACGCGGGTTAGTTGACGGCCTTCGCCTCAACCACATCCTTTTGAACCTTCTCGCCGTTGGCAATCGCGATCCGACGCGGCTTGAGCGCCTCGGGAATCTCGCGTTCAAGATCAATATGGAGCATACCATCCGCATGGCTCGCCCCGATCACCTGCACATGATCGGCAAGATGGAACCGACGCTCAAAGGCGCGGGTCGCAATTCCGCGATGCAGATAGGTTGTGTCCGTGTCTTCCTCGGCCTTCCGCGCGGTCACGACAAGCGCGTTTTCCTTGACCTCAATGCCAAGATCATCCGCGCTAAACCCGGCGACAGCAATCGAGATACGATAGGAATCCTCTGCCGTTTTCTCGATGTTGTATGGCGGGTAGCTCGGCTGCCCTGCATCGGTCGAGAGGGCGCGATCCATCAGGCTGGCAAGCTGGTCAAATCCGACCGAAGACCGGTAAAGGGGTGCAAAATCAAAATGACGCATGTGTCATCCTCCTTTTGAGCGATAACTCTGGTTTTCACCTTCCCAAAGGGACAGGCTAGTTAGGATGCGGAACCCAAAAGAGGCGCTCCGCTTCCTATCAAATGTGCCTGTGAAATTGCCTTTTCAAGAGGTCAGTCAACCCGGAGAAACTTGGCCCCTGTAGGTTTGCGTGCGCCGCCGACCGTGATCCGCCGCGCCCCGAGACTGCCCCGGACCGTCGCCAACCCCTGCCCACGCATCCGCGCCTTTAGCCGCGCCACCGTCTGAGGAAGTTCCATCCCATAGCCAACCTTGCGCCCGTCCCGGTCGCGCCCCATAGCCGACACAAGCGAAAGGATGCGCACGCGATTGCCATAGCGGGCAAAAACCGGCGCGCCAGAAGATCCATAGGTGATGTCGCAATCAAAGCTCATAAGCCCCCGTCCGCGCGCAAGGATCGAACACGTCCGCTGCCACGAAAGATGCTCGCTGCGCCCCTGACCATAGCTCAGGACCGAAACACGGTCCCCCGTCTGGGGCGAGTCATAGAGCGCGAAAGGACTGGCCTCACTTACCGAGATCGGAAATGCTAGGCGCAAAAGCGCAATATCATGGCGCATCATATTGGTGGCGATTTTGCCATCGGTGCTCGGCACATAGCCTTCCTCGGCAACGACCCGATCCACCTGACGCGCGGCAAGGGACGACCCTGCAACATAGCCTGCCTCGAACCGGATACGCTCTGGCGGAATGGGTCTGCCAGCATCATCATAGACGCAATGCGCCGCTGTAAGAACAAGGTCGCTCGAGATCAACGCGCCGGTGCAATACCCCTTTCCCACAAGCGCCACACGCCCAACAGCCTCCCAGCCGATCAAATCGCCCCGGCTGCGCAAGGCCCGAAGCCCCTCTTCGCCAAACGCCGGAAGCGCCGCAACACAGGCGACAATCATGGCAATCACTACTCTCATGGCTTCACAAACTTCGCGCCGGTCGCGCGCCGTCCCCCCTGTGCCTCCAAGGCCGCCATAAGAACCTCTAGCGGCTGGTCAATCGCCACACCAAGCGCCACATCCTGCGCCCCCATACGGCCCTTGGCCGAAATAACCGAAATCAACCGTGGCCGTTCGCCTTCAAAGGCAAACACCGGCGCGCCGCTACTGCCAAAATCGACGCTGCAACTTGTCGCATAGACCCCCCGCTGTTCTCCAAGCAGTTCACAGCTTTCCTGTAGCGTCGGCGCGTTGTCCCGGTCCCGCGCATAGGACACAACCCCAACCCGCGCGCCGCGCCGCATCACGCCGCCAATTTCAAAGGGGCGCATTTTGGGATTGCGCACTGGATGGTGCAGTTTCAGCAACGCAAGGTCGCGCCCGATTTGCTGCGCGTCTTTCTTATCTGCAATCCGATAATCGGGGTGAATGATCGCCTGCCGCACCGTGCGATAGGCCGCCGCCCGCCCATTGCGCCAGCCTGCGCGAAATTCAATATTTCCGGCCTTGATGCGCTGCTGGCTCGCCTTATCAAAAAGACAATGCGCCGCCGTCAGAACGAGATCAGGCGCAATAAGCGCCGCTGTGCAAAATCCTTTGCCACCAATCTCAAGCCGTCCAACGGCCTCCCATCCTCGCACGGCATCGCCGCTCTCAAGCCGCGCCAAAGCGGAATCACCGGCCGCCGCGATTTGCGCGATGCCAAGCCATAGAGCAAGAAAAAGGCCGATCTGCCGCATAGGAACTCCCTTCGTGTTGCCCTTCTGGATACAGGCACGAAAAGGCAAAACTGGGGCAGGAAGCGGGCTACCTTAGGATCGGCACCTCCGGCGCGCGCTTGCCCGGCTCGGTAAGCGCCGGAGGCTGTGGCCCGCCCGTCGCCCAATCCAGAAGTTCAACCGTATGCACGACCGGAACCTCCGTCCCCGATCCGATCTGCACCATACAGCCGATATTCCCCGCCGCGATGATATCGGGATTTTTCGCCTCAAGCGTGCGCACCTTGCGGTCCTTGAGCTTGCCTGAAATCTCCGGCTGCATGAGGTTATACGTCCCCGCCGATCCGCAACAAAGATGACTATCCGCCGGCTCCACAACGGTAAACCCGGCGCGCTTGAGCAAGTCTTTGGGATAGGTCTTGATCTGCTGCCCATGCTGCAACGAACAGGCCGCGTGATAGGCGACAACCGTCTCCTTCTCCGCCCCCTCCGGCAAGTCGAGCTTCATCAGGACTTCGGAGACATCCATCGCAATATCGCTCACACGCTTGGCATCCTCCGCCAGCGCCTCATTGCGGAACATATGCCCGTAATCCTTGACCGTCGTGCCACAGCCCGAGGTGTTGATGACAATCGCATCCAATCCCTCGCCATCCATCTCCCGGCACCACGCCTTGATATTCTTCGCCGCCGTGGCATGGCTCTCCTTGGCCTTGCCCATGTGATGCGTCAGCGCCCCGCAACATCCCGCACCCTCAGCGACCACAACCTCACAGCCAAGCCGCGTCAAAAGCCGGATCGTCGCATCGTTGATATCCGTATTAAGCGCCTTCTGTGCACAGCCCGTCATCAACGCCACCCGCATTGTCTTTGCCGCCTTGGGCGCAAAACTCTGCGGATCGTCGTTGCGGCTCACCGGCGGGATCGACTTCGGCGCCATCTCAAGCATCGCCCGCAACCGCGCATCCGGCATCAGGACCGCAAAAGGCCGCCCGATCTTCGCCCCCAGAAGGGCAAACCGGAACCGTGTCGGATAAGGCAATATCCGCGCCAAAACCCACCGCAGCGCCCGATCCATGAAAGGCCGCTTGTAATGGTTCTCGATATATTCGCGCGCATGATCGACAAGATGCATGTAATGCACCCCCGAAGGACAGGTTGTCATACAGGCAAGGCAAGACAGGCAGCGATCCACATGCAAAACCGTCTTGGCATCCGGCACCCGCTCGTTCTCAAGCATATCCTTGATCTGGTAAATTCGCCCCCGCGGGCTATCCAATTCATCGCCCAAAACCTGATAGGTCGGACAGGTCGCAGTGCAAAACCCACAATGCACACAGGCGCGCAGGATTTCATTGGCCCGTTCAATACCGGGGTCTTTCAACTGCTCTTCGGTGAAATGCGTCTGCATTGGCCTACCCCATCAATCCCGGATTAAAAATGCCGCGCGGATCAAACTTGGCCCGAAGCCCCCGGCTGATCGCCGCAACCGGCGCCACTTCCGGCTGAAAGACCGGCACCTTGGCGCGCATCGCCTCCGAGGCCCGCACAAGCGTCGCATGACCGCCACGCCGTTCCACCTCAGCGCGCACGCCGCTGGCCTCATCCATGAGAACCCAGACAAGACCGCCGCCCCAATCAAGAACCGCCTCCGGCCCGCCCAGCGCCTCAAGCAGTTTTGGCCCATCCGACGGCTTGACCGACACGCGCCAAACCGCACCCTCGCGCCCGGCAAAAGGCACCACATCCCGCACATCGCGCCAAAGCGCGGCGCTGGCCTCGCCCTCAACAACCTCCCAACCATTGCATTGCGCCACAAGCAGCCGCTTTACGCGATAGGAAACCGAATCTCCCAGACCCTCAAGCCGCACCATCGCCGCGCCGCCCATCATGGCCGCACCGCTGACATCATAGGGCGACCCAAGCACCGCCGAGAGCGCCCTGCCCCCCTCCGCCGCGCTCATTCCGCGCCCCACCAACGTCGCCTCCGCTTCGGGGATCGCCTGAACCTTCAACGACACCTCGCTCAAGACCCCAAGCGTGCCCCACGATCCGGCCATGAGCTTGACAAGGTCATAGCCCGTCACGTTCTTCATCACGCGCCCGCCGTTCTTCACGACGCGCCCCATACCATCGACAAACCGCACCCCCAAAAGCGAATCCCGGCACGCCCCGGCCTGAATACGTCGTGGCCCCGACACATTCGCCGCCACCGCACCGCCAATCGTGGGCGTGCCTTGCGTCCCAAGAAGCGCGCGATGGTCCATCGGCTCAAACGCCAACCGTTGCCCCTCTGCGGCAAGCGCCGTCTCGACCTCGGCCAAGGGCGTCCCCGCCTGCGCCACCACCGTAAGCGCGCCCGGCTCATAGAGCGTCACCCCCCTGAGACCCGCCACCGAAAGCTCCGCGCCCTCAACCGGCGCGCCAATATCGCGTGTGCCGCCGCCGACGATCCGCAAAGGCCCATCCGCGTTTTTCACAATCTCGGCCAGTGCCGCTTCACTCTCAGGTTTCATATGCTTCTTCTCTGGAAAAATACTCTGGGGGAGGCCGCAAGGCCGGGGGCAAAGCCCCCTACTCCGCTGCCATCCGACGCGCTTCGCTCGACGCCAGCGGGAAAACCTTCGCCGGGTTCAAAAGCCACTTGGGATCAAACACATCCTTGACCGCCATCTGCATCTCAAGGTCTTCCGGCGCGTATTGATCGACCATCAGATCGCGCTTTTCGATCCCGACCCCGTGTTCGCCGGTCAAACACCCCCCCACCTCGACACAGAGCTTGAGGATATCCGCTCCAAACGCCTCGCATCGTTCAAGATCGCCGGGCTTATTGGCATCAAAAAGGATCAGCGGGTGCATATTGCCATCCCCGGCATGAAACACATTGCCCACATCAAGACCGTAGTCTTTCGACATCTCCCCGATCCGACGCAGAACATAGGGAAGCTGCGAGACCGGGATCGTGCCATCAAGACACATATAATCATTGATCTGCCCCATCGCCCCAAAGGCCGATTTGCGCCCAAGCCAAATTTTCGCGCTTTCTTCCGGGCTGCCGCTCTCGCGCAGCTCTACCGGGTTGTGTCGCCGCGCAATCGCCATGATCCGCGCAAGCTGGGCGTCGATCTCTTCCTCGCTGCCCTCAACCTCGACAATCAAGAGCGCCTCACAATCGGGATAGCCTGCCCCGGCAAAGGCCTCTGTGGCGCGGATACAAGGCCGGTCCATGAACTCAATCGCCACCGGCAGGATACCGGCCTTGATGATGTCGCTCACACATTCGCCCGCAACCTCGTTGCTATCAAACCCCATAAGCACGGGCCGCGCCCCTTCGGGTTTGTGCAGGATGCGCAAGGTCGCTTCGGTCACGACGCCCAACTGCCCTTCCGAGCCACAGATCAGCCCCAGAAGATCAAGCCCCCCGGCATCGAGATGCGCGCCGCCGATCTCGACGATCTCGCCATCCATCATCACCATTGTGACACCCAATAGATTGTTCGTTGTCACCCCGTATTTAAGACAATGCGCGCCGCCCGAATTCATCGCGATATTGCCCGCAATGGCACAGGCAAGCTGCGATGACGGGTCCGGCGCATAAAAGAACCCATCCTCTTCAACTGCGCCGGATACGCTTAGGTTGGTGCGCCCGGTCTGCACCCGGATAAAGCGGTTCTCGTAATCGGTCTCCAAAACCTCATTCATCCGCGCCACACCAAGGATGATCGAATCTGCCGTCGGCATCGCGCCGCCCGCAAGCGAGGTGCCCGCCCCGCGCGGCACAACCGGCACGCCCTCATCATGGCAAACCTTCAAAACCGCCGCGACCTCCTCGGTCGAAGATGGCAGCACCGCCGCCAGCGGCGGACAGCGATAGGCCGTGAGCGCATCGCATTCATAAGCGCGCGTCTCGGCCTCGTCATCAATCACGGCATCTTTTGGAAGAACGCTCCGCAACCGCGCAACGATACGCGCCTTTCGGGCGAGAATGGTCTGGTCTGGGGCTGGCATCTGCATGGCGGGCGTCTCTCCTCTTGGATTGGTAAGGAAATATAACCAATTATCCATTCAAGCAAGCCCCAACTGCGTAGAGCGCAATTGTGTCGCTGACGTCCAAGAGGCCACGCCGCGTCAAACCCTGTGATAAGGTGCCCCTGAAAGGATCGACGACGCGCGATATAGCTGCTCGCCAAGCATCACGCGCACAAGCATATGCGGCCAAACCATCTTGCCAAAAGAGAGCTTGGCATCCGCCTTGGCGCGAAGGCTCGGATCAATCCCGTCCGCACCGCCAATGACAAAGGCCACGTTTGCGCGCCCCATATCGCGCCACTCGGCCAGCATGGCAGCAAAATCCGGCGAGGACATGAGCTTGCCCCGTTCATCAAGCGCACAGATCACCGCGCCCTTGGGAATCGCCCCCTCAAGAAGCGGCGCTTCGGCACTCATGCCACCGCCCTTCTTGTCCTCGACCTCGCGCACCGACACAGGGCCAAGGCCAAGCGCCCGCCCCGTTCGATCAAACCGTTTGAGATAATCATCAAGAAGATCGCGCTCTGGGCCAGACCGCAGCCGACCCACCGCGCAAATATGCACGCCAAGCGCCATGTCTTACCCCTTGCTGCGGATCAGGCGGTGCCGCCCGGCAACCACATCTTCTCAAGCTGGTAAAACTCGCGCACTTCTGGACGGAAGACATGCACGATGACATCCCCCGTATCAATAAGCACCCAGTCGCCGGTTTCCTTGCCCTCGACCTTGGAAAGCCGCCCGAAATCGGATTTGATCCGATCAATGAGCTTTTCCGAAATCGCCGCGACCTGCCGCGAAGAGCGGCCCGAGCAGATCACCATGTAATCCGCCATTGCCGATTTGCCGCGCAGATCAATCTGCACGATATCTTCGGCCTTATCGTCGTCGAGCGAGGTAAGAATACGCGCGAGCAAAGCGTCGCTGGTCGCAGTCTTGGTGGCACCCGTCAGCTCGGGTCCGGTATCAGCGGCTGCTGCCACGTCAGAATTCAGAGACAGAGATCTGCCCTCCTTTTAACGCACCGATCCGCCCCGGTGCCGGGCATATGCGTAAGATAACACTCCCCCTGCCCCGGCTCAATGGCACTGCGACATAATGTGCTTTGCCGGTCACAGATCATCGCAGCATGGCCTACGCCACGGCCTCACGCGCCATGATCTTGGGCCATATTTCCTGAACAGCATGGGTATACATGTCTTCGCTGTCGATCTCACTCCAGGCCAGATCCGCAATCTTGCGACAGGCAATATCCTGCGTTTTGGCCATGTGAATAACGGTTGATTCGTAATCTGCCTTCGGATCATCCTCAAGAACATGGCGCGCGGCCTGTTTCAAACGCTCGGTATCTTCGGCGTCAAACCGGCTGACCCCGACCAATTCGCCATAATGCGGCGTATCCACTGCGGCGATATCCTTGGACATCATGTTGAACACAGGCGTCCCGCCCGAACCTTCCCGCGTCCAGATATAAACCTCGTCGCCCGCCCCGGTTTCTCCGGAAACGAGAATACAGGACGGCCCCTCGCGCAAGGCTGCAATCGCCGCCGCCTCATAGATAAGATCGGACTCAAGCAAAAGCACCGGCCCCTGCATATCCGCAAGCCCCGTCATCATCGAACGCGCGCTTCCTGTCGTGGCGTATTCAGGACTATGAACAAGCTCGACCCCCGCAACCCCGGCAAAGGCAGCCTCATAGTGATCCGCAAGATGCCCGGTCACGATGCGTATCCGTCCAATACCGTTTGCCCGCAAAAGCGCCACCGACCGCGCCACAAGTGCCGAGCCGCCGATCTCGAGAAGCCCCTTGGGGGTCATCTCTCCACGCGGCCCCATGCGAACACCCAGTCCCGCCGCCACGATCAGCGCGCTTACTTCACTCATGAGAGGATGCCTTCCTGAAACCGCTCGAATACGCGCATGACCCTATGGTAGGGCTGTTTCATCCGCAAGTTGGGACACCCGAGCCACCCATGAAAATCATCCAGATCACTCCTTATTCTATGGACCGCCCCGGCGGCGTGCAAACCCACATAAGGGATCTCTGTGCGTGGCTCGAGGCCGAGGGCCACGAAACCCGCATTATCGCACCGCCCGGACATGGCCCCTCAGCGCCCAACGTGATCCCGCTTGGACGGGCGCGCGATATCTCGGTGCACGGAACGCGCTTTGAGTTGACCCGCGCAGGACGGGCCGAAATCGCCGCCACGGTCGACACGCTTCGCGCATGGGGCGGCGATGTTGTGCATCTTCATACGCCCTGGACACCATTGCTCCCGTGGCAGGTCTGGCGCGCGCTCTCGCTGCCTTCGGTCGCGACGTTTCATGCAACCTTGCCCGAAGGCGGACGCGATCCCCTCGCTTGGGCGCTTGGCAAGGCTGCGGACTATTTCAACGCGCGACTGTCCCGCATCGTCGTGCCGTCCCGCGCGCCCCTCGCACAATGGCAAAACCGCGGCGCAAATCCGCTTCCTGCAATCCTGCCGCCAACCATTGACCTCTCTGAGTGGCGGGCCGCCCACCGCGATATGCCCCTGCGCCTCGAAGCGCCGCAAATCGTCTACATGGGTCGCCTCGAAGATCGCAAAGGCGTTCAGGTTCTGCTGGAGGCGTGGCCCAAGGTCGTCACCGCCCTGCCCCGCGCAACCCTGACCATCGCCGGAAGCGGTGCCCTGGAGGAAGAGCTTCGCACCAAGGCCGCGCCTTATCCTTCGGTCCGGTTCCTGCCGCCCCCCGATGCAACCGCCGCCCGCGCCTTGATCGCCGACGCGGATGTCTTCGTGGCCCCCGCCCTCGGCGGCGAGAGCTTCGGCCTCGTCCTGATCGAGGCCATGTCCGCCGGAACAGTCCCTATTGCAGCCCAAAACGCCGGTTATGCATCGGTTCTCGACGGTGACGGCACGGCGCTCCTCGTGCCGCCCGGCGACGCAATGGCTCTGGCCGAACGGATTATCTCCCTTGCCGAAAATCCCGACGAACATGCCCGTCTTAGGGCTTGGTGCGCCAAGCGCGCGGCTGCCTTTGATGTAAAGAGTGTTGGCCCCCAATATCTGGCGCTTTATACATCCGCTTTGGCCTGAAGCGTGGTTGCCAAATCAACGGTTCCATGACAGCTTGCGCGCGCATTACCTGACTGAAAGGAAGACCCGGTGCCGAAGGGCGATCTCGTCATTTCCGCCGATTTCGGCACATCCGGCGTCAAGGTCGGCGTGGTGGACGGCGACTTGCGCCTTCTGGCGCGCGCAACCGAAACCTACCCCCTTTCTCTTGCCACGGGTGGCATCGCCGAACAGAACCCGACCGATTGGTGGTCTGCACTTGCCCGCGCGCTTGAAACCCTGCGCGAGGCCGTGCCCTCCCTGCGGGACCGCGCAGCGGCACTTGTCTTTTCAAGCCAGCTCTGCGGTGTCATCTGTGCCGACGAGCACGGGAACGCCCTGCGCCCCTGCCTGACATGGCTCGACAAACGCGCCGCAGAGACGGGTCGCGCCTTGATCGGCGGCGCGCCGTCCGTTTACGGCTACCGCATCGACAAACTCGCCCGCTGGCTGCGCCTTGCCAACGGGGCACCGGCCCGCAATGGCATGGACCCGACTGCCAAAATCCTCTGGATCAAGGCCCAAGAGCCGGACATCTACCATCAGACCCGCTGGATTCTCGATGTCAAAGATTGGCTCCTGCATCGCGCCACAGGCCGATTTACGACCTGCCCCGAAAGCGCCAACCTCAGTTGGCTTATGGATACCCGTCCGGGCCGCGAGGGTTGGTCGCCTGCCCTATCCGAGATGACCGGAATCGCACTCGACCGTATGCCCGAAATGGTGGATGGCGAAGATATCGTCGGCTCGCTGACACCGCAAGCCGCCGCCGACCTCGGCCTTGCCGCATCAACCCTTGTTCTGGGCGGCACATCGGACGTAACCGCCGCCGCGCTCGGCTCGGGGCAGGTTGCCGATGGCGCGCTGCACATCGCCGCCGCCACAAGCTGTTGGATCGCGGGCTTTATGCCCGGTCGGGTTCTGTCGGTCGCCAATTCCTATGCCACGATCTCTTCAAGCCTGGCGTATCGCCCGCTTCTCATCGCCTCGCAGGAAAATGCAGGCTCGGCGCTGGAATGGGCCGTCCGCATCAGCGGCGGGGAAACAGAAGGCGAGGCGCTCAACGGCGCGTTCGATGATATGGGCGCCCCCCAAGGCGACGACCCGTTCTTCCTGCCCTGGTTGGCCGGGGAACGTGTGCCGGTCGACAACGAAGCCCTGCGCGGCGTGTTTCATGGCCTTGCTCTGCATCATGACGCCCGCGCCCTGCGCCGGGCCGCGCTGGAAGGGGTCGCGCTTAATCTGCGTTGGTCCTACGGAAAATTGATGCAGGAACGTGCGGTTCACAAAGACGGCCCGATCTCGATGGTCGGCGGTGTCGCCGCCAACGCAGCTTTCGGGCAAACCGTTGCCGACGCACTCAACCGCGAGGTCTGGGTCGGCGAAGCACGGCACGCCGGGGTGCTCGGCACCGCCACGCTTGCCGCGAAAACCTTGGGCTGGGCACCTTCCGCCCGCGACGCCGCAGCAACGCTGCGCACCCGGACAACGGCCGTCTTTGCCCCCGATCCAGCCCGCGTCGCCGCGCTGTCAGACCGTAACGCCCGACTCGACAAAATCCGCCGCGCCATCCTCAAGACCTACCCATAGGAACCGCCCCCATGATCGACGGTCTCATTAAAACAAAGATTGATCCGCTCTGGGAGGCTATGGCCACGCCGCTCGTGCGGGCGCGCATGACCCCCAATCAGGTGACGTTCACCGGACTGATCCTCGTGACCCTGGTCTCTGGCCTCTACCTTTGGCATGGCCTGCCCCTCGTCTACGGCCTGACCCTCGCGCTTTCCTTCGTGTTCGACGCGCTCGACGGTGCCGTCGCACGGCGGCGCAATATGCGGTCGCGCCGGGGCGGCTATTTCGATGCGATGGTGGATCGCTACCAAGAACTGATTGTTCTGGCGACGCTCGGCTATATGCACAACGCGTGGCCGCTGGCCCTTTTCGCCCTCTCGGGAAGCCTCTTCACAAGCTACGCCAAAGCCCGCACCGCCATCGAAACCCCGGTCCACAATGACAATTGGCCCGATTTCTTCGAACGCATGGAGCGGGTTATCTTCCTCTGCGTGATGCTTGTCCTCGCCGGCGCACTGCCCGCGCATAGCGCCCGGATCGCGACCTATGGCCTCGCGCTCTTCGCGCTTCTCGCCCATGTCACGGCCCTGCAACGCGCCCGTCGCGCCTCTCAGATGCTCGGTGCCATTGACCGGGACCGGAAATAACCTCCGAGCGCCATGACCATGTCGAAATGATAGGTCAGCAAATACCCAAGAAACGATGAGATCAAAAGCGGCTCGGTCAGCGTATAGGTATAATAGACCGTCGGATAAATTGCCCCAAGATCATACCCCTTGAGAATAAACAGCGTGAGATACCCAACCCCAAGCCCGATCGGAATCCAGACATACCACCGCCGGATTCTTGCCCCCGCCCCTCTCAGGAAGGTCGCCCCATCCGGCTGTTTCTCATAGCTGCGCGACAACACCTCTCCAAAAACGATCACAAAAGCCTGCGAAAAGAAAAACAGATATGAGCCAACCATGTGCAACTCGTGGTGGTCAGGGAACCGGAAATGGCTCAACATAATCATCCCAACCGAGGCCATCGCCTGCAACACACAAACCGTCACGGTCAGAATACGGATACGGCGCATATCGGCGGCCGTGCCCAAACCCGATTTGCGGAACTCGATCAGGCCCGCACTGATAAAGGACACCACCCCGACAAGCAGGATCGGCGCACAGATCAACATCCATGTCGCGAAAAACGGCCCGATAATCTGATCCGCGAGCGTCTGGCTCACAGTGGCCGGTTTGCTGGCGACTCGCTCGGGGTGATTGAACGCATAGAGGTCACGCGCCCAGTAGATGAGGACATTGACCGCCACGACAACAAACCCCGTGGTCCCCAACGCAAGCGCAACAAGCCATGCGCTACCCCGGCTGACAGTATACGAGATGCTCATGCCGCCCGTTCCGGTGTCGTAATGCTCTCGACCTTGCCGTCTGCCATTTTGATAAGGCGGTCGCATTTGTGAAACTGATGGTCGTCATGCGTAATCGCGATGACAAGCTGACCGCCTTTCGACAATTCAGGGATCAAGACATCGTAAAAGAATGCGCGATGCGCCGGGTCTTGGTCGGCGGCAAACTCGTCAAGAACGATGATCGGGCGGCGCTCAGCAAGAGCCACCGAAAGCGCCAGCCGCCGCTTTTGCCCCGCCGAAAGCGCCAGCGTCGAGAACCGATCTTCAAGGATCGAAACCCGCTCTGAGAGGTTCAGGTCGTTGATCCGCTGCTTCAAATGCGCAAGCTCGTCCTCGCCAAGGCCATAGGCCCGCGAGAACAGGTGGAAACTGCTAAACACCGATGAGAAAAGTTCGCGGTAAGCGGCGCGGCTCTCGGCATCAAGAACCTGACCATCAAGCAGAATCGCGCCGCCATCCGGGTTGCGCAACCCGGTGATAATATCAAGAAGCGTCGTCTTGCCCGACCCGTTGCCGCCACAGATAAACACAGTCTCGCCCGGCTTGAACTCAAGGTTCACCGGGCCAAGCTGAAAGGCTTCGCCCCCGTGCCCATCTGCTTCACCGACCTTAGCCTCGATCCCCTCAAGGCGGATGCTCTTGAAGCCCGAAGGTGCCGTGACAGGCCCGTCAAGCGCAGGGGACTGCGCCGCAACAAGCGCCTGTTCAACAGCCTGAATCCGGTAATAGGAATGTTCCGCACGGCTCAGAACCGGAAACGCCCCGAACATCAATTCAATAGGTCCGCTGGTTAGGAAAATGACCGTCAGCACCTGGAACATCACCGCAACGCCGCCGCCCGGCAAAAGCGGTATCACGATCACCACAAAACAAAGCAGCAGCACGACCGCCGCCTGTCCGATGGCATTGCTCATGGCATAGTATTTTTCGGCGGTGATCGTGTGGCGGGTCACTTCGCCAATCACCTCAATGGTCTCGTCCTCAAGCGCCTGACGCCGGGATTTGCGCAACCGCAGTTCCTTCCATCCCGACAAAAGATCGCGGGCGCGGTCAAAAAAGACCCCGCGCGCATCCGAGGCAACTCGCATACTTCTACGCGCCGGGCGGTCGAAGAACAGGTAACCCACAATGCCGATTCCGATCGCCGCCGTGGTGGCAACCCCCGAGGTCCAACTGATCCAGAACAGGTAAGGCACGACAAACACGATGATGACAAGCGCCTCAATGGCCGAGACAATGTTCGTAATGGCCCCCGTCATCTGGTCAATTTCATAGGTGATCGCGCTATGGACCTGCCCATGCGGGCTTGTCTGTAGAAAATCAATATCCGCCCGAAGAAGTGTCCGGGCAAGCCGGATACGCGTTTCCTCACGCACCCGCGTGATAAGCGCATGCATCCGCACCCGAAGCCAGTAGCCACAAAGCAGCATGGCAAACGCACAACCCACAATGCCAAACGACCAAAGGCTAATCCCTTTCGACGCGTTCTGTGCCGTTTCGTTGATCGAATACATCAACCCGGTGCGCGAAAGGCTGCTGAGGAAGGTCAATATGATAATGGGGTCTTTCACCACGCCGCTGGTTACGAGAAGGTAACGCAATATGGTGCGGCGGCGCTCAAACGCGCTTTCGGGCGGTTGCCCGCTTGCGCCTTGATTGGGAAGGGATGTGCTCACCAATAATCCTCGTCGTTTTCGCAGACGCTACCGGGTTTCCAATGCCTTGACCAGAGGTCTCAACCGCACTCAGAGCAGTGGCGCTTGCCGCCCAAGAAACCCCGAAACGGAACGTCGCCAAACCAACCCGAACATCATTGTTTGTCTTCTGCCAAGGGCTTTAGCAGTCAGGGCTGAATTCGAAAACCGCGAACTGGCAAACCTCGCAACAACCTGCCCCATAGGGCTGGAACCGACGCAAGGTCACTTCGTCAACCGGACACCGCCGCATGCGCCCTCCGCAATACGCGCCAGACGCGCCCGGATGCGGTATTTGGGAGGCCAAACTCGCACTGTCGCAATACAGACGGAATACATACGCAATACCGACGTGCGTTTTAGAGGGGATTTGTCTGATAAAGACGGACCTTCAGCCCGCCATGTGGCACCTGCGGGCCAGCGGGTTGGAACGGCAATCCCGTCGCTCTTGCAAGGCTTTCCTCGGTCGTGACAATCGCCACCCGCCAGCCTTGAAAACGCTCTTTCAACGTCTGGCCCAGCGCCCCATGCAAGGCATACAAACCGCGCTTGTCGCCGATCCTCGTCCCATAAGGCGGGTTGGCCATGACAAGCCCCGCTGGCCCTTCTGGCCGTTGCAATTCGCTCACTGGTCCGGCCCTGAAAACGGTGCACACCGACACCCCGGCGCGCGCCGCATTCGCCTGTGCAGCGGCTATGGCCCCGGCATTTCTGTCAGAGCCGAAATAGGTGTTTTTCGCCTTATTAGAGACTATATTAGAGACTAATTCAGCCCAAGCATCGGGATCAAATGTCGCCAGTTTCTCAAACGCAAACCGGCGCGCGCGCCCCGGTGCAAGCCCCATCGCCATTTCGGCGGCCTCAATGACAAACGTGCCCGATCCACACATCGGATCAAGCACAGGCTCTTGGCCATCATACCCCGCAGCACGCAGGAAAAGCGGCGCCAATGTCTCACGCATTGGTGCCTTGGCAACCGCCTCTTTATAACCGCGCTTGTGAAGCAGATCGCCAGACGTATCGAGCGAGAACACGCACTGGTTATCCTCGATCCTGAGGCGCACCGAAACATCCGCCTCCCGATCCACCGCCATCCCATTCGCCGCCAAAGCACGCTCCACCCGCTCCCGCGCCGCCCCCGCATGATAGATCTTAGACCCCCGCGTACTCACCTCCACACGCACCGGAAAATCAGCGCTCAAGTATTTCACCCAAGGGATCTCCGAGGCCAATTTTTCCAATTGTGTGAGGTGCATAGCCTGAAAGCCAGCAATCCGCGCAAGCACGCGACTCGCACCGCGCAAAACAAGATTGGCACGCCATACATCGCGCCAATTTCCGCGAAGCCGCACGCCACCCGGCATCGCCTTGGGCTTGCGAAAGCCAGCCGCGAGAGCCTCATCGCGCAAGACAATCTCAAGACCCGGAGTCGTCTGTAGGAATATTTCGAAGAGCGGTTCATTGTTCATGCGACGTCTCTAAAGCACAACCCGCCCCAACGCGACCCATCGCCAAACAAAAAGGCGCCCTAGGGCGCCTTGTTTAATTGGTCGGAGTGAGAGGATTCGAACCTCCGACCCCTGCCTCCCGAAGGCTAGGGAATGAGAAATTCTGATATTTCCTCTTGTTACCACGAGTTACCGTAAAGTTTGATTTTATAGAGAAAATAGTGTTTTGTTAAGGTGGATCGGCCTGAAGTGGAACGATCCAAACTACCTCACTTTACGCAAACCGTGCTTCCTATGTGCTTCCTTTGACAAAATGACCCAAAATCGACTGACAAAGACTGTGGTGGAAAAGCTGGAGCTGAAGGCGAAGGACTACTTCGTGTGGTGCGGCAAACAACCGGGCTTTGGTGTTCGGGTTTGGCCGAACGGCAGGAAGACCTTTGTCGTGCAGTACCGCACCGGCGGTCGAGGATCGCCAACCCGTCGAAAGTCGCTGGGTGTTTTCGGGACTGTGACCGCAGACGAGGCTAGAAAGGCAGCAGAGACCTATCTGGCGTCAGCTCAACTTGGGAACGATCTTGTCGGAGAGGAACGGCGGGCGAGGTCAGAAATGACGGTGAGTGAGCTATGTGACGAGTACATCAAACACGGCATGACGACAAAGAAGACCAGCACCATCAAGACCGACATTGGCCGCATCAATGGTCATGTTCGACCCCTTCTTGGAAAAAAGAAGATTAGCAGTGTGACAAGGCAAGATGTTGAGCGAATGTTGAACGATGTCGCCATGGGAAAGACGGCAAGAGATACTCGAACTGCCAAGGGGCGCTCAATCATCACCGGTGGCAAAGGAACGGCAACCCGCTCAGTTCGTCTGTTGGGAGGAATTTTCACCTATGCTGTGAACCACAGCTATGTCCCATCGAATCCCTGCGCAGGTGTGAAGGTATTCAAGGACGGTTCGAAAGAACGCTTCCTGAGTAAAGATGAGCTTGATCGACTGGCGAGGACATTGGAGACGGCGGAGACAATTGGCCTGCCATGGACCCTTCGGGACGAGGCAAAAATCAAACACCGACCAAAAGACGGCAATATGCGTGAAGTTCTTTCCCCCCACGTAATCGGCGCAACCAGGCTTTTGCTCCTGACGGGTTGTCGCCTGCGGGAAATCCTGCATTTGCGGTGGACCGAGGTGGACTTGGAGCGTGGCCTGCTTCACCTGCCCGACAGCAAGACTGGCCGCAAAACAGTTTATCTCTCCAACGCGGCGATTGACGTTCTGGAAAACCTGCCCCGTGTCGGAACCTATGTGATTGCCGGGGGAAGCCCGGATCGACCCCGCGCCGATCTCAAACGTCCATGGAAGCGGATTTCTGATCATGCCGAGATTTCAGATGTTCGCCTGCATGATTTGCGCCACACATTTGCATCCATCGGGGCTGAACAAGGATTGAGTCTTCAGATGATCGGAAAACTTCTCGGACACAAGTCGCCAGAAACGACCGCGCGGTACGCCCACCTGACCGAAGACCCGCTGCGCCGGGCGTTAAACCAAATGGCTGACAATATCCCGTTCCAGAATGTACAAAAAGGGGATGGGAAGTAACACTTTGGAATTACCTGACAATCCCCGCATGTAACAAATCGTTACTCCTGATCGCCGCAGATTTCGAGCCGCCCACTGTATTAATATGGGCGACAAGGAGCGTCGCACTCGAAAGCAACAAAGGAGTGCACTGATGGCACAGGACTATCTTACGCCGATGGAGGCCCGCCAGTATCTCAATCGGGCATACAACATCACATACAGTATGGCCTACATGGCCAAGCTTCGTCACACGGGTGGAGGAGCATGCCATATTAAGCTTGGAAGCCGAGTTTACTATACTCAGGAAGACCTTGACCAATGGGTTGAGGGTCGCACCCAAAAGCGTCGGACAACGTCCGAAACACCCATTTGCGCGAATGTCATCATGACAAGGCGCAAACATGCTCTGAGAAAACCTAAGGCTGAAACAGGCAGTCGAGACTTAGATATCTTTGAGATGCTTGCTGGCAATCCGGGGTAAGGCAAAAAACAGCCTTATCAACGACTTACGCAACTCATTAGTTGACACCTTCTGGGGGTCTGGTTTGTATTGATAGGTGAAGGCCACCCGGTCTTCACCATGACGCCAACCAACAGAAAGGGTCTCGTCATGGAAGATCAAAATGACAACTTCATCCTCATTCCGGCCAAAAGCGGCGGCGGTGCACTTGTGCGGCGCAGCCAAGTTGCCGGAGGTCGTGCCAACGGTGGCGATGGAGCAATCCTCTATCTCTCCTGTGGTCCGTCCGTCTACACCACGGCGACCATTCCGCAGCTCGCGGAATACTTCGGAGCGAACAAAGCCGACATCGCCCGATAGGGCACACCACGCTTGCGGGGTTTCGCCATGAGGCCCCGCAACAACCCAGACGACAAGCAATTCCTGCAACGGCTGCAACGCGAACCAATCGGCCCGGAAGACCCACGCGTCCGCAATGATGCCTACTGGGCTTTGCGGCATCAGGGATACGGTCATGAATTCGCAAAGCGGGCATTTAGGGACAAGCTGCCCCGGTATTTCAAAGAAAAGGTCGATCTGTCAGACGAGTATTTGGCCGACATCGACCCCGAAGAGTTGTTCGTCGTGCCCACGATGAACACCGAGGTCCAAAAGCTGGCCGTTGTCATCCGCCCCGACCTGACCGAAGAAACCGTGGCCACAGCCCCGCCTCGCAGTATTGAATATACGATATGGTCAGAAAACCCGCCCGGTTTTGGGCTGCGTATTCGACCATCGGGCATACGGAGCTACATCGTCATGTTCAGGATTAAAGGGCGCAGGGTTCAGGGTAAAATCACCTTAGGCAAGCCCGGCAACCTGCCTCTGGATTTAGCGAAACGATTGGCCCGTGAGGTTCGGATCGAAGCATTGGCAGGGAACGACCCCCGACCGATGCACAAAAGCGGTCAGCTTTTGAAACAGGCGAAATGACAAAAGGCCCGTCACGGCCCGGTTCCCCTGTGTTACCCCAGAGAAACTGAGAAACACTGGGGAACTGTCCACCAGCTCCATTGACTCTGTCCTTATGAGGATGAAGTCCGGCTTGGGAAACTGGCTCCGAAACATGCCGGTGCCGTCCTATTCGCGCATGTCCCATTTGTTTTCAAAATCGAGGGAAACACCAGCGAACCAAATCGAGAAACCCTGAACCACCAAAGAAACCTCTGCCACCCACCAATGAATCGTCCTTCCAAATTTATGTGATCGAGTCTGAGCGGGTGTATAGAAGATCGTCGGGCAACAAGACCGCCCTTCTGCAACTGTTTGTGTTCACATGTCGGGGCCGAGAGCATTCAGCCAAGGACCAACGAAGCGTCACCGGCGCACCCCCTTCACACTATGCATACGCATCATGGTTATAGGAAACAGGACAATCAGAATTGCACCGTTCTATATCTTTGGAAGGATAAAGATGATGCATTCGAGAAAGATTTCAGAACCCAGGAACATACCCCCTTCCGGTTGGGAGATACCGGTCTAGTCCGGGATAGGTTGAAAGACCCGTCTCGGACTCACACACTTTGATCTGGTCTGCAACGGAATGATCTGCAACTGTGCCGAGAGTGGTTTCGGACCATTTGAGCACAGAAACCAAGGTACCGTTGTTGAGGGAAGCCGATGAAATTTGATGTCCTTGGACGCATCAGCAACATGGGTCTGCCTGACGGCAAGCTTGCCATCCTCTATTCAGTCTACGAGGCAGTTAGCAATTCAGTGCACGCAATCGAGGCCAAATTTGGGGAAAACGCGGCATCACGAGGTGAAATAACGGTCAAAGTTGACACGGACGGCGAAAACCTCATCGAGAAGATATCGATTACGGACAACGGCACAGGCTTCACACCCGGGAATCTTGAGGCGTTCGACACGAGCGACAGCCGGTTCAAGGAAGCAATTGGCGGAAAGGGTGTTGGGCGGCTTATTTGGGTTAAAGTATTTCGAAGTATCAGCGTCAGCAGCTCCTACCAAGATGCTGGTGAGAAAAGGTCAATTCATTTTGATTTTGTTCCGCAGGATGAAGACAGCATTCAGAACATCAAATCTGATCCGGAATTTCAACTTGATCATGGATCAACGGTAACACTGCACAACGTTCGGACGAGCGAAAATGAAAAGGTTCGAAGAATCTCCTTTTTGCGCGATCTGGCTTTACACTTCTTCTCCTATTTCATGGCCGGATCAATGCCCTCTATCTGGGTTGAGTACAATGGAGACAGAAGCGACCTATCTGAGTTCATCAAAGGAAAAATCGAACCGGCTACCACTGTAACTGTCAGCTTTGAAGTCGAGGGAAAGACAAGTGAGCTGACCATGTCCCATATGTATGTTGATTCAACGATCTCAACTGAGTTGAAGAACTCGATCCTGCTTACCGCGCACCATCGCTTGGTGGGCGACCCAGTGTCTATAGAGCGAAAATACGCACTCCGGGAGCTTGAGGGACGAAAGGCTTATGTGGGACTTGTTTCCGGCGATTTCTTAAATGAACGGGTGGATCAGGAACGCCTGAGTTTCCGCCTTACATCGGGCCAGTCAGATGCGATGCACTCAGCCCTTCTAGAAAGTGCGGCAGAATTTCTGTCGGATCACATCGGAAAACTTCAGTCACAGCAGAAAGTTACAGTTCAATCCCTCCTTGTGGAACACCCCCAGCTCGTCGCACAGGTCAAGAACATCGACAGCTATGTGTCGCGACTCTCCCCCGGAATGGATGAAGAACAAATCGGTGAGAATCTGTTTACATTACTCTATCGCGACGAACGTAAGATATCCCGCAAGATCAGAGAATATGACGAAATAGAAAGCCTAGACGACGAGGCCAAATCCGAGGCGGAAAAGGTGCTTGAAAGAGTGTCAGATCAGGCCAAGCACCGCTTGGCGGAACTGGTCGTAAAACGCCGACAGGTTCTGAGGCTTGCCCGCAGTTTTCTACGCTATAGGAATGACGGCGAAGATGCTTACCACTACGAAAAGGCGATTCATGACCTGATCTGTCCGATGGGTGAGATGCTGACAGACGAAGACTATTCACGGCACAATCTTTGGATCGTGGATGACTTGCTGGCCTACTACCAGTTCTTTGCCTCAGACAAGCAGGTGCGAGTTCTCGCAAAGGACTCGGATTCGCAAAAGGAACCCGACCTAGTGTTTTTTAATCCACTTGGGTTTCGGCGCGAGGGCACCAATGATCCGGTTGTTCTTGTAGAATTTAAAAGGCCCGGTGACGAAAGGCCGAGCAAAGATCCCGTTGATCAGGTTCTCGAATACATTGAGAAGCTTACATCCAAGACCGTAAGGGACATCAATGGCGATGTTGTATCCGAGATACGCAAGGACACGCCGTTTGAATGCTATGTGGTCTGTGATCTCACCGAAGGGACCCGCAAGATTCTCTCCCGATCGCTCGCAGCACATGAAACTCCCGACGGAGAAGGCTATTTTGGGTTTGCACCAAACCACAAGGCAGCAATCCACGTAATCTCATACAAGAAAATGCTTCGAGACGCCGAACTGCGGAACGAGGTGTTTTTCAGGAAGCTGGGCTTGCTGAGGACGGCTTAGCATGTTCGATCAAACGCACTCCATATCGTATTTTAGCGTACTTGTGCGTGTCGGGACGGGTCTTTGGGTCCTCGACTTGCCGCAGGCGGAAGCATTCACTATGCTGGGAGACTCACCATGAAAAAAGCTTTTTCACATTTAGGTGGTTCATGCTACCGTAGCACAAAATGTGGTGCTAGACCACTGAAATGGGCAGACAGAGCATGAACACTGACGCGGCAAAAGCAGCCTTTTCCCATGCGAGAAGGCTATCCCCATCCTTTGTTTCAGGTGAGAGCAGCGATTCAGCCGACTTGATCGTTGGCTTCTTCGGTCATATTGGTCCCGCCGCAACAAATAGGATGCTTTCGTTTCAGGGAAGCCTCTACAGAGAGTTGCGTATTTTTTCCAAACTGGCATCGATTGAAGCTGGGTGCATTGAATGCACGTACGATATTGGCGGTGCTGATATGGCCATACGCCTTTCTCGTCTCATTGAAGAAGGGCGGTTTGATAGTTTGGCGTACCGCTACCGCATTTTGTTCGTTCGTTTCCCCTCGTCACAAAACCTTGACGAAGTCTTTTTCGAACGTGATAGTCTCTATCGGTAAAGAGGCGGAGAGCACACAATGGCAGCAGTTAAGCGGAACATCGCCGCAGGCGATGAGTATGACATTGAAGACTGCGATGTTCTGATTTTCACGACCATTGAAGAGCTCGAAGCCCATGCCCTTGACAGCCACCTAGCTCGTGTTGGTGCAAAACGCGTGGAACAGACGCCAGCGGAAAGGTTGAAGGACCTACACCGCTGGAAGCTGCCGGTTACGGCAGATCAACCTGATCTCATAGTTCTCACCAGATGCCTTGGCAGAGCGGGCAACGGATTCGCAGGCATTGAATTGTCGCACCTTTTGCACACCCAGCATAGGCCCCGCTTGGTTGTTTTTTGCGGTATCGGCGGCTCTCTGGATATGGAAAAAGCACAGCTTGGGAACGTCATTGTGTCGAGTAGCGTTCACTGGCGTGGGTTCGACAAGATATCAGGCGATAGTATTTCTGAAGAGATGAGGAAGAAGTCGCTTGAAGATCACCCGGTGAATGGCCGGCTTCAGAATCTTATCTCTAGCTTTATTAGGACGAATAATGGACTAGACGATAGCGACGCTCCAGCAGTTGGCCTATTTCCGACAACCAAGGAGTCCGGGTTTAGATCATCTTGCGACAAATGGTTGAAGGCCGCAGCTGCAGATGAGGATCTTAGAGATGATATCGCCGACTTTCGAGTCGATGAGTACTATGATCGGGTCAAACCGATTGTTCGACTTGGCAAAGTCATGTCTTGGGATTTTGTGCTCAATAAGAAATCCATACGAGAAGGCGTAAAGAAAGACGACAAAGACTATTTTGCTGTGGAGATGGAAACGGGCGGCATGTCTTTAGCGGTTCGAAGAGCGCGTGAGCATTTCAAGGATGATGCTGCAACCGAGGTTTTCGCAGTCCGAGGAATATCGGATCTTTGTAACAAGAAGACGGATGACGTGTTTCGTGAACTTGCGGCAGATCATGCCGCAGCCTTCCTGACTGGTTTTTTGAAATCGGGATACGATAGCGGATTCTAAGTCTCGAAGGGCCGTTTCGGCATCGGCTATAACAAACTGGTGGATGCACGAATTAGCTCTTGCTCACCAAGGAAAACCCGCTTGTTTCCCTCGAAGCCGCCTCCGCCGCGCGTGTGAGGGGCGCGAAGGCGGCTCCGAGGAAAACAAGCTATCTACCTATATATCTATCTCTTACTCTATTGGGCGTAGGAGCCAGATTGGGTCATGAGATATTCTGGCGTTGAACCATTGCGGGAAAGATTTCGTCCTTCCGAAGTGAAGGTACTCTTTGTTGGGGAAAGCGCCCCGGCTGGTGGCGATTTCTTCTAAAAAGGCACCGGGCAGGTCCATCGGGAATTTAAGCGCGTTCTGTCACCTATCATCGGTGCGAAGCCGAGCTTCCTTGGGGCGTTCATGGCAGCAGGTATGTACTTGGACGACTTGGTGCTTGAACCAGTGAATTGGCTTTCCCGATCTGAACGGACAGCAATGCACACAAGCAATGTGGCTTCATTGGCGAGCCGCATCAGAGAGTATCAGCCACTTGCGGTGATCGCTTTCATGAAAGCGATCAGAGGGCCGGTCGAAGAAGCCGTGACCGCATCAGGTTGCGGTAGTTCAGTCCATACCGTATCCTTTCCCGGAAACGGTCGGCAGGCAGAGTTCCGAGCTGAAATGGATGCCATCCTACCCGGACTGCAAGAGCTTGCAGGGTAGACGGGACCGCACCTGACACCGGGTGATGAAAGACGGCTCTGGAATCGCCAAAATGACCTGAGTTTACCCACGCCGTGCTTACTATGTGCTTACCCTAACAGTAAGCACATTTGCGGAGGTCTTGTAAGTTATTGAATTTATTGGTCGGAGTGAGAGGATTCGAACCTCCGACCCCTGCCTCCCGAAGACAGTGCTCTACCAGGCTGAGCTACACTCCGACCGTGGCGCGTGGATTATACGGCGTGGATTTATTTTGCAAGCGCCTTTTGAAAGGGGTGCTCGTTTTTCAAGCCTCCTTGTCGCGGCCCCCTGATTGCGTCAAACTTCGAAAAAAAGTCGGAACGATGACGCAGGAATTCTTCTACGCAATTGGTGGCCTCGGCATGTTCCTTGTCGGGATGGAAATCTTGACGAGCGCCCTGCGCGATGCGGCGGGTTCAAGGCTTCGTAAGATATTAGCCCGCTTCACCACAACGCCTCTACGTGGTGTTATGACAGGTGCCATTGGCACAATCATCATTCAGTCCTCAAGCGCGACGACGGTTTTGACTGTCGGGTTCGTCGGTGCCGGCCTTCTTAGTATGAGCGAAGCGTTGGGTATCATCTACGGTGCCAACATCGGCACAACAGCGACCGGTTGGCTTGTGTCGCTCATTGGCTTCAAGCTTAACCTTCTCAGCGTTGCCTTTTCTCTCCTTCTGCCGACAAGCCTTCTAAGTCTGCTTGGACGTGGCGCATGGACCCGACTGGGGCGTGGCATTTCCGGCCTATGCCTCCTCGTCATCGGTCTTCATTTCATGCAAACCGGTCTCGCCCACCTTGGCGATACAATATCGCCGCAAGCCCTTCAGGCCCGAGGCGCACTTGGTTTCGCCCTCTTTGTCTTAGTCGGATTGGTGCTCACGGTGGTGATGCAAGCCTCCGTGGCTGCGATGGCACTGGCACTCGTGATGCTACAGGGCGACATGATAAGCCTAACGCAAGCGATTGCCCTTGTGATCGGGATGAATATCGGCACGACCTTCACCGCCATTATTGCATCCATTGGCGGGTCAAGGCCAATGCGGCAGACGGCTGTCGCCAACCTCATTTTCAACTGTGCCATCGCAGTTCTGGCGCTGCCTTTGCTTTTTCTCAGCGCACCAGCCTTGGCTATTCTGGCCGAGCACCAAGGCCCGATGACGGCCCTTCTCGTTTTCCATACCGGGTTCAATATTGTCGGCACGGCGGTTTTTCTTCCAATAACCCAGCCCTTCGCCAGAATGGTGGCTCGCCTCGTCCCAGAGAAGAAGTCCGACCAGATCATAACGCTCGACCAAAAGCTTCTTGACGATCCAGATGCAGCCCTTATCAGCGCGCAGGCCGCCGCAGAAAAAATTGCGCGCATTCTCTTTGGAGCCCTCGGCAGTGCGCTGAAAGACCCTGCTGACTATCGTCGCATTGCGACCCTTTCGCCGTTGAACAACGCCCTGTCCGATCTTGAAGAATTTCTTTCGCACATCCACCCCGACCACGTTGGCGAAGAGGAAGAGCGAACCTATTCGGCACTTTTACACCAAACGGATCACATGGCGCGGTTACTGCAAAGAGCCCAGAAGACCACGCATATTCAAAAGCTTCTTGATAACCATTTGATACGACGCCCAACCCTTGCCGTCGGCGCGGCGTTTAGGCGGCTTGCAACGGCCCAAGATATAGAAGGCGAGGCGTTGCGGCTTGCGCGTCTGCACGCTCTCGTGCGGCACCGCAAAGACAAGCACCGCCGCGGCTTGTTGCTCGGGGAGCATGCAGGGATTTATAGCCTAAAGGATGTATTTACCCACACCGACGCGATGCGGTGGCTTGATCGTAGCCTGCATCATGCCGAACGTGTGATGCACTATCAGACCATTGCGCGGCAAGAATTTCCCTCGGCCCCAAGAGAAGCCGAGGGCATTTAGTCTCAAATACTTAGAGGCTCGCATCCAGCGCAGCGATGATCGCGCTGCCCATCTCGGACGTTGACACAGGTGTGCCGCCATCCGCCTGCATCAGGTCAGCAGTCCGCACACCATCGGCAAGAACCTTCTCCACCGCAGCCTCAAGGCGATCCGCCTCGGCACCTTGGTCAAAGCTATAGCGCAGCGCCATTGCAAAGCTCAGGATACACGCGCTCGGGTTTGCTTTGGCTTGACCCGCAATGTCCGGCGCCGATCCGTGGACCGGTTCATAGAGCGCCTTGGGACGACCGTTTTCCATTGGCGCACCAAGCGATGCCGAAGGCAGCATGCCAAGCGACCCAGTCAGCATCGCGGCGCAATCAGACAGGAGATCACCAAAGAGGTTATCAGTCAGGATCACATCAAATTGCTTTGGTGCGCGAACAAGCTGCATCGCGCCGTTGTCGGCATACATATGCGAAAGCTCTACATCCTCATAATCGGCATGCACCTCGGTCACGACATCGCGCCAAAGGATGCCGGATTCCATCACATTGGCCTTCTCCATCGAGCAGAGCTTCTTGTTGCGTTTGCGGGCCAACTCAAAGGCGGCGCGCGCGACGCGATCAATCTCTGACTCGGTATAGCGCTGGGTGTTGATGCCAACCCGCTCATTATTCTCGATAAAGATGCCGCGTGGCTCGCCAAAATACGAACCCGACGTAAGTTCGCGCACGATCATGATATCCAGACCGGCCACGATGTCTTTTTTCAGCGACGAGAAATCTGCGAGAGCATCGAAACACTGCGCTGGACGCAAGTTCGCGAAGAGGTCCATTTCCTTGCGCAAACGAAGCAAGCCACGTTCCGGTTTTACCGAGAAGTCGAGCACATCGTATTTTGGGCCACCCACGGCCCCAAGAAGCACCGCGTCGACGCCTTGCGCCTTGGCCATCGTGTCATCGTGCAGTGGCACACCATGTACATCATAGGCCGCGCCGCCCACCAGATCTTCGCTGACGTCGAACGCAAGGCCGCGTTTATCTCCATACCAATCGATGATCCGTTGGACCTCGGCCATGACTTCAGGGCCGATGCCGTCGCCAGCGAGGATGAGAAGGGAAGGGTTGCTCATGGGTTTCCGTCCTTGATGAAATTGCTTGCGCTTGGCCTACCGGGGCACGCTCAAAAGATCAAGAAACGAAGAAAATATGCCCGCTTCCTCACTTTCAAAAATGGAATGGATACCAAGCAATCAACGTTGCAACGACACACCCACACGGCCCACCCTTCACAGGTCGAGGTCGACCCACACAATCCGGTGGCGACTGGCATCTTCTCCGTCATGTTGAAGAAAATCCGCCTCGGGCGTTTCTGGGGCGGGCCAAAATACCCCTTTAGCAACCACATCCAGCTCCACTGAAGGCAGAATATAGCTCGCCCTCATATCGCCGGGGTCTGGCTCCGGCCAGTCGACGGTTCTGGTTCCGTGGGCAGGGGACGTGGGCACCGGATCTTGGAGGCGCGGATCAGAAAGCAAATCCCGTATGGCCTGCGCGCGCCCCGCTCCGCGCTCAGGGTCAACATTGGCAATACCCGCTATGACAAAACGGCCCTTGGGCGCAGCTCCGATACCGCCATCAAGGTAAAGCTGCCAGAACCGGATTTCATCCGCATTGCGTCGTCCGTTCTGGTCTTCTGGTCCATCAAAAACAGGCGGCGTCGCGTGAAACGCGAGAATGTGAAGCGGGGCTGCCGAAGGCATCGCTATCGGCACGTCCCAATGCCCGACGTGTGACAAGCGTTGAATATCCTGCGCCGCTTGCGAGGGGAACGGCTTACCATCGGGCCATACTGGCAACACCGAACCGGGCAAGTCCTTCCAAAGGGTCGCGCTCATGTTGCGAAAGCCTTGTGTGATCACAGGCCATTTTGAAAGCACCGCCATTCCACGATGGCCTGCATACCGCCCAAAGCCTTGTGAATCACGCGGTCCGCCCCGGTAGCCGTCGCCGTTCATATCAAGATCAGTGGCCATCCCCGAGTTGGGGCGTGCCGCAAAATGATACGGGTATGTGACCCCCTGCTTGGCAATCAAAGCCATGAGAGCCTGCACACCATAGCCATGATGGTCATAGTCAATACCCTGTAAAACAAGGATATCGGGCCGGATATGGGCAATCGCACCGGCCACCGCGAGCGCCTGCGCGTCTTCCCGCAGGATATCGCGCAGCATAAGGCCCGGTCCATCACGTGATAATTCGGTTTGATACGTTGCAACCCGCACCGTTTCGGCGCGCGTCTCAAAAGCGCATAAACCGCTCAGAATACAAAGGGCGGCATATCTTAGGCGACGTGCAAGACCTGCGAGGCGGCATAGACCCGACGCCGGTTTTCGTTGATCATATCCGCGACGCGCCCCATTGCCATGCCGCGCATGATCAGACTTGCGGGGATGAAGGCCCATGCGCTTATCGTCCAAATCAAAGTCATTGGATCATCAAGATAAATCGGGTCCACAAGGTCCGACATCATCTGAACAATCGCCGGGATCAGGAATGGCATAAGAAACCCTAACGCGATGTTAAGACGACCATCACGCTGTAGCCGCGGCAGGACATCTCCGCCGGCCGTTGGATCAAACAAGGGCAAATTGATCCACACATTGAACGCCCCATTGCGCGCAGGCCACCCAAGGATGCGCACATAAAAGAAAAATACGGTCAATGCCGCCAATGAGACAAGATAGGCAATCCCCGAAGCGGTCCGAACCGCGATGACAAGGTCTGTGGATGCATCGTCAGGAAGCATGATCACCATCAATCGCACCGGCGAATACGGAAAGTCGATTGCATCCCCCACGATAATTCCAAGCGTTCGCAGGAACCCTGTCAAAGCACTTGGTTCATACTGTCCACGCGCGACAATCGAGAGAGTGAAGACCGTCAAAAACAGCGCGATGAAGCGTAACCTATTGAAAGGCGGCGCATATCGGAACTCAATGATGCTAGGATAAGTCGAGTAGTATTCGATCAGAATCAAACCACCCGCGAACAGAGAAAATAGAACGACAATGTGAATCGAGTCCGTGGTGACATTGGGCAATACCAATGCCGGCGTCGCTAAAAGCAACGCCACAAGGACTGCGCGCGTCAATGCGCTAATCAGTTTTCCGACCACTACTCTTTTCCTTCAAACTGGACACCCACGATACGTTGCCGAGAGCTTGTTCCAACTTGATCCCGCCTGCTCTGACGGGTTGCCTCATTCTTGCCTCAATCTTGCCTTTATTCACGGCTTGGCTCAAGGCTTAGTTTCCAAGATACAAAATCAGAGCCACACTCCTGTTCAATGTGATGCGAGAAAACACCATTGAAAAAGCGCGGCATCTTGAGCGCGGCAGCCTTTAGACACAACAAAACAAGGGCCAATAGACGAGACCTAAGTCTTTGTGCAGTCAGTATTTTTAGATAGCACTATGGGCAGCCGAGGTTGGGGCTGCCCATATTCATTTTGCCACAATTGAAGCGTTAGACCCAGGGGCGCTCGGCTTGGGCTTTGGCTTCAAATGCATCAATTGCAGAAACGTTTTTCATCGTCAGACCGATATCATCAAGCCCGTTCAGGAGGCAGTGCTTCTTGAATGCGTCGACCTCGAAGGGAAGGACCCGGCCATCCGATGTCGTGATTTCCTGAGCCTCAAGATCGACCGTGATGCGGGCGTTTTCGCCGCGCTCTGCATCTTCCATCAGCAGGTCCACCTGCTCTTGCGGCAACACAATCGGAAGGATGCCGTTCTTGAAGCAGTTGTTGAAGAAAATATCGGCAAAAGACGTTGAAATCACACACTTTATTCCGAAGTCCGCAATCGCCCAAGGCGCGTGTTCGCGGCTGGAACCGCAGCCAAAATTGTCCCCCGCCACGAGGATTTCGGCGTTGCGGTATTTGGGTTGGTTGAGGACGAAATCGGCGATTTCGTTGCCGTCGCGATCATAGCGCATCTCGTCAAAGAGGTTCACACCGAGGCCAGACCGTTTGATTGTTTTCAAGAAAACCTTGGGGATAATCATGTCTGTGTCGATGTTTACGAGCGGCATAGGTGCCGCGACACCATGCAGTTTTTGGAACTTTTCCATCTTGTTTCTCCTGCCCCTTAGGGCGCTCAAACGGGGTTCGGTATCACGTCGGTATTGCGTCTGTATCGCGACAGTACCGAATCCCGCTGCCGTTAAGGTTACATTAACTCACGCACATCGGTCAGCTTGCCGGTCAGAGCCGCCGCAGCCGCCATGCCGGGCGAGACGAGGTGTGTCCGTCCCTTGTAGCCCTGACGACCTTCGAAGTTGCGGTTGGATGTCGAAGCGCAGCGTTCTTCGGGGGCAAGTTGATCGGGGTTCATGGCAAGGCACATGGAACATCCTGCAAGGCGCCACTCGAAACCAGCCTCTTTGAAGATATCGGCAAGACCCTCTTCTTCGGCCTGGGCGCGCACAAGGCCGGATCCGGGCACGATCATCGCGCGCATACCATCCTTGATCTTTTTGCCCTTCACGACCTCGGCGACCGCTCGCAGGTCTTCGATACGACCATTGGTGCACGATCCGATAAACACAGTGTCGATCTCGATATCGGTCAGTTTTTGGCCCGGCGTCAGCCCCATGTAATCGAGCGCGCGGCGCGCCGCTTCGACCTTGCCGCCGGTAAAGTCCTCGGGGCTGGGCACGGTTGCGGTAATCGGCAATACGTCCTCGGGAGACGTTCCCCATGTCACGACCGGCTGGATGTCTTCGCCGCGCAACGTCACGACCTTGTCAAACTCTGCGCCTTCGTCGGTATAGAAGGTTTTCCAATATTCGACGGCCTGTTCGAACTGACCGGCTTTGGGCGCATGAGGGCGGCCCTTGACGTATTCGAAAGTCGTCTCGTCCGGCGCAATAAGACCTGCGCGCGCGCCGCCTTCGATGGCCATGTTGCAAACGGTCATACGGCCTTCCATCGACATATCGCGGATCACGTCACCGCAATATTCAATGACATAGCCCGTCCCGCCCGCAGTGCCGGTCGCGCCGATGATGGCAAGCGTCACATCCTTGGGGGTCACGCCCGGCTTGAGCTTGCCGGTGATCTCGACCTTCATGTTCTTGGATTTCTTCTGAATCAGGGTCTGGGTCGCGAGCACGTGCTCGACCTCGGACGTGCCGATCCCGTGCGCAAGGGCACCAAAGGCTCCGTGGGTCGCGGTATGGCTATCGCCACATACGACGGTCATGCCGGGAAGGGTCCAGCCCTGTTCAGGGCCGACGATATGCACGATCCCCTGACGCACATCGGACACAGGGTAGTAGTTAATCCCAAATTCCTTGGCGTTGGTATCAAGCGCATCAACCTGAATGCGGCTCTCTTCGTTATCAATGCCTTTGGCGCGATCAAGTGTTGTCGGAACATTGTGATCCGGCACGGCAATGGTTTTGTCCGGCGCACGCACACTCCGGCCCGCCATGCGCAGACCTTCAAAGGCCTGCGGCGAGGTCACTTCGTGCACAAGGTGACGGTCGATATAGAGCAGGCAGGTGCCGTCTTCGGATTCATGGGCAACATGTGCGTCCCAGATTTTATCATAGAGTGTCTTGGGGGACATTTGTCCTCTCCCCTGGATTGTCATGAGATTGTATTGGGCAACAGGATTGAGCGCGCCTTATAGGCGTGCAAGAACGGTCAGCGTCGCGCCGAAAAAACGCCAAGGCAGGCGTGCGCGGTCATCCATGTCAAAAATCCGTGTCATAGCGACGGGATATACCCGTTGAGTGAGTCTCGCAAGAGGCAGCGCCGGGAAAGCCTTGTGACAAGGGGAATTGCGTGCGACGCTAGAGCGATAGCAGGACAGGCCATGACAGAAGACGCAGCAACCGGCACCATATCAGAGACTTCGGAACCCTCGGCGCTTGAACAGGTCGCCGCTCCGCCAGCCACAGGCCCGGCAGACCCGGATGCGCGCGAGATCGCACTTGGCCTCTGGGATCAGGTTCTTGATTTTGGCATGGGCCTTCTGCGGCCTTGGAACGCGTATCAAACAGCGATTGCCCTTGCGCTTCTCGTGGCGGCGCTTCTTCTGGCACGACTGCTGAAGCCGCGGCTCTATGATTGGCTCAAGGCGCGGGAAGGCTGGCCCAAGTGGCGCTATCGCTACCTTGTTTCGGCACATCGCAGGCTTGGGCTTATTATTTTTGTCATTCTGATCTGGATGACCGTTCTCATCATGCGCGAGGTGACTTGGCCAAGCCGGTCCTACCTTCTTGGGGTTTTGGCGAACCTGTCAACGGCCTGGCTTGTTGTGGTGGTGGTGCTACGCGTTATCCAGAATTCCTTTTTGCGCGCCATACTGCGCTACGGAGCGTGGATCTGGGTCACGTTGACGATCCTCGGGCTTTCGGATGTCACCGTACAGCTTTTGGAGAGGATCGCGTTTACCGTTGGTGAGACGCGGATTTCCGCATGGATCGTGCTTCAGGCCGCGATCATTCTTGGCCTGACCCTCGCCCTTGCCCGGTTCCTGTCGCTTCAATCGGCAGATCGTATTCGCAAGAACGCTGATATATCGCCCTCGATGCAGGTTCTTTTCGTAAAGTTCCTGCAAGTTCTTCTATATGCGGCCGCGTTCCTGATTGGTTTGGGGCTTATCGGATTTGACATGCGCGGCCTTGCGTTCATGTCCGGGTTTATCGGCGTCGGCCTTGGCTTTGGTCTACAGAAAGTCGTGTCCAACCTTGTGTCGGGCATCATTATCCTTTTGGACAAGTCGATCAAACCCGGCGATGTCATCAGCCTTGGCGAGACCTTTGGGTGGATCAATAGCCTTGGCGCGCGCTATGTCAGCGTTGTAACGCGAGACGGGCGGGAATACCTGATCCCGAACGAAGATCTTATCACCGGGCAGGTCGTCAACTGGTCGCATTCGAACGCTTTTGTGCGTCTGGATATCCATTTTGGCACGGCCTATTGCGACGACCCGCATAAAGTTCGGCAAATCGCCATTGACGCGGCCGTTGGTGTAAAGCGCGTTCTTGGCCATCCGAAAACGCCCGTGTGCCATATCGTTGGTTTCGGGGATAGCTCTGTCGATTATGTGCTTCGATTCTGGATCGACGATCCGACCGGCGGTCTTACGAATATACGTGGTAATGTATTTCTTGCCCTGTGGGATGCGTTTCGCGAACACGGCATTAGCATTCCGTTCCCACAACGCGAGGTCAGGATGCTTGGCCCCGCCGACGGGGAACATGGATATGACCGCTCAACGCTGCCTGAATAAGGCACGCGAAAAGGAAGGCGAACAGGAGCGGCGCACCCGCAGAAATCCAAGGCGCGAGGACGCCGGCTTCGCCAAGTGCCCAAAAGGATTTGACCGATACGAGCGTGACATAGCCAAATGCGCCAAGCGACAAGAGCCGCCACCAAGATATCAATCTGCCGCTGCGCCCTGCCTGCGAGAGGGAGGCGCCCAGAAAGGCAAACACGCCCGGCAGGAAGATCGCCAGATAGCGGCGGGCAACCGCCGTTTCGGCATCAGCCCATCGCGCAACCTCTCGGAAGTTCGCCACCTCCCGCAGCGCCGCGTTGGGGAGGTAGAATCCAAGCACCTGATGGTATTCCACATGCACCGGAAGCAAGGGGAACGTCACATCCACACGGTCGAGGCGTTCTGGCACCATAGGTGCCCCCGGCGGGCCTTGCCATTGTACGACGTCGAACAACGTCCAGCCCTGTGGCGTCTGCGCAGGCTCGGCGCGGGATGCGTAGAGAATGCTGGTGAGCGCCTCTTGGTCGATGCCGTCGAAGATCATGAGGTCGCGCAATTCCGGCGTATCGCTGCGCACCACAGTGGCGCGGATCGCGCGGGTTTCATCCGTGAACCATTCCGGCCCCATCTCTCCGCGTTGAAACCGTTTGGCATAGGTTCCCACACCAAAATCAACCTGCGCCCAGATCGCGGCAGGGCGCAGCCATCCTTCAAGCCCGGCCTGCACGGAGCCGATCACAAGCCCCACGACAAGAAGCGCCGCGTAGACAAGGCTTGGCCCAACGCCCGCAGCGGAGAGTATGACGTTCTCCATACGTTGATGTCGCAAGAGTTCGGCCACGAATGCCCCAGCAAGGCTTGCCATCGGCAAAAGCCGGGTCACGATATCCACCGCGCGAAACCCAAGATACTTGGCAAGCATAAGCCCAAATGCGGCATCGGTCTCGGAGGCGCGCAGACGCACCTCGTCGAGGTTTTTGGCAAGATCAATCGCTATGGCCACCGTGAGCAACACGAACATCACGAAGGCAATGCTCCGCAGATGCAGGGAGATGATCTGACGCGCTGCGATACCCGTGAACTGTCGCACGATCATGTCTTGCCCCGCACCGGAAGCATCACGGCCTCTCCTTTTGCCAAGACGAATGCCAAGGCGGGTCCGAGATAGACAAGCACCGCGCCCAAAGCCAGAGGCCCGGCAGGCACCACGCCAACCAGGTCTCGCAGGAAGGTGCGACCCAAAACATCAAAGACAAAGACCAAAATGACCGCAGCGGGCAATGTCAGGAACCGAAGCACACCCCGCCCGGACATCAACACCGCAACAATGGCCAACAGGGCCGCCATTGGCACAAGCAAGGCGCGGGCAAAAATCTCTGCAAGGCGCGGATCAACCCCAGCGGCAAAACGAACAGGTTGTTCATTGTCCCGATACGCTTTCTCGGCCACTGGCAAAATCTCGTCCATCTCGAATGTGAACCCCATATTGCGCACCCGGAAGGTGGAGACAAAAGGCGGGTCTTCATTCGGGGACCATAGGCCCGGTGATTCATAGGCAACGGTCGTATTGAGGCGGATTTCATAGGTGTCTTGACCGGCTTCCCCGATCACGTCCCAATCCTGAGACTGCACCGCGCGCCACGATTTATCCGGGTTTAGCAGGAAGTTAAAAAGCTGACCGCGCAATTGGTCAGCATGCGCAGGCGGCGTGGCGATGAACGTCATGTCCTTGATCGTCTGACGCGCGTTGCGTGGTCCCGGAGAAACGATCGCCTCCATGACATGTTCTGCGCGTAGTTCAGTCATAGCGAGGCGTTCTGCGTAGCGCGCCACAGGCACGACAAACCCCGATACGAATACCGATAGACAGCCCCCCAGAAACCCAAACCACAGCACAAACCCCAATACGCGGGTCCAGCGCACGCCGCTTGTCGCGAGAATTATCAGTTCGCCACGGTCGCGCGCCTCAAGGAGGGCGAAAAACAGCGCAATCAAAACGCCCAGCGCAAGCGCGAGATCAATGATTCCCGGCGCCTGATACATCAGCAGCACGAAAATATCAGAGCTTCCGCCGCCATAGCGCAACGCTCTTTCCATCAGGCTTGTGAAACTTTCAGCCAGAAAAACAGCGACGACAAGAACCAACAACAGCCCCAACCGTGCCAGCGTGGGCAAGGTCAGTATTCGGGTCACGGGGTTGATACGCATCATGACGCGATTGTTGACGGGCCTGCAAAGGGACGCAAGGAAATCATGTCAGCCCGGCCAGAACAATCACCAGAGAAATCCCGGCACCGGCGGCAATCCAGCTATCGAAAATATCCAACGCCCCGCCTTGATGACCCAAGACCACGGGGAAATCCTTGACCCCACCGCGCCGTTTGAGGCGGGATGCGGCAAGATCCCCGGCAAGGCCGAGTATTCCGGCCAGCAATGCGAGCGCCGTCGCGAAAAGGATCGAGGCGTCCATCACTGCGGCAACGACGACGACCGTCAGGACAAGGAAAACCGCCCCGCCCAACAGCCCTTCAATGGTCTTGCGTGGGCTTAGAACCGGGAACGCGGGGCGCTTGCCAAAAAGTTTCCCGACAACCAGCGCGTAGCTATCGAAGGTCTCGATCAGGATATAGGCAACAAGCATGATCGGGCGCAGCCCTTCATCCATCGCCCCAAAGGACAAGAGAGCGAGAGGCAGGACCGGGAAGAGGGCCAATTCGGTAAGCTTTTTGAAGCGGGTATCGCCCTGCCACGGCAGGCCGATATAGCGCCCCAATAGCACCATCCAAAGGCCCGCAAGCAATACAACCGCCATCAGGCCGCTCATCGCGAGAGCCAGCGTGCCGAGGCTTGCAACAGCGACCCAAATTCCTTTGCCCGCACCGAGGCGCACCTCGCCCGCTTCATACCCGACCCGCGCCGCCAGCAGCAGTAGAAAAGCCCCGAGCGTCCAAGGCCCGCCAAGGAAAGCCCCGAATAACACGGCCATCGTCAACACCATGCTCGCGGCGGACCCGGCGAGAGATTTTGCCAAGGGGCGCCCGCGCGGCGTCAGCATCAACCCGCCAAGCAAGAGCAGGCCACTCGCAAGCAAGGCCACGGCGACCCATGCCAATTGCACCACATTCACGCCGGTCATTTTCCAACCTTTCGCACAATTCGGTGCTGATGCCATCGCAAGAGCGGCGCGAGGAGGCTTCCGAAGTAGAGCAGAATTTTCATTTGCCATCCGGGTGCGACGGTAAAGGCCTTGCGTTCCATCCCCCGCAAGAGCCGCTCCGCGACATCCTCGGCGTTCCAAAGCCCGCCGCCTTCTGTAATGATTTGGGTGGCGCGCGGCTTGGTGCGCTTTTCCACTTCAAGCTGCGGTGTATCCGTATCCGGGGGGTAGCAGAGCGTGACCGAAACCCCGAGCGGGGCAAGTTCGATCCGCAACACTTCCGCCAGGCCGCGTAGGGCAAATTTCGAAGGCGCGTAGGCGCTATAGCCATAGATGCCAAAGAACGCCGCGCCCGAAGCGATCAAACCGATCCTGCCGCCACCGGCCTTGGCCATCGGTCCGGTCAATGCCTGCACAAAATGATGTGCGCCGAAATAGTTAACCGCCATGTGGCGTTCATGCAGGTCCGCGCTTTGCTCGGCAAACAAGCCCGGCTCTGCGATCCCGGCGCTTGCGATGGCCATGTCGGGAACGCCAAGACGCTCGATCGCGCCGCTCACAGCCGTTTGTAGCGCGTCCCGGTCGCTGACATCGACGGGCCAGACATCGACCCGGCCAGAATAGTTTCCGGCCAGTATCGCCTGTTTCGCATCGGCAAGGCCCGTATCGCCACGGGCAAACAACGCAAGGTCATAGCCCTTTGCCGCAAGATTTCGGGCAACGGCAAGGCCGATGCCACTTGACCCGCCAGTCACAAAAGCGACGGGCATGCAGGTTAGACCGCTTCGCCAGCGGCGAATTTCAGCACAAGATCATGCGCGTCGGTGTCTTCGATCTGCTCGGGCGGATGTTTGAACAGGAAGGCGCTTGCGGCATTCACCGCGCCCGCGAGACCCCGATCACGTGCGATACGCGCACAGCGGATGGCCGTCAGTGCCTCAGCCGCCGCGTTGGGGCTATCTTCGACATCGAGACGCAATTCGATATTCGTGCGCGCACCGCCGAACAGGCGCCCCTCAAGGCGCACATAGGCGACTTTGCGGTCGTTCAGCCACGGGATGTAATCGGAGGGTCCGATGCGGATATCATCATCTGCGAGACGTTGATCCATCACGGCCTGCACCGCTTCGGTCTTGCTCTCGCGTTTGCTCACGAGGCGGGCTTGTTCGGACATATTGAGGAAGTCCGTGTTACCGCCGACGTTGAGTTGATAGGTGCGGTCAATCTCGACGCCGCGCATTTCAGCGAGGTTGGCGAGGGTGCGGTGCACAATCGTCGCGCCAAGCTGGGCTTTGAAATCGTCTCCGAGACACGGGATGCCCGCATCTTCGAATTTCTTTGCCCAAACCGGATTGGATGCAATGAAAACCGGAATACCGTTCACGATCGAAATGCCCGCTTCCAGAGCGCATTCCACATAGAATTCAACCGCTTTTTGCGATCCAACGGGCAGGAAAATGATCATCACTTCCGTGCCGGTTTCCTTTAGAATGGACACAATCTCGTCCCTGCCGAGCGGCGCGACATCCGAGAGCCGGAAGCTCCGGTCTTCGGGGCGCGAAAGCATATGCGCGGCCACACCATCAAGGTCCGGGCCACGATGCACCAGAGCTGTCTGATCCGAAAGCTCGGTATGAAATCGCTCGGTGCAGTTGGGCAACGCCATCGCGGCCTCGCCGAGTGTGCGTCCGACCTTGCGCGCATCCACGTCAAAGCCCGCGACAAGCTCCACGTCTGCCGGGGTATATCCTGCGAGGTCCGGGAAGCTGACGCCGACGGCATCCTTTCCCTTAACGCGGCAATAGCTCACGCCTTGAATAAGCGAGCTTGCGCAATTGCCGACGCCGACGATCGCGGTGCGGATGGTGTTTGAATTCTGAGCGGTCATTATTGAATGTCTCCACCGGAAACGGAAATCATGTGCGTCACGTATGCATCCTTTTTGGGATCGAATGTAAAGAGCCGAAGGCGAACGACTTTGGGAACCATCCCAGTTTCATCAAGATCGAGGTAGCCGTAGATCATACGATACTCCCGGCCATTGATTTGCGCCCATAGCGCGGCCTTAAATGGCGCCTCTTGGCGCAATACTGGTGCAAGATTGGACAGAGCCGCAAACCGTGCGATCCAACCTTGCTCTGTTTGAGATTTCCGCGCGGAAATCCCGTATGCAAAAAGTTTCTCAACCACCTTGAGCTTGCGCGTTTGGCCTTGCTCTGCGTAGCGCCGCCAATAGGCGCTCAGGGGACGATTTGAGAGGATTTTGCCATCCTCACCATACCGCGCCCGATACACGACCGTGTTGCGGTTCATCGACCGCTGGATAAAGAACACCTGCCCCGGATCCTTCGGTCGTGGCCAATCTGCATGCACAAGGGGCAAACGCTTGGTTTCGATGGTTTCGACCACCTTTAGCTTGGGTTCGCCCGTGACCTCAGCAGGTGCAAGAACGAAGGCCATCAAGACACCCCCGATCAGAAGCGCCCGCCGAAACAGCCAAGAAGGAGAAAGAACCGAAACTGTCATCTGGGTTAGCTCGCACGCAGCCCTTCTTGCGGTATCGCTCGAAAAGCCTCGCGCGCCTTCACGATGGCCTGCACCGTGCGCTCAAAGTCTTTTCGGTCATGCTTGGCCGAGAGGAAGCAGCGCACACGCGGGGCGTCTTTGGGAATGCCGACATGAACCACGGGCGGGGCATAGATGCCCTGCTCCATAAGTGCCCCGGCCACGAAAACGCATTCTTCCGGGCCATCAAACAGGATTGGGATCACAGCCTCGCCAATGGCATCGCCGGTATCCAAACCCGCCGCCTGGGCTATTTCAAGGAACATGCGAGAGTTTTCACGCAACCGGGTCACACGTTGCGGTTCACGTTTGAGCAGGCTTAGAGCCGCGCGCGCAGATGCCACCGTTGATGGCGCAAGCCCAACAGAATAGACAAACCCCGGCATGGTAAAGCTCAGCCATTCGACGATGGCCGCATCGGCGGCAATAAAGCCGCCCGAAGCGCCAAAACTTTTGGACAACGTGCCAACCGCAATTTCAACCCGTCGCGGATCAACGCCAAAATGCTCGGAAAGGCCACGCCCGGTTTCACCAAGCACGCCATAAGAATGCGCCTCATCCAGAAGCAGCCAAGCATCATGACGATCTTTGATGTCCAGAAGTTTGGGCAGGTCCGTGACATCGCCGTCCATCGAAAACAGGCCATCCGTCGCAATCAGAACGCGGCCAAACTCGGCGCGCTTTTCTTCAAGCAACCGCTCCAAGGCATCAAGGTCGTTATGCGGATAGGTCAGGAAGGTGCATTTCGCCGCCTTGCATCCCGAGATGATCGAGTTGTGCGCCAACTCGTCCGCGAGCACGAGATCACGCCCGCCCATGAGATGTCCGATGATGGACATGTTGGTCAGGTACCCCGAGATAATCGAAAGCACGCCGCCAACGCCCAAAAACTCTGCAAGCTCTTGCTCAAACAGGCGATGGATACTGCGTTCGCCGCCCACAAGGCGGGACGCGCCAGCGCCGGTCCCAAACTGGTCAATCGCGTTTTTGGCGGCAGCGGCGACCTCTGGGTCATGCATCATGCCAAGGTAGTCATAGTGAGACAGGCTGAGGAAGCCCTCGGGCCAACGGTCCGTCGCGTTCTCAAGGATATCGGTTTGCACGAAATAGGGGTGATCGCCACCTTCTACCAAGGCGCGCCCGGCCAAACGATACCTGCGCTCGGCGTAGTCCAGAAAACTGGAACGGTTATCTTGCATTAAGTCCTCCACCCACGCCAATGGGATGTCGTCTTGGATACTTTATTTTATTCCCCAGCCCCTTCTAACGAATTCGTGAGGCTTCACACAACGTTCTAGTAGAGAAGTTTGCTCTGTTGTCGAGTTTATTCCGCTGCAGGGATGCGCAAAGCGGTCGCTTCTGCCTTGGTAAGCATGGCTCCTTGCTTGCGCTGAAGGAGAATATCGCGCGCCTTTGCATAGGCATCATCCTGCCAAAATATGAGACATCCGTTGCATCCCTTGCCGCAACACCCCTCGGTTCCGACGCGGTTTGTCTTAAACCGGCGCGTGTTGGCATCGGCATCAATCGCCTCGACAAGAGCATCCCGGCGGCGGCGATAGGCGGTTTCGCCTGTCGTATCTTTCACCTCCATAGCCAGCGCGGTCTTATCGAGCTTGAGGCGGGCCCATTGCTCTTCGGTCAGAGCACGTTCTTTGCGCAAAACGGTAAAGGGCGGGAAATTGGCGCGAAGGTCTTCGACCTCCTCGTGCTCAAAGAGCGCGAAGGGCAAGCGAATGATGGTCTTGGTGCTGCCGTGAACCACCTCTTTGCGCTCGCCTGTCGCGGCGACTTCGTAGTCATAGGCCCGAAGAAGAACCGTGTTGCGCGCGACCGGTGAGACGATTTCAATCACATCTCCCGGCTCAAGTTTGTTTTTGACTTCGACGTGGAAAGCGTCCTCCGTGACATCGGTCACATACCCCGCATATTCCCACTGGGCGATTGCCTGTGTTTGTTCATAGCCATGCGCAAGATTGGTCAGGCGCCCTTTATGGAACGCCAAGGTATACCCGCGATTACCGACGGTCTCGAGCTCTTCCATATAATCGGCGGCGTTCCAGTTCTCGGGATCGTCGTAATAGTCATCAATGGCCATACGATAGGCACGAGCGACAACGGCCGCGTAATATTCCGACTTGCCGCGCCCTTCGACCTTGAGGCTATCGACGCCGATGCGCAGGTAGTCATCAAGTTTGGGCATGAGGCAGAGATCCTTGGAGTTCAGGATATAGCTTCCGCGCTCGTCTTCCTGAATTGGCAGGAATTCGCCGGGGCGCACGCCCTCTTCAAGGAGAAACTCAAACATGTTGAGGTTATCCTCATCAACGATCAACTCTTGGACCGTGCCATCCTTGAGGCGCATGTGGAACTTGTAGTTCCAGCGGCAGGAGTTGGCGCAGTTGCCTTGGTTCGCGCCGCGTTCAGCCATAAAGTTCGACAGCAGGCAGCGCCCCGAATAGGTCATGCACATGGCGCCGTGGATGAAGGCCTCGAGCTTGATATCCGGGCATTTCTCGCGGATTTCAGCAAGCTCGGGGAACGACACTTCTCGGGCCAGAACCACAAGCTCTGCGCCTTGCGCCTGCCAGAATTGGGTTGTGAGCCAAGAGGCGATATTGGCCTGTGTCGAGACATGCAGCGGGATTTCAGGCGCGCGCTCTCGCACATACTGAAACACGCCGGGGTCCGAGATAATGACGCCATCCGGGTTCACCTTGCGGACGGTCTCAATATATTCCTCGAGCTTGGGAATATCCTTGTTATGCGAGAAAAGATTGAGCGTCAGGTAAGCGCGCCTGCCGTGCGCATGGCAAAACTTCACGCCTTCAATCACGTCTTCGAGCGAGAACTCGGATTTGGTTCTCAGGCTTAGATCGGGCGTGCCGAGATAGACGGCATCCGCGCCATACAGGACAGCCATCTTTAGCTTGCGCAGGTTGCCTGCTGGCATAAGAAGTTCGGAACGATGTTGGGTCATGACTCGCGCTTTCTGTTCGCAAGGCCACTCCTTACATCAGAAAACCCTCAAGGGCAAAGCAACGCTTTATGCCCCCATCAGCTTGAGGAACAAGCGCCGCGGGAGAAACCGCGAGCCAGTAAAAAGCCATGCAAAGGGCTTGGGGAAGCTCGTTGAAAAGCGGCCTGACTGCATCGCGCGAAGAACCTCTTGGGCGGTGACATCCGGCTCCATGATCTGGGGCATGGAGAAATCGTTTTTTGCCGTCAGGCGGGTGCGGATAAAGCCGGGATTGACCCTCTGCACGCGCACGCCGGTGTTGCGCAAGTCGGCATACATATCTTCCGCGAGATGCATCAGGGCGGCTTTGCTCGACCCATAGCCAATCGCGCCCGGCAAGCCGGAAAATCCAGCCAGCGATCCGATAAGCACAATATGCCCCGCGCCGCGCGCCGCCATCGCCGGGACCGTTGGCCCAAGAACCCGCATTGCCCCAAGGTAGTTTGCCTCGGCCATCGCAAGGGCGCGGTCGCTGTCCCAGTTTGCGGCCGACATTGGATCATAAAGACCCACGGAATAGACGATCCCATCGACCTCGCCCACCTGCTGAATGGCATTGGTCACAGACTTGGGATCGGTCACGTCCATCGCGACGCCCCGCGCCCTATCTATCTCGGCTTCAAGCGTGGCAAGGCGATCTGCGTTTCTTGCCGAAACAATGACCTTTGCGCCACGTTCGGCCAAAAGATGAGCCAGCGCGCAGCCAAGCCCTTCGGACGCCCCGACGATCCAATATGTTTTGCCCTGAAACATCATTGACCCACCGGGCGAATGGTAGCGATCAGCTCGGCCACTTTGATGCCGAACTTGCGCATTTCAGACCGATTCATAATGACCCCGTTCTCCATCAGATACATCCAGTCGGTCACGTCAAGCACATGCCCCCCCGCATCCTCTAGAAGTTTGATCCGATAGGTCAGGCGCACCGTCGCGCCCGAGACCTCTCCTCTGGCCGTGCCGATGACATCGGGGGCCGTGGCGGTAAATTTGCCATTCTCCCCCAACACAAGGCTCCAGCGCCGGGCCTGCAACTGATCGCTTTCGGCATATTTGAAATCCTCGGTGAGAACCCCGGTTTGGCCATCCCAAGTGCCGTTCATCTCGGCCACGAAACGCGATGAGACATGGCCTCTTGGCCCATAGATCATACCTTCGGATTTCATCATGCCCGACAAATGCTTGCGAAGGTCGAATTTCGGCCCGGTCGCCGCATAGTGGGCTGGGCGCTGTGTATGAAATCCAATCGCGACCTTGACCAAGATAAGCACGACAACGATCAGAAGAAGAAGGATCAAGAGCGATTTCATAACGAGACCTCATGAGATGGAAGGCGCAGCACGAGGAGCACCGCGCCAATTTTCAGGACACATGGAAAAATGGTATAGAGCAGGGTCAGGGTCATCAGGGCCGCCGCAGTGTTGTCTGCTTCGGGCTGAAAGCCTGACCATTCAAGGGTCGGTAGCGTCGTTGCGGCGGCAATGGCCAATGCGATCTTGAGCGACGCGCCCCACCAACCGAAAGCCCCCGTTGCCGACAACCCGGCCGCGTCGAGGCGAGCCGAGAAGAGCGCCGGCAAGATGACCATATCGCCCCCCAAGGCCGCGCCGGAGGCGATACAAATCACCGCAAACATCACCGCTGCGCCTTCTGGAAGGGCGACCGTGCCGCTAAACGACAAAATCGCCAACCCCATTGCCCAAAGCAATGCGCGCCGCGCGCCAGCCCGCGCCATAAGCCGGGACCAAAGCGGAACGGACAACGCCGCCGCGAGAAAAAACAGGATCAGGAAAATCCCGGCCATACCCGGAAGTTTGAGGCGGTCCTCGACGAAGAACAAAAACAGGGTCGAGGTAATGGCCACCGGCAGGCCATTGACGAACGCCAGAAAGAGCAGGCGCGCGCCGCCCGCACGCTGAAGTTCGGAGAATTTCAATCGTGGTGTTTGGGGCGCACGCAGGGACCAAAGCGGTCGGGATACGATCCAAGCCACCAGTATCAGGGCCGCAAGCGCCACGCCAAAGAACGGATAGGCCAGAGCGTCGCCAAAAACCAACGCGCCAATCGGCAAAAGGGCCGCGCCAAGGATGATCCCTGTGATCGAGCCGACCTCGCGCCACGCGGCGAGTTTGGGAAGGTGTTCCCGTCGTTCGGCAATCGTGATGCTTTGGCTATAAAAAAGGATATTTGCCAAGCTAAATGCGGTAAAGAGCACGAGCAGCGCCATCCCCAGCCAAGCCAGCGGCGCAAAGGGCGGCGATATCGCATAGACCATCACAAACCCCGCCCCAAGCGCGAGGCACGCCAGAGCCGCCAATTTTGGCAAAGCTGCCTGATAGGCTTCGACAAGTTTGCCCAGCAGCGGGTCTTGGGCAAAATCAAAGACCCGCAGGAATAGCAAAAGCCCGGCCACCACAGCGAGATCCAAGCCAAGTTGTGTCGAGGCATAGCGCGGCAAATGCAGATACAAAGGAATACCCGCAACCGCCGGAACAACGGCAAACACCATGACACGCCAATAGCTTTGGGTCATTGCGCGAGGCCACGTAGCTTTCGCGAAAGCATTGGGTCGCGCGCTTTGTCCGAAAGCCATATGGACAGGAAGCGCGAGGCCAGCCGGGGCGCCGTCACATCGCAGGTTGGGGTGCCATTGAGCGAAAACACCAAACGGTCCGCTGTCAGGGCCGTCGCCTTGAAGCGGTCACCGGAGGACACATCTTTGAAGCAGGTGCTCAGGCGCTCCATTGTCAGAGAAATCCCGGCACCCCGCCCTTCGATACGCTGCATCTCCTTGCGAGTTGCCTTGAGCAGGGAGTCGCGGTCAAACGACCGGGCATAGCGCAGCTCAAGCGCATGTGGCTTGCGCGGGTCAAAACCCTGGCCGCCCGGTGTCAATAGCCGCGCATCATAGAGCTTGAACCCGAAAAGGCGCACTTCGGCTGCGCCGACCTCCATCGGGTTGCTTATGTCGCGCGCTGTGACCTCCACGGCCCAGACAGAGATCATCAAGCCAAACAGAAGGCCCGCCTTACGGGGGAGGAGGTTACCGCGCATGGGCCAGCTCGACCTGAACCACATCCGTCTGTCCCACGGCAAAGCTCGCCGCGCAGATTTCAAGGTAATATTGCCAACTGCGCAGGAACCGCTGGTCGTATCCAAGGCGCATGATCCGGTCGCGCTCACTAAGGAGCCTTTGCGACCAAATTCGGCAGGTGCGCGCGTAATCTTGGCCAAACGCAAAATTGTCGCGCACCTCAAGCCCGGCTTTGCGCGCCTCGCGTGCGATGATCCCGTCCGAAAGCAGCATACCGCCGGGGAAAGTATATTGGCGGATAAAGTCAGACCCTTTGCGGTAGATATCGAAATACGAGTCCGAGACCGTGATCGCCTGCACAACGGCGCGCCCATTTTGCGAAAGCCGTTTGCTGAGGGTTTCGAAATAGGTTGGCCAATATCGCTCGCCTACGGCTTCAATCATCTCAATCGAGACAATGCTGTCAAATGTGCCATCGACATTGCGGTAGTCACACAAGTCAATCTCGGCCCGCCCATCAAGGCGCGCGTCGGCATAGCCTTTCTGCGAGGGGGATATCGTTACCCCTTTGACAGAGCGCCCCGCCTCTGCGGCGCGTTCGGCAAATCCGCCCCAACCGCAGCCGATCTCAAGCACCTTTTCGCCCGCGCCGAGACGGTTCAGAATGCGATCATATTTTCTGTTCTGCGCGGACTCGAGGCAATCGTCGCCCTCTGCAAATAGCGCAGAAGAATAGGTCATGCCCCGGTCGAGCCAAAGCTGATAGAATTCGTTTCCAACGTCGTAATGACTTTTGATGTTGCGCGCCGCGCCGCGCCTTGAATTTGCGCGCATGATCCGGTCCACGACCCGATATCGCAGCGCATTCCAAGGCGAGGGATGTGCGAATTGGTTGAAATGGTCCAGATTGCGGAGCGCAACCGAGGTCAGGTTCTCAATAGACGGTGTTTCCCAGAGCCCTTCCACATAGGTTTCGCCAAGCCCCACATCACCGCGCGCCGCCATTGCTGGAATGACGGACCAATCATGCAAGCGCATCTCGGCCTCGGGGCCATCGTTGCCAAAGACATGCCGGTCGCCCTCTGGTGTGATGAGGTGTAAACGCCCGTGGCGCATACCTTCACAAGAGGACAGGAATTCGTGGCGCACGGGTTTGTCAAAAATGCTCATTGGGAAACCTCCTTTTCGGGCGGGGTTGGGCGGTTCTTGTAGGGCGCGCCCTTTATTTTGAGGCGCAAGGCCTGCCAGTAGATCAACGCGATGGTGCGAAGCGGACCAAAGGGTCGCCGCGCCATAGCCCCCAGAAGACGCCTGTTGTTGAGCGGTGCACGCGTGCCGCTCAATGTCGCGACAAGCCCCTCTTCCCCATTGAAATGCGCGATACGGATCGCGATTCGGTCCTGAGACACATCAAAGTTGAATTGGTATGTGCCCCCCACGTCCTGAAACGGAGACACGTGAAATATCTTATCGGCCTCTATCCGATCACCGGGAGAAATCGGCGCGAAACCGTCCAGATGACACAGGTAAGAATGCCGATCGCCAAAGGTATTGTTGACCTCTGCGATAACGGCCACCAGATCATCGCCGCAAAACGCCAGCCAAAAGCTCACGGGATTGAAGACATAGGTCAAAAATCGCGGTTGCGTCAGGAGCAAAAGGCGATCCGGTTTTAGTCCTGCATCGGCGAGGATGTCTGCTGCCCAAAGCTTGCCCCGACCGTTGCCGACAGGCCCACCATGATGACGATCCAAAACCGACGCCAGATTAAACCGATTGCGCGAAAACAAGAGCGGAGTCTTGGTCGAATCCGGGTCGATGAGCACATAATCAACACCATAACGAAACGCGTTCTTAATGCCGCCCCGGCGCGCATGGGTCGTCGCTCCACGGATATGTTCAGGCCAAGGTTTCATTGCATCACCCGTTCCAACCCGCGCGCCACACGCACCGCGCTTGCAAAGCCATCTTCGTGGAAACCGTTGCGCAGATATGCGCCAGCAAACCATGTATTATTCTCTCCCTGAATCTCGCCCATACGGGCCTGTGCAATCAGGGCCGGGCGATCAAATACCGGGTGTCGGAATGTCTTTTGATCGTAAATCCGGTCCTCCCGCACGGGTTTGAGCGGATTGAGCGTTACAAAGAGAGGATCGTTTTCGGGGATATTCTGAAGCCGGTTCATCCAGTAGGTGACGCCAATACCGGATGCCTCTTTTTGGCTCTCGGCCTGATACACCCAAGAGGACCAACAGCCACGCACTTGCGGCATCTGTTGCTCATCACAATGCAGGATCGCATGGTTGTCTTGGTAGCTTATATCTCCAAGAACCGCCGTCTCGTCCCGTGTTGGATTTTCCAAAAGCCGCAACGCCTGATCCGAGTGGCAGGCAAAAACCACCTCATCAAAGGTTTCAACGCCACGCTTGGAGGCGATACGGACGACACCACCGTTTCGCGCAACGCTCTGAACCGGCGTATCCGGACGCAGGTCACACCCTTGCGCTCCAAGATGACGCGACAGGCGCGAGACGTATTCCCGGCTACCGCCGCTTACCGTCCACCATTGATGTTGGCCGGTCGTGCTCATGAGAGCGTGATTGCGGAAGAACCGCACCAAGGTTTTGGCCGGGAAGTTTCCGACCCTGTCCGTGCCGGTCGACCAGATCGCACCACAGATTGGACGCAGGTAATACTCTCGGAACCACGTTCCAAGGCCCAGTTCATCTACCAGTTCGTCAATTGTTATGTCGTCGGAAACGGCCAAAGCCTCGGCGCGCGCATTAAACCGCAAAATATCGCGCACCATGCGATAATAGCCGGGGCGCGCAAAATTGCGGCGCTGCGCGACAAGCGCGCCAAGCGTACGCAAACCATACTCAACGCGACCATTATCTATCGTCGCACCAAAGCTCATATCGCTTTTCTCGACGGGGACATCGAGATCGCGAAACATTGCCGTCAGATGCGGATAGTTGGCATAGTTAAAGACGATGAACCCCGTATCCACGGGTTGGTCGCCGTTGCGCCCCGCGACCACCGTTCTTGCATGCCCCCCCAAGGTAGGCTCGGCCTCAAAAAGGGTCACATCATGCTTTTCGGCAAGCAGATACGCCGTGGCCAGGCCGGAAATACCCCCCCCGACAATGGCGATCTTGCGGCGGATCGGAATTGGAACATCGAATGACATAGTGTCTCCTGCACACTGGGCTTTTCAACGGTTACGGTTTTTTTCCCAAAGCAGATCAAAAATTGATCCAAATCTGACCTCCGGGCGTAAGAGAGGTATGCTGCTTGAACAGATCCACTCTGCCAGCACTGGCAAACATGACCGGGCGACACCGGTATCCTCCGCATCGCTTGGGGAGGAGATAGAGTGTGACGCGCGTTCTTCGGTGATGGATGAAACGATCTGTGAGGCGACAACACTTATGCTTGCCGTAAGAGACAACCGGAGCAAACAGGCCTTTGCCAGTCTGTTTGACCACTTTGCCCCGCGCCTCAAGGGGTTTGCGATCCGCTCGGGTGTTGCCAGTGGCCAAGCAGAGGATGTTGTGCAGGATGTGATGCTTGCCGTTTGGAACAAAGCCCATCAGTTCGACCCAAAGCGTGCCGATGTATCCGGCTGGATTTACCAGATCGCACGCAATCGTCAGATCGACCTCTTTCGTCGCAGCAGCCGTCCTGTACCAGAAGATTTGATTTCGGAAGAAACAGAGACATGTGATGCAGAACAAATTGTCGGGCTGGAACAGGAAGTATCGGCCCTTCGCGACGCTCTTTCGCGTCTCAAACCGTCGCAACGCGACCTGATCGAGAAGGCCTATCTTGGCGAATTAAGTCATTCGGAAATCCGCGAAACGACGGGTATTCCGCTTGGCACAATCAAATCACGCATTCGGCTCGGTCTTGAACGGCTGCGCCATGATCTTAGGGAAACAACACGCCGATGAAGAATATCTCCCACCACATACCGGACGCCCTGATGGCGGCCTATGTTTCGGGAAACCTACCCCATGCCTATGCGCTTGTTGTCGCAACGCATATCTCTATGTGCGACACTTGCCGGGCAAGCCACGCAGCACATGCGAGCCTTGGGGGCGTCCTTCTTGAAACAGGTCCAGAGCGCGCAGTGTCAACGGACCTGCGGGGGCGTGTTCTCGACATGCTCGACGCCGCGCCGCGCGAACAGGCGCCGATACGTCGGGCCGGTATTTTCCCCGGACCGTTGATGGAAGCGATGAACAGCACGCCGCCGCGTTGGCGTCCGCTCGGCGCCGGGATCCGGCAATCTATATTGCATCATGAAAACACCTCATCTGTGCGTCTTCTTTATATACCGGCAGGTGAAGCCGTGCCCGAGCACGGACATGGTGGGCTGGAGCTTACCTTGGTTCTGCAAGGTGCGTTTGAAGACGAAACAGGGTATTTTGGCGTGGGCGATCTTGAGGTCGCGGATGGCGACCTAGATCACCAACCCGTCGCAACCGGCGATGTGCCTTGTATTTGTCTCGTAGCCACGGACGAGCCGCTAAGTTTCAAGCGCCTCTTGCCGCGTCTGCTGCAACCTGTGTTCCGTATTTGACGGCCTAGATGTTCTTCATAAGGCGCAAGGCATCATATATCGCCGCATGCGTGTTTCGCGACGATACCGCGTCTCCGATACGGAAGAGTTGAAACCTGCCGCCCGGATTGCGTTCTGCACTCTGGGCGCGACCCTCGATCAAGGCATTATAGTCCACCGCACCAGCGTTCAACGACAGTGGGCGCAAGTCAAAGTAGAGGTCATCAAGGGGGCGGGTTCCGTGATTGATGACAACCTGATCCACATGCCGTTCACTGCGGGCCGCGCCAAAGTCACTCCCAAGCTCTGCAACAAGTGAATTGCCTTGCCGACGCACAGCGTCGAGCCGCCAGGTTGCGGTAAAGACAACATCCACGCCCTGTAGCGCGCGAATTGCAGGGGTGAGGGACATGGACATGACGTCCGGCGCAATATTGCGGTCGCGCATCACGATCTCGACCCGCGCGCCGGTTTGAGCGATTTTTTCCGCCGCCTGAAGCCCGGCATAATCCCCCGCCTCATCATAGATCAAAACATTTTCGCCCGGCGCGGCATCCTCGCTCAGGATATCCCAAGGCGATATAACGAGGCTCTGGCCCTCGGCAATAAAGTCGGTCGCCGGAAGTCCTCCGGTTGCCACAATCACCACATCCGGCCCTTCGGCGCACACGACGTCTGCCTCGGCATAGCTGTTGAAATGAAACCGCACACCATGCTTCAGACATTCCTCATAGCGCCAATCCGTAATGCCGATCATTTCCGATCTGCGCGGCGTTTGTGCGGTCAAACGTATCTGACCGCCGGGATCATTTGCAGCTTCATACACAATGACCTCATGTCCTCTTTCGGCCCCGACACGCGCAGCTTCCAGTCCAGCCGGACCCGCACCGATCACGACGATGCGTTTTTTCTTGGGCGCTGACTCAACGATATGCGGCACCGTTAATTCCCGTCCTGTCGCCGGGTTGTGCAGACACCGCGCCGCGCCGCCCTGATAAATTCGATCAAGGCAGTAGTTCGCCCCCACACAGGGGCGGATGCGCTCTTCTTCTCCGGCCATGATTTTTTTGACGATATGCGGCTCGGCAATATGGGCGCGGGTCATTCCAACCATGTCCAGCTTGCCACTCGACACAGCATGGCGCGCCGTGGCGACGTCCTGGATGCGCGCGGCATGAAAGGTTGGAAAATCTGTCGCTGCTCGAATTTCACCGGCAAAATCAAGGTGCGGCGCGCTTGCCATGCCTTGGACCGGGATCACAGTCGTCAGCGCAGCATCGGTTTCAAGATGCCCGCGAATGACATTCAGGAAATCGACCATGCCGCTTTCTTTCAGACGGCGCGAGATTTCTAGCCCCTCTTGACTGCTGATCCCTCCCTTTAAGAGTTGATCCCCCACATAGCGGATACCGACGATGAAATCTGATCCCACGCGCGCGCGAATGGCAGAGAGGACATCGAACCCAAACCGCATCCGATTTGAGAGGCTTCCACCGTAGGGCGCATCGAGGTCATTGGTAAGCGGAGACCAGAAAGAATCCAGCAAGTGGCCGTATGCTTCGAGTTCAATGCCATCAAGCCCGGCCGCCTGCATACGTTCGGCGGCATCGGCGTAATCGGATATGATGCGCTCGATATCCCAGTCCTCAATGCGCTTTGGGTAGGCTCTATGGGCCGGTTCGCGCCGATGTGACGGGGACACAACCGGAAGCCAATCCCCCTTATCCCAGCGTGTGCGCCATCCCAAATGCGTGAGCTGAATCATCACTGCGCAGTCGTGATCGTGGCATTCGTCCACCAACTGGCGCATATGGCCGACCACTTCGTCTTTCCACGCAAGGATATTGTTGAAGGCGGGCGGGCTATCGCGCGACACCACTGCGGACCCGGCGGTCATCGTCAAAGCCACACCGCCGCGCGCCCGTTCAACATGATAGGCGCGATACCGATCTTTGGGCATTCCATCTTCGGGATAGGCCGGCTCATGGGATGTTATCATGAGGCGGTTTTTGAGCGTCAGGTGTTTGAGCTGAAAAGGTTGCAGGAGGGGATCGTTTTGCAAGGGGCATCTCCGTCTTCAAACGCAAGGCGTGCGTTTAGTCTAAGCGGAGATTGTCGAACAAGTATGCGAAAAACGTCAAACCATGAACGGTTTCTGTCACATTCGCAGGGCTTTGGCACAGACCCACGCCACCATTTTATTCAGCCCTATTCCAACCGCGATACCACTCGACGAATGCCTGCACACCGTCCTTGATATCGGTATGCGGTAGCTTGCCGACCAAGGCTTCGATCAACGCCGCATCCGCCCATGTCGCGACCACATCGCCGGGCTGCATCGGCAACAGATTGCGTTCCGCTTTGCGTCCCAACGCGTCTTCAAGTGCGGCAATGAAGTCCGACAAGGGCACGGGCGACCCGTTGCCAATATTCACAACCCTAAACGGCGCGACCGGCGAAAGGCTATCCATAGGTCCAATGGGGTCCGCAGTCGGTGCTTTGCCCATAAGCCTGACAATGCCTTCAACGAGATCGCCCACATAGGTAAAATCGCGCTGCATGTTGCCGTAGTTATAGACGTCAATCGGCTCATTGTTCAGGATCGCCCGAGCAAATTTCATCGGCGCCATATCTGGCCGCCCCCAAGGCCCGTAAACGGTAAAGAACCGAAACATTGTCGTCGGGATATCAAAGAGGTGTGCGTAGGAATGCGCCATAGCTTCGTTCGCGATCTTTGTCGCGGCGTAAAAGCTCATCGGATGCACCGCGCGGTGCTGTTCAGCATAGGGCATTTCATCGTTGGCCCCATAGGCGGAGCTTGTCGATGCCATCATAAGATGTTTCGGAGGATGCGCGCGCGCGGCTTCAAGTATCTCATGCGCACCGATCAAATTCGAGGTTACATAAGAACGCGGCGCGTCGATCGAATACCGCACACCCGCCTGCGCCGCCAAATGGATAATAATATCCGGCTGAAACGCTCCGATACAGTCGGTCAGGCGGCCCGGCTCTTCGAGCATAGCTTGTTCAAAAGAAAAGGTGTCATACCCCTGAAGGATCGAAAGGCGCGCCTCTTTGAGCTCTGGGCTATAGTATGGCGTTAGGCCATCAAACCCCAAAACCTCCCAGCCATCTTTCAACAAACGGTTTGCCAGATGGAAGCCAATGAACCCCGCAGCGCCTGTTAGAAAAACCCTTCCAGTCATGGGGCATATGTCCTTTCATTGCCGGCATGCCTCGTCCACATCCACGACGACGTTTTGAGCTCACCTTGATGCCACTGGATTGGCTTTATCCGACCAACCCTCCCCTAGCCAATACATCGACACGGTTTTAGTTTCCAGACCGACACAAGACTTGTTCAATCACTTGGCGACCCTTCTAACACGCGCCCGAGACAATTTGCGGCCACGGCACCTGCGAAAGCAAAGGCGGATGGTCCGCAGACAACGATGCTCTCCAACGCTCTCAGATGGAGCGCAGGAGCCTAAAGCGGGTAAGAGCAGGTAGAGGAACTGCGCGTCAAAATCAGTGAGCAGTTCAAGGTGCACTTCGATATTGACCACGCAAAGCGCCTACAAGCGCCTCAGTTATCAGTATATAACGGTTTCATGAGTGCTTCTTCCTGGCAGAAGCACCCCTGCAAGGGAGCGATATGGGAATGCTAGTGATCGGCGCGAGTGGTAAGGTTGGCCAACTCATGCTGCCATATTGGAGCGTTTCAAAGGTGCCTGTATTGGCTCAGGTTCGCCATGACGGTGTCGAGACCTATGGCCTGGAGCAACTAGATTGGAACCCCGATCAAGGTCCTGGCCCGCTGATTGATTGGGTTTCAGCCCGGGGCACTCCACCGCGAACGATGTTGGTTCTCGCTGGGGTTACACCGGCAAGTGGGCGCGATCCATATCTTAACAAACATATTGCCACCACTAGCCTCACCGCTGCGCAAACTGTTGGCATAAAGCGGGTGCTGATCGCTTCATCTTCCGCTGTATACGGGACCCATTTAGACAGGGCGTTTTCTGAGGCCGATGTTCCCATACCGGTTAGTGAATATGGTGCGGCCAAGTTGGACATGGAGAAAACCTGTGTGCACTGGTATCAATCAATGAATGTGGTGTCTTTACGGCTTGGCAACATCGCGGGCGCGGATGCGTTGTTACGTCATGCTGCTTCCAGCAACGATGCGGATATTCAAATAGATCAGTTTGCGGATGGCACCACGCCTTTGAGATCATATATTGGCCCAGAAACGTTATCGAAGATTCTCGTAAAATTAGCATATATTGATCAAACATTGCCCTCGGAAATCAATATTGCAGCTCCGAATCCGGTGCGGATGGGCGCATTGGCGGATGCTGCGGGACTGTCATGGCGCGGACGTCGTCCGGGCAACACGAACGGGCGCACAATTACGCTGAACACTGAACGCTTGAGTGGGCTTTTATCCATACCTCAGTGCGCATCACAACCGACCGAAATGGTGGCGCAGCTCAAGCAGTTTAACCTAATAGGCTAAGTGATATGACCCCTTTCAAACGCTTTTGCGATTTGGTCGCGGCTCTATTGTTTGGCGCATTACTGTTGCCGATGTTTCTAGTGATAAGCGTCGCAATCATATTGTTAGATGGTCGTCCCGTCTTTTATTTCTCCGAACGGATGCGTTCACCCAAAGAGGCATTTACGCTGGTAAAGTTCCGCACGATGACACCCTCACACAACGATACCGGCGTTACGGGCGGAGACAAATCACACAGGATCACCCGCACAGGGCGAATGCTCCGCCGCACACGCCTCGACGAGACACCACAGCTATGGAACATTTTGCGTGGCGATATCAGTTTGGTAGGGCCACGCCCACCATTGCGCCAATATGTTGAGCAATTTCCAGACTTATACTCCCAGGTCTTGCGTTCACGACCTGGGGTGACCGGACTGGCAACCATCATTTTTCATAAGCATGAAGACTGGATGCTGGCTCGCTGCGAGACACCGGAAGAAACTGATGCCGTATATTCATGTGTTTGCGTTCCGCGGAAGGCGAAGCTCGACTTGATCTACCAAGCAAACCAGTCGGTTTGCCTTGATCTATGGATATTGTTGAAAACGGTGTTTCGTAAGTGATGTGCCGCCCGGCAATGTGCATGCGGCATGGTTCGGCTCACATATCCTCAAGGCGTTGGTCGGCAAACTGCCGGGCACGAATATTCGCGGCGGCGTTGCAGCGTTCGTGGATTGGTATCACGGCCGGAACGCTGATTAAGCGTTCAGAAGCCGATTGATGCGATCAATCACTTCGTCTTGCTCGGCATCGGTCATATCGCTGCCGGATGGCAGGCAAAGACCGTTGGCAAAAAGGGCTTCATCCACGCCAGAGCCGTGATAGGTCGCGCCCTTGTAGAGCGGCTGCATGTGCATCGGTTTCCACAGGGGGCGGGATTCGATCTCGTGCTCGAGAAGCATCAGACGGATGTCTTCGCGGGAGATACCGGTTTCCTGCGCGTCGATTGTCAGGGCGGTGAGCCAACGGGTTGAAAAGAGGTCGGCCGGCTCGGGCATGAAGGTGATGCCGGGGCGGCAGAGGGTCTGTTCATAGCGGGCAAAGATCTCGCGGCGACGGGCGACACGGGCGTCAAGCACCTCCATCTGGCCGAGACCGATGGCTGCGCAGATGTTGGACAGGCGGTAATTGTAGCCATAGGTCGAATGTTCGTAATGCGGTGCGGGATCGCGGGCTTGGGTTGCGAGAAAGCGCGCCTCGTCGGCCCAGTCTTTGTGACGCGTGACAAGCATGCCGCCGCCAGACGTCGTGATGATCTTGTTGCCGTTGAAAGAGAGGATCGCGGCATCGCCGCCCGTGCCGGCCTTGCGGCCTCCCTTGTAGGATGCGCCGAGGCTTTCGGCGCTGTCGACGATCAGGCGCACCTCGTATTGTTCGGCGAGGGCTTCCAGCGGCGCGAGATCGGCGGATTGGCCGTAGAGATCAGTCGGCACGATGGCCTTGGGCAGGCGGTTTTCGGCAGCGGCCTTGGCAAGCTCTTCAGACAGACGCGCGGTGTCTATGGTCCAGGTGTCCGGGTCGAGATCGAAGAAACGCGGCGTCGCGCCAAGGTAGTTCACAGGGAAGATGCCGCCCGCGAAGGTCATGGAGGAAATCCAGACCTCATCGCCGGGACCAACGCCCGCGATGCGCAGCGCGAGATGAAGCGCGGCAGAGCCGGAGGACAGACCGACACAGTGCAGGTCTTGGTCAAGGTAGGCGGCCACGGACGCCTCAAAGGCATCTAGCTGTGGCCCCAACGGGGCGACGAAATTCGACGCGAAGGCCTCGGCCACGCGGGCCTCTTCATGGCCGGACATATGGGGGCGAGAGAGATAGAGGCGCATGAGGATCAGTCCTTGATGAGCGGCTTGGCGGGATTGCCGACCACGGTCATACCGGGAGGCACATCGCGCGTCACCACAGCCCCCATGCCGACGGTCGCACCGGCGCCGATGGTGAGCGGCTTTTCCGACGTCCCCTGACGAAGGATTGCCCCTGTTCCGATATAGGCGTGATCCTCGATATGGACGTTTCCGTTGCATTTCACGCCTGGCGCGAAGGTCACGTAGTTGCCAATGACGCAATCATGTTCGACGTATGAATAGAGATTGGCGTGGAAACATCGTCCGATACAGATATTCGATGTTAGCGTGACAAAGGGGGAAAGGCAGGCACCTTCACCGATTTCGACCGCATCCATTTCGACGACCGATGCGGCGCGGACTTCGATTAAGGCGATACCGGATGCGTCCCGTTTCTTGTCCAATGCTTCACGGATGTGCGGGGCCGCAATGGCGAGGCTGACCACTTTTTCCGTCTCTTGGCGGGCGAGAAACCCTGCCCAGTCGACGACATCGCAACCGTTCACACGCTCCGGTGTGGGGCCATCGTCGATAAATACAAACTCGGCTTGCGCGTATTGTACGCGCAAAAGGGGCATGATCCCGCGTCCGCATCCAGACGCCCCATAGACGCCAATCAACATGGTCACGATCCGCTCCCTTCGAATTTCGACATGGTGGCTTCGCCTGCCGCTGAAATTCCCTCACGTTTCACCACCTTGCGGATGGTCAGCCAGATGATCTTGAGATCGAGCCAGAGAGTGCGGTTATCGACATACCAAACGTCGAGGGCGAATTTCTCTTCCCATGAAATCGCGTTGCGGCCATTAATCTGGGCCCAGCCTGTCACGCCGGGGCGGACCTCGTGGCGTCGGGCCTGCTCGCGGGAATAGAGCGGTAGATACTCCATAAGAAGCGGGCGCGGGCCGACGAGGCTCATATCGCCTTTGAGGACGTTCCAAAGCTCTGGCAGTTCATCAAGGGAGCTTGAGCGCAGAAACTGACCGAGGCGGGTCAGGCGCTCGGAATCGGGCAATGTGGTGCCGTCAGCATCCACAGCGTCGCGCATGGTGCGGAACTTCACCATCTGAAAGGGTTTGCCATCGCGTCCTGGGCGGGTCTGTCGGAACAGGACAGGCGCCCCCATTTGACTGCGGATCTTCAAAGCGATGAAGAGGAGGAGCGGGGAGAACAGAAGTAACCCGAGAGTCGCGCCAATAATATCCAATACGCGTTTGAACAATGAACAAACTCCTAACAGACCGCCTAGACGATCAACCTATACGCAGCCTTTTTGCGGGAAATTGCGCTGAACTTCAATCGCGGATGCACTCTTGTATCCCCTAGTCGAGAGGATTTTCTATGAACCCCTTTGCCGATCGCGCGCGCTCCATCTCGGGTCCGGCCACGGATGCCCTGCCGGTGACACCGGATGATACCAACGACCTGCCGATGGTGGCTATCGCGCTCTATGTCGAGAGCGGGGGAGCGGTGGAGGTCGACACTGTCACGGGCGAAACCCGAACGATCGTCGTCGCCGATTTCTCGATCCTGCCACTGGGCATTCGTCGCGTCCGCACAACCGGCACCACGGCCTCGGGTCTTCATGCGCTGGTGCTCGCATGAAGGTATTTCGCGACCTATCGGTAACGAGCGCAGCACCCGCCCGCCAAGGCGGGTGGACGCCATCCAAGCTCTTTGCAAGCGGCCTTCAGGGAGCCTGGTATGATCCGTCAGTTCCCGCCAGCCTCTTTCAGGACGCCGCCGGGACGGTTCCCGTAATGGCGGACGGGGATCCCGTTGCCCTGATCCATGATCTGAGTGGCAACGGCAATCATGCCATGCAGAGCGTGGGCGCAGCCTGCCCGACCTGGCGCACGGATGGAACATTGTTCTGGCTCGAGTATGATGGCGTCGATGACCAACTAGAAATCCCGGCGATCGCCTATGGCGGACCGTTGACGGTTTGCCTTGGGCTTCAGCGCTATGCTTCGGGCCGGTGGGGGGCTTTTCGATCTCCAGTCACCATTCCGCCCTATAGATATGTGGGGGGATCCTTGTCAGGGGCGTCCTCGACAACCGTGAATACATCGGGTGGCTTCGAACGTGTGGATGGAGTGCCGTTCGTGGGGTCCCGTGATGATCTCTACGAAGCCCTGCTTGTTCCCGCTGTTGGAGTGTCGCTCGACAACGTGGACACCGCACTTCACGCAGCCGGTACCTTCTTTGCATATGGTGGGCTCTGTCCGCCGGGACGCGTCTTTGGCTATCTTGAGGTCGAAAGCATGGGCGCCTCTGACATCAATAAAGCCGAACACTGGATGGCCGGCAAGATTGGGGAAGTGATACAATGAACTCATCCGTTGTGATCCTTACAGATACAACGCAGCTTGCTGCGGCCAATGCGCTTCTTTCTGAATGCGGGTGGGGCGCGGACAATTTTCGTGCGGAACTTAGCGCAGACGGGGCTGCTCCTGTGACGCATCTTGGCCTGCACGCGATGGCACAGCCGGATTTCGTCACCCGCCTGACAGCGGCGCTTGATGCGGAACCTGAGCTGGCGGCCTCGTTGCGTGTCAGCTTGCGATCGGAAAACGACCGTTGGGGACATTTCAACTCCGTAGTCGCCACGGCAAACCTGATACGGGTTGAGCCGGATCTACCGGACTAATCCTGCGCCCAGGGCAGCAATTGCCCCGCGCATCCGCTCATCCCTTGGCACCCATGTCGCGCAGAGCCGCGAGATAGCGCCGGGCAAGGACCGGATAGGTATAGTTCTCGATTGCATAGGCCCGACCGCGCTCGCCCATCTCCTTCCGCTCATCAGGCGAAAGAGCGAGGAATTGATCGACGGCGGCGAGCAATGTTTCGCCATTCGGGTCGGAAATCTCAAAGCCACATTGTGCGGAACCCACGATATAATCGGGGGAGGCGATACAGAAGAGAACCGGGACGGACGCGGCCATATAGTCGAACAACTTGTTCGGGCTGACGCCATGCCGGTGGATTGGGCGCGACTTTCCGCCGACAAATCCAAGGTCAAAATGGCTGATTACCGGAATGACTTGCGTCTTCGAGACCGGGTCAAAGAAGAAAACGTTTTCAAGCAGTTCCTTGCGTGCGCGCTCTTGGTGGGCCGATTTGCGTTCGCCTTGACCGACAAAGGCCACGGCGACATTTCTTGCGGCAAGCTCGGGCGCGGCATCCAGCAAAATATCAACTGCATTCACTTGCCCAATGGAGCCAGCATAACCGATCACGACATCGTAGCGGTCGTGAAGCGCTTTCAACCCGCGCAACGTCGGGCTATCGGCGTCGGCCGTCTCTTCGAATTGTGCGGGGTCAACCCCGTTCTGAATATGGGCGAACGCCTTGGGCTTAAGGCCGATGCTACGATAGTATTTCTCGGCGCCAATCAGTGTCGAGATGATCCCGTCACAGCTTTTTAATGCGGTGCGTTGCGCACGACCGACCAGCAGGATGAAGGGGTTGTAGTGGCTGGCCCCCGAGAGTTCGATCAACGTCTCGGGCCACAGGTCGCGCGATTCGAAGACCAGCGTTGCGCCGCAGGAACGGGCGATTTTTCGCGAGGTATGGATCGGCAGGATATGCGTCGTTGCCTCGACCACCACATCGGGCGCTGTGCGTCGCGCGATCTCCTTCCAGGCCTTTCGATAGCTTCTCAAGAAGCCGAAGATGTTGCGGAGCCGCGATACGATGCCCATTCCGTAGCCCGGCGTCGGCAGGAAGCAATACTCTACCCCATCGAACTCGGTCCAGAGGGGCTGATTGCCGACATCGGGCTGCTTTATGCGGGTATGCGACCAAGAGGCGGCGACGATGGTCACCTGATGCCCTGCGGCCACGAGTTCCCGCGCGAGGTAATAGGTCCGATACGGATTGCCGAAGGGCGGTGCGCTGGCATGATGATTAACGAACAGAATTCTCATGGGTCACCGTCGCTTTCGCGCGAAATCGCGCAGGGATTTATCGTGCGGAATGGCGAAATTGCCTGACACCGCCGCGCCGTCCGGGACATTTTGAACAACGACGCTGCCGATCTTGATGTCGCAGCCCGTGCCGACCACGAGCTTGTGCGAGATGATCGAGGACGGCCAGATTTCCGTGCGGTCACCGACCCGTGTACCGCCCCCGATCTGCACCCGTCCGGCGAGAAGGCAGTCCGATCCAAGATCGACATTATGCGCGATCTGGCAAAGGTTTCCGATCTTGGTGCCACGCCCGATCCGTGTCGGACCCAAGCCCCCGCTATCGACGCAGCTATTGGCGCCGATGGTGACATTGTCGCCGATCTCAACACCACCGATATGCGGGAAATGCTCGAGCGTCCCATCCGGCTGGCGCACAAAAGCGTAGCCCGGCGCGCCGATGATCGTGCCCGCACCGATCTCGACATTGCTGCCGATAACCACGTTGGGGTAGATCACCACATTGGGATGCAGGACCACGTTTTCACCGATCGTCGCATCGTCCGCCACGCGCGCGCCGTGTCCCTGTCCCGTATCGCAGAAAAGGGCAGAATCGGTCATGCCTTTGGCTTCGGCAACTTGGTCGCCAAACACATCGCCAAGCAAGAGCCGGAATGCATCACGCGGATTGTCCACGAATATCAAGCTCTTATCTCCGGCCTCGGGGTGAGGGCTTGTCGCGTCGCGGGGCAGAAGGATCATTGATGCCGAAAGGCGTTCGGGTGCGATGGCCAGTGTCCGGCTCCAGACCAGATCACCGGGGCCACAGTCATGCAAAGGGGCGACGCCGGTCACCGACGTCGCGGGGCCTGCCAATTCGTAGGATAGACCCCGACGCGCAAGCGCATCGGTAATGTCATCGAGTGTCACGGTGGAGCGGCCTTG
>JAPHRE010000053.1 GCA_026195905.1 Pseudopelagicola sp. | reverse complement strand
TCACCATACGGCGCATCCTGTCGATCTACGAAAAGCGGAAGCGCCTCTGTATCGAATAGCTCGATCACAAGGCCTTCATCTGTCTGACGCGTGATTACATGCTTGAGCGCATTCTCCGACGTCAGGCTTTCTCCGCCCCCCCCAATAAGGAAATCCGTCACCTTCCCGAGTGCCGCGGCTTCGGCGGCGGCGTCTTCACGGGCCTTGCTAATCGCAACGGAATCCCCGTCAAGATGCGCGATTGGCGGCAGCCCCCCCGTGCCACTATTGGCAAGCGTATCCTTGCTAAAGACACTATCGCCGCTGAACATCCCATCGCCCCCGCCGGAAATCCGGTTGATCGGGATGTTGGGATTGAAATAATCCGCAATCCCCTTGCGCTGTTTCTCGGTTGTTGCGTTCAAAAGCCACATCAAGAGGAAAAAGGCCATCATGGCCGTTACAAAGTCCGCATAGGCGACCTTCCAAGCGCCGCCATGATGCCCTTCGGCGGCGACGATTTTCTTTCTCTTAATGATGACCGGAGACGCATTTTTCTGCGTGCTCATCTCACCACCTATTACTCACCCAATACCGGGTGTAACAGGTCAGGCGTTACCAGCCCCTTAACGTTTCAAATCGTTCGTATTGCTGCCCAGCGCCGCGCCCAGGGTCTTAAGGAAATCGCGCCGATCAAGCCCCGTCGCAATCGGCGGAAGGATGCGAACGGTGATCGTGCCGGGATACTTCAAAAGGCTTCCTGCAGGCCAACACGCCCCCGAGCGCACGATAACTGGAACCGCCGGAACCTCTACCAACCCATAAATCACACCAACGCCCGACTGTATCCGCTTGGGTGCCCCAAGCTGTCGTGTGCCGCCGGGAAAAATCAAAAGTTTGCGCCCGCGCGCAACAACCGCCGCACCGGCACGAAACCCCTCGCGCATTGTCTCAAGAGACCCTTGCCGATCAACCGGGATATGCCCGGCTTTACGTGCAACAAGCCCTATAAGCGGATAGGAAAACACCTCGCGCTTGGCAAACATCACAGGCTGATCAAGCAATAGATGAAAAAACAACGTCTCCCACGACGATTCATGCGTCGACGCAATCAGGCACGGCCCTTTCGGTAGGTTCTCGCGCCCTTCGACCTCGTAGCGAATGCCGCAAACAAGGCGCAATAGAACAAGCTGAACCCAGAGGTATCGACTGCCGATCCAAAGAACATATTGCTCCCGAAGGAACAGAACCGGGAAAAACAATAGAAACGGCACGGCGGCAACGCCCGACAACACGTAGAACAACGTGCTGCGTATCCTGATCCCGAAGGTTGGGTCTTGGTGTGGTGCCATTTTGCCTCCCCGCATCGCTCTTGCCAGCCTGACTGCCGCTTGTGAAGGCGAGAAATCGCCAGAGCGCGGTATTCTCGGCAAAGCTCCACCGATCTTGCCCGCCTTATGGACAATTCTGGGTGCCGCCTATGTTCAATCCCGTCCCTCTGAGCTAAGTCAGGGCCGATAGTGACGCGCAACAGGAGACAGGCTCCATGCCGGTTTCGGACCGAAAATTCGGTAGATGGCTCGCAGGTAGCCTTGTCTGCGGCGGACTTCTCTTTGCCGTAGCGGCAGAGGCGCGAGACTCGCGACTGACCGCGCCCGGCGCACCCGACGCCGTGGTCGAAACGCTCAAAGCTGGCTCACTTCTTCTTGAAGCCGCAGATGATCGCACCGCCGAGCCTCTCGATATCATCGCCGCCGCCCGCGCCGACTATCGCCGGCTTCTTGGGCTGCTCTACGATGCGGGCTATTATGGCCCTGACATCCGTATTCGTATCAATGGGCGCGAGGCCGCGACCTTGCCGCCCTTTACCCGCATTGAAACCATTTCCTCCGCCGTGATCGACGTCACCCCCGGACCACGGTTTCAGTTTTCCAAGGCCAAAATAAATCCGCTTGCGCCCGGAACCGTCCTGCCTGACGATTTCGCACCCGGCAAACCAGCAAAGGCCGCAACGATACGCGACGCGGCCCGCGAAGGGGTCAAGGGATGGCGCGCCATCGGGCACGCCAAAGCCCGCATCGCCGACCAAAACCTTGTTGCCAACCATGCCGAGGCCACGCTTGATGCCGATCTCCGCCTTGCGCCCGGTCCGCAAGTGCAATTTGGCGCGCTTGAAATAAACGGCACCACAGCCGTCGAAGACCGACGCCTACGCAAGATCATTTCGCTTCCCTCCGGCGAACGCTTTGACCCCGAGACGCTGGATACCATCGCAACCCGTTTGCGGCGCACCGGCGTTTTTCGCTCCGTGTCGATTCGAGAGGCAGAGACGGTCAACCCGGACCAAACGATCGACATTGCGGTTGATGTGGCCGATGCCAAACCGCGCCGCATTGGCTTTGGTGCCGAACTTCAATCGACCGATGGCCTTTCGCTTTCGGCCTTCTGGATGCATCGCAATCTTCTGGGCGGCGCGGAACGTCTGCGGTTCGACGGCGAAGTCACCGGCCTGATGGCGCAATCGGGCGGTGTGGATTACCTCTTTTCAACGGAATTTATCCGCCCCGCGACCCTTGGCGCAGATACCGATCTGAAACTCGCCCTGACCGCCGAACGGAACAACGATCCGCTCTATTTTCAGGACAAGTTGGCGCTCGATATCGGATTTACCCGGCTTCATTCGAAAACCCTCTCAATATCTTTTGGTCTCCACCTACAGGCAAACGATGTGCGCGATGCTTTCGGGTCGCGTGATTTTCAGATTGTCGGCCTGCCCCTCGGCGCAACGCTGGACCGGCGCGATGACCCTCTGGATACGCGTGACGGGTTCTATGTCGACGCCACCGCAATGCCCTTCCTTGGTGGCGCAAGCGCCGAATCCGGGCTTGCTCTGGGCGCGGATGCTCGGGTTTATCGCTCCCTCGGGGATCGCCTGACCGCCGCCTTCCGACTTCAGGTCGGCTCCGTGCTCGGCACCTCTGTAACCACCACATCGCCCGATATGCTTTTCCTCTCCGGCGGCGGCGGCACGGTGCGCGGACAACCCTACCAATCCAACTTCATCACCACCGCAGGAAACGATAGCGGCGGCCTGTCGTTCCTCGGCCTGTCCGGTGAACTGCGCCTCAAAGCATGGGATAATATTTCAACCGTGCTGTTCTACGACGCCGGCTATATCGGCGCCACGAGCGACTTTGGCGGCAGCGGGAACTGGCATTCTGGGGCAGGGGTTGGCCTGCGCTACCATACTGGCATTGGCCCGATCCGTGTTGATCTTGCCGGTCCGGTCTCCGGTGCCAACTCCGACGGGATACAGCTCTACGTCGGGATCGGACAGGCCTTCTGATGAAACGGCTCCTCCTTCTTCTCTGCCTGTGCCTGCCTCTCGCCGCCTTCGCCGATACCGAAGAGGACAAAGGCCGCCTGACCCGTTTCTTCCAGGACTCGCTCTCGGGGGCCGGGCGCACTGTGACCATCGACGGCTTTACCGGCGCGCTCAGCAGCGTCGCCAATGTCGAAAAGATTTCCATCGCCGATGCCAAAGGGGTCTGGCTGCGCCTTGAAACCGTCGCCCTCGATTGGAACCGCGCCGCCCTTCTCAAGGGGCGGCTTGAGGTCAATACCCTCTCTGCCAAGACGATCACCCTGACCCGCCAACCCGCCAGCGATCCCGCCGCACCGACGCCCGAGGCAACGCCGTTCTCGCTGCCTGATCTTCCGGTCAGCGTTGATATCGGCGCGATCAAGGCCGATAAGATCACCATCGGCAAGGATGTCTTCGGCAGCCCCCTGACCGCCAAACTGGCCGGTCAACTGTCGCTCTCGGGTGGACAGGGCCGCGCCAACATCGCGCTCAACCGCACGGATGATATCGCCGGGGCGTTTCTTTTGCGCGCTGGGTTTGACAACGTGACCCGACAATTGACGGTTGATCTCTCGGCAACCGAGGCCCGCGACGGCCTTGTCGCAACGCTGCTCAATATCCCCGACCGTCCGTCCATCGCCCTCACCGTTTCGGGCGATGCGCCGCTTTCGGCATTCGACGCCGACCTGTCGCTGGCGACGGATGGAACCGAACGGATCAAAGGCCGCCTGACCACCACGACCCAAGAGGAAACAGAGACTGTTTCGGCCCAACAGAGCCTTTCCTTCGACCTCAACGGCGATTTGTCTCCGCTTGTCGAAGCGCGTTTTCGACCCTTCTTTGGCGACCAAACAAGCCTATCCGCCACTGCGCGCAAGGACGCTGACGGGCGCGTTCATCTTGAAAACCTCGCGCTGGCAACCGCCGCCATGCGCCTCTCGGGCAAGGCCGTTGTCGCCCCAACCAACCTCCCCGAGAGCTTTGCCCTTGATGTCGCGCTTGGCCCCACGGATGCGACGACCCTCCTGCTCCCAGCCTCTCTGGACCTGAGCCTTGCATCGGCAACCCTCAAGGCGCGCTATGACGCCTCTGAAAGCGATGCCTGGACCCTGGAAGGCAAGATCGCCCAATTCGCCCACCCGGACGTGACCGCACAAACCATCGCCCTGACTGGCGGGGGGCGCATTCGCCCCGAAACGCCCCGCCTGTTTGATGGCGATATCCGCCTTCTCGCCTCTGGTCTGCGCGCCACGGATCCCGCCCGCCCCGATGTGGCCCGTGCGCTCGGCCCCGAGGCCACGGTCGATCTCGGCCTCAACTGGACCGAGGGCGCGCCCGTCGATATCACGCGCCTCGCGCTGACAACGCAAACCGGCACGATCAATGCAAAGGCGCGCATTGATGGTCCGCCACTTGCCCCGGTCATCTCGACGAATGCAACCGCCCGGCTTGCGGATCTTGCCGTGCTTGCCCCCTTTGCCTGTCGCCCCCTGCGCGGGTCTCTCGACGCAACCCTCGACGGGACCATCAAACCCCTCGCCGGTATGTTTGACCTAGAGCTAGAGGCCAAAAGCACCGCGCTCCGCACCGGCACCAAAGAAATCGACGCCTTGACCTCCGATGGCCTCTCCCGTCTTGAAACAACCCTGCGCCGAACCGAAACGGGCCTCACTTGGGAAAACGCCAACCTGACCACGCCCGCGCTGACTGCCTCCTCCAACGGATCGCTTCAGAGCGGCGGCGGCACAATCGCGCTCGAGGCGTCCATCGACACGCTGGCCCGCCTTGTGCCATCCATCAACGGGGCAGCAAAGCTGAGCGCGCGTGCCACCGGGTCCAATAACCTCTGGCAACTTGATCTCGACGCCAACGGTCCCGGCGGCGCACAGCTCGCAACGCAAGGCACCCTTGCCCAAGACCTATCAACCGCCGACCTGACCGCTGAAGGCAATGCGCCGCTCGCCCTCGTCAACGGGCTAACCGAGTCCGTCCGCGTGACTGGACCGGCCCGCTTTAATCTCGGCCTGCGCGGCCCCTTGGCCCTCTCCTCCCTAAGTGGAACCGTGGAGATCTCCGACGCGCGCCTCTCTGTCGCCAGCCCCCAACTCGCGCTTGAAAACATCGGTTCCACCATTCGTATTGCGGATGGCGGCGCAACGCTTTCGACCAATGGTCGCTTTGCCCTTGGCGGGACGTTTTCCGTCGATGGGCGCACCGGTCTCACTGCCCCGTTCAATGCCGATCTCACCGCACAGTTCCAAAACGCACATATCCGCTATGAACACCTTCTCGAAACCGTCCTCCTTGGCGATATCCGTATCAACGGTCCACTCACCGGCGACGCATTGATAAGCGGCGATCTACAGCTTGAATCGACCGAGGTTCGGGTCGATTCCGTGTCCGCAAGCAGCGCCCCCCTCCCCGACATCACGCATGTGAACAGCTCCGCAAAGGTCAACCAAACCCGGCTCTATGCCGGGGCCGTGAAAACAGGACGGGCGCAATCCGGCCCCGCCTATCGCCTTGACCTTGGCATATCCGCGCCCTCGCGTATTTTCCTGCGCGGTCGTGGCCTTGATGCGGAATTTGGCGGAGCCGTGCGCCTGCGGGGCGATACGTCAAATGTTATTACCTCGGGCGGTTTTGACCTCGTGCGCGGACGCATGTCCTTTCTTGCCAAACGGTTTGAGCTGACCGAAGGGGCGATCCGTATGCAAGGGGGGCTTATTCCCCATCTCCGCCTGATCGCCACGACACAATCAAACGCGGCAAGTTTTGACCTGACACTTGAAGGTCAGGCCGATGCGCCCGCCTTCTCAATCACATCCGATCCCGACATGCCCGAAGACGAGGCGCTCGCACAGCTTCTCTTTGGTGAATCCCTTGCCGATATCTCGCCGCTTCAGGCCGCCCGCCTCGCCGCCGCCGTCGCAACACTGACCGGAAGCGGTTCGGGCTTTAATCCGCTCGGCTCGCTGCGCGAAGGGGCGGGGATAGACGATCTCGACCTCAAGACAGACGCCGAAGGCAATACCAGCGTCACCGCCGGGAAATATATCTCTGACAATATCTATACCGAGGTCGAAGTCGGCGGGTCCGGCGAAAGCGCGATAAGCCTCAACCTCGATGTCTCGCCCAACCTGACAGTCAAAGGTCAGGCCGATTCCGAAGCCAATAGCGGCCTCGGGCTGTTCTTCCAAAAAGACTACTGAGCCAAGCAAAAGGGCGCCTCTTGGGGCGCCCTTTTTCGTCTCTATTGCGGCGAAATTAGCCGATAATCGCGTTGAGCGTGGCCGACGGACGCATAACTGCGGCCTTCTTCTCGACGCTCGGGCGATAATACCCGCCGATATCCACTGCCTGACCCTGCGCTGCAACCAGTTCCGAGAGGATCGCCTCTTCGCCCTCGGCAAGCGCCTTGGCAATCGGCGCGAACTCTGCGGCAAGCTCCGCATCGTCGCTCTGGGCGGCAAGCGCCTCGGCCCAGTAGCGCGCGAACCAATAGTGGCTGTCGCGGTTGTCCGGCTCACCGACCTTGCGGCTCGGGCTGCGGTTGTTGTCAAGAATACCCTGCGTCGCAACTTCCGCCGCCGTGCCAAGAACGCCGGCTTTGGCGTTGCCCTTGCTGTCAGCAAGGAACTTGAGGCTCTCGCCCAGCGCACAGAATTCCCCCATCGAGTCCCAGCGCAGGTGGTTTTGCTCCACAAGCTGCTGCACGTGCTTGGGCGCAGACCCGCCCGCGCCCGTCTCAAACAAACCGCCCCCATTCATCAGCTTCACAATCGAAAGCATCTTGGCCGAAGTGCCAAGCTCAAGGATCGGGAACAGGTCGGTCAGGTAATCGCGCAGCACGTTGCCGGTAATCGCAATACTGTCCTCGCCCTTGGTGATGGTTTCAAGCGAAGCGCGGGTTGCCTCGCGTGGGGCCATGATCTTGAACTTGTCGGCCACGCCCGCCGCCTCAAGCGCCGGTTTGACGTATTTGATAAGCTCAGCATCATGCGCCCGGTTCGCATCAAGCCAGAAGATCGACTCCGACCCCGTCAGACGTTGACGATCAAGCGCAAGCTCGATCCAGTTTTCGATCGGCGCTTTCTTGGCCGTGCAGGCCCGCCAGATATCACCGGCCTCAACCTCGTGGCTGTGCAGCACCTCACCATTGGCAAGAACAACGCGGATCGTGCCATCGGCCGCCGCTTCGAACGTGGTCGGGTGTGATCCGTATTCCTCGGCTTTCTGCGCCATAAGGCCCACGTTGGCGACCGACCCTGCGGTCGCGACGTCGAGCGCGCCGTTCTCTTTGAAGAAGTTGATCGTCTCGTCATAGACCGTCGCATAGCAGTTGTCCGGGATGACACAGTTTGTATCGCCCTTGTTGCCTTGCGAATCCCAGCCCTTGCCGCCCGCGCGGATCACGGCGGGCATCGACGCGTCGATGATAACATCCGACGGCACATGCAGGTTGGTAATCCCCTTATCGCTATCGACCATATACATCTCGGGACGCTCTGCGCGCACGGCCTCGATCGCGGCCATGATCTCCGCATCGTCTTTGACCCGCTCAAGAAGATCGCCCATACCCGAATTCGGGTTGACGCCAAGCGCCTCAAGTTTGTCACCGAACTTGTCAAACACCGGCGCAAGCCACGCCTTGACCGCATGACCAAAGATAATCGGGTCCGACACTTTCATCATCGTCGCCTTCAGATGAAGCGAGAACATGGTGCCGTCTTTCTTGGTGTCCTCGATGGCATCCGCAAGAAACGCATCCAACGCCTTGGCGCTCATGAATGTCGCATCGGCGACGGTGCCTTCATCAAGCTGCCAACCGTCCTTGAGAACAGTCACCGAACCATCCTTGCCAACGAATTCAATCTTCGCCGCACCGGCCTGATCGGCGGTGATGGTGGCGGCTTTTTCGTTGGCATAAAAATCATTGCCCGGCATGGACGAGACCTTGGTCTTGCTGTCCTTTTCCCACTTGCCCATCGAATGCGGGTTGTTCTGGGCGTAGTTCTTGACCGCCTTGGCCGCACGACGATCCGAGTTGCCCTCGCGCAGTACCGGGTTCACAGCAGAGCCCTTGATCCCGTCATAGCGCGCACGAACGGCTTTTTCCTCATCGGTCTTCGGCTCTTCGGGGTAGGACGGAATGTCATAGCCCTGCGCCTGAAGCTCTTCGATCGCCGCAACAAGTTGCGGAACCGAGGCCGACACGTTCGGCAGCTTGATGACATTGGCATCCGGCGTTTTTACCAACTCGCCCAGCGCGGCAAGGTCATCGCTCTGACGCTGCACGTCGGTAAGGTTCTCGGGGAAAGTCGCAATAATCCGGCCTGCAAGGGAAATGTCCTTGGTGCCAATCGTAATATCGGCGGCCTCGGTGAATTTGCGAATAATCGGCAGGAACGAGGCACTCGCCAATTCCGGTGCTTCGTCAACAATCGTATAAATGATATCGGGGTTCGAAGTGTCGGTCATGGTTTCTCTACCTTTCAGCATGACTGGAAGCCAAAATGACGTCACCAAATAGTGCGCCATTGCTATGCGATGTCACGTCTCGGGACCGCTTTTCGGCACCCGCAGAACGATGGGTCGTCACGCGATCCTTTAGAGCAGACGCAGGGGGATTTCAATCGCACCAAGCGGAACAAACCGGCAACAAAGACAAAAAGTATGCCATTGTATACAAATAAATCCCTCCTCAGGCACCCGCCGGGCCATCGCCGCCAAGAGACACTGGGCCGCAATAGCCACTCTGCCAACGCCAAGGCCCATACCCTTGCGTTTCACGCGAAACAAACTGAGTCGCGCTGCGGATATCGCCTAGTCGTCGAAAAACTGCCCCCGCCCGATAGACGCATAGGCGGTAAACCCGGCCCGCTTGGCATCTTTGGGCGAATAGATATTGCGCAGATCGGCCATATGCGGAACCGCCATCTTCTTGGCGATCCGTTTGAGGTCAAGCGCCCGAAACTCGTTCCATTCCGTGAGGATGACAACAAGGTCGGCATTATGCGCCGCCTTATAAGCGTCCTCAATCCAATGCACGTTTGGCAAGAGCGCCTCGCCCTCATGCTGGCCCTGCGGATCACAGACCCGAACCTTGGCACCACCGCCAACAAGCGCGGGAATAATCGTAAGCGCCGGCGCATCGCGCATGTCATCCGTGTTCGGTTTGAACGTCACCCCGAGAATCGCGATGGTCTTGCCGTTGACCGTGCCGCCGCAAAGGTCGAACAACTTGTCGATCATCCGTCGCTTGATCTCGTCATTGACCTTGATAACTGTTTCGGTGATCTGCATCGGAACCGCATGTTCCTGCCCGATCCGGGCAAGCGCCCTTGTGTCCTTGGGGAAACACGATCCCCCATACCCCGGCCCCGCATGCAGGAATTTGTTACCGATCCGATTATCAAGGCCGATCCCGTTCGAGACCTGCTTAATATCGCCCCCGACCCGCTCGCATAGCGCGGCGATTTCGTTGATAAAGGTGATCTTGGTCGCAAGAAACGCGTTGGCCGCGTATTTGATCATCTCCGCGCTTTCAAGATCGGTGGTTACGATGGGAAATTCCCGCAGGAAAAGCGGTCTATAGATTTCGGCCATGACATCCGCGGCGCGATCGTTCTGAACCCCAACGACAACCCGGTCGGGCTTCATGAAATCCTCAATGGCCGCCCCTTCCCGAAGGAACTCCGGGTTCGACGCCACATCGAAATCAAGGCTTGGGTTGGCTTTCTTGACCGTCTGCTTGACCTGCCTGTTTGTGCCGACGGGCACGGTCGATTTGGTGACGATGACGATATAATCTTTCGCCGTCTGCGCGATCTCCTGCGCCGCCGCCATCACATAGCTCAGGTCCGCATGCCCATCGCCGCGTCGCGTCGGGGTTCCGACCGCGATGAAAACCGCCTCGACCCCCTCAAGCGCCTCGGCAAGGTCAAGCGTAAAGCTAAGCCGCCCGGCCTCGACATTTTTCGCCATCAACGCCTCAAGGCCCGGCTCGTAAATCGGGACCACGCCGCGATTCAAAGCGTCGATCTTGGACGGGTCTTTGTCGACACAGACGACCTCGTGACCGAAATCCGAAAAACACACACCCGAAACAAGACCGACATATCCCGTCCCGATCATCGCAATCTTCATATGAACAACTCCTGCTCAGCCGGGTTTTTTCTTGTTAATGCGACCCGGCCCTTCACCTGTCAACGTATCGGTCCCGTCATCTTTCCAAAAGAGTGTTCCGGCCTCTGACGTGGCTTTTCTTGTCACAAGGGACACATCTCGCCCCCGTAAAGCCGAAAAATCGGCACCACCGCGATACCGACGCAATACCGACGTGATACCGACGTGCGTTTTTCGCCCCTCGCAAAGCCCCGGAATTTGACATAATGCGGGAAATATGGGCAGTCACGCAGAGCACAGGCGCAAGGAGAAGCGTGTGGAAAACCAAACCGCAAGCCGCTTGGTCGCCATCGTCGTGACTCACAATCGCCTTTCGCAATTGAAGACGACCCTCAAGCGCCTCCTCGAAAGCCCCGCACAACACCTGCACAAGATTGTTGTGTTCAACAACGCCAGCACCGACGGCACAGGGTCATGGCTCGACCATCAGACAGACCCACGCCTCTGCGCCCTCCATAACACGCGAAACATTGGCGGCGCAGGAGGATTCGAAGCCGCCATGCGCCACGCCGTCGCGCATTTTGATCCTGATTGGCTCCTGTTGATAGATGACGATGGACATCCCGACCCGGACACAATCGCAACGTTTCACCAAGGCAGTTGGTCAAATTTCGACGCCGTCGCCGGGGCTGTTTATACGCCTGATGGCCTGATCTGTGATCTCAACCGCCCGTCCCGCAATCCGTTTTGGAACAAGCGGGCCTTTTTCAAAACCCTTTTTGGCGGCGGCCGCGAGGGCTTTCACCTTGCCGCCCAGGACTTCGCAAGCGATCAAACCCAGGACATCGACGGAGCCTCTTTCGTCGGCCTATTCGTCTCACGCCACGCCATAGAAATAGCCGGCTACCCCCGAGGCGATTTGTTCATCTACGGCGAGGACGTGCTCTATACCCTGTCGCTTCGCAAAGCGGGCGGGCGGATCGCCTTTGCCCCAACACTTCGTTTCAAACACGACCAACACCCCCCTCAGACATGCAAAAAAACATTCCGCCCCCTTTGGAAAAGCTACTATTTCCATCGCAATCTTCTGATCGCCTACCGGCTCGCTGCGGGGCCATTGTTCTGGCCTGCTTTGCTGATCGTCTTGCCGCGCTGGGCGCTGAAGGTGTTCAACCACCCCGATCACCGCCTGACCTTTCTAAGGCTGTTGTGGCATGCAGTTCAGGACGGGATTGCGGGCAATCTGGACCGCCCACATGACACGATCGTCGCCATGTCAGACGACCGACCTACCGCATGAAAAGATCCTTGTGGAACCGCCGCAAGAGCAAAAGCCCGAAAAACAAGAAGAAAAGCCCGAAAAAGGCGACGTAGGTCTTGCTGATATATTCCGGGTGATAGGTCGTGAATACCCCGGTCCGCATCAGGCCGGTAATGTGCATTAGCGGATTGAACCAGAGAATGTCCTGCGCAATCCGGGGGAGGTCTTCGTAGATGTAAAAGACCCCTGACGCGAGAAAGAGAGGCCGGGTGCCGATCTGCCATACCCGTTCCCAAAGCGGAAAGAACCCGCCAACCACGCAATTAAAGGCTCCGACCCCAAGCCCCACAAGTAGCGCAAGGCCGACCGCCTGAATAAGGGGCACAAACACAAGCACAGACCGCGTCCCGGTAAAGATCAGGATCACCGCCAGAAGGATATACGTCACAAGAGATGTCGTCAGACCATTGAGGATAAACCGCGCAAGGATCGCGTCGATCCACGACACCACAGGATACCGTAGTAGCGCCCGCGAAAAATTAAGGGAGTGCTGCGTTGTCATGGATACGGTCGAATAGACCTGAAGCGGTAGGTAGGCCGTGGCGAAAAACAGGATAAAGCTCGTCCCCAGAGAGGGCGTGCGGATCAAGAGCGAGAACGCAAAACTCAGGATGATAATCCCGCCCAATGGCTCAAGGAACGCCCAGACATATCCCCCAGGTGATCGACCATAGCGTGTGGCCATTTCACGCAGGATAAGCGCGGCAATCACGCGAATGCCGGTAAAACGTCGCTGTGTCTGGTGTCTTGGCCGCAAAGCGGGAGAGATCATCGGACGAATTTTCCCATGCCAATGTTTCGTTTTCCGAGTATGAAGAAAGACACAGACCGAGGCAAATCAGTTCATTGTGGGACAATCCCTTGTCAGACCAGAACAAAGACGCTCCCGGCTCCAATGCTGTTCAAAATAGCAACCAGGGCGGGAATAAGAAACCAAATGCCGGACGCAACCGGACTCCCCAAACCGCCAATACCCGACCCGGCGGTGGAAAGTCTGGTCCAAGTAAAAAGGGCGGCGCGAACAAGGGCGGTCGCCCGCCTATTGAGGTTGCGGTACGCCCGATCGCCGTCAAGGCAACCATGCGCAAACGTCATTGGGGCATTGCCGTGAGTTTCGTCGCCTTCGTCCTCTGGCCGGTGTTGGTCACGATGTTCTACTTATGGGTCGTGGCCGCCGACCAATACAGCTCGCATACCGGCTTTACCGTCCGCTCCGAGGAAAAAGGCGGCGCGACCGACTTGCTCGGCGGCTTGGCAAGTTTTACCGCCGGGTCGGCCAATACCGATGCCAATGTCCTCTATGAATTTATCCAGAGTCAGGAGATCGTTGAAAAGATCGACGCGCGGCTTGATCTGCGCAGCCTCTATTCAACCCATTGGCCCAAAGATCCGGTCTTTTCGCTCTGGCCGGATGCAAGCATCGAAGATTTGCATTGGTATTGGGAGCGCGTGGTGCGTATTTCCTATGACGGGGCCAACGGATTGATCGACCTTGAAATCCTTGCCTTCCGATCCGAAGACGCCCAACGCGTGGCCCAAGAGATCGTTGCCGAGAGTCAGGCGATGATCAATAAGCTCAATGAAACCGCCCGCGAAGATGCCCTGCGCTATGCACAGGCCGACCTTGAGCTTGCGATACAACGTATCAAAGATGCCCGCGGTGCCCTGACCCGGTTCCGCACCCGGACCCAGATCGTAGACCCGCAAACCGACATCGAAACCCGGCTTGGCGTGCTCCAGAACCTTCAACAACAACTGGCCGAAGCCCTTGTCGAGGCGGATATTCTCGAACAAACAACAACCCAGAATGACCCGCGCCTCATCCAGACCCGACAGAAGATCGCCGTTATTCGCTCGCGCATAGCCCATGAACGCCAGACCTTTGCCAATGCAGAGAACGAAGTTGGCTCTCTGGGCGAGGATTACCCGACGCTGATCGCGGAATACGAAAGCCTGACCGTCGATCTCGAATTTGCCGAAGAGGCGTATCGTGCGGCTCTAACGGCTATGGACGTCGCCAAATCAAACGCCCTGCGCCAGAGTCGGTATCTCGCGACCTACGTCAACCCGACACGCTCTCAATCCTCCGAATACCCCCGTCGCTTCGTGATCTCGGGACTAACCGCGCTGCTTTTGGTGATGCTCTGGGGCATGGGGGCATTGGTTTACTATAGCCTGCGCGACCGCAGGTAAGCCTAAGGAGCCTGACCAGGATGATCCGCTTCGAGAACCTGAGCAAGAGCTACTGGGTCAATGGGCACCGCAAGGTCGTCATTGATGACCTCTCGGCAGAATTGCCAAGCGGCCAATCACTCGCGCT
>JAPHRE010000025.1 GCA_026195905.1 Pseudopelagicola sp. | reverse complement strand
TGTCTACCCCTACCCCCATGTGCGCGACCTCATCCCGCTCATGGCGGATGGCCTCATCCTGCCCTACCTCGACATCCCGTTTCAGCATTCCCACCCCGACACATTGAAACGCATGGCCCGCCCCGCCGCTGCGGCCAAAACCCTCGACGAGATCGCCAAATGGCGCGAAACCTGCCCCGACATTACCCTGCGCTCAACCTTCATCGTCGGCTATCCGGGCGAAACCGAGGAAGAATTCCAACACCTCCTCGATTGGATGGACGAAGCGCAATTGGATCGCGTCGGCTGCTTCCAATATGAAAACGTCGATGGCGCGCGCTCCAACGCCCTCCCCGACCATGTGCCGGAAGAGATCAAACAAGACCGCTGGGACCGTTTCATGGAAAAGGCCCAAGCCATCTCGGAGGCTAAACTCGCCGCCAAAGTCGGGCGTGTCATGGACGTCATCATCGACGACATCGACACCGATGGCATCGCCACCTGCCGCACCAAAGCCGATGCGCCAGAAATCGACGGCAACCTGTTTATTGATGAGGGGACCGAGGGGTTGTCGGTTGGGGAGATCGTCAGCGTTGTAGTGGATGAGGCAGGGGAATATGATTTGTGGGGGCGGTTGGTTTAGTCCGTTTCTTTTTTCTGTAGCATGTCGAAAATAACGTATCCTTCAGTGGTCAAAGACCAACGACCATCGGTGTAGCTTACAACATCGAGCTTTCTCAGATTTTGTAGAGCGGCTTCGGAGTCAACTCGAAGCCTCTGCTTAGTAACGTGTTCCTTTATCGCTCGCACCCTCTCTAAAAAACCAGTGATATCAACGAGCTGGCCCGTAGTCAGGGGGGCTTCGCTTTGCACCCCCAACGCAACTATTATCAACTTTTCGAATGGTTCCATCTCAGAAGTAAGATGTAACAAACTCCTTGACTTTGCCCCCTTCGGAGAGACGCTCGACCTTCCATGCATTTCACTGTCTTTTTGAAACTCATCCAAGCTTCTTTTTAGATTTTCTCTCTTTTCTTGGTCATGTATAGTTGAGTCGATTTCCTGCTCAATCTGAGCCTGTTTTAACAGTTTATTCGCATATATCTCTTGCTCTCTATTTCTCTCCTCCGCCCAAGCGTTCTTTTTCTTGAGACGTCTATGAGAAAATTCATCATCACGCGATCTAACCCGGCTTACTGGTTCACTTACAACGCGATGTGCCCAATCATTGATAAATGGCAACCCCAAAGAAAGAGTGAACCCAATTAGCACAGGGAGGAGAGCCAACGTTACCAAACTCGTATTTGCATCAAAGTAGTTAAACTTTGTAACAACTCGCACATCAGCAAAAGCAATAAAGAATAGAGCCTTCCAGTTAACAAAAATGAAGGCTACGATAGTGGAGCCCAAGACATTGCTCTTAACCCGTGCGCCCCATGCTTCATACAGTTCTTTCAAGTATTCCATTCAGAACTCTCTCTGTTTCTTGGAAAAACTGAACACCTTATGGGTGTTAATGTCTAGCGCCCGATCCCGTGGGTGGGTGCGAGAATCGCGCCCGCCCTGGGGGGCGGGGTCGGGCGCGATGCATGATGCCCTGCATCATGCGTTCATGCGGATAGGGCGCTACGGACCCACCAACCCCACAATCACAACCACCCAAACCACCCCGGCGGCAAGCGCGACGACCGCGACCGCTGCGCTTCCGGCATCCTTGGCTTGTTCCGCCAATGGATGCTTATCGAGCGAGATATGATCCACCGCCCGTTCTAGCGCCGTGTTGAACAACTCCGCCGCCAAGACCAAGCCCCCAAGAGCCAAAATCAACGCCCGCTCGGCAACGCCCAAGGGCAACGCCAAAGCAAACCCGGCGGAAATCGCATTGGCCCAGACCCATGTGCGAAACGAATGCTCGTGCCGCCATGCATCGACACAACCATGCCACGACCACACAAGCCGCCAGCGAAGACGTTCGAGAAAATACATCATGGGATCCTCCGGGCAAAACTCTGCCCCGATCCCCCATGCAAATCAAGGCTTTGCCCGATAGCGCCGCGCGCTGACGCGCCGCTTAGCTCTCGCTCGCGAGGTCTTTCAACAGACCCTTGTTGAGACAATAATTCGGCGCGTCCTTGGCATGTGCATGCCCCGTCTGCCACCCTTGGCATTCGCCAACTTTCTGGCAATGGGTGCAGTTCAAAACCGCGCTGCGATAGCGCGCGGCAAGGTCGGGATGCGCCTCAAGCGCCTGCGCCCAATCCACGCCAAGCCGCTCGGACATGCCGCCCACAAGGTCGGCGTGTTTCCCGAGTTTGTCAAAAAGTGTCATCGTGTCTCCTCCGCATTAGGCCTTCCCGGCCACATCCTTCAACGTTTCAAAAAGCTGGGCATGCAAGCATCCCTCGGGCGGCGTTTCCGCCCGCCCCGCCTGATGCGCCAGCCAGTATTCACAATCCGCAACATGGGTGCAGCGGCGGCAATTGGTGACCAGGTCGGCATAGCCTTTCTGCGTCAGATGCCCCTCGGCAAGCGCATCGCCAAGCGACACCCCCATGACCCGCGCCACACTGCGCGTCATCCAAAAATGCCGGGCCGGGTCGCCCAATGGTTCGATCTTGCTCATCGCTTCCTCTCCTCAAGCGCCGCTTTCAGGCGCAGGAACCGATCCCGGTTCAGACAGGCCTGCGGGGCGTCGCCCGCCGCGTGGCGCTCTTGCTCTGCAAGCCACCGCTTGCATCCACGTGTCCAGTCACAGCCCCGACAGTCCTGAACCATCTCGGCCCAATCTTCATTCGTAAGCGCCGCCACCTGCATCGCCTCGACAAGGTCCGTCTCCGTCGCCTGCGCCATGCGCTGTGCAAGCCAGAAATGAGATATCGTATCGCCAAGCGGTTTCATGGCTGCTCCCCTCCAAGACAATCCAACACCGCCGCCTCAAGGTCGCTCCCAAGGCGCTCGGCGGTGCGGTCAACAAGGGCCGCGTGTTTTCGGAGTGTGGGCCGATCTTTCATGGTGTTGGCACCCCTAGGTTAGACCCTCAACCTATCATGCCTGAAAACGCCGCCCATTGACCTGCGTCAACCGCGACTTGCGTCTCATTTGACCTCGGTCAACCTGCCCGCGCGGCGATATAGGCCCGCACGCAATCCTGCACCCGCCGGAACCGATCCCCGCCAAGTTTTACCCCGCCATACCACCGCGTCACCACGACAATATGATCGCAAAGCCCCCCGCGTTCGAGCATCCGCAAGATAACCATCCCCGCGCCGCTCTCGCCATCATCGCCCTTGAGCGGCGTGCCATCGGACAATAAAACCGCCCATGTATTATGCGTGGCCTTGGCAAATTTCTTGTCTCTCTTAAGCGCCTTAAGGAACGCATCAGCCTCTTTGCGACTGCCCACAGGGCCGCCCGAAACCGCGTATTTCGATCCCCGGTCCGTCACGACATTGGCAAGCTGCAACATGCGCCCTAAAGCCCCGCCGCCGTCTCGCGCACGACATCAATCCGAAGCGCATTGGGCGGGTGCGTGCCAAGGAACGCATTGCCGGGGTCGGGGATGCGGCGGAAATACTCTGCCCCGCGCACCGGATCATAGCCAGACCGATGCGCAATCACCGTGCCCAGCCGGTCCGCCTCGATCTCATACTCCTTGGAATAGGCCCGCGACCCGACCGTCGCCCCAACATCCATCGCCGAATCAAGCGCATCCGGGCTGGCCCCCGCCAGCGTCGCCAACACGCCGACAACCACGGCCCCCGTCACCGCATCGCGCTGTTTGCGCCCAAGATGGCCTGCAATATGGTGGGCCGCTTCATGCGACATCACAAAGGCCAATTCATCATCGTTGCGCGCCCCCGCAATCAACGCCGCCGTAAAGACAATCTGCGGTCGCCCTGCGTTGTCAATCGTCTGATAGGCATTGGGCAAGGCATCGGCCTTGGGATCGACCCGAATGTTGAAATCACAATTGCTCCCGGCCGGAAGGCTTGCCCGACAATAGCGTTCCGCAACCGGCTCAACACGCCGCTGCACCGGCCCAAGCCGCGCCTCTGCCCGGCTCACACTATAGGCCGGTGCAGACTTGGAAACCGTCTCCGGCGCAGGCGCAACACAGCCCACAAGCATCACCCCGACGATCCCGACCAGACAGGTCTGAACAATTTTACGTAACATGGCAGGCGTCTCTCCCTGATGATGTCATGCGATGGAACTTAGGAGCGCGGATGGGAAGGGTCCAGTGGGAAAGGGGATGAAGAGCCGAGACGCGCCCAAACAAGGCAAGACTGCGGACCGCACGAAGGTCAGTGGAGCATATGGGCGGGGGTTGCAAAGTTTGGTAAAAGACCAACAGCGGCCTTTCGTGTAGCGCGCGGCGAACTCAGGCTGTGAGCCCAACCCGTGAATTCGTCAGGATGCAGCGAATGAGTGGTTTAAGCTTCAGCATAACGTTTTAGTCGTTCTTCCAAAGTCCCACTGTGCAGTTCAAACATGTGGTTGTCGTGGTCATAGAAATAGATCGAATGGCCTTCGCCTTCAACGCGTGACCGGCCTTCGCGTACTTCCAGACCAAGCGCCTTTATGCGCTGAAGTTTGTCGTCATAGTCGTCTGGGGCCATTTTGAACGCGACATGGTTGTAGGTTTTTTCTGGAAGGGGATCGCCTTCCATCGTCGCCACCCAGATGCCTCCAATATCGAAGAACCGTTCTTTCGCGAGCGAGAATGTCTTATCGCCACTGTCATAGATTTTCTTAGCATCCAAGACTGTTGTGAGCATCTCTTCCATCTTATCGAGATCGCTCACGATGAATGTCATGTGACTTAAACCCTGAACCACTGTTGCACCTCCGAAGTATCTTTTCTCGACACCTTAGCAGACGTTCCTCCAATGACAGCAAAGTCCCGCATACGACCAATTCACGTCCTCCACCGCGAAGGCCAGCTATAGAAAACTCCAGTTGTGGGCGGACCTGTCCACTCTGGGCCGGCATCGGTCATTGGTTGCGAACGACACCCTCCAACAAACCATTCCCCTCTCCCGGCCAATCCGCTAGGCTGATCCCATGTTTAGCATTGAGCACGAATTTGACGCCACGGTTGTGACCTTGGTTGACGAAGGGGCCGCCCCTCTCAAAGAGGATGTCGTGATCCAGATGTTTGACGACTGTGTCACCGTCGAACAATACGACGCGCGCACCGACAGCATGCAAAAGATCACCCTCTCCATCCATCAGATCGAGGAACTCGCCGCCGCGCTTGACCTGCCCGAAGGGGTCTACAAGCTCCAAAAACCCGACAGCGCGTGAAACCGCTTTCCCGCCGCGCGCTCGTTAACTTTGGCGCTCTGCTCGCATCCCGCACCGACGCGATACAGACGCAATACCGACGTGATACCGACCTGCGTTTTTGCCGTTAACCCTCGACGCGAAACACCTTGTCGTGCGCTGTCTGACCCCGGATCAAAGTAAGCCTCGATTTGGCCACCCCAAGCGCCTTGGCCAGCAATTTCTGCACCGCCGCATTGGCCTTGCCGCCCTCCGGCACAACCGTGACATAGACCCGGATTTTCCCGTCCTCTTCGCGCACAATCCGATTGCGCGAGGCCTTTGGTGTGACCCGCACAGCGACCTCCGCACCCGGCTGCGCAAGAGAGGAAAGATCGTCGGGCATAGGGGCATCACTCCGGTTCTGGCGCCGCCCATTATGGCGCGTAGATGTCGTGATGCAAACCATCAAATCCCGCAAAAACAGTTAGAAAGCGGTTGAATTTCACAGCGTTAGGCCCAACATGCCATCCGTGAACAGAATACGGAAACGCCCATGCCCGCCCCCAATCCTGCCGCGCTCGACTTTCTTCTGACGCGCCGCTCGCGCCCCGCCAAGACCCTGACAACGCCGGTGCCTGACCACGCCGCCCTCGCGCCGCTTCTCGAAGCCGCCCTGCGCAGCCCCGACCACGGCAAACTTGAACCGTGGCGCCTTCTGGTGCTCGAAGAACCCGCCCTGCGCCGCCTTGGCGATGCCGTTGGTAACCGCGCCGCCGCACTTGGCCTCGACGCCGCCCAGACCGCCAAAGGCCGCGATCAATTCGATACCGGCCACCTCGCCGTCGCCGTCATCGAATCCCCCGTCATCGCCGCCAAAGTCCCCACCATCGAACAAACCTACTCCACCGGCGCCGTCTGCCTGGCGCTGCTGAATGCGGCTCTGGCGGCGGGCTGGGGCGCGAACTGGCTTTCGGGCTGGCCCTCGCATGATCCTGTTTTTCTTCAGAAATCTCTCGGTCTCTCGCCGCATGAACGTCTTGCGGGTCTCATCCATATCGGAACCGAAACCTCCGTGCCGCCGGAACGCCCGCGCCCTTTGATCGAGGACAAAGTGACATGGGTCTCCAGCTAGTTTTCTCCTCCTTCCTCGCCGCGCTATCGCAAATGGGCGACCGCCGGTTTCGCAAGGTGCTGGGCCTTGGCATCGTGCTCACCCTCGCGCTTTTTGTGGCGGCCTATGCGGGGTTGCTGACCTTGCTCGACGTGCTTGTCGAGGGACAAGCCTACGTGCCCTTCATCGGCGAAGTCACATGGGTCGACGACCTCCTGAGCTGGTCGTCGCTGCTGTTTATGATCGTGCTTTCGGTGTTCCTGATGATCCCCGTCGCCTCTGCGATCACCTCTATGTTCCTGGAAGAGGTCGCGCAGGCCGTCGAGGATCGTCACTACCCCAATCTTCCCCCCGTGCCGCGCCTGCCGTTTTCCGACGCGCTGCGCGATACACTGGCCTTCCTCGGGGTGCTGATCGCGGCAAACCTGCTGGCTTTTATCCTCTACGCGTTCTTCTCGCCCTTCGCGCTCTTTATCTTCTGGGGGCTGAACGGGTTTCTTCTGGGGCGGGAATATTTCCAACTCGCCGCCATGCGCCGCATTGGGCGCGACGGGGCCAAAACCCTGCGCAAGAAAAACTGGTTCACGATCTGGGTTGCGGGGACGCTGATGGCGATGCCGCTCTCGCTACCGTTGATCAACCTCGTGATCCCGATCTTCGGCGCGGCAACCTTCACCCACCTGTTTCACAAGCTGAACGGTCAATCCTAAAGCCCGTAATCAGCCCTCGCCAACCGGCGGCAGACGGTTCATCCAATCGAAATCGCGCACGGTGATGATCTCCTGCGTGATGATCCAGAACAGAATGATCCAGATCACCGCCGCAATACCGCTGGTGATAAGCGCCTTGATCTTGAGGTTATGCTCTGCCGGGGCGCCCGCATGTGTGCCCTCGACGATCTCTCCGACATCGCCCTGTGTTTTAAGGCGGATCGGAATCACGATCAGAAGGGTAAGAAACCAGAGCACGGCATAAAGCACGAGGGCCGAAGTGATCGACATGGGCGCAGTCCTGTTGTTGCGGCGACAGGCAGGACACTAGCCCGCCTGCGCCCGAGTTCAAACTCAATTTCGAACCGGAGTCGACCCCGATCAGACCTGCTCAAGCTCGACAAGGCAGCCGTTGAAATCTTTCGGATGCAGGAACAAAACCGGCTTGCCATGCGCGCCAATCTTCGGCTCGCCCGACCCAAGAACACGCGCCCCGGTTTCCTTGAGGTGATCGCGCGCGGCGATGATATCATCAACCTCATAGCAGACATGGTGAATACCGCCCGACGGGTTCTTTTCAAGAAAGCCATTGATCGGACTATCGTCGCCAAGCGGATAAAGCAGTTCGATCTTGGTATTGGGCAGTTCGATAAAGACCACGGTGACGCCGTGATCCGGCTCGTCCTGCGGCGCGCCGACCTTGGCCCCAAGCGCCGAGCGATACTGTTCCGAGGCGGCTTCGAGATCCGGCACCGCGATGGCCACGTGATTGAGACGACCGATCATGTCCAATTCCTTTCCATATCTTTGCAAAACTTGCGCACCTTATGGGCCGGGCGCGACGCGCGCGCAAGGGCGCAACGCCTTTCCCCGACGCGTTTTAATCCTTTGTTAGCCAAGCCTGCCTAGCGTCTGAGTCGCACCCTTTGACCGAAACCACCCGAGGACCGAGACGATGGATGATTTTCTTTCGCAAACGCAGCTCCGCCTGCCGACGCCCCAACGCCCGCTTCTGGGTCTGACGGTGTTGGTCGTCGAGGATAGTCGCCTTGCCTGTGATGCGCTGCGCCTTTTGTGCTTGCGGTCGGGGGCACGTATTCGGCGCGCCGATTGTATTGCCTCGGCCCATCGCCACCTTCAGGTTTATCGCCCCTGTGTCGCCATTGTTGACCTTGGCCTGCCGGACGGGGATGGCGCATCACTGATTGGCGAACTGACCTCTGCGATACCGCGCATCGACGTTATTCTGGCAACCTCGGGCGACGACGGCCTCTGCGATATGGCGATTGCGGCGGGTGCGGATGGTTTCCTCGCCAAACCTCTCGATAGCCTCGCCGCCTTTCAGTCCGCCATTCTTTCGAAACTGCCCGAAAACCGTCGCCCTGCGGGGCCGCGCGCGGTTCCTGATGATCCGATTGCCCCAGACCCGATCGCCTATCGCGACGATCTTTGCCATGCGATGGATACCCTACAAAGCAGCAAGCAGGGCGAGGCCATTGACTACGTTAGCGGCTTCCTGTCCGGCATCGCGCTAAGCGCGCGGGATCAACCCCTCCACAAGGCGGCCACCACCGTTGCGCATGGCCGCGCCAGCGGACGCATGCTCAATGCCGATCTCTTGCGCCTGACGCAGGTCTTGAAACAAAGGCTGGCCGACCCGCTCCCCGTCTGACGCCCGCCCCGAAGGTCTGGCAGATCGCCCTGAACATAGGCTCAATACGCCGGATCGTCGCTGACCCGCGCAAGCCGTGTAAGATCGCTCAGCCGTTCAATTTGCCGCCCCGCAGCATCGAAATTCGCGGGCGAGAGCCAAACATCATACGCGGCCGAGAGCGCGGGCCAATCCCCATCTATCGCCGCGAACCATGCGGTATCCCGATTGCGCCCCTTGATGACCGTGTGCTGCCGAAAGACACCTTCATAGCTTAGCCCCAACCGCTGCGCTGCACGGCGCGACGGGCGGTTGAGCGCGTCACATTTCCATTCAAACCGCCGATAGCCCTTGGCAAAGGCCCACTGCATCATAAGCACCATCGCCTCGGTCGCGGCCCGCGTGCCCTGTAGCTGTGGCGAGAGGTTGATATGCCCGACCTCGATCGACCCGGCCTCCGGCGTGATGCGCAGATAGCTCGCAACCCCGCCCCAGGCGTCCCGGTCCTTGTCATAGATGGCATAGAAAAACGGATCCTGCGCGCCGGTGATCCCCCGCACCCAGCGATGATAGGCCGCCGCCGAATGGAACGGCCCATAGGGCAGGTAATCCCAAACCGCATCCTGCCCCTCATAGGCACGGAACAAAAGCGCGGCATGGGCCTCGGCCTGCAACGGCTCTAGTCGGGCATATTGCCCGTCAAGCACGTCCCCCGTCGGCATGGGCGGCGGGGACCAGCCCACAACGGGCGCCCCGATAGGTCTCTGTGTGGCCATGATCGCTCCTTTGGCTTGCCCAAGACTGGCACAATGCCCCGACCACGCCAAGCCTAGAGAAGAAGCCCCGGATCATCGCCCATATCAAGCCCCGGAAACACCCGTGCCTCAAGCTGCGACCGCTCAATCCCAAACGCGTCGCGCATGGCCCACGCGGCCCACGCCCGCACATCGCTTGTCGGCAAAAGATCGCGCCGATCATAAAGCGCCGTCTCTGCAAGCCCCGGCCACGCCCCATAGACCCGACCACCGCGCAGCGCACCACCGGCCAAAAGCATCGCGCCGCCCGTCCCGTGATCCGTGCCGCGCGTGCCATTCTCGCGCACCGTGCGCCCGAACTCTGTCATCATGACAACCGTGGTCTTGCCCCAAACCTTCGGCCCAACCCCGTCCCGAAGCCGTAAAATCACCTCGGCCAGCCGCTTCAAGGGGCGCGTCAGCGTGTTGGCTTGGTTCACATGGGTATCCCAACCGCCGATGGAAAACGACGCAACCCGCGCTGCCTCGCGCAATTGCAGCGCGGCGAAATCGGCAATCCGAAGATGCCCTTTCCCCCCGCGCAGCGCCTTCCCCTGCATCATGGCCATCCTCTCACCCTCGTCCTCAGCCACAACCGCATCACCATCCGCATCGGCCAAACGCACGGCCTCGGCCATCGCGGCGGCAAGACCCGGATCATCCTGCATTGTCATTTCAAGCAACCGCACCCCCTGCGCACTCAGCGACAGATCCACATCGGGCGCCCAATTCGACACCGGTGCCGCCCCAGAGGTCAAAAGCATGCTCTCTTGCCCAATGGCATAGGTCGTCTGCGCCGTCGCCCCCGGCACCCCCTGCAACATCCGGTTGAGCCACCCATCCTTGACCCCGCCCGCAAGCGACATGCCCCCGGCCTCAAGAAGATCCTGCCCATCAAAATGGCTGCGCCGGTCTCGATAAGGGGTTGAAACCGCCTGCACCGCCGCCAACTCCCCCGCCCGCCAAAGCGGCATGAGCGCGCCCAGCGCCGGATGCAGCCCAAAATACCCGTCAAGATCAAGCGCCGCATCCCGTCCCGCGACAAGCCCAGGGCGGGCCACGGCGAAATCCGCATCGCCCCACGGGCGCACCGCATCCAGCCCATCCATCGCACCCCGTAGGATAATCACCACGAGACGATTGTCCCACGGGGTCGCCGCGAAACTCATCGGGGTGACAAACGGGCTGGCTGCTGCGGAACATCCAACCGCACCGGCCCTGAGCAGGAAACCACGTCGCGAAAAACCCTGTGCCATGACCTGTCTCCCTAAACTCTCTGAAAGGCGGGCGACATCAGAACAAGCGCGATTCCTTCGCGTCGGCTCTCTGCGGCGCGCGCCGCGAAACGCACCCGCTCGGGCACCACCGGACCAAGCGCCACCTCGACAAAATCGCGCGGGTCCGGCACCTCTTGGCGCAACACCTCCGGCACCCCGAGCGCCCATTGCAACCGCCCCGCCATCCCCTGCGGCGTGATCCATGCGCGATCTTCCTCGGACCACCCATCCGGCCCAAGCGGACGCTGCCAAGGCTGCCCCATCCGTGCAAGTGGTTGGCGCAATTGCCGATTGATCCGCCCCGACTTCCATGCGCCAAGCACATCCTCCGGCACGGCCAACGCCCGCAGGCTGGAGGAGACGAAGGCCTCTGGCCGTTTGATATTGCCCGCCTGCGCGCGCCACGCGGCCGGATGACGCAGCATCGCTTCATAGACTGCGACAAGATCACCGCCCGTCTCACGATACCGCGCCTCCATCGCCGCCACGAGATCACGGTCCGGCACATCTGCAACGAAATGCACCGCAAGTTTGCGCGCGATATGGCGCGCCGTTGCCGGATGCCGCGCCAAATCCCGTAGCACATCCTCGACCGGCGCAATCTCCGCCGCCGCCCCATAGCGCCGCCCCAAAACCGTCTCCGCCCCCGGTTCCGCCGCCCGCTTGCGAAAAATCGCACCCTTATGCGGCGTCCAGTTCAGCCCGGTGAACAACTCCGCCAGTTGCCGCACATCGTCTTGCGTATAAGGCCCGTCAACGCCCAGCGTGTGAAGCTCAAGAACCTCGCGCGCAAGGTTCTCGTTCAACCCCCGCCCCGCCGCCTTCTGCGCCAGATCACTATTGGGGCCAACGGATTTGTCCTGATCGAGGAAATGCAGCATCAGCGGATGGCGCACGGCGGCGATAAGCATATCCTCAAACCGCCCCGCAAGGTTTGGCCGGATCGCCTCGTCAAGATAAGGACCGGTCCCGGCCCGAAGAACCTGCATCTTGCCATAGGCGGTAAAGTGATCGCCCCAGAACGTCGCCAGCCGTTCGCGAAACCCCGTCGATGTCCAAACCCGGCGCTGCATCGTCTGGCGAAGCCAATGCAATCCGTCCTGATAGGCGGCTTTATAGAGTGCCTTCTGCTCGGTAATGGCGGCGTCCCGCTCGGCCTGCGAGGCGTCGGTTGCCTTGATCTGTTTGCGCAGCGCCCGGCGCAGAATGACCCGCGCGCGGACCTCCTCAAACGGGGCGATTGCAAACCGCTCTGCCATAACGTCCGGCCCGGCCACCCCCTCAAGCATCGCATCAATGCTTGTCGGTGCGCCGATCACTGGCGATCGCCCATAGCCAAAACGCATTTCGGCGCGTATCGGATCGAACCCCATCTCGAACCCTTTCCCAATCCGCCCTGCGGCGGCCTCTTACCGCAATACGATACACCCGTGATCGGGATCGGTTCACGGGGAAACCTCCGCGCGCACCACCCCGGCAAAGACCCGCCCACGAAAAAGGCCGCCCCGGCAAGGGCGGCCTCCTGCAAATCTCTTTTGCGGCGCTTAGTCCTGCGGGATGATCCGCAGGCCCAACTCCATAAGCTGATCGCTCGTCGGATCGGAGGGCGCGTTCATCATAAGGTCTTCGGCGCGCTGGTTCATCGGGAACATGACGACTTCGCGGATGTTCTGCTGATCGGCAAGAAGCATGACGATCCGGTCAACCCCTGCGGCACAGCCCCCGTGCGGCGGTGCGCCGTATTTGAACGCGTTGACCATGCCGCCGAACCGCTTGCGCACCTCGTCTTCGCCATAGCCCGCGATTTCAAACGCCTTGAACATGATCTCCGGCTTGTGGTTTCGGATCGCGCCCGACACCAACTCATACCCGTTGCAAGCTAGGTCATACTGATAGCCCGTCGCCGAAAGCGGGTCGGTCTCGAGAATTTCCATCCCGCCCTGCGGCATCGAGAACGGGTTGTGATCGAAATCGACCTCGCCGGTCTCCTCGTCCTTCTGGAAGATCGGGAAATCGACGATCCAAGCGAATGCAAACCGGTCCTCGTCAAGCAGGCCAAGCTCCTTGCCGATGACGTCGCGCGCACGCCCCGCAACCGCCTCGAACGACTTCGGCTTACCGCCAAGGAAGAACGCCGCATCGCCAACCCCAAGGCCAAGCTGCTGGCGGATCGCCTCGGTGCGTTCGGGGCCGATATTCTTGGCCAGCGGACCCGCCGCTTCCATACCGCCCTCGACCTCGCCCGACTTGAGCTTGGCCTGCGCTTCCTTGACCGGAATACCCAGCTCTTGCGCCACGCTATCGGCGGTCTTGTCACGCCAGAAGATATAGCCCATGCCGGGCAACCCCTGTTCCTGCGCGAATTTGTTCATCCGGTCACAGAACTTGCGCCCACCGCCGGTCGGGGCCGGAATGGCGCGAATCTCGGTGCCGTCCTGCTCAAGAAGTTTGGCAAAGATCGCAAAACCAGAATCGCGGAAGTGCTCGGAGACAACCTGCATCTTGATCGGGTTGCGCAGGTCGGGCTTGTCGGTGCCATACCATTTCGCGGCATCGGCATAGGAAATCTGCGGCCACTCCTGATCGACCTTGCGACCGCCGCCGAACTCTTCGAACACGCCCTGAAGCACCGGCTGGATAGTGTCGAACACATCCTGCTGGGTCACGAAAGACATTTCCATGTCGAGCTGGTAGAAATCGGTCGGGCTACGGTCGGCGCGCGGGTCTTCATCGCGGAAACACGGCGCGATCTGGAAATACTTGTCAAAGCCCGCAACCATCATAAGCTGTTTGAACTGCTGCGGCGCTTGCGGCAGGGCATAGAACTTGCCCGGATGCAGGCGGCTCGGCACGAGGAAATCGCGCGCGCCTTCCGGCGACGAGGCGGTGATGATCGGCGTCTGGTATTCGCGGAAACCCTGCTCCCACATGCGCTTGCGCATCGACATGACCACATCAGAGCGCAGCTTCATGTTCTCCTGCATAATCTCGCGACGCAGGTCGAGGAAGCGATATTTGAGGCGGGTTTCTTCCGGGTATTCCTGATCCCCAAAAACCATAAGTGGAAGCTCATCCGCCGCGCCAAGCACCTCAAGGTCGCGCACGAAAACCTCGATCTCGCCGGTCGGAATCTTTTCGTTTACAAGATCGGCATCCCGCGCCTTCACGTTGCCGTCGATGCGGATACACCACTCAGAGCGCACCTTCTCCATCTCGGCGAAAACCGGACTGTCAGGGTCACAGAGCACCTGCGTCATGCCGTAATGGTCGCGCAGGTCGATAAATAGGATTCCGCCATGATCGCGGACGCGGTGAACCCAGCCCGAAAGACGAACGGTCTCGCCCACGTTGGATTTATTCAGGTCGGCGCAGGTATGGCTGCGAAAGGCGTGCATGGTCGCTCCCCGGTGACAGGTGAATGATGAAGTCGCGCTGATACACCTTTTCACGCCAGTAAAGTCAAGGGAACAGGCCGCGAAAAGCGTCTAAAAGGGCCGCACCACATTGCCGGAATAGAAATAGAGGCCAAGCCCGGTCAGAAAGACAAGGTTGCCCGCCACCGCATGAAGCAGCACCGCCAGCGGAAAGGACCGCCGAATTTCATAGGCCCAGGCAAACGCAAGCCCGCCAAAGAACGTCATCGCCGCAACGACCCAGCTCCAATACATCAGGTGCGCAAGGGAAAACAGCGCCGCATTGACGACGATCCCCGCATGCGCATCCGGCAAAATAGCGCCATACCGGCGAAAGAACAGCGGCCGAAACACGATCTCCTGCGGCAAGGCCGACAGGACCGGATAGAAAAGCAGGATCATCAAAAGCAACAGCGGCTCATGACGCGCAATATTAAACGCCTCATCCGGTGCAAAGCTCAGGATGACCGCCACGCATGTCGCCAAGACCAGCGCCGCAAAAAGCGCGACCGACCGCCAATGGATCGCCCCGCCCCCCTGCCGCAACTCGCGCCAGTGGAACCCCTCCGTCGCATGTAAAAGGATCAGGCCAAGTGCCGTCAGGGCAAACAAGGCCGGAAACATGACCGTTGCCGGAAGGAAAACCGCGATGGCCACCGGGGCAACGACAAAAAACAAAACAAACTCGGCCCAGAGCCGCGCCTGCGAGGCCGGAGCTACAAGATGTCGATAGGGCATGACGTTTCCTTCGCGGCGCGCTATCACTCTGAAATAGGCAAAGAGACAGGGGCTTCAAGCGGTTTCGTGAAACCACGTCCGGCGCGCGTCGCACGATAGGCGACCAACGGCCAGGCCAAGACCACGCTTGGGGGCTTTTTCGCGCTCCGCCGGGCCAATCCCCCCTTGAACCTCGCCACTCGATAGCTATAACCCACGACAATTTGCGCATCCGGGCGAGAATCCTGCTCCTCGCCCCCGGAACGCCCCCAGAACCCGAGGTCAGCCATGCCCAAAAGAACAGATATCTCCTCGATCATGATTATCGGGGCTGGTCCCATTGTGATCGGACAGGCCTGCGAATTCGACTATTCGGGGGCGCAAGCCTGCAAGGCGCTGCGCGAAGAAGGCTATCGCGTCATCCTCGTGAACTCCAACCCGGCCACGATCATGACCGATCCGGGGCTGGCGGATGCAACCTATATCGAACCGATCACCCCCGAGGTTGTCGCCAAGATCATCGAAAAGGAACGCCCCGACGCGCTCTTGCCGACGATGGGCGGCCAGACCGGCCTCAATACCTCGCTCGCGCTTGAGGAAATGGGTGTGCTCGACAAATTCGGCGTTGAGATGATCGGCGCCAAGCGTGACGCGATTGAGATGGCCGAAGACCGCAAGCTGTTCCGCGAAGCGATGGATCGCCTCGGCATCGAAAACCCCCGCGCCTCGATCGTCACCGCCCCGACCAAGGACAACGGTGCCGCCGATCTTGAGGCCGGCGTGCAGCTCGCACTTGAGGAACTCGAAGACATCGGCCTGCCGGCGATCATCCGCCCCGCATTTACCTTGGGCGGGACAGGCGGCGGCGTCGCCTATAACCGCGAGGACTATATCCATTACTGCCGCACCGGCATGGATGCCTCGCCGGTGAACCAGATCCTCGTCGACGAGAGCCTTCTGGGCTGGAAAGAATTCGAGATGGAAGTCGTGCGCGACAAGGCCGACAACGCCATCATCGTCTGCGCCATCGAAAACGTTGACCCGATGGGCGTGCATACCGGCGATTCGATCACCGTCGCGCCCGCGCTGACGCTGACCGACAAAGAATATCAGATCATGCGCACCCACTCGATCAACGTCCTGCGCGAGATCGGCGTCGAAACCGGCGGGTCCAACGTGCAATGGGCCGTGAACCCTGCCGATGGTCGCATGGTCGTGATCGAGATGAACCCGCGCGTGTCGCGCTCTTCGGCGCTGGCCTCCAAGGCGACCGGCTTCCCGATTGCCAAGATCGCCGCCAAACTCGCCGTTGGCTATACGCTCGATGAGCTCGACAACGACATCACCAAAGTCACCCCGGCCAGCTTCGAGCCGACCATCGACTATGTCGTGACCAAGATCCCGAAATTCGCCTTCGAGAAATTCCCCGGCTCCGAACCGACGCTGACCACGGCGATGAAATCCGTGGGCGAAGCGATGGCCATTGGCCGCACCATCCATGAATCGCTGCAAAAGGCGCTAGCCTCGATGGAATCCGGCCTGACCGGCTTTGACGAGGTGGAAATCCCCGGCGCGCCGGACAAGGCCGCCGTCATCAAGGCGATCTCGGTCCAGACCCCCGATCGTATGCGCACCATTGCCCAAGCTATGCGCCACGGACTTTCGGATGATGAAATTCATCACGTCACGATGTTCGACCCGTGGTTCCTCGCCCGTATCCGCGAGATCGTCGATACCGAGACCGCGATCATGGAAAACGGCCTGCCGCAGGACGCAGACGGCCTGCGCAAGCTCAAGATGCTCGGCTTTACCGATGCCCGCCTTGCCAAGCTGACCGGCTACAAGGAAAGCGACGTGCGCAAGCGCCGCGTCAATGCCGGCGTCACCGCCGTGTTCAAACGCATCGACACCTGCGCCGCCGAGTTCGAGGCCCAGACGCCCTATATGTATTCCACCTACGAAGCCCCGATGATGGGCGACGTGGAATGCGAGGCCCGCCCCTCCGACAAGAAAAAAGTCGTGATCCTCGGCGGCGGTCCGAACCGGATCGGCCAAGGCATCGAATTTGACTATTGCTGCTGTCATGCCTGTTTCGCCCTGACCGACGCGGGCTATGAGACGATCATGGTCAACTGCAACCCCGAGACCGTATCGACCGACTACGACACCTCGGATCGCCTCTATTTCGAGCCGCTGACCTTCGAACACGTGATGGAAATCCTCGAAACAGAACAACAGAACGGCACACTGCACGGCGTCATCGTTCAATTCGGCGGCCAGACCCCGCTCAAGCTCGCCAACGCGCTTGAGGCCGAAGGCATCCCGATCCTCGGCACGACGCCCGACGCGATTGACCTTGCCGAAGACCGTGAGCGGTTCCAGGCGCTGGTGAATGAGCTGAACCTCAAACAGCCGCGCAATGGCATCGCCTCAACCGACGCCGAGGCGCTCTCTATTGCCGAAGGCATCGGCTTCCCGCTGGTCGTGCGCCCGTCCTATGTCCTTGGCGGTCGCGCGATGGAAATCGTCCGCGACATGGCCCAGCTTGAACGCTACATAACCGAGGCCGTGGTCGTCTCCGGCGATAGCCCCGTCCTCCTTGATAGCTACCTCTCTGGCGCAACCGAGCTTGACGTTGATGCGCTCTGTGACGGTGAAAACGTCCATATCGCTGGCATCATGCAGCACATCGAAGAGGCCGGCGTGCACTCGGGCGATAGTGCCTGCTCGCTGCCGCCCTACTCGCTCAACGCGGAGATCATCAACGAGATCAAGGCGCAAACAGTGGCCCTTGCCAAGGCGCTGCACGTGGTCGGCCTGATGAATGTGCAATTCGCGGTCAAGGGCGAAGACATCTACCTCATCGAGGTCAACCCACGCGCCTCGCGCACCGTGCCCTTCGTCGCCAAGGCCACCGATAGCGCCATCGCCTCGATCGCTGCGCGCCTCATGGCCGGTGAGCCGCTCTCCAACTTCCCCGAGCGCGCGCCCTATGCCGAAGGCACCGACATCTCGACGCCGCAGCCCATCGCCGATCAGATGACGCTGGCCGACCCGATGATGCCTTGGTTCTCGGTCAAAGAGGCCGTTATGCCGTTCAACCGCTTCCCCGGCGTCGATACGATCCTCGGCCCGGAAATGCGCTCGACCGGCGAAGTCATGGGCTGGGATCGCTCCTTTGCCCGCGCCTTCCTCAAGGCGCAACTTGGCGCAGGCATGATCCTGCCGCATGAAGGCAAGGCCTTCTTCTCGATCAAAGACGCCGACAAGACCGAGCAAATGCTCGACGCCGCGCGCCTTCTCGTCGAGATGGGCTTTACCCTCGTCGCCACCTTCGGCACCGCCACATGGCTGACCGAACAGGGCGTCGCCTGTGAAAAGGTCAACAAGGTCTACGAGGGCCGCCCCAATATCGTCGACCTGCTCAAGAACGGCGATATCGCGCTGGTGATGAACACAACCGAAGGCACCCAAGCCGTCAACGATAGCCGCGAAATTCGCGCTGTGGCCCTGATGGACCGGATCCCCTACTTCACCACCGCCGCCGCCTCTCACGCCGCCGCCCGCGCCATGAAGGCCCGCGAAGAAGGCGATATCGAAGTGCGCTCCTTGCAGGGCTAACACCCGATAGACCAAACGCGAAAGGGCGGGCCCAAACTGGACCCGCCCTTTTCATTTTATCGACGGTACGCCCTAACAATCCGCCAGGTGCGAAATCTTCCGCTCGATCATCTTCTTGTCAAAAAGCATGTCGGCAAGGCGCTTTGCGGTCGCAAGCTCTTCTCTCGTAGACGCATCAAGAAGCTGATCAATACAATACTCTTCCAACTGCGCCTTGCGACGCGCCCGCTGCGCTTCGGACTCGCCTGCCTTCGGGGTTGGCGCAACGCCCTCCGCAACTGTTTCTGGATCGGCGAGCGCCTCGGCCGTCGCCTCATCCACGAAGACGTTTCCCTCAATCCCCGCAAAATCCCGGATGCGCTTGATGCGATCATCCGTGCAATCCAGTAGCGCCGCCATCGCCGAGACCTTACCCATCGGCTTGGTGCTGCCAACATAGTCATACGGCGCACAATCCGAGCGTTTCAAAACCCGGTTCATGATCGGATCAATCACCGTCACGATATCGGTAATCCCCGAATTTTGCGCATACTCCAGCGAGGCCGCCATAAGCTCACAGGTCGCATAGCTGACCGAATTGCGCGATTTGCCGCGATCCAAAGCCTCGGTATCCACACAAAAGCGGGTCGATTCCCAGAGCGTCGCACTGCGCAGCGGCGGCTCTCCATCCAAAATATCCGAGAACACGTCCGACAACATATGCGGCCCCGTGGTCTGCAACGCCCGCACACAAGACACCACACGCCCTGCATCGTTAAGTCCGACAACATAAGCTGGATCAAGCGCATCGAACTGGTCGATCTCCTTGCCATCCACAATGTCGACATCCCAACCGAGACGGTCCCCAAATACCCGCGCCCTAAGGGCGAACATTTCATCCAGAACCCGGCTATACCGATGGCGGTTAATACCGTCGATAATCAAGATCATGATAGTCCTCCAATAACTGGTCCTCTGGATTAATCATGATACTTTGAAGAGAATTCTACTATTGGGGAAATCCCGTAGTGCGTGTCCCGGGTGCGTGTCCCGGCCGTCTATCGCGCGGCACGGGTCTACCGCTCCTAGTCGGGACAGATCAAGCCCAAACCAATCGCCCGGCCAACCGCCTGCGCGGTTGTCAAGGCGCTCAGCTTGGTGCGGATTGAGCGCAGATGAACCTCGACCGTCCGGTTCGAAATCGAAAGGATATCCGCGACATCCTGCTGTGATTTCCCGGCCGCAATCCATTGCAAAATCTCGACTTCCCGCGCCGAAAGCGAAGGGTGGGTCAATTGCCGGGTCAACGCATGCGAGCGCACGACACTGTCATGCAGGCGCACTGCCGCGCTTTGCAACTCGCTCAGAACCTTGGTCTTGAGAAGCGCCCACTCCGCGTCGGGGCAATCGCGCGTCACGCTAAACAACCCGATATCGCCAAACGGCCCCCGCACGGGGATGGTTAGCCCCTGTTCGGCAATTCCAAACTCTCGTGCATCGCGAAAAATCGTCTGAAAGGCTGGCGCCTTGCGTAGCCCCTGCCAATCAACCGGGCCAATGCTTCGCCGCGCAAGCAACAAGGCCGGGTCTTTATGCTGATATCCCTTCTCAACATAGCGGGTCTGCCATTCATCTGGATAATTGACGAACCCATGTACGCTCTGGGCAATCGGGTTCACCCCGGCATAGGCCGCGAAATCAAGTTCGTGCCGTTCACATGTCTCATCGAGAAATAACCGCAGGTTATTCTCTGGGAATGGGACTTTGCTGAGATCAACAACGGACAAGAGCGCCTCTCTTGACGGACGTGACGCGCCATAAATCGGCGCTTGCTAGGTGCATTTTCAGGCTATTCCCGGCTCAAAGCAAGGAGAAAGGCGAAAACGGCCTTTCTGTGCGGCATTGAAAGGGCGTCATAATGCCCGGCCACGGCCCGCGCTTCGCCTTCGAAAGGCGGCGCAGGCGACGGTTGTTTGGGCGTTGCCGCTGTCTCCTCTGGCCAATTGAAGAGCCCCGCAATTTTGACATCAAGCACATCGGCAATTTCGAACAACTGCGGGGCATTCGCCCGCCGCTGGCCGTCTTCGATTGCCGCAATGGTATGCGCCGAGACACATAGCTTGCGCGCCAGCGCCTCGCGCGACAGGCCCGCGCGGTGTCGTTGTGCGCGAATGCTCTTGCCCAGCAATATATCAATCTCGCTCATGGGGAATATCCGCCCGCCTGAATCAACATATGAGTGTGCGTCCTATATCTGCCGAAAGCGGGGGAAAATCAACCCAGCCCAACGCGGCGGTGCACCACAGCTCGACCGCCGCTCTCTTTACCGAGCCACGGTTACCGGCCCACGGAAAAACCCGCCCCCATGAGGGCGGGTCGTTCGCTTTTTTCGCACTGTCGCGATACATACGCGATACCGACGTAATACCGACGTGCGATTTTAGACCTTTTGCTGCGTATATTTGCGCAATTCCTGACGCGCGACCTGACGGCGATGCACTGCGTCCGGCCCATCGGCAAACCGCAAAGTCCGCACTTGGGTCCACGCTGTTGCAAGCGGGGTATCCTGCGAAATCCCGGTGCCGCCATGAACTTGGATCGCCTCGTCAATCACCTTGGTCGCCACGTTCGGCGCGACCGTCTTGATCATGCTGATCCAAGGTGCCGCTGCACGGGCATCGCCCTGATCCATGATCCATGCGGTTTTAAGACAAAGAAGCCGCGCTTGCTCAATCTCCATACGACAATTTGCGATGATGTCATAGTTGGCCCCAAGATGTGCGATCGGTTTACCAAAAGCCTCCCGCTCCAAGGCCCGACGACAGAACCGCGACAGCGCCGTTTCCGCTTGGCCAATAGCGCGCATACAGTGGTGGATCCGACCCGGCCCAAGGCGGCCTTGCGCGATCTCAAACCCGCGCCCTTCGCCGACAAGGATGTTCTCGGCAGGCACCCGCACATTGGTAAACCGCATATGCATATGCCCATGCGGCGCATCATCCTGACCATAGACCATCATCGGGCGCACGGTCTCAATCCCCGGTGTATCCGCATCGACAACGATCATCGAATGCCGCTGATGCTGCGGCGCATCATCATCCCCGGTCTTCACCATCACGATGTAAACCTTGCACCGCGGATCCCCCGCCCCCGACGACCAATACTTGTCGCCGTTGAGGACATATTCATCCCCATCCCGCACGCAAGGCATTGAAATGTTTGTCGCATCCGAGCTGGCCACATCCGGCTCGGTCATCAGATAGGCCGAGCGAATATCGCCATTGAGGAGCGGCTTGAGCCATTGCTCCTTCATTTTTTCCGACCCGTATTTCTCGAACACCTCCATGTTTCCGGTGTCCGGTGCGGAACAGTTGAAGACCTCCGCACCAAGCGGCGTCTTGCCCATTTCTTCCGCGAAATAGGCATATTCCACCGTGGTCAGGCCATAGCCCTTGTCGCTATCGGTCAGCCAAAAGTTCCAAAGCCCCCGTTCCCGCGCCTTGGCCTTAAGCCCTTCAAGGATCTCGGCCTGCCGCTCGGTATAGGCCCAACGGTCGCCTTTTTCGATCTCGGCGTGGTATTCTTCTTCCAAGGGCATGATCTCGTTCTCGATCATGTCCTTCACCTGCTCCAGCAGGTCCTCGGTTTCCGGGCGAAGTCCCAGTTGCATGTCAGCCTCCCAAACACGTTTATTCCTTCAGCATGGCGCAGGGCCAAAGCCGTTGTCCATGCCACACATCAAGAATGACGCAGGGTCGCATCCCGCCGACCCTACATCTTCCGCCCTCTTCCGCCCACAGCATCCAATAACCCACCACAATTTCCACAGAAAACCACGATTCAGGGCTTGCACCACACCGAAACCCCTATTAATTAGCCCCTCACAGTTGGGATGTAGCCAAGTGGTAAGGCAACTGTTTTTGGTACAGTGTACCGTAGGTTCGAATCCTACCATCCCAGCCATTTTCTCACAGAGTTCGTAAAGTCCTTTTTTCCTAAGAGATGTTCTTGAGGGACGGCTTACGAATGCCCCAAGCGATGCCCCAGACTGGGGAGTGGTGTGTGGCGCTGACCGTTTGGGGATACCACTGCGGATCGCATGGGACTTTTGGCCCTTCGCAAACGCTGCGTGCAAGTCGCAACGAACGGCAGCTTTGAGGCAATGGTGACGACTAAAACTTGCTTTAGCCTCAGAAATATTTCATCCGAGTGCGTTGCAAAATGAGCGCGAGGCGGCTGGACATGCTTGAGCCGTTTTCCATTTCAGCAATAGTATATTTGTGCAACATCTCGCAAAGCGGGAGGATAACTCTCGCGGCTTCTTGTATGCATTGCTCTAAAGTATCGCGTTGCTTAAATGGCCCACTGTGGATTGCCTTACTACCATCTCGTTTCAATTCCAGTCCGCCGGGAGATGGATGCGCTCCAAGTGTCGAAAGCGCCTTGTAGCTCTGCATCCTCTTTTTCTCCACGAATCCATCGCGGTTATCCAAATACTTGCGAATGACCACAGGTTTGTATTCTTCGGGAGAGGTTCTGGGATCCGACGACAACCATGCCTCTGGTCGATCGGGTTCGTCCATAAGATAGCTCAGCAAGAACTGGGTTTCGAGAATGTCACGGGCATACATGGCGCTTCCCGTGTAATTGCCCGACATCGCACTGCGCACACAGTAGGAAGAAGCATCAAAAGTGCGCAGGAACAAGCCCACCAACGCGATGTGTCGGTTGCCAGCGGGCTCAGACCTTCGAACCATTTCAACGCAATCCATGTATGCTTCAATCAATTCGAGATGGTCTTGAAGATACTCTTCAGATGCCACTACTTTAGTAGCCCATGTCATCATCTCGTCTTCAGCAGTCCATAAACGTGTAAGGTTCTGTGGTACGACATTCTTCAATTTCGACATTCGGTACTCCGACATCCCGGCGTCGCCGAGCAATTTCAACACAGTGGCTTGTTGATACAAGAGTTTCGGAAATTTCTGTCATGTTTCCGCACTGCGGCCAACGGCAGTTTTGTCCCGCCCACCCTTCGAAAAGCAGAAGGGACGCCGCGGCGCCCCTCCCAACGTCCGGCCATCAAAGACCGTGGATGTGTCGTCGACCGATGAGATTGAGCTGAGGACGCCGCCCTTCTTCAACGACATCAGGCAGCCTCTTTTCCGCAGCATCCATCAATCCGCCGCCTCGTCGAAGTATCCCTCGTCAATCTGCTTGATGTGCAACACGTCCTTGTCGCGACATCCGATATTGTACTTGATCATCAGTTTGGCGAGTTGCGGGCCGTCAATAAGCACAATGCGAGAACCCAAATCTCTGGCAGTCTGCTGCGCCGCCCCCGTGAAGCTCGATGTGGTCACGAAAATGCCTTTCGTTGCCTTCTTGATACTCAACGCTCCATAGAAGTCCCGAATGTCGCCCGGCCCGACGCTGTTCGCGGGACCATAGCGCTTCGCTTGCAGATAAATTTGGTCAACGCCGAGCGGGTCTTGGTCTATGACGCCATCCACGCCGTTGTCGCCCGATTGCCCGAGCGCGCGCCCCGCGTCCTCGGACGTGCCGCCGTATCCCATCGCGATAAGCAGGTCCACAATCAGGTTCTCGAAGAACATTGGCGTCGCTGACCTAACATAGTCGAGCAGGTTGGCGGCAAGGGCCGCTTCCAATTTCCTGTGTGCTGCCTGCAGGTTTTCATCTGGCGTGTTCGCAGGCGTTTCGGCTTCACTCTGCGCGAAGGCCTCCTCGCCATTTTCCTTGCCTCGCGATTTGAACTCTTGAAATTCATCGAACTTCTCGAGGTATTTCGAGTCGAGAATGATAGATGGATCATCAACAACGGCTCGTCCGCGATCTGTTAGTTCATACCAACCGCGTTTGATATTCTGCACTAATCCAGCCTGCTTCATATAGGAGCGCGCCCAATGAACGCGGTTTGCAATTGTCGTCTGTTTTCCGCTTGGCAGCATTTTCCGCCGTTCTTCTTCGCTCAATTCGAGACGATCAGAAATTTCCTCGACCACGTCGGAGATCTTCCGTGGTTCGTTTCGGGCGCACTCTAACACTGGGCGCATGAGCGACTGGTAATCAGGGATCATAATGGCTCACCTCAAACTTTTTCTCCGCCACCATAGGACGCCGAGCGGCACGCATAAAGCTCCCTCTGCGAGCGTATCGCCTCACACCGGTGCGCTCGCATTGGGTGATGAACCACTTGCGGGTCGAGTGAAACACCAAGCCCCGTCGATCAAGATCAAGGTCAGCTCTCAGCCGTGCGAACTGCTTCGTGACCCTTGAGACAGTCAGCTCGGGGAACAGCCGATCCTCCCCGAGAGAGGGCAGTCGATCAGACAGTTGATCATGTAGAGGCACCACACGTTCCGCCGCATCGGTCTTCAACTGGCGCACCCTGTTCGGTCGCACCTGAATGAACCAGCCAAGATTGCCCTTCCAGACCAGATCCTCTCGCAGTAGTCCCACGGCCTCCCCGGAGCGTAACCCTGAGAGAAGGCAGAATTGCAGGACCGACCCGATCACCGGATGGTTGGCCACGAGAAGTAGCTGCACCTCTTCATCGGTCGGCACCGCATAGGAATTGATCCGCCCCTTGGCTTCGACCCGAACGGCACCGAAGTCCAGCTTGGGAGACCGCCCTTCGTGGTAGGCCCATTCGAGAAAGTGAAGCACCTGAGAAACGATCCGTTTCTGCGTATGAGCTGTGATCTTCACCTTTGATGCTGAGGAGCGCTGCACCAGCTGCTCCAAGCCAAGCCCCCTCGCCTGATAGCTCTTGCCCACGTGAGGCGATAGCTGGGCCACGAGAGAGACGAACCGGCGACCATCATCACGTGACAGGCTACCGACCTGCCTCGTGCCGTAGAGAGACACCAGCAGACCGATCGAGAACCGCACGGACTTGAACCCACCATGCCGAAGCTCATTGGATCGCAGAGACAGATAGTCCCGCGCCAGTTCCTTTACCGTTTCCCGGCCAATGATGGGACTTTGGGTTGGGAACACCGGAGCCGCCACCTTCACGGGCTCAGGGCGCTCCATGACGATCCCCTCCCGTGCCTTGGCAACGATCTCCTCGAACTTGGCATTGACCTCAGCCGCTCGGACCTTGGCTTCCTTTGCATCCCCCGTCTTCAGGGACTGTTTTAGCGCCTGACCAAGCATCGGTTGCAGCGCCTTGGGGTAGTTGCGGCGATACAGCCACGTCTGTTGCTTGAGATACGCGTAAGGTATCCGCATAGCTCCTCCTTTTGGGGCAGATGCCCCAGATAGAATTGAGTTTGAGAGTTTTTGATCAGGTTCAGTGGCTTTGTGGGTTATGGGTGTTCCCAGCCGACGTTTCCTTGATCAGCGACCAGTCAGGTTCGCCATATTCTCCTGCGAGCGGGCCGGTCAGAGAATACCCGCCCACGCAATCGTCATAGACTTCCGTGACCCGGAACGGATGCTCCGGCACATCGTCAAAGGCGCGGATCGTGACCACGCTTCCCGGTCTCACCATGTCGCCACCGCCTTTCCCAGCAGCACCACGATAAGCAACGCCAAGGCCCATCTAGGGTTCACGATCGCCACCAAGATCAGAACGAGTAGGTCAATCATTGTCGTCCCTCCAAGTCGCCACCAGCGCCACGAGGATCAGGGCAGACACCGCCGGGTGGACCCGCGAGACGAGCCAGAGCAACGTTGAGGCAACCGCCTTTGGGGACGGCTGAATAAGAAAACCCCCAGCGAGCACGCTGAGGGCTGATAGGGTCTTCATGAGAGCTTCCTCCTGTATCTAAGGTCTCATTTTAGATACGAGAAGGTCCTCGGTTTTCTCTTGCAATCTCAGTTGCAGACTGCACCATCATTCCAAGTATACGATTTCACTTTAATAAAACTCAGAGCCCCTGACCTGCCATGACAAATTCAACTTTTTTCAACTGGATACGAAACAATAGACTCTTCGCAGCCATTATTCTGATCGTCATCGCTGGCTCATTGATGAAAGCTTATCATTATCAGTACGTTGAGAAGGTACCCTCTGGTGAGGCTTGTAGTAATCTGCGAGAAGCGATAGTGAAACTCGAAGACGAACGTTTGAAATATCCTTCAGATTTAGAACTGATTGACATCCTCTCCGATAGCAAATCAGTCTATGCGAAGAATTGTCTCTAGCGAGATCTCCTCCCACCACACCGCCCCATCCGTTGCCCCATTTCCAACAGATCGGCAAAGTTTCGGTACCGGATCATCCGTCTACCTGAATTCCTACCATCCCAGCCATTTTCTCACAGAGTTCGTAAAGTCCTTTTTTCCTAAGAGATGTTCTTGAGGGACGGCTTACGAATGCCCCAGGCGATGCCCCAGACTGGGGAGTGGTGTGTGGCGCTGATGGTTGAGGGGGGTACTGCAGGCAATCTATGGGGATTTGCTCGAGTGGTGATTTCTCTGGCCCAAACCGGACCTTAGTGGCCTGAGCAGCGAACGGCAGGAGGGAGCCCGAGTTCCCAAGTAGCTGCTAGGTAGCGAATACCCGCATTAACGCTTAGATAAACCGTGCTGCCGTTCAAGCTCTTGTTTGAAAATACATCGACACTCCGATCGATAAGTGAGAGCTTGCATGTCTTGCGTTTTAGCCTTGTAAGGATATGTCTTGCGTCTATCGATCCTGGCCCACCTAATCTACACGTCTGCGCAGCCTTGCGATCTATTGCTGCAGATCGAGGCTGCGCAGGATACCGATCAGCGCTTACGAGGCACGAAATTTCGCATCTCACCAGATGCTGAAACCAGTATTCTTTGCGGCGAAGAACAGGTCGGAACAAGGCGGTGGGTGCGTGTGGCCGATGAATTGGACTGCTTGTATCAGACGCAGGTCGTGGTGGATCGACACAGTGTTGAATTGGCTGATCTCTCAGCCACGCAGCTCCGCCAGCTTCCAAGCGAGGTCATAAAGTTTCTTATGCCCTCACGATATTGCCACCCTGAAAACTTTCTCAATACTGTTCCTGCTTTATTTGGCGATCACTCTGGTGGTCAACTCGTTGCGGCAATGTCCGCATGGATTAAGGATCGATTCACGTATGACAACCTTGCAAGTCATGGTTCGACAACCGCAACGGATAGCTTTGGTGCGCGTGCAGGGGTTTGTCGTGACTATGCACATGTCTTGATTTCAATGGCGCGTGCAGTGGGCATTCCCGCCCGATTTGTTAGCGCCTATGCGCCAGATGTCACTCCACAGGATTTTCATGCCGTGGCAGAGGTTTACCTAGAAGGAAAATGGCATTTAGTCGACCCGACGGGCATGGCAAAAGCGACCGAAATTGTGCGCATTGGAGTGGGCAGGGACGCGGCAGACGTCTCTTTTATGACGTCTTACGGCAAGATGGTGCTCAAAAAACAGGCTATTGATGTGTCGCGCATTGAATGATCCCGCAATCCGCATTGCCAAACCTTCAGCAACTCTTAGTATGGTTCTATGGATTCAGAACGCCACCACTTTGATGAAATGCTCTCGGGTTCAGATGGCGTCCGCGCTCCATATGCCGAATTCCAAAAGTGGTTTGCAGACGAGGACCCCGCGCGTCTTTCAAAGAAATCAAAGGAAGCTGAGGCGTTCTTTCGACGCACAGGCATCACCTTTAATGTCTATGGTCAAGCCGCTGCCCAAGAACGTTTGATCCCGTTCGACTTAATCCCCCGCATTATTGCGAACCGCGAGTGGACCAAATTGTCGAAAGGGATCAAGCAACGTGTCACTGCAATCAATGCTTTCTTGCACGACATCTATCACCGCCAAGAAATTCTACGTGCGGGCATCGTGCCGACAGAGCTCATTTCGCGCAATGAAGCCTTCCTGCCGCAGATGATCGGATTGACACCTCCGGGTAACGTATACACTCATATCGTCGGCACCGATCTTGTGCGCACGGGTGAGGATGACTTCTTTGTGTTGGAAGACAATGCCCGTACACCCTCTGGGGTCTCCTACATGCTTGAAAACCGCGAAACGATGCTGCATATGTTCCCCGAACTGTTCAGCCAGATCAAAGTTCAGCGGGTCAGTAACTATCCTAAGAGCCTGAGACGCTCGCTAGCCGCATCTGCGCCCGAGCGATGTCATGGCAAGCCGACCGTCGCGATTTTGACCCCTGGCATTCACAACTCTGCCTATTTTGAGCATTCGTTTCTAGCCGACCAGATGGGCGTCGAGCTTGTGGAAGGGCATGATCTGATGGTTGTGGACGGCCACATCGCAATGCGTACGACCAGAGGCTATAAGAACATTGATGTTCTGTATCGCAGGGTCGATGATGAGTATCTTGATCCGCTGAACTTCAATCCTGACTCTATGCTGGGTGTACCTGGCATTATGGATGTCTACCGAGCCGGTAACATCACGATTGCCAACGCTCCCGGTACAGGGATTGCTGACGATAAAGCGATATATTCGTATATGCCCGATATCATCGAGTTCTATACGGGTGAGAAAGCGATTTTGAAGAATGTCCAGACCTGGCGATGTTCAGAGCCGGACTCGCTGGCTTATGTCTTGGCACATCTGCCAGATCTTGTCGTCAAAGAGGTTCACGGCTCGGGCGGCTACGGGATGCTTGTAGGGCCAGCAGCCAGCAAGAAAGAGCTGTCATCCTTTGCCGCCAAACTGCGCCGAAACCCCAGTAACTATATCGCGCAGCCGACGTTGTCGTTATCGACGGTGCCTATCTTTGCCAAAAAGGGGCTTGCCCCGCGTCACGTTGACTTGCGCCCATTTGCTCTTGTGTCACCAGGGGGTATCGACATCACCCCTGGCGGACTGACCCGAGTGGCATTGAAGGCTGGCTCGCTGGTGGTTAACTCAAGTCAGGGCGGCGGCACCAAAGACACTTGGGTTCTGGAGGACTAGCGGGATGCTTGGAAAAACCGCTGGCGGCCTGTACTGGATGTTCCGTTTTTTGGAGCGCTGCGAGAATACTGCTCGCCTCGTCGAAGCCGGTTTTCGGATCGCGCTGACAAGATCCAATGATCCCGCCTCCGAATGGAAATCCGTTGTGATCACGGCGGGGGCACGTAGCCATTATGACGCCAAATATGACAGCTACGAGGCCGCGCATGTGGTGGATTTCCTGCTGCGAGACACCGCCAATCCGTCTAGTGCTCTTTCAGCAGTAGAGAAAGCACGCACCAATGCGCGTATGGTCCGAACAGCGTTGACTACTGAAGTTTGGGAAGCGGTCAATGAAGGCTGGATGGGCATTAAGGAGACGCTCAAGTCGCCTGTCAAAGAAACTGATTTGCCGACAGTGCTCGGAGAAATTCGCCGTCATAGCGCATTGGTCCGTGGTGCTTTGCACGGCACAATGCTGCGCAACGACATCTATGATTTCACTCAAATTGGTCTGGCATTGGAAAGGGCAGATAATACAGCGCGAATTATTGATGTGAAATATTATACATTGTTACCTTCAGCCAGCTTTGTCGGCTCTGCATTGGACAATGTGCAGTGGGAAACAATACTACGGTCCGTCTCTGCCCACCGCTCATTTCGGTGGCTCAATGATGAAAACATGACACCATCTAGTGTCGCTGATTTCCTCATTCTGGATCCTCGCTTTCCACGTTCCTTGTCGTTTTGCAGCCGAATTCTGGAAGAGAGCCTCGGTTTTCTCGCCAAGGATTATGGCGCGCGCTTGACCTGCCACGACATGATCAGCGCACAGCGCGATAGGCTGCGCGAGAACACGATTGCAACGATTTTTGACGAGGGGCTACATCAATTCATCACAACCTATATCGACGACATCAACGCGATCGGGCAACAGATCGAAAAAGATTATCGGTTCAATGGATAAGCAAGCGAGACTATGAAGCTGAAAATCTCTCATACGACCCGATATACCTATGATGCCCCGGTCTCTTATGGCTTGCAGCAAGTGCGTCTGACCCCGATTTCGACAAAACACCAAACGGTTTTGAATTGGAATGTCTCGATTTCTGGCGGGGTGCAGGAACTTGAGTTTCAAGATCAATATCAAAACCATACGCTGTTGGTTCAAGCCGAAACAGGCACTACAGAAGTCTCGGTCCAAGTCTCAGGCGAAATCGAAACCCATTCGTCTGATGGTGTCTTCGGCAAAATTTACGGACAGGCTCCGCTTTGGCATTTCTGCCAAAGTACGCCACGCACAGCTCCGGGACGCTCCATTCGCAAACTGGCCAAAAATATCAATACCAAAGATGATACGCTTACCAGTCTGCACGCCTTGTCAAAGGTCATTCTTGCACAGGCTCCTTATGGCGAAGCAAATACCTTCGCAGGCACCAGCGCAGAAGAGGCGCTTGAGGCCGGTGGTGGCGTTTGCCAAGACCACGCACAAATCTTCGTTGCCGCGGCGCGCGTGGCAGGCATTCCTGCGCGCTACGTGAGTGGATATCTCATGATGGACGACCGTATCGACCAGGATGCCAGTCACGCTTGGGCCGAAGCCCATATCGAGGGGCTGGGATGGGTCGGCTTTGATGTCTCGAATGGCATTTCACCAGATGAGCGTTATGTTAGGATTGCAACGGGTCTCGATTCACGGGATGCGGCGCCAATTACAGGCATTCGCAGGGGGGCTATTGCCGAGACGATGATTGTATCGCTGCAAATTCAGCAATAGATACCGGGTATCTGTTTCGTTTTTCTATCCGGTACTGGACCAAAGCAATGACCTACTGCGTCGGACTAAAATTGAATAAAGGCTTGGTTTTTATGTCCGACACCCGCACCAACGCAGGCGTCGATAATTTCTCGGTCACGCGGAAAATGTTCACATGGGATGTTCTGGGTGAACGGGTCATAACCCTTATGACATCGGGTAATCTGGCAACGACCCAATCCTTAATCAGCCTTCTTGAGGAACGCTCAAAGGTTGCGACGGAACGCAGCCCCTCTATGCTGGAACTGCCAACGATGTTTCAGATCGCCCGGCTAGTTGGCTCGACATTGCGAGAAGTGATAGCCGATAGCCATTCTGAAGGACAGGAAGCGTCGTCCAAATTCAAAGCCTCGGTGATCCTAGGCGGCCAAATCAAAGGCGGGGCACCTACGATGTTTTTGATTTACCCGGAAGGCAACTTTATTGAAATTACTGGCGACAGCCCGTTTTTCCAGATCGGCGAAACGAAGTATGGCAAACCGATCCTTGTAAGGGCCTACGACCCTGACATGTCATTTGAAGACGCTGTTAAGCTTCTGATCGTCTCGTTTGATTCAACGATTAAGGCGAATTTATCTGTTGGGTTGCCGCTTGATCTTCAGATCTATTTTCGAGACAGCTTTGAAGTCGCCGACAGGCCGCGAATCGAAGTGGACGACGCATACTACCAAGCAGTTTCATCAAGCTGGGGTGACGCCTTGCGCAACGCACTGGCCCAATTACCAAGCTATAAGATCAACTGAGCGGGTATCGAAAGCAGGCATTGAGGCTAGAACAATGAATGGCGGCAATCCGCCCCCAAGAGCAGCAGCAGGGGCACCGTAGCACCCCTTCCACCTTCTGGTCAGCAAAGACCGTGGATGTGTCGTTGACCGATGAGATTGAGCTGAGGACGCCGCCCCTCCTCTACGACGGCCTGCTCCATTCTGATGCCTATCAGCGTTCCATCGCGAGCATATCTCTTCACGTCGTCAAGGTTCCGACAGGCAAGCCAAGGACTATCGAGGGCGAGACCAAGTGAAGGGCAGCGACAGTGGTCGATGTCACCGCCCCGCGACAAGGCACCCTGCTCACCCCTCCGCCTTGCCCATCATTGGTACGTTGGCTCGGGGCTGTCGGGACAGGTTGGTCTATTCAGGAATGGTCAGAGACACATGGGATCGACACCATAGGCTGCGAACAGCCAATCATCATGCTTATTCTCACGCCTGCTACCGATCTCGAGATGGGCGGGATTTATACACAGCGGATTATGACACCAATGGCGAACGACCTCGTCGTGGCTCAGCACTTCTTCGTTTACGATGCTGTACACGAACCGATAGGAAGCGGTCTGCCCACCACGGAACCGCACCTTCTGGCGGGTGGTCGGCGCGGTGACACAACAGCCATTCTCGTCCAGCGTCGCATTCTCCAGAAGCGAAGAGACCCATTTAAGGGCCTCGTCGCGGTGATCTTCCAGAATGGTCGCCATCTACTCTTCATGCGTGGAGAGAAGGGTCATAGACGTGAACCGCACCGGATTTGCCGGAGGCTGATTTGCCTTAGTCACGCGGCGATGTTTGATAACATGCCCTGATGCTCGCGAGGATTGGATATTCGGTATCACACGATCAGGCACTGTAGCAGTTTCAAGGGGCACCAAGACAGGCTTCTCACCTCGGCAAGGGTGCAACCGTACAGTCACGGGGATTCTAACGCGACTCTGAGAGAGCAATGGAGGTGTGCTTAATGCCGATCATGGCAACTTCTGACAGGGATGCTCTCCTTCGAAGTGACGTTTTCTAAAGCATCACAGTGGCATATCACAATGCCGCTAGGGGGGGCATCCACACCATCACCGAAGCCAAGCCACTAGCCGGGCCACTATATGGGCGCGAAATGACGGGTGCGGCCGCGCGACGTGCCCCTCGCGTTCGGCCCGCATTACTGGGCGGAATCGGGGGGCGGAGCGCCCGCCTGCGCCTTGACGCGTTTGCGGCTGAAGACGCGCGCCACGAGCACGAAGAAGAGCGGCACGAAGATCACACCGAGCACCGTGCCGGTGATTGTGCCGCCAAGCACGGCGGAGCCGACGGCGGTACGCCCGCCGGCGCCCGCGCCGTTCGACAGGGCGAGGGGCACGACGCCGAGTGAGAAGGCCAGCGAGGTCATGATGATCGGTCGGAACCGTTGGCGCGCGGCTTCGCGGGCGGCGGAATAGAGGTCTTCGCCCGCCTCGAATCGTTCGCGGGCGAACTCCACTATGAGGATCGCGTTCTTGCCGGTGAGGCCGATCACAGTCAGTAGGCCGACCTGAAAGAAAACACCGTTTTCAAAGCCGAACCAATAGGCCGCGCCCATTGTGCCAAGAACACCGATCGGCATGGCGAGCATGACCGAGAAGGGGATGGCCCAGCTTTCGTAGAGGGCGGCCAGGCATAGGAAGATCGCGGCCAGAGATAGCGCGTAGAGCATCGGGGCAGAACCGCCGGAATCAAGCTCTTCAAGGGAGAGACCGGTCCATGCGACGCTATAGCCGGGCGGGAGTTGCGAGACGAGTCGTTCGATCTCGGCGATGGCGTCGCCGGTCGAGACCCCGGGCGCGGGGGAGCCTTGGATCTGCATCGACGGCACACCGTTGTAGCGCGTCAGACCCTGTGGCCCGTATTCCCAGCTTTCGGTGGTGAAATTGGCGAAGGGCACAAGATCGCCGTGTGCGTTGCGGACACGCCATTTCTGCAGGTCCGAGGGGGTGGCGCGGCTGTCGGGTTCGCCTTGGACATAGACGCGCTTGATGCGGCCATTGTCGTTGAAGTCGTTCACATAGGCTCCGGCCCAAGCGATGTTAAGCGTGGTGCCGACATTGGCGGGGCTGACCCCGACCGCCCCGGCGGCGCGCCAGTCGATGTTGAGCTTGAACTGCGTCGCGTCTTCGAGACCCGAAGGGCGTGCCGAACCGATCAGCGGGCTTTGCGCCGCCATGCCGAGAAGCTGATTGCGGGCATTCAGGAGTTGTTCGTGGGTCTGACCGCCCTGAGCCTGAAGGTAGAAGTCAAAGCCCGAGACGTTGCCCAGCTCGATGACCGAAGGCGGCACGATGGGGAACACCATCGCATCGCGGATACCAGAGAACGCCGGGAAGGCACGGCCTGCGACAGCCTGCACCGATTGCGCGGGCGAGGGGCGTTCGTCCCAGTCTTTCATGCGCACAAAGGCCAGGCCCATGTTCTGACCCTGACCGGCGAAGGAGAAGCCGACGACGCCAAAGACAGAGTCGACATTCGCGCTCTCGGTTTCGTGGAAATGGGTCTCGACCTGTTTCACCACGTCGAGTGTGCGCTCGGCGGATGCGCCGGTCGGGCCTTGGATAATGGTCATCAGGATGCCCTGATCCTCATTGGGGAGGAAGCCTGTCGGCGTGTTGTTGAACAGGAAGACCATGCCATAGCCGAGGGCAGCATAGAGGACGAGGACGCGGAAGGGGCGGCGGATCATATGGCCGACCGTTCCGGCATAGCCGCCTGTCACCTTGTCGAAGGCGATATTGAACCAGCCGAGCGGGCCGCGCCGGGCATGATGGGCATCCTTGGATTTCAGAAGCGTAGCGCAGAGGGCCGGGGTCAAGGTCAGGGCCACAAGCACCGAAAGCGACATGGCCGAAACGATTGTGATCGAGAACTGGCGGTAGATCACGCCGGTGGAGCCGCCGAAGAAGGCCATCGGCACGAACACCGCCGACAGGACAAGGGCAATACCGATCAGCGCCCCGGTGATCTGGCCCATAGATTTGCGTGTCGCTTCACGCGGAGAGAGTCCCTCTTCTTCCATGATGCGTTCGACGTTTTCAACCACGACGATGGCGTCATCTACAAGGAGGCCGATGGCCAACACCATTGCAAGCATGGTCAGCGTGTTGATGGTAAAGCCAGTGATCGACAGAATCGCGAATGTCCCGAGGATCACAACCGGCACGGCCAACGTCGGGATGAGCGTCGCGCGGAAGTTCTGCAGGAATAGGAGCATCACGAGGAAGACAAGGCCAATCGCCTCGAACAGTGTCTTTTGCACCTCGTGGATAGAAATCTCGATAAAGGGCGTGGTGTCATAGGGGATGACGTAGGATACGCCTTCGGGGAAGAACGCCTTGTATTCCTCGATCCGGTTTTTCACCCTCTCGGCGGTATCAAGCGCGTTGGCCCCGGAGGCGAGGTTGAGCGCCATGCCTGAAGCGGGCTGGCCGTTGTAGCGCGCAATGGTGGCATAGTTCTCGGCACCGATCTCGATCCGCGCGACATCACGCAGAAGGACAAGGCCGCCATCGGTTTCGGCGCGCAGCACGATGTTGCGAAAGTCCTCGGGCGTCGACAGGAGCGATTGCGCGGTGATTGTCGCGTTGAGCTGTTGGCCGTCCGGGGCGGGCAGAGCACCGAAGGCCCCGGCGGAAATCTGGGCATTCTGGGCCGAGACTGCATTCACGACGTCGGAGGGTGTCATCTCGAAGGCGGCGAGCTTCGAGGGGTCGAGCCAGATACGCATAGCGTATTGCGCGCCGAAGACCTGCGCGCCGCCGACACCTTCGATGCGGCTGAACTCATCGACGAGATTCGAACTGAGATAGTCAGAGAGATCGGCCTGATCAAGGCGGCCATCCTCGGAAATGAGCGCCAGCACCATGAAGAAGGATGAAGAGGCTTTTTGCACCCGCACGCCGAGGCGTTGCACGGTTTCGGGCAGGATCGGTGTCGCCTGAGCCAGCTTGTTCTGCACTTGCACCTGCGCCACGTCCGGATCGGTTCCGGTTTCGAAGGTCAGGCTGATGCTTGCCGTGCCAGCGGAGGTCGAGGACGACGACATGTAGCGCATGCCATCGAGGCCGGTCATTTGCTGTTCGATGATCTGGGTCACCGTGTTGGCAACGGTTTCGGCCGACGCTCCGGGATATTGCGCGTCGATGCGGACCGAGGGCGGCGCGATCTTGGGGTATTGCGCGATCGGCAAGGTGAAGATCGACAAAAGGCCGACCCCCATGATGAGGATCGAGATCACCCAGGCAAAGACGGGCCGGTCGATGAAGAAGCGGGCCATGATGGAGTCTCCAGGGTTTGGATCAGTTATTTTCAGGCACGGCGGCGCGTTCTTCGGGGACGACCTTCATGCCGGGCGAGACCTTTTGCAGGCCCGCGACGATGATACGGTCTCCGGGCGCAAGGCCGCCAGTCACAACCCATTGGTTTCCAAGATCTCTACGCACGGTAAGCTCTTGGTTTTCAACGATATTATCTGCATTAACGATCATGGCTGTTGGACGTCCCCGGCGATCCCGCGTCACGCCTTCCTGCGGCGCGAGGATTGCGTCTTTGACGATGCCCTGCGGCATGGCCACCTGCACATACATCCCGGGCAGGAGAAACCTGTCGGGGTTGGGGAACTCGAGGCGTAGGATAACCACCCCGGTCTGTTCGTTCACATGTGGTTCGGCGGCGGCGAGGATGCCCTCGTGCTCGTAGGTTTCACCATCGGCAAGACGCAGGGTCACGACGGTCCCCGCTTCTTCGGCAAGCTCCTGTCCCGAGCGGCGCCACTGCAGAAGCTCGGAAGCGGATTGCGTCACGTCGACATAGACGGGATCGAGCTTGCGGATGACGGTCAGGGCGGTGCTCTGCCCGGCGGTCACGAGCGCGCCTTGGGTGGTCTGGCTTAGGCCGACCGTGCCGGAGATGGGCGCGGTAATGGTGGTGCGGTCGAGGTCGATTGTTGCAGAGAGCACCTGTGCCTCGGCGACTTTGACTGCGGCCTCGGCCACGTCCCGCGCGGCGACGGCATCATCGAAGGCTTGTTGGCTGGCAACGTTGCGCTCACGCAGTTCCTTCTGGCGCACCTCTTCGCGCTTGGCCGAGCGCAACTGGGCTTCGGCCTGGGCAAGATTGGCTTCGGCGGCGGCCTTGGCCGCCTCGTAAGTGGCCGGATCAATGCGATAAAGCGGGTCACCCTTGGTAACGGGACGACCTTCCTCGAAGATGCGCTCCATCACGATACCGCTCACTTGCGGGCGCACTTCGGCAACGCCGGAGGCGGTCACGCGCCCCGGAAGGATCGTCGAAAGCGTGATGTCCTGCGGTGCGAGTGTCACGACGGTTACGGGCATTGGCGGGCGTTCGCCACCTTGCTGTTGCGCCTGCGCGGAGGCGGCGATCTGCGATAGAACGAGTCCCATAGCGAGGATCTGGAGGAAGAGGCGAAGGCGCGGCATGTGAACTCCGGGTTAAATTGCCGTAGGAAGGGCGGAACGGCTCCCTGTGGCGATAAGGAAACTCATGTGTTTTCAAGCTGCTAGATCTATGCTGGGAAAATCTGGCTGTTTAGGTCAGCAGGTCATGGGAGCATCCGAATGAATGCTCTGTTATGGTTGCCCAGACAGGCTCTGCCGTCAAGTGGTGATCTCCCATAGCACACCCAAGCTGCGCACGATGGCGGTCTTCACCGCCCTCAACTCGAATCCCCAACCCCAATCAGAAAGCCCGAACATTATCTACGAGGTCCGTTCACTGCCGCCACGGCCATGTCCGACTTCAGCGCCTACAGGCCCAAATAGGCCAGTTTTCGAAGAGGGGATTTGTGTTCATTGTAGCCCCCAAGGAGTGGACGATGAGAAAGACAACGAAGAGAGTCCCGGCGCAATCCGCGCCAGCGTTTTCAGCACCGAACCGCTTTATAGTCAGGCCCGTTTGCCTGTCAGGGTGTGTTTGACGCAATCAACCCAAAACAAGGGAGATGAACGTGGTTTCGTGGATACCGCTCTAATCCGGTTAGCGGTTTTGAGGCTGGACCAACTTCAAAACCCTAAACTCCATAAAGCCGTTGCAATACCTCAAGCAGTGCGTTTCCCCTGTTGGGACATGCCCTGATGGGGCCGATCAACCCGGCAACTGAAAACGTGGCTGCCGCTTCTGCGGCTGCCGGATCGCGCCCACACCCCGCAGATCAGCGCCTGTTTTTCTATTCTTCTTTTCCTATTGAATATTTCAAATAATGAAGTAGTTGACGCTCACTCGACCAAGGACCAGATCATGTCACACGACCAAAGCGCCGTTCAGGGCGGTATTCCCTCCGATCTCCCGCCAGAGCTTAGCGTCTTGATGGGCGTTTATCTGCTCTACTGGAAATTTGAAGAGGTCGTGGAGCGGATCAATATTACGCCCGCGCTTTCACAAAACGAACACAAGCTTCTGATCAACCTCCCCGAACCGCGCCGCATGGGCGAAATGGCCGCTGAAATGCAGATGTTGCCTTCAACGCTGACCGCGATTGCCGATGGGTTGGAAGGCAAGGGCATGATCACACGTGAAAGAGATCCCGATGACCGGCGCGCATGGCGTCTGGGCCTTACGGAGAAAGGCGTGCAGAACCGGCACGCTCTCATGTCGCGTGCCGTAGAAATTTTTGCCGAGGTCTCTGGCCTTACGCGCGCGGAAACGGAAAGCATCTCGGTTCTGATGCAAAAAGTTGTCCGCAACATCAAGGCAGGCGGCCTGCCAGAAGGAGCCACGTCATGTCGCTAATACGCGCAGCATTATTGTCACTATTGATCGCCTTTACCCCGGTTCTTCCAGCCCTTGCCCAGGACACGCTCAAGCCGGTCAAACTCATCACCGCAAGCACCGGCGGCGCCGAGGTAACGCGACAATTCTTCGGGCGCGTAGTCGCCCGCCAGTCGGTTGACCTCGCCTTTCAGGTCGGTGGCCAACTGGTCGAATTCCCCGTCATCGAAGGCGCGACGTTGAAAAAGGGCGCTTTGGTTGCGCAACTTGACCTTGAAAGCTTTGAATTGGCCCTCAAGCAGGCCCGCCTTCAAAAGGATCAGGCCGACCGTACGCTGCAACGTCTGAAAAAACTCTCGGGATCGACCGCCAGCCAGGTGCGCATCGAAGATGCCGCAACACAGGCCGCACTGGCCGAGGTGGCGCTCAAAAATGCCGAGTTCGCCTTGAAACACGCGACGCTATCCGCGCCATTCGACGCCTTGGTCGCCGCGCGCAACGTCGCCAATTATACGACCATTAGCGCCGGAACCCCAGTGGTCCGCCTGCATGACATGTCCGAAATTCGCATCGAAGTTGATATCCCCGAGGTGCTTTTCCTACGCGCCGAAGCTGCGCCCGAGGTCAAGATTCATGCAAGATTCCCCGCCTCCGATACGCTCTTTCCCCTCGCAATCCGGGAATTCAACGCCGAGGCCTCCAAGGTGGGCCAATCCTACCGTGTGACGCTGGGCATGGTTCCGCCCAACGACCTGCATATTCTTCCCGGCGCATCGGCCACGGTGATCGCCACGATCAAGGGCATGCACCAAAACGCTATTCGCCTTCCCAAAACGGCTGTTTTTGCCGATGCCAACGGACAGCCAAGCATCATGACCTTTGCCCCCAAGGGCGCTATGGAAGGCACGGTCACGAAACTGGCGGTCGAGGTCACTCCGGGGCCAGAGAGCGGCCTGCTGGTGGTCTCGGACCTCCCCCCCGGTAGCGAAGTTGTCGCCGCTGGCGGAGCGGCGCTGAAGCAGGGCCAAAAGGTCCGCCGCTTCATCCGCTTCGACAACTGAGGTCTGATTGATGAGCATCGCACGTTTCTCTATCGAAAAGCCGTTGATCACGTGGCTGATTATCCTTGGCGCGCTTCTTGGTGGGCTTTGGGGGTTTTCCTCCCTTGGTCGCCTTGAAGACCCCGCCTTTACGATCAAACAAGTCGTAGTCTCGACCCAATATCCGGGCGCAACCGCTGAGCAAGTGGCCACCGAGGTCTCAGAGCCCCTCGAGTCCGCCATTCAGGAAATGGGCGAGGTCGACAAGGTCACCTCGGTCAATCGGCCCGGCCAATCCCTCATCACGGTCGAGGTTTTCTCGACCTTTGGCGGCGAAGAACTGCCGCCGATCTGGACCAAGCTGCGCAACAAGGTCTCCGATGCGGCGCGCTTCCTGCCCGCCGGGGTCAATGAGCCTTATGTCAACGATAGTTTCGGCGACGTGTTCGGGATCTATTACGCGGTGACGGCAGACGGGTTTTCCGATGCCGAAAAACACCAGCTCGCAACCTTCCTGCGGCGCGAATTGCTAACCGTTGAGGGCGTCGCCGATGTCGAGGTCAAAGGCCTGCCGGATGAGGCGATCTTCGTCGAACTCGATATGGCTCTGGCCGTGAACCAAGGCTTGCCACCCCAAGCCATCATTGGCGCGCTGGCCAATGCAAACTCGGTCGTGGATGCCGGATCGGTTGGCAGCGAAGACGGGGTGCGCACCATCATCCAAGCCCCCGAAGGCTCGGATTCGGTGGCCTCCATCGCCTCTCTGACAATCGGGGCCGGGGGCGAGGTCATCAACCTGTTCGACATTGCCACAGTCGACCGCAACCGCCAGGAAACACCCGAAATGATGGTGCGGTTCAACGGCAAGGATGCCTTTACGCTTGGCGTCGCCGGGCTATCGACCGAAAACATTGTCGAAGTGGGCCGGCGCGCCGATGCCCGGCTTGCGGAACTGGATGACAAAATCCCCCACGGCGTCGAGCTTCAGCCGATCTACCAACAGCACGTCGTCGTCGACGAAGCCTCAGGAGCCTTCCTGGTAAACCTTGCGATGTCCGTCTCGATCGTCGTGGTGGTGCTGGCCATCTTCATGGGCTGGCGGGCCGCTGTGGTCGTCGGCATGACCCTGCTGCTGACCGTCGTGGGGACATTGTTCTTCATGGCTTTGTTTTCCATCGAGATGGAACGTATCTCGCTCGGGGCGCTGATCATTGCAATGGGGATGCTTGTCGACAACGCCATCGTGGTCGCCGAAGGGATGCAAATGTCCATGCGGCGCGGACGTGATAGTCATACCGCAGCAGATGATGCCGCCGCCAAAACCCAAATCCCGCTTCTCGGGGCGACGGTGATCGGGATCATGGCCTTTGCCGGGATCGGCCTTTCGCCCGACGCGACCGGCGAATTCCTGTTCTCGCTTTTCGCGGTGATCGGCATTTCCCTGCTCCTAAGCTGGGTGCTGGCGCTGACCGTGACCCCGCTTCTGGGCCACTACCTGTTCAAACAAGAGGACCATAGCGACGAAGACGCCTATGGCGGCTGGATGTTCCGCATCTATGGCAAGTCGCTCAACATGGCGCTGCGGTTCCGCTGGCTGGTCGTGATCGGCCTTGCCGCCATAACCTTCGCCTGTTTCGCGGGCTTTGGACAAATGAAGCAGGCCTTCTTTCCCAACAGCAACACGCCGATGTTCTTTGTGCATTACAAACTGCCACAAGGCACCGATATCCACACAACCTCGGATCACATAAAAATCATGGAAGAGTGGCTCATGGAGCGCGAAGAAGTCGCCTCTGTGGCGGCGTTCGTCGGGCAAGGCGCCTCTCGGTTTATGCTGACGTATGAATCGGCCAAGGCCAACCCGAGCTATGGACACCTGATTATCCAAACCAAAACGCTGGACCAAATTCCGCCCCTGCGCAAAGACCTCGAAGCCTTCGGGCGCGCTGGTTTTCCCGAAGGCGAATTCCGCGTCAACAGGTTGATCTTTGGACCCGGCGGCGGCGCTCAGATTCAGGTCCGTATTTCTGGACAAAACCCCGACAGGCTGCGCCAAATCTCGGCTGACCTTCAAAATGTGATGCGTGGCGCGTCGGACAACCTTGTCGACCTGCGCACAGATTGGCGCGAACAAGAGTTTATCCTCAAACCGATCTACGCCACCGAACGCGCCCAGACCGCCGGCATAAGTCGCGAAGACGTCGCGCAAATGCTAAAACTGGCGACCGACGGCATTACGGCTGGCGTCTACCGCGAGGGCGATCGCCAAATCCCCATCATCACCCGCCTGCCCCGCGATAGCGGTCTGGACCTGACCGATCAGGTGGTCTTTTCCTCGTCAACCGGCGCGGTTCTACCGATTGAACAGATGATCGACGGGATGGAATACGAGGTCCAAAATACCCTCGTGCATCGCCGCAACCGGGTGCCAACCCTGACCATCGAAGCGGATATCCCCCCCGGCCTGACCGCCGCACAGGTGCAGGCCGAAGTTCAGGCTGCGGTTGACGACTACGAGATGCCCCGCGGCTATGACATCGAGTGGGGCGGTGAATATGAAAACTCTCGCATGGCCCAAGAAGCCCTCGGCGCACAGATCCCGGTGTCCTTGTTGATCATGGTGCTAATTTCGGTGCTGCTCTTCAACGCGCTGCGACAACCCTTGATTATCTGGCTTTTGGTGCCGATGTCGGTCAATGGCGTCGTCATCGCCCTGCTTGGCACCGACATGCCCTTTACCTTTACGGCGCTTCTGGGCCTCTTGTCGCTCTCGGGTATGCTGATCAAGAACGGCATTGTTCTGGTCGAAGAGATTGATCTGGTGCGGGCTGAAAACGTGCCCCTGCGCGAGGCCATCGTGTCCGCGTCCACATCGCGCTTGCGGCCTGTTATGCTGGCGGCCGTGACCACGATCCTTGGCATGGCGCCGCTGCTGACCGATGCGTTTTTCGTCTCAATGGCGATTACCATCATGGGGGGCTTGGCCTTTGCCTCGATCCTGACATTGGTCGCCGCGCCCGTCCTCTATGATCTCCTCTACGCACGCGATGCCCGCCATGAGACCAAAGGCAATGCACCGGCAACAGGGTAGGAACGCATTGACGTCACACCCTCCGCCCCCATCTGTTGTAAATCCTCATGCCCCGGAGAATCACATGCTCGATATCGACCGTTCCGCGCCCGTCATGGTCACTGGTGCGACGGGCTACGTCGCAGGCTGGATCGTGAAGGCCCTGCTTGACGCAGGGCTGACCGTGCACGCCCCTGTCCGCGATCCCGCCAAAACCGAAAAGACCGCCCACCTCACCGCCCTCGCAGAGGCCGCCCCCGGCGACATCCGGTTTTTCAAGGCCGATCTGCTCGATCCCGGCTCATACGGCGAAGCGATGCAGGGCTGTTCAGTGGTATTTCACACCGCCTCGCCCTTTACGATCAACGTCCAAGACCCCCAGCGCGACCTGATCGACCCCGCCGTCAAAGGCACGCGCAACGTGCTCCAAGACGTCAACCGCACCGAGAGCGTCCGCCGTGTCGCGCTGACAAGCTCCTGCGCGGCGATTTATACCGATGCGGCAGATTGTGCCAATGCGCCCGGCGGGACGTTGACCGAAGAGGTCTGGAACACCACCGCCTCCCTCGACTATCAGCCCTATTCCTATTCCAAGACGCTGGCCGAAAAAGAAGCCTGGACCATCGCCGAGCAACAGGATCGCTGGGATCTTGTTGTCATCAACCCCTCACTCGTGCTCGGCCCGGCGATCAACGACCTGCCAACCTCCGAAAGTTTCCGCATCCTCAAGATGCTTGGCGATGGCACGATGAAAGCAGGTGCGCCCCGGCTTGGGATCGGCGTCGTTGATGTGCGTGACCTGGCCGAGGCCCATCTCGCCGCCGCCTTTTCCCCCAAGGTCGAAGGGCGTCATATTGTGTCCGGTCCCGGCACCAACACGTTCGAAATCGCACAATTGCTTCAGGACAAATTCGGCGCGACCTACCCGCTGCCCAAACGCGCCCTGCCCAAATGGCTGTTCTGGCTTCTCGCGCCGACTGCTGGTGTGGACCGAAAATTCGTCGCCCGCAACGCCAATATCGCATGGCGCGCCGACAATACCAAAGGCCGACGCGCCCTTGGTCTCTCCTATAGACCGCTCAAGGAAACCGTCGAAGACATGTTCGCCCAAATGGCCGAACGCGGCGCCTTCACGAAAACCTGATCGGTTTTCTGCAACCCTTCCAGCAACTGGAAGGGTTGCGCCCTCCCAACCCTCTAATTACTGGAAGGTTAACGCGCACCCAGCGCGCCAAAGGAGGTATCCATGACCACCCTGCGTTTTGAGATCGACGGTATGACCTGTGCGGGCTGTGCCGGTCGGGCCGAACGCGCCCTTCAGGCCATGCCCGGCCAGACATCCGCCGCAGTCAATCTCGCCAATACCACAGGCACCGTCGATCTAGACGGGGCCACCGCCGCAGACATCCGCGAGACATTGAAAACCGCAGGCTACCCGGCCCACGAAGATACCCTCATTCTTGATATTTCCGACATGAGCTGCGCCTCCTGCGCGGCCAAGGTTGAAGCAACGCTGCGCGCGCTGCCCGGTGTCCTTGAGGCGTCGGTCAACCTTGCCGCCGAAACCGCCCAAGTGCAGATCCTGCGCGGGGCCATCGCCGCAAGCGACCTTGCCGCCGCCGTGCGCGCCGCAGGCTATACCGCCACGCCACGCACCGATAACACCCGCAACGCCACAGCCGAAGAAGCCTCGAAAATCGGCAATGCCCGCCGCCTTGCCCTGATTTCCGGCGTGCTTACCCTGCCTGTTTTCCTGATCGAAATGGGCGGACACGCCATCCCGGCCCTGCATCACTGGATCATGGCCAACATCGGCCAGACCCAATCCTGGCTGCTGCAATTTGCCCTGACAAGCCTCGTGCTGCTCTGGCCTGGACGTGGATTTTTCCTCAAGGGCATCCCGCTTCTGCTACGCCGCAGCCCGGATATGAACTCGCTCGTTGCGATGGGATCGCTCGCCGCATGGGGCTATTCGACCGTCGCCCTCTTTGCCCCGTCAATCCTGCCCCCCGGCGCGCGCTATGTCTATTTCGAGGCCGCCGCCGTGATCGTGACGCTGATTCTCGTCGGGCGCTGGTTCGAGGCCCGCGCCAAGGGGCGCACCGGTGGTGCAATTCGCAAGCTCGCCCGCCTCAAGGCCGATACCGCCCGCGTCGAGCGCGACGGCACGGTCGTTGAGGTGGCGGTGGATAGCGTCACCGTCGGCGACCTGTTGCACCTGCGCCCCGGCGAACGCCTCGCCGTGGATGGCACGGTCGAAACCGGCGAGAGCTATGTCGACGAAAGCATGATTACCGGCGAACCGATCCCCGTCGCCAAAGCGCCCGGAGATACGGTCGTCGCCGGAACGATCAATGGCGAAGGTGCGCTGACCTATCGCGCAACAGGGGTTGGCAGCGACACCATGCTCGCCCGCATCATCACTATGGTGGAACGCGCCCAGGGCGCAAAGCTCCCGGTGCAGGCACTGGCCGACCGCGTGGTCCTGATCTTCGTGCCCGCCGTGATCGCCGTGGCCTTGCTGGCGCTGGCGGGGTGGCTCGCCTTTGGCCCTGATCCGCGTTTGCCCCATGCGCTCGTCGCCGCCGTTTCGGTGCTGATCATCGCCTGTCCCTGCGCTATGGGCCTTGCAACGCCAACCTCGATCATGGTCGGCACCGGACGCGCCGCCGAACTGGGCGTGTTGTTCCGCAAGGGCGAAGCCCTGCAACGGCTCGAAACCCTCTCTGTCGTGGCCTTCGACAAAACCGGAACCCTGACCGAGGGCCGCCCCTCGCTGGCGACGCTTGATCCCTTTGGCGAGATCGACGCGACAACCCTCCTGCGTCTTGCCGCCGCCGCCGAATCCCCGTCCGAACATCCCATCGCCCACGCCATCACCGCCGCCGCCGAGGCGCAGGGGCTTGCCCTGCCCAAGGCCAAAGACTTCACGGCCATCGGTGGCTTTGGCATCCGCGCCACGGTCGAAGGCAAGACCGTGCTGATCGGCGCGGCCCGTCTCATGGACCGCGAAAAGATCGACCCCACGCCGCTTGCCGCCAAGGCCGAATCCCTCGCCGCGCGAGGTGAAACGCCCTTCTATGTCGCCATCGACGGCACACTGGCCGGGCTGGTCTCTGTGGCAGACCCGATCCGCCCCACCGCCCGCGCCGTCATCGACCGGCTCAAGGCGATGGGCAAATCCGTCGCAATGGTCACAGGCGACAGCACCACAACCGCCCATGCGATCGCCGCCGACCTTGGCATTGACCATGTCGCCGCCGAAATCCTTCCCGATGGCAAAGCCGCCGAAGTCAACGCCCTGCGCGCCGCACATGGCCCGATTGCCTTTGTCGGGGATGGAATCAACGACGCCCCCGCCCTCGCCAGCGCCGATACCGGCATCGCCATCGGCACAGGCACCGACATCGCCATTGAAAGCGCCGATGTCGTCCTGATCGGCCCCGATCTCTCCGGTGTTGTGACCGCCCTCGACCTGTCGCGCCGCACAATGCGCAATATCCGACAAAACCTGTTCTGGGCCTTTGCCTATAACATCGCCCTGATCCCCGTTGCCGCCGGACTCTTCTATCCGTTCCTAGGGTGGCAACTTTCCCCCATGTTAGGCGCAGGGGCTATGTCGCTTTCCTCAATTTTCGTGCTAGGTAATGCATTGAGGTTGCGACGGCTCTCTCCCGCCATGCCATCGCAGCCCCCCATAGGATAGGGAGTTAAAGAGTATGAATATCGGCGAGATTTCCAAACGGTCTGGCGTTGCCGCCAAAACCATCCGCTACTACGAAGATATCGGCCTCATCCTGCCTGAACGCACTCCGAACGGCTATCGCGTGTTCTCCGAAAGCGATCTGCACCGCCTGTCGTTCCTTGGCCGGGCGCGTAAACTTGGGTTTTCCATCGAAGATTGCCGCAACCTCATTCGCCTGCACGAGGACGAAACCCGTGCCAGCGCAGAGGTCAAGGCGCTCGCCCTGAACCATCTAAGTTCGATCGAAGAAAAGATCGCCCAGCTTCAGGAAATGCGCAGCGCGCTTTCCGAAGTGATCTCGGGCTGCGCCGGGGATCATCGTCCTGACTGCGCCATCCTTGACCGCCTTGCAGGGCCGCTGGCCTGATCGCAACCAAAGTCAGGCAGTTGAAGACTGGACACGGGACCGGCGGGCCTTACCTTGATCGGCATGAATATCGCGATCCATTGGTTTCGCCGCGACCTGCGGCTGTCTGACAACCCTGCCCTCACCTATGCCGCCAAGCGCGGCGCGCTTTTGCCTGTGTTCATCCTTGAAAAGGACGATCCCGCGGGCGGCGCCACGCGCGCATGGTTGCACCGCTCTCTTGCGGCGCTCAACGCATCCCTGAACGACGGGTTGCACGTCTATGCCGGTAATCCGGCGGACATCCTGCCCCGCCTTGCCGCCGAGCACAGCGCGCAAACCGTGACATGGACCCGGCGCTATGACGCCCTTGGCATCGCGCGCGACACCGCGCTCAAATCCGCCCTGCGCAGACTAGGCCTCGACGTGCACTCTGCCAATGGCGCTCTGCTGTGGGAACCGATGGACGTCAACAAGGCCGACGGCACACCCTATCGCGTGTTTTCGCCCTTCTTTCGCAAAGGCTGTGCCGCCGCCGCACCGCCGCGCGCACCGCTGGTCGCGCCGACCATCACGCTGCTGGAGGCCACCAACGCAACCTCCCTCGACGCGCTGGCCCTGCGCCCCACCCCGGCATGGGACGATGATGTCCTTGCCGATTGGACCCCCGGCGAGGACGGCGCACGCGACCGCCTCGAAACCTTCCTCGACGAGGGGCTAAACGGCTATAAGGCCGGGCGCGACATCCCCTCTGAACCGCATGTCTCCCGCCTCTCGCCGCATCTCGCCTTTGGGGAAATCTCGCCCAATACCGTTTGGTCCGCCGCCAAGGCCCAACCCGCGTCAAGCGATCGCGATCATTTTCTGTCGGAACTCGGCTGGCGCGAATTTTCCTACAATCTGCTGTTCCACAACCCCGATATGGGCTGGCAAAACCTCAACCGCAAATTCGACGCCTTTCCTTGGCGCGATGCGCCCGACCTCTTGCAAGCATGGCAAGCCGGCCAGACCGGCATTCCCATCGTCGATGCCGGAATGCGCGAACTTTGGCAGACCGGCTACATGCACAACCGCGTGCGCATGATTGTCGCCTCCTTTCTCGTCAAGAACCTGCGCGTGCATTGGCATCATGGCCTTGCTTGGTTCCATGATACGCTGTTTGACGCCGACCCCGCCAACAACCCGGCAAGCTGGCAATGGGTGGCCGGGTCGGGGGCCGATGCCGCGCCGTATTTCCGTATCTTTAACCCGGTGACGCAATCCACAAAGTTTGACCCAAACGGCGACTACCTGCGCCGCTACGTGCCGGAACTCTCCCGCCTGCCCGACAAACACATTCACGCCCCGTGGGACGCCCCCTCCGAGGTGCTCCGGGCGGCGGGCTTCGTGCTCGGCATGGACTACCCCAAGCCAATCGCCGACCTACGCGAGTCGCGCCAGAGCGCCCTGGCCGCCTACGATCACGTCAAGGCAAGCGCCTCCTAACCGGGCGTTATCGCTATCAGCCCGGAACCAACAGGAGACTTTACCGCTAACACGGCCATGCCTGCCCAAAACCCCCCTTCCTTCACCACGGGGAGGGGTCTATACCCCGCCTGAATTCAGGACGAAGGGATACCTCATGACCGTTACTGTTGGCATCAACGGGTTTGGCCGGATTGGCCGCTGCACCCTCATGCACATCGCCGAGAGCGCCCGCGACGACGTCAAGGTCGTCAAAGTGAACGCCACCGGCCCGCTCGAAACCGCAGCCCACCTGATCCGCTATGACTCTGTGCATGGCCGCTTCCGCAACGAGGTCAAGATCGGTGACGGCACTATGGACCTTGGCGCGGGCGAGATGGAGATGTTCTCGACCTACAATATGGACGAACTGGACTGGTCCGGCGTTGATGTGGTGATGGAATGCACCGGAAAATTCAACGATGGCGAAAAGGCCAAGGCCCATTTCGAGCGCGGTGCCAAGAAAGTGCTGCTCTCCGCACCCGGCAAGAATGTCGACAAAACCATCGTGTTCGGCGTCAACGACGATACGCTCAAGGCCTCCGACACCATGATCTCGAACGGCTCTTGCACCACCAACTGCCTCGCGCCGGTGGCCAAGGTGCTCAACAACGCGTTTGGCATTGAATCTGGCATCATGACCACGATCCACGCCTATACCGGCGACCAACCGACGCTCGACCGCCGCCACAAAGACCTCTACCGCGCCCGCGCCGCCGCCATGTCGATGATCCCAACCTCAACCGGCGCCGCCAAGGCACTCGGCGAAGTCCTCCCCGAACTCAAAGGCAAACTCGACGGCTCTGCCGTGCGCGTCCCGACGCCAAATGTCTCTGCCGTGGACCTGACCTTTATCGCCGGAAAAGACGTGACCGAGGCCGACGTCAACGCCGTCATGGCCGAAGCGGCTGCGGGTCCGATGAAAGGCGTGCTGGGCTACACCGAGGAAAAACTCGTCTCCGTCGATTTCAACCACACCTCCGAAAGCTCCTATTTCGCCGCAGACCAGACCAAGGTCATCGGCGGCCGCCTGGTGCGCGTGCTGGCATGGTATGACAACGAATGGGGCTTCTCTTGCCGCATGGCCGATGTCGCCCAAAAAATGGGCGCGATGTAAGCCCCACCGCAACGACCAAACTTGCGCCTCCGGGTCGGCTCGGGCATACCTTTTGCCAGACCCACCCGGAGGCGCATTTCGTTATGACCAACCCGATCGCCGTTTTTCTCGCCGTGCTGATCTTTGGCGGGCTGGCCTATGATCTGATCTGGCTCGATGGTCAGGCGACGCTTTTGCTGACCCGCAAACTCTTCGAACTGATCGAATGGCTCGCGTTCTGGCGCTAGTCCATCCGCACCTTGACCCAGACCTTGCCCTTGACCGGCACCTCCCATTGTAGGTGCACTTGATCGCCGTTCGGGCCTTTCTCGACCTCAACATACGGCATCGAATGGACGGCATCCCCCGAGGAATCCTCGATTTTGCCCTTGGCAACAACCGCCTCTACCGTGCGTGCGTGCCATTCAAACGGTAACCGGCCCTGCGTGTCGACAACCCATGTGCGCGCCGTGCTGTTCTGGTTATGCTCAACAAGAAGCGGGTTGCGCATCCCTTCGCCAACGGCGTGATAGGTGTTGCCCTCGACATGGATGTTCTTGCTCTTGGTTTTGTCCAACTCGGCAAAGCTGGTGTCGATCCGATCCACCCGATCCATATGCCCGTTGATCGACCGGAACTTATTGCCGGTGATGGTAAACCCGGTGAAGTAGTGATTGGCCCCATGCGGTTTGACCACGATATAGGCAAACCACGATGCGACATGGCCCGAGAGAAAGACATTGTCCGTCACCGAAAGCGCACTAAAGGAATAGCCCCCCGTGAAATCCGGCTTGGCCTCGTATTCATTGCTCCATTCAATCGTCGCATTGTCGATGTAATTGGCATCAATGCTCGCCGCACAATGCGCGGAACATAGCAAAATCCCCGCTGTGCGAACCCCCGCAGGCTCTGCATCGCCCTGAAAGAAGTGATTGCCGGTGATGATCGAATTGGCCCCGCCGATGATGACAAAATGGCGAAACTGACTGGCCCGGTTGTTGCGAATTTTGACGTCATTGGCGTTGGTATTGATCGCCACCGTTTCGCGATCCTGCGCCGTCTCCCCGCCCTCGCGGGTCTTGAAATCGCACCGATCAATCAAAAGCCCCTGACACCCGTCGCCGATACTCGTGATCGCTCGATGGCCGGGGCGGTTGAAATGGCAATCCTTGATATGAAACGCCACCCCCGCCCGCGATAGCGCAATACCGCTGGCAACCGAATTGCAAAGGAACTCGACATCCTCGACCACAAAGGAACTGATCTTGCCGAACCCGGTAAAATCAAGAACGTATTTGTAGCGTGTAAAGGTAAGCGTCTGGGTGCCTTCCCCATCAAAAAACGGCTGCGAAAGGGTAACTTCCTGCGTTGCTTCGTTCTTGTCCTTGACGTAGATTTCGCGCCCGACGCCGCTGCCCGTGACATGGCTGCCAATCGCAATATTGGCCACGTTGGCCACATTGGTCAGCGTGCGTGACTGCCCCGAGTCATAGGTCGCCACCGACGTGACAACATCCGGCTCCCAAACGCTGTCTCCGGCGACATAAAACTGACCATTTCGGATCACCCGGCGCTGTTTATATTCCGTGCGGTTGGCCACGATCGCCTGAAGGTCCATCGGCGCGCTGATCGTGATACGCCGCCCACCGAGGTCAAGTGATTCATGATCGGCATTGTTAAGAAGCGATTGGAACATTTTCTGAAAGCCAAGCATCTCGTCGCCAAACGCGTCGATATAGGCGCCAATCTCAAAATTCCGGGTCAGCGAGAAATACTTGTCCTGCGGCATCGTCACCGTGCCGACAAACCGCACCGGCGTGGTAAACGTCACATTGTCGCCAAGGTAATACGTGCCCTGCGAGACAAGAACCTCGCGCCCCTGCGCCGCATCATCGGCGGCGGCAAACGCGGCCGCATCATCCGTGACCCCATCGCCGACCGCGCCGAAATCGCGCACATCGACCCAATCCATCATGTCGCGCAAAAAGGCGCTTGTGACATCCTCAATGATGATATCATCAATGCGCACAACGCCACCAATCGGCCCGGTCAGGTCAATGCCGAAATGTCCATAGACCGGCTCCTGCCCCCAGGCCATATCGACCCCACCACGCGCGCCCGTGCCGATGATCGCGCTGACCTCGACAACCTCGCCATAGGATGTAAGCGACACGGCATCGCCCGCCTCCACAAGCCCGCTGACATGAGCGCCGCTGCCATCCCCGGCCCAGCCCGCAATCCGCACATTCGGCAGGTTCCCCGACACCGCCTTGACCCGCGCCCGCACCCGCAGGTAACACCCCGGCAAGATCGGCGTTTCGCCCATATAGCGGAGCTTCTGCACCGAGCCGAGCTTGACCACCTCAAGACAGCCGCCAAAATCCGGGTCCGCTGGAACAAAGGCCGCATTGGCCGCCCCGTCATAGCTATCCGATCCCGGCGTGCCATCGCCGCTCGACCACTGGGCCAACCCCGCCGCAAACGCCGGGGGCATCAACAAAAGACCGTCGGTAATCGCCTTGTTCATCTCTTCCCTTTCCTGATCGCACACCGCGCAAAGCCGCGCCATGTCTTCGGAAAAGGGAAATACCAACCGGGGCTTAATGCCCTGCGATAGCACCGTCACGGTGCCCGCCTAGACCCCCACGTCAGGAAACGGCAGACGTCGCACCGCGTTGATCCGCCATGCGCCATCCTGTTCAACCATCTGATAATCAAACAGATGCATCACCCCCGCGCCATCCTCGACAAGAACCTTCTGCCAGAGCCGCCCGCCAATCTCGCGCCGCTCGACAAGGCGCACCGCGCCCGGCTGCCACACCTCTGGATAGCCGCTGCGCACCATCTCCCCGAACCGCTCCGAGCTGCCGAAAAACCGCTGTAGACCGGGGCTGGCATAGGAAAACGCCTCCGCAATCTCGCCCGCGCGAAACGCCTGCATCTGCGCCCCGATCACCTGTGCAATACCGCGCTCCGAGGCATGGGCCACTGCCCCCCAGAGCATCATCGTCAAAACCAAAATCCATCGCATAACTGGTCCTCCCACGGGGAAATCTAGCGCAAAACCGCCCCGCGCCCAGAACCGCATCCCGCAACGAAAAAGGGGCACGCCCCGCGCACCCCTTCCGTTTCTCATTGCGCGGCTGGCCCCTAGCCCAATTCGCCCGCAAGCGCCTTGTTGATCAACGCCACCGTCTCTTCAACGCCATAGAGCGCGATGAACCCGCCGAAACGCGGCCCTTGGCTTGCGCCCAATAGCACCTCGTAAAGCGCCTTGAACCAATCACGCATCGGGTCAAACCGCTCGCGCCCGACCGAGAACACAACCGACTGAAGCGCGTCGCCCTCCACTGGCCCGTCATACGCGGCCAGCTTGTCGCGAAGCTCTTCCAAGGCCTCACGCTCAAGGTCGCTCGGCGCGCGGTAAACCTTCGTGGGCTGCACAAAGTCCTCGTAATACTTGACCGCAAACCCCGCCGCCGCATCAAGATCCGGGTGGCTCTCCGGCGTCGCTTCCGGCGC
>JAPHRE010000009.1 GCA_026195905.1 Pseudopelagicola sp. | reverse complement strand
CTTCGGTGGCAGCCCGTAGGGGAATCGAACCCCTCTTTCCAGGTTGAAAACCTGGCGTCCTAACCGATAGACGAACGGGCCATGCCGAAGCGTGAGGCGGTATTTAGGCAATGGGCCTTCTGGGCGCAAGCGGAAATTTGGGACTCGGCGGGATTTTTTCCACCCGCGCGCAGATCATGCCGGTGCCGCGTCTTCTAGCCGTAGCTGCACCGATTGCCGCCCACCCCAGCTATTGATCTCGATGCGCCCGGCAAGGTGGAACCGCGCCCCGCCATGCGCCATCAGCGCCGGGCCAAGTGCGGTATCGAACGCCCCGAATGCGATCGCATCAAGCCGTGTGCCGCTCTCGTCTCCGAAAGTGACTTTTAGGTGGCTGTCGCCGACTCGTTTGGCAAACCGGATTTCCATCGCTGGAAAGACGAAGCGCGGGGCAGGGGCCCCGGCCCCGAACGGACCGGCCTTTTCGATGTCCTCAACGAGTTCCGGCGTCGCCGCCGCTGGCATGAGCATCGCGTCAAGCCGCAGGTCCGCTGGTCCCGCCGCGCCCGCGCCTTGCTTGTCGAGAAGCACTGAGAGCCGGGTCATGGCTGCCTCAAGCTGATCGCGCATGACCGTGAGACCCGCCGCCATCTTGTGACCACCGCCCTTTACCAAAAGACCTTCCGCCGCCAATTTCTGGATCGCTGCCCCAAGGTCCACCCCCGAGATCGACCGCCCCGATCCTTTGCCCTCATCGCCGTCAAACCCGATGACGATTGCGGGCCGGTTTGTGGCTTCCTTGAGGCGGCTTGCGACGATTCCGACCACGCCGGGATGCCATCCCTCACCGGCGGCCCAGACAAGCGGTGCCTCTAGCCCGCGCTCTTCGGCTTGTGCCATTGCTGCCGCCCGCACCGACGCCTCGACCTCTCGCCGCTCGGTGTTGAGTGCATCAAGCCGCTCCGCGATGGCGCGGGCTTCTTGCTCATTGTCCGTCGCCAGCAAACGTGCCCCAAGGTCGGCCTTGCCGATCCGCCCGCCTGCGTTGACGCGCGGACCAAGCAGAAACCCAAGGTGATAGCTATTGGGGGCCGAATCCATACGGGAGACGTCGCCAAGGGCGACAAGCCCCGGACGATCCCGATGCGCCATGACCTTAAGCCCCTGTCGCACCAATGCGCGATTCACGCCTGTAAGCGGTGCCACATCCGCGACGGTGGCAAGGGCCACTAGATCCAATAGCCCCATGAGGTCCGGCCCCTTGACGCCTGAGGCGCGCAAGACACGGTTCGCCTCGACCAGCATCAAAAAGACAACCCCCGCCGCGCAGAGATGCGCCAGCGCCCCGTCCTCGTCTTGCCGGTTTGGATTGACCACGGCCACCGCCGGAGGCAGCGTTTCGCCGCCGAGGTGATGGTCTAGAACAATCACATCCGTCGCCTCCGCTGCGGCAATCGGCTCATGGCTTAGGGTGCCGCAATCGACACAGATGATAAGATCATGATCGCGCGCCAGCGCCTGCATCGCCGGAACATTCGGCCCATAACCTTCATCAATCCGGTCGGGGATATATAGCGTTGCGGCACAGCCCATCGCCCGAAGCCAGACGATCAAAAGGGCCGCCGACGATCCCCCGTCAACATCGTAATCGGCAAAGATAGCGATCCGTTCTTTTTTCCTTAGTGCGGCAAGGAAGCGCGCGGTTGCGGTTTCCATGTCGCGAAGGCTGCGCGGATCAGGCAGGAGGTCGGCCAGTTTCGGGTCGAGAAACGTATCCGCCTCCGCCGCTCCAATCCCGCGCCGCGCCAGCACCGCACAAAGCGCCGGGGGCAGGGGGGTGGCCTGTTGCAGGGCCTCTGCCGCGCGGCTGACCTCCACAGATGGCCCAACCCATCGCCGCCCTGTCAAAGATGCAGAGACTCCAAGAAAATCGCTCATGTCGTCAGCGCCCCAATAATGGTATCGGTTCTCATGGCCCGGCAAAACTCGCCATGCAGCACAGAGATTTCCATCCGGTGAATCTCATCGGCACTCAACGGGGCAATACCGTCGGCCCAATCATGGCGCGCATGGGTTTCAAATGCTGCGCAGGCATCGTGGGCAAGCCATGTCTCAAACCCAAGATTGGCCGCCATGCGCACCGATGTTGAAATGCATTGCGGCGTCGAAAGCCCCGCAACCACCAGCGCCTCAACCCCCGCTTTGCGCAGGTCCGCCTCCAAATCCGTGCCGATAAAGGCCGAATTGGTGTCTTTGTCATAAACCGGCTCCCCCCCGCGCGGGGCCACCACGGTTTTGATCGCGGTGCCGCCCTTGTCGGGGTGCAGCGGCGAGGTGGGGCGTTTGGAAAAATGGCGCACATGGAACACCGGCGCACCACCCGCACGAAACGCGGCCAGAAGCCGTGCCGCGTTGTCTTCTGCGGTCGGGTTGTTGCGCGCGCCCCAAAGGGGGCTATCCATCCCCTCCTGAAGATCAATAAGCAAGAGCGCGCGTGACATGCCTTAAACCGGGGTGCGGTATTGCATCCGGCGCACAGACCCCGTCTTGGAGCGCATGATGAGGGTTTCAGTGGTGAACCAGCCCGGCTCGCGTTTGATACCCTCAACAAGCGAGCCATCGGTGACGCCCGTCGCGGCAAAAATCACATCCTGCGTGACCATCTCGTCCCGGCTGTAGATTTTGTCGAGATCGGTGATCCCCGCCTTGGCGGCCCGGCCCCGTTCGTCCTCATTGCGGAACAATAGCTTGCCCCAGATCTGACCGCCCATACACTTGAGCGCAGACGCCGCGAGAACCCCCTCCGGCGCACCGCCCGACCCCATATACATGTCGATGCCGGTGATGTCGGCCTCGGCGCAATGCATCACGCCCGCCACATCGCCATCCGTGATAAGCCGGATCGCCGCGCCGGTTTCGCGCACTTGGGCAATCATGTCCTGATGCCGTGGACGTTCAAGAATACAAACCGTGATGTCCGACGCCTGACAACCTTTCGCCTTGGCAAGCGCCTCGACGCGCTCTTTCGGGCTCATGGTGAGCGATACGACATCCTTTTCAAACCCCGGCCCAATCGCCAGCTTTTCCATGTAAACATCCGGCGCATGTAGCATCGAGCCGCGCGGCCCCATCGAAATCACCGTCAGCGCGTTGGGCATGTCCTTTGCGGTCAGCGTCGTGCCCTCAAGCGGGTCGAGCGCAATATCAACACCGGGCCCGTTTCCCGTGCCAACTTCCTCGCCGATATAGAGCATCGGCGCCTCATCGCGTTCGCCTTCGCCAATCACAACCACACCGGCAATGTCGAGAAGGTTGAGCTGGTCACGCATGGCATTGACGGCGGCTTGGTCGGCGGCTTTCTCGTCACCACGGCCCACCAGACGCGCAGATGCCAGCGCAGCCTGTTCTGCGACGCGGGCAAGGCCCAGCGAAAGCATGCGGTCGTGAAATTCAGCTTGGGAGGTCATGAAATCAGTCCTTGGATAGGGGGCTTTAACATTGGGGTTTAGACTCAGTGGCCTGTGCAGACAAGCATCGAAGGCACTCTGAAGGGGGCCGTGAGCGGCATCACGGCGATCTATTTTTTCGCAAGGGGCCGACCCGCAACCCCTTGCCGATAGGCTCTTGGACGGGCCCGGCCTCAGACAGCTTCGATTCGCAACGCAACAGGCACCCCGGCCATGACGCCGGTGTCCTGCATTGCGGCAATCGCGCTATCCAGCGCGGTGCGCTGGGTTTTGTGCGTGACAATCAGGACTGGGGCATTTTCATCATTGTGCCGGGTCTGGCGCATACGGTCGATGCTGATCCCGTGGTCGCCGAGCACCGTGGCCACCTTGGCCAATGCACCGGGCCGATCCTTGAGCGTCAGGCGCAGGTAAAACGGCGCGGGCGAGTTGGATTTGGCCGCCTTGGCTGCGCGAAGCCCGGTTGCCGGCGCGCCAAATGTCGGAATGCGAATCCCGCGCGCAATGTCACAGATATCGCCCATCACGGCGCTCGCGGTCGGTCCTTCGCCCGCGCCGGGACCACGCAGGACAACCTGCTCGACCGCGTCGCCTTCGATCACCACCATGTTGGTGCCGCCGGTGAGCTGCCCAAGCGGACTTTCCGCTGGAACAAGGCAGGGCGACATGCGCTGCTCAAGGCCACGGCCCGTCATCTGCGCCACCCCAAGAAGTTTGATCCGATACCCAAGATCTTCTGCTTGCTGGATATCCTCAATCGAAATCCGCTGGATGCCTTCAAGCTCGACACCGGCGAAATCAACCTTGGTGCCAAAGGCGATCGACGACAGAACCGCAAGTTTATGACCCGCGTCGATCCCGCCCACGTCAAGCTCCGGGTCGGCTTCAAGAAAACCAAGCGCATCGGCTTCGGCAAAGACGTCGTCATACGGAAGACCCGCGTCCTGCATCCGGGTCAGGATATAGTTGCAGGTGCCGTTCATGACCCCCATCACGCGGGTGATCTCGTTTGCGGCAAGCCCTTCAAGCAATGCTTTGATGACCGGGATACCGCCCGCGACGGCGGCCTCAAAACGGATCACGCGCCCTGCGGCTTCGGCGGCAAGGGCCAAATCCTGGCCGTGCGTGGCAAGCATTGCCTTATTGGCCGTGACAACGTCTTTACCGGCGGCGATGGCCGCTTCCGTCGCGGCTTTGGCCGGACCGTCCGAGCCGCCCATAAGTTCGACAAACACGTCCACATCATCGCGCGTTGCGAGCTTTACCGGATCGTCTTCCCAATCATAGCTGGCAAGGTTGACGCCACGATCCTTGTCGCGTGTGCGGGCAGAGACCGCCGTGATGACCACCGGACGCCCTGTGCGCTCGGTCAGAAGGGCTGCCTTCTGACGCACGATTTTCACCACACCGATACCGACGGTGCCCAATCCGGCAATGCCAAGACGCAGGGGAGCGGACATCGCATTCTCCTTTGCAAACGCTTTCGTCTGGCCGTGTAGCGCCTTCCTGCTGGGGGTGCAACGCGCCTTGTCGCCGAGAGACGCGAGGAGATCGCTTCAGCGCGGTTCTGACGCGATCTTACTCGCTTTCAGCAGATTGAAGCGTGGCAGCGCGATGTTTGAGGCGGTTTATCCGCCCCTGAAGCGCCGCCTCACTGTTCTCATCAAGGCGTGGTTCGTCTTGGTCAAGCACCTCTTCGACCGGCAAGAGCGCGGGATAAGGCGCATCTGCAAGAGCGGGATCGGTCGCGCTGTTCACGTTGGGAAATTGTGCACAGCCCGCAGTGAGGGCAAGAAAGAAAGAAAACAGAAAGACAGGTCGCATGACATTAGCTCGCTCAGGATGATTTGTTTTGCCCGACAGCGGCTCAAAGGGCAAGCGGGGCTTTCAAATGAACATCTGTTCAGTTAATCTCGACGCATGGCAAGAACCGCTGGATCTCATTCTGATATCACTGGCCCGCGCGTGCGCGAAGCGGCTCTGTCACTTTTTGCGCGCCACGGGTTCGCCGCCGTCTCCATGCGCCAGATCGCGCGCGAGGTCGGCGTGCAGGCGGGGGCACTTTATAACTACACCCCCGATAAACAGAGCCTGCTGTTTGATCTGATGCGCACCCACATGGAAGACCTGCTTGATGCGCGTGCCGCCGTCGCGCAGGCAGGAACTGCGCTGGAGCGCCTTGAGGATTTTACCCGGTTTCACATCCGGTTTCACTCCGAGCGCCCCGACGAGGTTTTCATCGCCTATATGGAACTGCGCAATTTGACGCCGGAGGAATTCGCCGTCGTCGAAACCTTGCGTCGCCGCTACGAGGACGAGCTGGAAGACATCCTCAACGAAGGTGTGGCCTGCGGCGATTTTGCCGTGCCTGATACTAAGATCGCGACGCTTGCGATGATTGCCATGTTGAACGGGGTCAATACGTGGTTCCGCGAAGGTGGCCGCCTATCGCTTGATGAGGTCGAGCGCATCTATTGGGACATGGTGCGCAAGGCCGTTGCGGCCTGACGCACCATTTGCCCACCCTGACTTACGGCGCGTCCTGAATGAACGTGCCGTTCTGAAGGTCACGAAACGCCTGGCGCAACTCGTCCTTGATATTCATCACGATTGGCCCATGCCACGCTACCGGCTCCCGGATCGGCGCGCCCGAGACGAGAAGAAAGCGAATCCCACGCGGCCCCGCCTGCACCGTGACCTCATCACCGGTGCCAAACCGGATCAATGTGCGATCCCCCGACATATCGCGAACATGCACCTCTTCGCCCGCGACCTCCTTTTCAAGCAGGACACCGGTCGGCCTTGAGGCATCCGCAAACGCGCCTTCGCCCTCAAATATGTAAGCAAACGCTTGGCGATAGGTGTCGATGGGGAAGGTCTTTTGCCCCCCCGCCGGGATCGAAATATCGAGATAAAGCGGCTCTGCCGCGATCCCGTCAACCGGCCCCGTCCGACCCCAGAAGTCGCCGACAATGACCCGCACCTCGGTGCCATCGTCTTCCTGAATGACCGGGATTTCGCCCGCTCCCACATCCTGATAGCGCGGCGCGGTCATCTTGAGGTCGCGCGGCAGGTTGGCCCAAAGCTGGAACCCATGATTGCCGCCCTGTGCGTCCGGTTTTGGCATTTCCTGATGCAAAATACCCGACCCGGCCGTCATCCACTGAACGTCGCCCGCCCCAAGAGTCCCGTTATTGCCAAGGCTATCCTGATGCGTCACCGAGCCGGAAATCACATAGGTGATGGTTTCGATTCCGCGATGCGGATGCCAGGGAAAGCCCGCCATGAACTGGGCGGGGTCTTCGTTGCGGAAATGATCCATGAGCAAAAACGGATCAAGCTCCGTAGGGTCTTTGAACCCGAACGCCCGATGAAGATGCACACCGGCCCCCTCCAACGTAGAGGCCGCCTGTCGTGTCTCTAGAATTGGCCTGATAGACATTGCGCATCTCCTTTTGCCGATACCGTCTCACAGGTCCAATCTAGAGAGTTTCCCGCCCCCGCCAATGGCGCAAACTGTGTCGCCCTGAACGCTATCTGTGCGGCTGCGAACCGATGCGACGCGACGGCAGTTCAAAATCGCTCTTGGAGTCCCGGAGATTGCGCGTTTAACTTCCGCCGAAATATCACACCAACGGCAGAGGAGGGCCGTCCATGCTCGGTTCCATGATGATGCGTCCGCTTAAAATTGCGGATATCCTGACATACGCCGCCGAAGTGCACCCAACCGGAGAGATTGTCTCTGTGCGCACCGAAGGCGACATCCACAAAACGACTTATGCTGAAACGCTTGGCCGTGTGTCGCAATTGTCCCATGCGCTTGAGGCGATGGGAATCAAGGTTGGCGACCGCGTCGCAACCCTGGCTTGGAACGGCTATCGCCATTTCGAACTATACTACGCCATCTCTGGCATGGGGGCGGTCTGTCATACGATCAATCCGCGCCTGTCCGCCGAACAGATGACCTATATCGTCAACCACGCCGAAGACCGCGTGCTGTTTGTGGATACCACCTTTGTGCCCATCGTCGCGGCGCTGCGCAGCCAATGGCCCGCCGATCTTCGCGTCGTCGTGATGACGGATCGCGCGCATATGCCCGAGGGCGACTACCTGTGCTATGAAGAGCTTCTCGAAGGCCACCCCACGGCCCGTGATTGGCCCGATTTCCCCGAGGAAACCGCCTCTGGCCTGTGCTACACCTCTGGCACCACGGGCAATCCCAAAGGCACGCTCTATACCCAACGTTCGACCGTGCTGCATGCGATGATGGTCGGCCTGTCGCTGCCTGCGGCGCTTCAGCCGGGCAAACGCATCCTGCCGGTGGTGCCATTGTTTCACGTCAATGCTTGGGGACTGCCCTATTCCGCGCCGCTGACGGGGGCGTCGCTGATCTTCCCCGGCGGTGCGCTGGATGGCGAAAGCCTGTTCCGCCTGATGGACGAGGAAGAGGTCTTCTCGGCGTGGGGTGTGCCGACGGTCTGGCTTGGGCTTCAGGGCGAGATCGACAAACAAGGCCGCTTGCCGAAAGGCTTTGAGGATGTGGTCATCGGCGGCTCTGCTGCCCCGACAAGCATGATCCACTTCTTCGAAGAAAAAGGCGTCAATGTCTGCCACGCGTGGGGCATGACCGAGATGAGCCCGATCGGCACACAAGGCAACCTGCCGCCGCAGCTGTCGCACCTGTCGCTTGACGAACAGGTCGCGATGAAAAGCGGGCAGGGGCGTCGTGTGTTCGGTGTTGAGCTAAAAATCGTGGATGAGGACGGCAACCGCCTGCCGCATGACGGCACCGCCACGGGCGAGTTGTTTGTGCGCGGCAATACCATCTCCTCGGGCTATTTCCATAATGACGCGGCCAATGCCGAGGCGTTTGATGCCGAGGGCTGGTTCGGGACCGGCGACGTGGCCTCAATCGACGAACATGGCTTCCTGACCATCACCGACCGCGCCAAAGACCTTATCAAATCGGGCGGCGAATGGATTAGTTCGCTTGATCTTGAAAATGTGGTCATGGCGCATCCCAAGGTGGCCAATTGCGCCGTGATCGCCGTGCCGCATCCGAAATGGGACGAACGCCCGCTTCTGATTGTGGTGCCTGGCCCGAACGGACGGCCTGAGATATCGGAGCTGATGGAGATGCTGTTGGAGCATTTCGCCCGCTGGCAATTGCCCGACGAGGTGGTCTTTGTCGACGACCTGCCGCTGACGGCGACAGGCAAGGTCTCCAAGCTCACCCTGCGCAAGAAACACGCGGCACAAGAACTGCCTGAGGCCATCCCAACGCATTAAGCGCGGCCAAAGTGACGCTGTGTCCCGACGCGTCACAAGGGCTTGCGTTGTTCGGTCAGGAACATACCCTTGGGCAAGAACATACCCTTGGGAATGTGACAGCGAAAGGAGGAGCGCATGTCCAAAGATCATCACCTGCCCCCGGCGCTTCGGGGGCTGCGTATCCCTGTTGTGGCCTCGCCCCTGTTTATTATCTCGGTGCCTGCACTGGTCATTGCCCAGTGCAAGGCCGGGATTGTCGGCAGTTTTCCGGCCTTGAATGCGCGTGAAGGCGCGGGCGAACCGCCCCTGCTTGAGGCATGGCTCAAAGAGATCACCGAGGAGCTCGACCGCCACAATCAGGAAAACCCCGACAACCCCGCCGCGCCCTTCGCGGTCAATCAGATCGTGCACCGCTCAAATACGCGGCTGGAACGTGACCTTGAGATTTGCACGCGCTGGAAAGTGCCAATCTGGATCACCTCCCTTGGGGCGCGCGTCGAAGTCAACGAAGCGGCCCATAGCTGTGGCGGTATTGCGCTGCATGATGTCATCACCAACACCTTCGCCAAGAAAGCGATTGAGAAAGGGGCGGATGGCCTGATTGCCGTGGCCGCCGGGGCCGGGGGCCATGCGGGCCAACAATCACCCTTCGCACTCGTGCGCGAAATTCGCGAATGGTTCGACGGCCCGCTCCTTCTCTCCGGGTCCATCGGAACCGGCGATGCGGTGCTCGGGGCACAGGCAATGGGGGCCGATCTTGCCTATATCGGCTCGCCCTTTATCGCCACCGACGAAGCCAACGCCGTGCAGGACTACAAAGACATGATCGTCCAAAGCACGGCCGAGGATATCGTCTATTCCTCGCTCTTTACCGGCGTTTGGGGCAATTACCTCAAAGGCTCGGTGCGCAATGCAGGGATGGACCCCGACAACCTGCCGCTTGGCGATGTCACCGACATGAGCTTTGGCAGTGACCGGGAAAAACCAAAGGCATGGAAGCAAATATGGGGCTCTGGTCAGGGGATTGGTGCGGTCAAATCTGTCGGCCCGACCGAGGCGCTTGTCGCCCGTCTTGAGCGCGAATACCACGCCGCCTTCGCGCGCCTGAAAGATCGCCTCTCATGAGCATGATCTTTCACCTTGTGCGCCATGCACAGGCCTCGTTCGGGGCGGCGGATTATGATAACCTCTCGCCGCTCGGTCATCGTCAATCCGAGGCGCTGGGCAGCGCAATGGCGCGTCAGGGCGTCGTGCCGGATCGGGTCTTTATCGGGGCGCAGAAACGTCACCGCCAAACATGGGACGGCATGGCCAAGGGCTTGGGGTGTGATCTTGAACCAACGGTCCTTCCGGGGCTCAACGAGTTCGATTTCAAAGGCCTCCTCGACGCCCGCTTTGCATCCGAACCAGAACCCGAAGGCGTCCACAGTGACCGGCGCACCCATTTTCGCAAGTTGCGCGAAACCGTCCTCATGTGGCAACGCGACGAGATCAGCAACCCGCCGGAACGGTTCTCAGATTTTGCCACCCGTGTCCGCGAAGCCCGCGAGATCGTCGGCGCAAGCGGCGCGCGCACCCCGATCGCCGTCTCCTCCGGCGGTGCCATCGGTCAGAGCGTCGCCGACGTCATGAGCGCGCCCGCAGACCAAATGATTACCCTGCAACTTCAGGTCAAGAACTGCGCCGTGGCCCGGTTTGTCATCGCCTCAAGCGGCACATGGCTGCACGGGTTCAACGAAACGCCCCATATCGACGCCGAGAACGTGGCGGATATGCTCACCTATAGCTGAGGAGACGCGCATGACCACGAATGTCCTTGATACCGACGCCGTTGCCGCATGGCTGTCTGACCATCTCGCCGGGTTCCAAGGCCCGATCACCGCCGAGAAATTCCCCGGCGGACAATCCAACCCGACTTTCCTGCTCAACACCCCGTCGCACGAGTATGTCCTGCGCCGCAAGCCGCCGGGAACCCTTTTGAAATCCGCCCATGCCGTCGACCGTGAATTTCGCGTCCAGACCGCCCTTGCCAAGACCAACGTGCCAGTCGCCAAAATGCATGTGCTGTGCGAAGACGATGACGTCATCGGCTCGATGTTCTATGTCATGGACCGGGTCGAGGGGCGCAATTTCGATGACCCGCGCCTGCCGGACCTCTCCAACACAGAGCGCGCTGCGGTGTTCGATCAGATGAACACCGTCCTCGCCGCGATCCATTCCGTCGATATCGACGCCGTGGGTCTTTCGGATTACGGCCCCGAAGGCAATTATTTCGAACGCCAGGTGGCCCGCTGGACCAAACAATACCGCGCCTCCGAGACCGAACACGTCGCCGATATGGATGCGCTGATCGACTGGCTTGGCGCCAATATGCCCGCCGATGACGGCAAGCGCACACTGGTGCATGGTGACTACCGCCTCGACAACTTGCTGTTTGCCAAAGACGGAACCGACTGCGTCGCCGTGCTTGATTGGGAGCTGTCGACCATCGGCCACCCCTACGCCGATCTCGCCGCCGTCATCATGCAATGGCAAATGCCCCCCGGCGGCTCGGGCCGTGGCCTTCAAGGCGTCGACCGCGCCGCGCTTGGCATCCCATCTGACCAAGCCTTTATCGAGGCCTATTGTCGTCGCACCGGTACACCGGGCATCGAAGGCTTTAATTTCTACCTCGCCTTTTGCTTCTTCCGCATGGCAGCGATCATCCAGGGCGTGCTGAAACGCGCCCTCGATGGCAACGCGTCCGATCCCGAACGCGGCCGCAAGATGGGTGCCTATGTGCCGCTTTTTGCCAAGGCCGGTCTGGAGGCGGCACAAAATGGATAAACGTTACCAAGAGCAGGTGGTTATGATCACCGGCGCCGCAAGCGGCTTTGGCAAACGCGCTGCTGAGATGTTTGCCGCCGAAGGCGCGCGCCTCGCGCTTTCCGATATTGCTTCCGAGGCGCTTGAGGCCCATGCCGATACCCTGCGCGCGCAGGGCACAGAGGTGCTGACCGACGCATTCGATGTCTCCCAAGATGCCCCGCTCAAGGCCCATGTCGCGCGTATCGCGGAAACCTATGGCCGCCTTGATGTGGCAATCAACAACGCCGGGATGGGCCATGAACCCGCGCCGCTGCATATGCTCAGCGCCGAGGATTTCGACCGCAATATCGCCGTCAACGCGCGCGGTGTGTTCCTTGGGATGAAATACCAAATCCCCCTCATGCGCGCCGCCGGAAAGGGGGCAATCCTCAATGTCGCCTCGGCCGCTGGCCTTGTGGGGTCGGGCAATCTCTCGGCCTATTCCGCCGCCAAACATGCGGTTGTTGGCCTGACCCGCGCCGCCGCCGATGAGAATGCGCGCAAGAATATCCGCGTCAATGCGATCTGCCCCTCCTTTGCCTCAACGCCGCTTGTGGATGAGATGACCGATATGGTTAGCGCCCGCACCGGCCTCGATCAGGACGGTGCCGCGCGCCAGATCACGGCGCGTATCCCGATGGGCCGCATGGCAAGCACCGATGAGATCGTTCAGGCGATGCTCTGGATTTGTGCGCCGCAAAACTCTTTCATGACCGGACAAGCCGTGGCACTGGATGGTGGCCTGACCGCTGTATAGACGCCACATGCCCGCCTTGGAGGCTTCACATGACACCGCTTGACCCGGCCCTCGACGAAAGCCCTTATCCGCTTCAGAAGCATCTCGGCTTTCGCCTGACCCATTGGGGTGAGGATTTCGCCCGCATCGAACTCCCGATCGAGCATTACCTCGGTAATCGTGCAGGGCTTCCGCATGGCGGGATTTACGCAACCCTGCTTGATACGGTGATGGGATATGCCGGGTGCTATACGGGCGACCCGGACTATAAACGCCTTGCCCTGACCCTTTCCTTGACGACGAATTTTCTGTCGCGTCCCAAAGGGCATGTGCTAATTGCCGAAGGGCGCAAGGTGGGCGGTGGCGCGTCGACTTTCTTTGCCGAGGCGACCGTCCTTGATGAAACCGATGAATTGATCGCGCGCGGCTCTGGCGCGTTCAAATACCGCAAGACAACGCTTTAGGCGGCGATCTCTTGCGCCTCGGTGACAAGCTCTGCCACGGCCCCAAGAATGAAATCGACCGTGGCGTCATCCATCATAACACTCAGGTTAAGCCGCACAAACCCCGGTTTGTGGCGCTCATCCCCGGCGAGGATATCCGCCCGGATGGACTCTGACTCGGCGTCGTCAATCTGCATCAGCCGATGCACATATGGCCCCGCACAGGCGCAGCCGCCCCGCGCCTGAATGCCAAACTGCTCTGAAAGGGCGCGCGTAAAGGCGCGGTGATCCATCCGCTGCCCCTGTGCGTTGCGCGGCACAAAGGATAGAAAGGGCAGGCGGTCATCCTGCTCCGGTGCCAAAAGCGCGATGCCCGCCACATCGCCCCACGCGGCAAAGGCCCGCCGCGTCAACACAGTGTGGCGCGCCGCAATGGTCTCTTGGCCGATCACATCCTTGACGATAAACACAAGTGCGGCGCGAATATCGCCGATGACGTTTGGCGTGCCGCCTTCCTCGCGCTCTTCTATGCGGCTGTGATAATCATGCTGGTGCGCGTTGACAAAGGAGACGGTGCCGCCGCCGGGGCGACTGGGCACCTTTGACGTGATCGCATCGCGGCGCACGATCAACACGCCGCTCGCCCCCGGCCCCCCGATGAATTTATGCGGCGAAAGGGCAATCGCGTCCGCGTCCCCCATCGCAATAGGCAAATACGGCCCGCCGCCCGCATAGTCCCAAACCATCTTGGCGTCATAGGATTTGACCAGCGTCGTGATGGCCTCCACATCGGCACAAACGCCGGTGACGTTGGACGCGGCTGAAAATGCGGCAACGATGCGGTCTGCATCCTGGCTCAAGGCATCGTCGAGCGCCTTCATATCCGGCCCGCCATCAGAGGCTTGTGCGATTTCAACAACCTCCGCCCCGCTTTCGCGCCAAGGCAGGAGGTTGGAGTGATGCTCATATGGTCCTACAATCACACGAACGGTTTTCCCTTCGGCCAACGCCTCCCGCACCCCAAAGAGATGCACAACTTGATTAAGCGCGGCTGTCGCGCCCGCGCCGGAGAAAATCACCGCGTGCGCATCCTGATCGGCCCCGCATTTCGCCGCAATCACCCCGCGCGCCTCTTCGCGCATCTGCGTCATCACCGCGCCGCAGTAGCTGTCTTCGGTATGGCTATTAGCGTAGAAAGGCAGAACCTCTTCGGCCACGAAATCCTCCACCTGCCGCAGGGGCCGCCCCGAGGCAATATAATCCGCATAGATCAGGCGCTTGGGACCGGTCGCTGTCGGAATACAGATGTCCTTGCCAATCTGCCCCGCCTTGATGGCCTCAACCGGATCAGACGGGACGCGAAGACCCGCATCAAAGCGCGCAAGGGGGGAGGGCATATCGGACATGGGACACCTGCTATTCCTAAGGGATCGTATGCCATGCTTACCCCTACATGATCAGATATTGGCCGCCTAAATATGTTGAAATGCGCCTATATTGGTGTCATATGAACGAATATGAGCGTAAAAATAGATCAAATTGATCGCCGTATTCTCGATCTGGCGCAACGCGAGGGCGCGCTGTCCCAACGCGAGATGGCAGACCGGATCGGTGTGTCGCAAAACGCCCTCTGGCGACGTCTGCACCGTCTTGAAGAGGCGGGGCTTCTTTTGGGCGCACGCCGACGGATCGACGCAAACAAACTTGGCCTCGACCTGACGGTGTTCGTCATGGTCCGCACCCGCAATCACTCTGACGAGTGGATCGAAGCCTTTCGCACCCATGTCGCCCGTATTCCCGAAGTCGCGGAAATGCATCGGATCGGGGGCGACTGGGATTATATGCTCAAGGTCGTCACGCGCGGCATGACGGGCTACGATAGCGTCTACAAACGCCTGACCAAAGGGCTTGAGCTTGAGACGGTGACGGGGTTTTTCTCAATGGAAACCATGCTCGAAGATCGCCCGCTCGACGTCTTCGGCTAGGCGCGTGTCATAATAAATTCACTGTCCGACGCCACAAACCGGATTGCGACTCACTCAATATTTCCATAAATCCTGAAATATGGAAAAGAAAAACGCCCTCACCGCCTTTGCCGCCCTAAGCCAACCGACCCGTCTTGACGTGTTTCGCCTGCTTGTGCAGGTCGGAGAGGCGGGGATGAGCGCCGGAGAGATCGCCGCCGCCCTTGATGTGCGTCAAAATACGCTCTCGGCCAATCTCTCGGTGCTGCTTCATGCCGGGCTGGTGCGTAACCTGCGCGAGGGGCGCAGCATCCGCTATTTCGCAGATACCGAGGGGCTGCGCGGCTTGCTGGGCTATCTCCTGCGCGACTGCTGTGGCGGGCGCCCCGAGATATGTGATCCCCTGATCGAAGATATCGCCTGTCACGCGCGCCCGACGCCTCTCGACAAGATCGGCCAATACCCCACACCGGAGGACCACACATGAGCCAGATCGACCAAACCAAAGCAGGCCTCGGCACATTTGAACGCCTGCTCTCTCTTTGGGTGGCGCTCGCCATCGCCGCAGGTCTCCTCCTCGGAAGCCTGATCCCCGGCCTCTTTGCAACGCTGGCCGCGCTCGAGGTCGCTTCGGTCAATCTGCCGGTGGCAGTTCTGATCTGGGCTATGGTCTATCCGATGATGGTCGGCGTCGATTTCGGGGCGCTGTCGCATATCGGAGAACGCCCCAAGGGGCTTGTGATTACGCTTGTGGTCAACTGGTTCATCAAACCCTTTACGATGGCCGCCCTCGGGGTTCTCTTCTTCAACTACGTTTTTGCCGGTCTGATCCCGCCCGACGATGCCCAGGCCTATCTCGCCGGTGTCATCCTCCTTGGCGCAGCCCCCTGCACGGCGATGGTTTTCGTGTGGTCAAACCTTACGCGCGGCGACGCGACCTATACCCTCGTTCAGGTGAGTGTGAATGACGTTATCATGGTCTTTGCCTTCGCGCCCATCGTCGCCTTCCTCCTCGGTGTAAGCGACATCGCCGTGCCTTGGGAAACCCTGATCCTGTCGGTGGTGCTTTACGTGCTCCTGCCCCTGACTGCTGGCCTCATTACCCGCAACCGCCTCGTCAAACGTGGTGGAGAGGCCGCCGTCGATGCGTTCAAATCCCGCGTCGCGCCGTTTTCCATCACCGGCCTTTTGGTAACTGTGGTCCTGCTCTTTGGTTTTCAGGGGCAGGTGATCCTTGATCGTCCGCTGGTGATCCTCCTGATCGCCATCCCGCTTTTGATCCAATCCTACGGTATTTTCTTCCTCGCCTATGGCGCGGCGAAACTCTGGCGCGTGCCCTTCAACGTCGCCGCGCCCTGCGCCCTCATCGGCACATCGAACTTCTTTGAACTCGCCGTTGCCGTGGCCATCTCGCTCTTTGGCCTTGGCTCGGGCGCGGCGCTGGCGACGGTCGTCGGGGTTCTTGTCGAGGTGCCGGTGATGCTCTCTCTTGTTGCCTTCGCCAACCGCACCCGCGGCTGGTTCCCGACCTAAAGGATACCCTTATGACCAAAATCGCCATCAATGGCCTCGGCCGCATGGGCAAGCTCGTCATTCGTAGCTTCTTTGACCTTGGGATCGACGCTGAAATTGTCCTGCTGAATGACGGTATGGGCGACGCCGAACTCCATGCGCATCTTCTTGAATTTGATACGGTGCATGGCCGCTGGCGCGCCGATTTTGCCCATGACGAGGATAGCATTACCATCGACGGTCAGAAAATACGCTTTACCGCGACGCGCGACCTTGCGGAACTGCCTCTGGCAGAACTCGGTGTGGACCTCGTGGTCGATTGCACCGGCGCGTTCAAAACCAACGCCACGCTTCAGCCCTACTTTGATGCCGGGGTGAAAAAGGTTGTCGTCTCCGCCCCGGTCAAAGAGACGGATGCGGCCAATATCGTCTATGGCGTAAACCATGACCTCTATGATCCACAGATGCATAAGGTCATCACCGCCGCCTCGTGCACCACCAACTGCCTCGCGCCGATCGTCAAGGTGATCCGCGAGAAATTGGGCATTGAACAGGCGTCCTTCACCACGATCCATGACGTGACCAACACCCAAGTGATCGTCGACCGGGCGCATAAAGACCCGCGCCGCGCCCGCTCGGCGCTGAACTCCCTGATCCCGACGACCACAGGCTCGGCCAAGGCGATCATCCAGATTTTCCCAGATTTGGACGGTAAGATTGATGGCCATGCCGTGCGCGTGCCACTGCTCAATGCGTCTCTGACCGATATTGTCTTCAACGTCTCGCGCGAGACCACCGCCGAAGAGGTCAACGCGATGCTCGAAGAGGCGGCGCTGGGCGATCTCGATGGCATCCTTGGTTATGAGACCCGCCCGCTGGTCTCTTGCGATTATACCAACGATGAACGCTCCTCCATTATCGACGCCCTGTCGACCCGTGTGATTGGCGGCAAACACGTCAAGATCTATGCATGGTATGACAATGAATGGGGCTATGCGTGGCGTCTGGCCGACGTGACCCGTATGGTAGTCGCCTCGCTCTGATCGGACACCTGCCATGACGGCTCCGCACCGCCCCGAAGGTCTCGCTGCTTACATCACGGTCACGGCCGCTTATTGGGCGTTCATGCTCACTGATGGGGCGCTCAGGATGCTGGTCCTGTTGCATTTTCACACGCTTGGCTTTTCGCCGGTGCAACTGGCCTATCTCTTCCTTCTCTACGAGGTGATGGGCGTGGTGACGAATCTCTCCGCCGGTTGGCTCGCGGCGCGGTTCGGCCTGACCTCGACGCTTTATGCCGGGCTTGGGCTTCAGATCGTGGCGCTTGTTGCGCTGGCCCAGCTTGATCCTGCATGGCCGCTGATGATCTCCGTGATCTTTGTCATGCTGGTGCAAGGCCTCTCGGGTGTCGCAAAAGACCTCTCCAAGATGTCGGCCAAATCCGCCGTGAAACTCCTTGCGCCCGAAGGGCAGGGGGGCTTGTTCCGTTGGGTCGCCGTGCTCACCGGCTCCAAGAACGCGGTCAAAGGCGTTGGTTTTCTGCTTGGTGCGGTGGTGTTGGCGGTCTGGGGCTTTGTGACCTCGGTTTGGGTCATGGCGGCGGTGTTGGCCGTGATCCTTGGCGGGGTTGTGGCCTTCATGCCCTCGGGCCTGCCGCAGGGCAAGAAATCCGCCAGGTTTGCCCATGTCTTCTCCAAAGACCCCAACATCAACCGTCTGAGCCTCGCGCGCATGTTCCTCTTCGGCGCGCGCGACGTGTGGTTCGTGGTCGGCATCCCGATCTATTTCTACGCCGTCCTTTCCGACGGCTCCGAGGCGGGCGACCGGGCTGCGTTTTTCATCATCGGCAGTTTCATGGCAGTCTGGATCATCCTCTACGGCCTCGTGCAAAGCCTCGCACCTCGCCTGCTCAAGGCCAATAGCGCCAGCACCACGGACATCACCCATCAGGCTATCCTCTGGGTTGCAGCCCTAACCCTCGTCCCGCTCGCCCTCTCGGCGGCCGTCTATCTCGACCTCCCCGCCCTGACGCCGATCCTCGTTGCGGGGCTTTTGGTCTTTGGGTTTGTCTTCGCGGTCAACTCGTCGGTGCATTCCTACCTGATTCTCGCCTTTAGCACGGACGAACGTGTCACGATGGACGTCGGGTTTTACTATATGTCCAACGCCGCAGGCCGCCTCATCGGCACCCTCCTGTCGGGCCTGTCCTATCAACTGGGCGGACTTTCCCTCTGTCTGCTGACCGCCGCCCTGATGGCCGCAGCCTCAACAGTGGTGGCAAACCGTCTTCGGGCCGCGCCGTGAACACGTATCCGGCTTGACCAAACCGGCTTTTACGCCCATACGCCGATCCATGACTGAGCTTTCGAAAATCCGCAACTTCTCTATCGTCGCCCATATCGACCACGGGAAATCAACCCTGGCCGACCGGCTCATCCAATCCACCAATACGGTGGCCGAACGCGACATGAAGGATCAGCTCCTCGACGCGATGGATATCGAACGCGAGCGGGGCATCACGATCAAGGCCAACACCGTGCGCATCGACTATGTCGCCAAGGATGGCGAGACCTATGTGCTCAACCTGATCGACACCCCCGGCCACGTCGACTTTGCCTATGAGGTCTCCCGCTCCATGCGCGCGGTTGAAGGCTCTCTTCTGGTGGTCGACTCGACCCAAGGCGTCGAAGCCCAGACCCTCGCCAATGTCTATCAGGCGATCGAGGCCGATCATGAAATCGTCCCGGTCCTGAACAAGATTGACCTGCCGGCCTCTGATTGTGACCGCGTTGCGGAACAAATCGAAGACGTGATCGGTATCGACGCCACCGACGCCATTCGGGTTTCGGCCAAATCCGGCATCGGCATCGAAGACACGCTCGAAGCCATCGTAAACCGCCTTCCCGCACCAACTGGCGAACGGGACGCGCCGCTCAAGGCGATGCTCGTCGATAGCTGGTATGATGCCTACCTCGGCGTGGTCGTGCTGGTGCGGATCATGGATGGTGTGCTCAAGAAGGGCGACCAAATCCGCATGATGCAGACCGGCGCCCGCTACGGTGTGGACCGGATCGGCGTCTTCCGCCCGGCCATGACGACGGTCGATGAACTCGGCCCTGGCGAGATCGGCTTTCTCACCGCCTCAATCAAACAGGTGCGCGATACCAAGGTGGGCGACACGATCACCACCGAACGAAAAGGCACCGATACGCCGCTTCCGGGCTTCAAACCGTCCGTGCCGGTGGTCTTCTGTGGCCTGTTCCCCGTCGACAGTGCGGAATTTGAAGACCTGCGGTCGTCGATTGAAAAACTCGCCCTAAGCGATGCGTCTTTCTCCTACGAGATGGAAACCTCGGCCGCGCTTGGCTTTGGCTTCCGCTGCGGTTTCCTTGGGCTATTGCACCTCGAAGTGATCCGCGACCGGATCGAACGCGAATACGGGATCGAATTGATCACCACCGCGCCGAGCGTGGTCTACCATATCTTCATGAAAGACGGGGAAATGCTGGAATTGCATAACCCTGCCGATATGCCCGACCCCTCGACCATCGACCACCTCGAAGAGCCGCGCATCAAAGCCACGATCATGGTGCCCGACGAGTATCTTGGGGATGTGCTCAAACTCTGTCAGGACCGTCGCGGTATTCAGCTTGACCTGACCTATGCAGGCAGTCGCGCGATGGTGGTCTATGATCTGCCGCTCAATGAAGTGGTGTTTGATTTCTATGACCGGCTGAAATCTGTGACCAAGGGATACGCCTCTTTTGATTATCAAATGGAAGGCTACCGCGAGGACAATCTCGTCAAAATGGCGATCCTTGTGAATGATGAACCTGTGGATGCGCTCTCAACTATGGTGCACCGGGATCGCGCAGAAATGCGCGGTCGCGCCATGTGTGAAAAACTCAAAGACCTGATCCCGCGCCATATGTTCAAGATTCCGATCCAAGCCGCGATTGGCGGCAAGGTCATTGCGCGCGAAACCCTATCGGCCCTGCGTAAGGATGTGACCGCCAAATGCTACGGCGGTGACGCGACCCGGAAACGCAAACTTCTTGACAAACAGAAGGCTGGTAAGAAGAAAATGCGCCAGTTTGGCCGTGTCGATATCCCGCAGGAAGCGTTCATTTCGGCGCTTAAAATGGACGATTGATTGACGCGGCGGATACCACGGTTTCAGATCGCTCGGGAATCGTGCCCGCCGACAGGCTAGACCTTGCCTACAGGGCGCGCGCGGTGTGTCGCAGAGATTGGCTCTACTCCGATGCGGAATTGGGCATGGTGTGTCCCGGCGATGACGAGGTCGCGGCGCTCGGTGTGCTGCGCGATATTACCGCGCTCTTGGATGCGCGTGATGTTACGCATCATGTCTGTGACGGAACCCTGCTTGGGATCGTGCGCGAAAATGGCTTTATCGCCGGGGATGGCGATATTGATTTTCGGGTGGACCGAAACGCCCTGATACCGGAGCTTGAAAACGTCTTGGAAGAGGGTGGCTTCACCATCTTCAAGCGAAGCTATACCGAAGGGCGCGTTGCCAATATCGGCCTCGCGCGCGGCGGTATCTTGGTGGATTTCTACGGAACAGAGTTTGCGCGCGGCCAAAGCACATATGAGCTGATCTTCAAGCACGCCTATCTAAGCTATCGTGTGCCATTCGATGGGCGGGAACGTGTGGATTTTCGCGGAGTGCAGCTTTGGCTGCCCAAGCGGGCGGGCGCTGAATTGCGGTTCTGCTATGGTCCCGATTGGCACAAACCCGCGCAAGGTTGGGACGACCTCTTTAGTCATGGTGGCGTGTTTCGGTGTGTGGGCAAGCTGCGATATCTCTACGCGGCGGCTCTGCGGTTTCAGCGCGCCCGTATGCAGGCGCAGATGACCCGCCCGGATCACGCTAAGGCGGCATCCCCGACCATCCGCATGGCGCATAGGCTGCGCGCGCTTTCGTGGATACGGCTGGGCTGATGCGCGGCGTGTGCCGTGTTCCTCTGTATTAAGGCGATGAAGTTTAGGTCTGCCGCTTCCAAACGGGGGCACACTCTTCTAAGTTTTTGCAACAGGATGCAGAACCGGAGGAAAAATCATGTCCACGACCTTGGCCCAGATGCTTGAAGCCGCGCATGCGGTGGTGCCGAAGATCACCGTAAGCGATGCGATGGCAAAGATTGATGCGGGGGCTCTGCTTCTCGACATTCGTGATGCTCCCGAACTTCAGGCGCAGGGGCGGGCGCAAGGCGCCCATCACGTGCCGCGGGGCATGCTTGAGTTTCGCGCCGATCCCAATAGCCCTTTCTATGATCCCGAATTTCGCGCAGACCGTCCGGTCGTGCTCTATTGTGCGTCGGGTGGCCGGGCCGCTTTGGCGGGCAAGCTGCTCAAGGACATGGGGTTTGAGGCTGTGTATAATCTCGGCGGGCTGAAAGACTGGATCGAGGGCGGTGGCCCGGCATCGCGTCCGGTTGATCCTGGCATGTAGGGGCATGATCGTGCGGCGGGAGGCGATGCGGGCGGTCTTCCGGGGCTATTTCTGTGCCGGATAAACCGCACTGTCGCGATGCAGACGTGATACCGACGCAATACATATGTGTTATTTTGCAGGGCAGGTGGCGGGAGTTTCGGCGCAAGTGCCTCATTGCACATGTGGGTTCGTGCTGGCATCTTGTGCCAAGCCCCCCTAAACTCGCGATTGAATGTGGGGGCACGGACCCTGTGCCAGAGATGGAAGGCAGACTATGAGCACTGATAAAACCGATATTTCTCAAGAGCTTCTCGAACTCGTCGCGCGTGAGGGTATGGTGGATGTGTCCGACATCACCCCCGAAAGCCGCCTGGAAGATCTCGACATCCAATCGGCAGATTTCGTCATGATCCTCATGGCCCTCGAAGAGGAATACGGCGTCTACATTTCCGTCGACAACGAACTCACCAACGTCCAAACCGTCCAAGACCTCCTCACCCTTGCGCAGAATAAAATCCAAGAGGGTCAGAAAGACGCCAACGCATGACGCGAGTGGTGGTGACGGGAATCGGAGCGGTATCGGCCTGCGGTATTGGTGCGGATGCGCTTTGGACGGCGGCAGCGACGGGCACGAGCGGTGTGCGCCCGGTGTCATTTGAGACTCTGACAAACCAGCGCGTTGGCACGGCGGCGGCCTTGAGCGACGATGACAAGGAAAGCATCACAGAGGCGGCTGGCCATCGGATGCGCGATCCTGTGGCGCAATATGCCCTTGTGGCGGCGCGCGAAGCGATTTCACAGGCAGGACTCGGCGAAGCCGATTTTGGTGATCGGTGCGGCGTCGTGATTGGCTCCGGTTTCGGCGGGGCCAAGACGTTGGATGACAACTATATCGCATTCGGCGTAGAGAAAAATATGCGCCTCGACCCGATGGCTGTGCCGAAAATCATGAATAATGCAGCCGCATCATGGGTTTCGATGGAGTTTGGCGCGAGTGGTCCGATCTACAGCCCTTCAACGGCCTGCTCTTCCGGGAGCCAAAGTATTGGCCTCGGGTATCAACTTATAAAGTCGGGTGCCATTGATCGGTGCCTTGCGGGCGGTGCCGAGGCGAGCCTCGTAGGTGGTGTGTTTCGGGTATGGGAACTTTTGCGGGTTATGACCGCAGATAAAAACCGGCCGTTCTCAAAAGATCGAAATGGTATGACGCTTGGTGAAGGGGCAGGGGTTCTCGTTTTGGAAAGCCTTGAAACTGCACAGGCACGAGGGGCGGAAATCATCTGTGAAGTCGCCGGGTATGCGACCAATTCGGATGCTGGCGATTTGTTGCGTCCCAACCCGGATAGGGCAGCGGACTGTATGCGGCTGGCGCTGGGCGATGCGGAACTGACGGCCGCGTCCGTCGGGTATGTAAATGCTCATGGCACAGGGACGGTCGCCAATGATGTGACCGAAACGGCGGCATTGCGTCAGGTTTTTGGTGAAGACCTCGCGGGTGTTGAGGTCTCCTCGACAAAACCCATCCACGGTCACGCTCTCGGGGCTGCGGGTGCTATAGAGGCGATCGTGACGGTTCAGGCGTTATCTCATCAGACCGCCCCCCCCACGATCAACTTCAATGAAATGGATCCAAAAATCGGATTTGATCCAGTCGCAAATACGGCGCGCGGGATCGAGACGTCGACTGTTATGTCAAACTCGCTCGCGTTTGGCGGAATTAACGCGTCCCTTATTTTCAAGAGCTTCGATGGCTGAAAACAGGTTCTCAACTCTGGTGCCTGATGGGCTTGTGCCCGAAGACGTTGCTCTGTTGCGGAATCTGTTGTGTGATCTGCTTTGTGATTGTGCACCGCATGGCGGTCGCACCCCGCTGATCGCGCCCGCGATGCTTCTGGGGGCTCCTGGCTTGGCACCGCTCATTGAGCGGATGCAGCCGTCGGCGAATATGGGCGTTGTGCATGAGAGCCAGATGTTCCGACAGATGCGCCCCCCATCTTTGGCGATACCGCTGGCGATCAAAGGGCTGGTTGAAGACATAGGCGCGGCACAAAGGGTCGAATTTGATCTTTCACAAGGGGAGAATGCCGTCGGGACTATGGAAACGCGTCTACGCTTTGTCGCTCCCGAGGTCATACAGTCGCTGAAAGGCACCCGTTTCCGCGACGCGATGGATGACCCCGAAATGCGGTGGATCGAAACCGGGGCGCTATCGCAAACTCTTGTGAATACATATCTAGACCTTTCGCATGATCCCAACCCGATTCATCGTGACGATGATGCGGCGCGCGCGATCGGCCTGAGCCAGACTGTTGTGCCGGGCATGCTTATCGCAGGGCTGAGCGAGGTCGCTTTGCAGGCGCGCGAGGTTGTGGCGCGGGAAATGCGCACGCGATTCCTTGCGCCACTTCCTGTGGGCGAACGGCTGCGCTTCGCGATACGGGTATTTGAGGCGCCCAAAGCCCGTGCGCGTGTGTTCGCGATCTCCGGAAAAGACCAGATTGTCGCCATCACTGACTTTCATTTGGAATCATCACACTGATTCAGCGGGTTTTGCGGCGTATGTGTCGACAAAATCGAACAGATTCCCCCCGATTCCTGTGCCGTTTTTCATGAAAAGAACAGATGAGGGCGAAACGCGGCTCTGACCACAGGCGAAACGCGCATAATCTTTAGGCTAAAACCCCTTATTTTATTGAGCCGCGCGTTTTTTTTGACGTTTTTGCAAAAAAGGGGTTGCGGGTATTGGGGGTAAACCGTAGAACCCCCCTCACCGGCGGCGCTGAGGCGCTAACGGGACGCCAGACGGAGCG
>JAPHRE010000068.1 GCA_026195905.1 Pseudopelagicola sp. | reverse complement strand
GTTTAACCTCGGCTCCGATCCAGGGCCGCCCGGACAGAACCGGAATCGACATCTTGAGAACCTTCTGAATCGCCTTCAGCTCATCAACTTCATCCGGCGCACAAAAGGCCACCGCGGCCCCGTCCATCCCGGCGCGCGCAGTGCGCCCGATACGGTGCACATAGTTTTCCGGCACGTTGGGCAGGTCGTAGTTATAGACATGGCGCACCTGCGGAATATCAAGCCCCCGCGCCGCCACATCGGTCGCGACAAGCACCATCGTCTCGCCCTCGCGGAACGCCTTGATGGCGCGTTCCCGCTGGCCTTGGGATTTGTTGCCATGCACCGCCGCCGCCGCATAACCGGCCTTGACCAACGCCTTCATAAGGCGATCAGAGCCATGTTTCGTGCGTGCAAACACAATCGCCGCCTCGTCGCGATGCGCATCGAGAAGTTCGATCAAAAGCGCCGTTTTCTCGGCCTTGGCGATAAAGTGGATGCCTTGCGTCACCTTATCGGCGGTTTTGCCCGGAGGCGCGACCTGCACCCGTTCTGGGTTGTCGAGATAGGTTCCGGCAATCTCGGCCATCTGTTTGGGCATGGTGGCCGAAAACAGCATGGTCTGCCGCTTCTCCGGCAGCCAGCCGGAAATCTTGCGCAGCGCATGAATAAAGCCGAGGTCGAGCATCTGATCCGCCTCGTCAAGAACAAGGAAATCCGTCGCCGAAAGATCAAGCGCCTCGCGCTCCATCAGGTCAATGAGGCGGCCCGGCGTGGCGACGATAATGTCAGTGCCGCGCGAGACGCGGTTGATCTGAGGGTTGATCGACACGCCCCCGACCACAAGACCGACCTTCATCGGTGTGCCTTCGACCAAGAGCATCAGGCTATCGCGGATTTGTCCCGCCAATTCGCGCGTCGGCGCCAGGATAAGACCGCGCGCGGTCTTTGGCTCGGGCTTGCCTCCATAGGACATCAGGTGCGAAATCAACGGCAAACCAAAGGCAAAGGTCTTGCCGGTGCCGGTCTGGGCAAGGCCCATCACGTCGCGCCCTTCAAGGGCATGGGGAATGGCTCCGGACTGGATCGGTGTCGGCGCCGTAATTCCGGCCTTTTCAAGCCGCGAAATCAGGGTTTTGGGAAGCCCGAGATCGGTAAATTCAGTCATCGTAATCTGCTTTCCGGCGCATCGTCGAAACGACACGCCTTGCCGCCCCGCGATTGGGGGCGCTTTCGGTGGATAGACAAAGACCGCCCTTGTGCCCTCTTGGCACAACACGTCTTGTCTTCGCCCCACGCGTGATATTGGGATCGGTTGGGTTTCGCCTTTGTCTGCGGCCCTGGCAATGCCCGGCCCTTGGCTGCTCACGCGGCAGAAGGCGTCTTGGGATGTCACATGGGGGGCGCAGCCGCGTCTGTCAAGCGCGAAAAAGGGTGGCACCCTGCGCCACACCCGGCTAAAAATCCTATGCGAACGCCAACCGCCTCGGGATTCACCCATGTCTGATACGATCATTTCCCGCTGCGAAGCCCAAGGCTTGCGCATGACCGAACAGCGCCGGGTGATCGCCACGGTCCTGCAAGAAAGCAAGGACCACCCGGATGTCGAAGAGCTTTACCGCCGCGCCTCGGACCGCGATTCCGGCATTTCGCTGGCCACGGTCTATCGCACGGTGAAACTCTTTGAGGAGGAAGGCATCCTCGAAAAACTTGAATTCGGCGACGGGCGGGCGCGCTATGAAGATGCCGAACGCGCCCACCATGACCACCTGATCGACCTCACCACCGGCAAGGTGATCGAATTCTGCGACCCCGAGATCGAAGCCCTGCAAGAAAAGATCGCCGAAAAGCTCGGCTATGATCTCAAGGGCCACCGGCTTGAACTCTACGGCGTTCCGCGCAAACCACGCGCCTGATCTTCACCTTTGTGAAAATACTCCGGAGCGCGAGGCAGCGCCTCGCCAGGTCGTGTTGTCGTGATCCTGCTTGCAGGGTCACGGCGTTACGACCATCGCACGCCCCGTCAGGGCGTGCTCATCAAGCGCGCGCCCTGGCGCGCTCCTTTTAGGCCCGCAGGCGCTCTCCCTTGGGATCAAATGGCGGCTCGGACAGGATCACCGCTCGGTGCGGCTGGCCCAGAACCATGACCTCGACCTGATCGCCGGGCGCAGCGTCTTTCACGAACCCAAGCGCCAGAGACATGCCGACCGTGTAGCCATAGGTGCCGGACGTGACCCGCCCAATCCCGACGCCATCCTTGAAAATCGGCTCGCCGCCGGTCGCATCGGCGTTGGACGCGGTGACATCCGCCTCATCAAGATGCAAAAGCACCAGCCTCTCGCGCGTCGGTTTGGCCAGGGTCTCTGCCACTGCCTCTTTGTGGAGGAAACCTTTCTCCATCTTGCAAAGCTGCTCAAGCCCGACTTCCTGCGGGTAGTATTCCGGGCTGTATTCACGGCTCCAGGAGCCATAACCCTTCTCGACCCGGAGCGACATCAGCGCCCTGCTGCCGACCGGCCCCGCGCCAAACGCGGCCCCGGCCTCCAAGAGCGCCTCATAAAGGCGCGCCTGATCCTCGGACGCGCAATGCAATTCCCAGCCAAGATCGCCGGTGAACGACACCCGGATCGCCAGCGCCCGCACCCCGGCAATCTCGATCCATTGCGAGCGCATGAAGGGAAAATCCTCGGTTGCGAGCGAGCTATTGGTCATCCGTTGCAAGATCTGACGCGATTTCGGCCCGGCGATGTTAAAGCCGCACATGGCCTCGGTCAGGCTCTCGAAGGTGGTCCCGTCGGGCAATGGCACCATGTCGAAGAACCGCTTGTGATAACGTTCGGCCATCCCAGAGCTGACAACATAAAATTCATCCTCCGCCGTGCGGGTCACGGTGGCGTCCCCCGCAATCCCGCCGCGCACCCCGATCAAAGGCGTGAGACAGGACCGCCCCACCGCCCTAGGTATCGTGTTGGCAAAGACCGCGTTGAGCCACGCTTCGGCCCCCGGCCCTTTGACGCGGTATTTGGCAAAGTTCGAGATGTCGATGATCCCGGCGCGGTCGCGCAGCATCCGACATTCCGCCCCCACAGGCACCCACCAGTTTTGCCGGGTGAAGCCGTTGGTCTCGACCGTGCCGGGCGTGTCCGCAAACCAAAGCGGATGCTCCCAGCCATAGTTCAGACCAAACACCGCGCCCATGTCTTTTTGCCGCTCATAGACAGGCCGCGTGCGCAGCGGACGACCGGCGGCGCGTTCTTCGTTGGGGAAATGGATGGCAAAGCGATGTGCATAGACATCGCGCACCTTGGCTTTGACGAACGCCGGATTGTTGGCCCACGCCCCGAACCGCGCCACGTCCCAAGGGAACATGTCATAGTGCATTTCGCCTTCGATGATCCATTGCGCCGCCATGAGGCCCATGCCTGCCGATTGCGAAAATCCGGGGATAATGCCGCCACAGATGAAATAATTGCGCAACTCCGGCACCGGGCCAAGGATCACGTTGCTATCGGGCGACCAGATCATCGGCCCGTTGATGACCCGCTTGATCCCCGCCGCGCCCACCACCGGCACCCGGTCAATGGCGCGCATCATATTGTCCTCGATCCGCTCAAGATCATCGGGAAAGAGATCATGGGCGAAATCAAGCGGCGTGCCCTCTTCGGCCCAGAACCGCATGTCCTTTTCATAAGCCCCGACCAAAAGCCCCTTGCCCTCTTGGCGCAGGTAATATTCACCGTCGCGATCCGCAACAGACGGCAGGCGGCGATCCATCGCGGCGATCTCGGCAATGGTCTCGGTAACGAAATACTGATGCTCCGTGGGCTGAAGCGGCACCTCAATCCCGGCCAGCCGCGCCACCTCCCGCCCCCAAAGACCGGCGGCATTGATGACCCAATCGGTGCGGATATCGCCCTTTGGGGTCTTCACGATCCAGCTACCGTCCGGTTGCTGCTGCGTGCCCGTCACCGGGGTAAAGCGATTGATTTCCGCCCCCCGCTGGCGCGCGCCCAACGCATAGGCATTGGTCACGCCCGAGGGGTCGACATTGCCGCCATCGGGTTCCCACATGATGGTGCGGATGCCGTCGAAATTAACCAGAGGGTGCAGGCGCTCGGCCTCATCGCGGCTGATCTCGTGGAAATTCATCCCGTAGAGTGTCGCCTTGGCCGCTTGCAGGCGCAACTGATGTTCGCGGTTTTCGGTCAGCGCGAGGTAGAGCGAGCCGGGACGAAACACGCCGCAGGATTGGCCGGTTTCCGCCTCCAACTCATCATAAAGGCGCATGGTATAGTGCTGAATACGGCTGATATTGGCGCTATCGTGCAACCCGTGGATATTGGCCGCCGCGTGCCATGTCGACCCGGACGTCAGCTCATCACGTTCAAGAAGGACCACATCGGACCAGCCGAGTTTCGTCAGGTGATAGAGGATCGAGCAACCGATCACACCGCCGCCGATCACGACCGCCCGGGCTTCTGTGCGCATGGGACTTTCCTTTGGGTCTTGGGCCTGTTCCCTCAAAGGTGCCGTCCGGCACAGGGCGTAAATTGCCCCTATGCGACGCATCCGGTCGTTTTTCTACTTGGAGGGTGAAAAACCGCCCCTTTATGCCGAGGCACTCACAGAAGAGCCATTGACCGAGAGAATGGGCAGGTCAACCAGACGGTCGTGACCCTCTGTATGGTTGCCCGGCACTTCATCGCCCGGCTCACAGCTATAACAGAACGCAAACCCTGCCTCGATCTGCGCGCCGAGGTCGAGGCGTCCAAGGTAGAGAATACCGTCTTTCTCCGCATCCGGGATCGCTGAGTCCCCGTTTTTGCTCCAGAAATCCCCCTCGTCATATCGGACTACGGTCGGGAAACTCATCCCTTCGGGCACGAAAAACGCAAAGCCTGTCTGTGTCGCGGTGACGGCGCCGGTCGCGGAAGAGCCATGCATGAAGGTCTCGTTCCCTTCGAGGACATGGACCGTGCCATCGACCCCGTCCGGCAAAACGATATTCAGAATATCCTCAAACCCAAGTTCCGCAGAAAATCCAGCCCCCTCACCCGAGTCGCCATCCGCGAGAAGCGCCCCGAGCGATGCAGCGTCGGCAAGGTCGTCTTCGGTGAAATGCACGACAAGCATATCCCCGCCCTCGCCTTCAATATCATCCCCCGTGGTGCCGTTCTCCAACCGCAGATCAGCGACATCGCCGGGGCCGATGACGACCACGTCCAGCCCCGCTCCGGCATCGACGGTTTGATCTGTGTCATCAAAGCGATTGGTTTCGATACGCGTATCTTCTTCATCGCCATCGAACCCCGGTACAACCGCAATAAGGTCGCTCGAAACGATGCTGTCATCACTCCAATTGAGCGTCCATTCCTCGAGCGTCACCTCGATCGGTTCAACAAGCTCGGCGTCTCCCCCCGCTTGGGTCACGCGAATGGCTTCGCCTTCCCACTGATCCGCATCGCTCTCCGGGGGGGCTTGTCCTCTGTGACGTCGGAAGGGTCTTCCGATGCAGTCTCATCGTCGTCAAACAGATCGCTCAAAGCCAAGGCAACGGAACTCGCAACCAGAAACGCCATGACCCACATCGCCAAACCCTCATCGAAAATAATAAATAGGCATATTATTGCATACCCTTTTATTGACGGCCCTTACGGGAAGCAATAATTTATTTATGCTAGAGCTTTGAGAAATCATGGCCTAATCGAATACTTCTCACCCATCGCAGGCACAGCCCTTGCCAACATGGCAAGATTTGCTCCTTGAAATACAAGTATCTCCGCAGGCCTTGCCTTTCCGGCAGGTTTTACAACAGCGCGCAAAAACACGTCCCTGTCCGTGGAGTGCGCCAAGTCTTTCAGAAATAGACAGAGACAAAACCGGGTATTGCAGCGTGTTCTCCTGAGCCACGGCAGGCGACATGAATAGAAAAGCAGAGACAAAAAGAAATGATTTCCGTGAGGCATTCATAATAAAACCCTTCTGCGATATATGCGAAAAGCCTTATCATAGCGTTAACCTTTTGTTAACCATTCTCAAATCACGAAACCACCGCAAGTTGTGCACTGCATACAACCGACACATCCTGTCGTTTTCAGGCTTGCCAGCCCCGCCCCATCGCGAACAGGATGACCCTATCCAACCAGGAGGTGTCCCCCATGAAAACCACCACCCGCGTTGTCGTCATTGGCGGCGGTGTTGTCGGTTGTTCGGTGCTGTATCACCTGACCAAGCTCGGCTGGTCCGATGTGATGCTCTTGGAGCGCTCCGAGCTGACCTCTGGGTCGACATGGCACGCGGCGGGCGGGTTTCATACGCTCAACGGCGATACCAATATGGCCGCGCTTCAAGGCTATACGATCCGCCTTTACAAGGAACTCGAAGAGATCACCGGCATGTCCTGCGGGCTGCATCATGTGGGCGGCGTGACGCTGGCGGACAACCAGGAGCGGTTTGATATGCTCATGGCCGAGCGCGCCAAACATCGCTTTATGGGGCTTGAGACCGAGATCGTGACCCCCAAAGAGATCGCCAAGATCGCGCCGGTCACGAACATCGACGGCATCATCGGTGGGCTCTATGATCCGCTCGATGGCCATCTTGACCCCTCGGGCACCACCCACGCCTATGCCAAGGCGGCGCGTATGGGCGGGGCGACGATCGAAACCCACTGCATGGTGGTTGAGACCAACCAGCGCCAGGACAGCACATGGGATGTCGTGACCGACAAGGGCACGATCCATACCGAACATCTGGTCAATGCCGCCGGTCTCTGGGCCCGCGAAGTCGGCGCGATGGCGGGCGTTTATTTGCCGCTACACCCGATGGAGCACCAATATATCGTTACCGACGAGGTGCCGATGATCGCCGAGATCATCGACGGCGGCGGCGAACACCCGCATGTCATGGACCCGGCGGGCGAAAGCTATCTGCGCCAGGAAGGGCGCGGGTTATGCATCGGGTTTTATGAACAACCCTGCAAGCCCTGGGCCGTCGATGGCACGCCGTGGAATTTTGGCCATGAGCTTCTGCCGGATAATTTCGACAAGATCGAAGACTCGATCGCCTTTGCCTATACCCGCTTTCCCGCATTGGCAGCGGTGGGCGTCAAATCGGTGATCCACGGCCCCTTTACCTTTGCCCCGGATGGCAACCCGCTTGTCGGCCCGGTGCCGGGGATGCGTAATTACTGGTCCGCCTGCGCGGTGATGGCGGGCTTTAGCCAAGGCGGCGGCGTGGGCCTGATGTTGGCGCAATGGATGGTCGACGGGGAATGCGAACGCGATACCTTTGCGATGGATTGCGCCCGCTTTGGCGATTGGATCACGCCGGGCTATACCCGCCCCAAAGTCGTCGAGAATTACCAGAAACGCTTTTCCGTTTCCTACCCGAACGAGGAACTCCCCGCCGCACGCCCGTTCCGCAGCACGCCGATGTATGACATCTTTGATGGCATGGGCGCGGTCTGGGGGGCGCAATATGGGCTTGAGGTGGTGAACTACTTCGCCAGCGGCGACGCGCCACGCTTTGAAACCCCGTCGTTCCGCCGCTCCAACGCCTTTGACGCCACTGCGCACGAGGTAAACACCGTGCGCCAAGCCGTTGGAATCAATGAGGTTCATAACTTTGGCAAATACCGTATCACCGGGCCGGGCGCACGCGATTGGCTCGACCGGATCATGGCGGGACGCGTGCCGCAAGCGGGGCGCCTTGGGCTGACGCCGATGCTATCGCCCAAGGGCCGTCTGATCGGGGATTTCACCATTTCGTGCCTGTCGCAGGAAGAGTTCCAACTGACCGCCTCATATGGTGCACAGGCCTATCACATGCGCTGGTTTCAAAAGAACGCCGCCCCCGGCGTCAGGATCGAAAACATCTCCGATACGCGCACCGGGTTTCAGATCGCAGGCCCCAAGGCACGCGATGTGCTTCAGGCCTGCACACGGGCCGACATCTCCGACATGCGCTTCATGGATGTGCGCCGCCTCACGGTGGGCATGGCCGATTGTATCGTGCAACGGGTCTCCTATACCGGCGATCTCGGATTCGAGATTTTCTGCGATCTGCCCTCGCAACGCGCCCTCTGGAAGGTGCTCTGGGACGCGGGTCAGGACCACGGGATGCGTCCCTTCGGGATGCGCGCCATGATGTCCCTGCGGCTTGATAAATTCTTTGGCTCGTGGCTTTCGGAGTTTTCGCCCGATTATACGGCGGCCGAAACCGGGCTGGATCGGTTCATTTCCTTCAAGAAGACCACCGATTTCATCGGTCGCGCGGCGGCCGAGGCCGAACGCGACACCGGCCCGGCGCGCAAGCTCTACGCCTTTGAGGTCAACGCGACGGATGCCGATGTCAACGCCTATGAGCCAATCTGGCTCGAGGGCAAGGTCGTGGGGTTCTGCACCTCGGGCGGCTATGCGCACCATACGCAGAAATCCATCACGCTGGGCTTTGTGCCGACCGCGCGCGCCGCCCCCGGCCTTGAGGTCGAGATCGAAATCCTTGGCAAGATGTGCCGCGCCCGGCTTCTGGAGGCACCGCTCTTTGATACCGATGGCGCACGGATGCGGGGCTAGACCCGCGTCTTCATCTTGGCCAAAATACTCCCGCCGGAGGCGTCCCAACCGCGCCTGCGGCGGTTCCGTTTGAAAAGAGGCCTCATGCTCACCATCCTGATCCTCGCCGCCGGGGCGTCCTCGCGGATGCAAGGGCGGGATAAGCTGACCCTGCCGATTGACGGCCTGCCGATGCTGGCGCGGATAATCCAACGCGCGCAGGCCACGCGCGGCCCGGTGCTTGTCGCCCTGCGCCCTGATACCCCGGCCCGCGCGGCGATTGTCGCCGAATGCAACGCCGCGCCGATCACGGTGCGCGATGCGGATAACGGCATGGGCGCAAGTATCGCCGCCGCCACCGCAGCCCGCCCCAAAGGCACAACCGCGCTGATGATCCTGCCTGCCGATATGCCGAACCTAACGACCAATGACCTTGTGAAGATGAAAGACGCATGGGCCAACGCCCCCCGCGACGCCATCCTGCGCGCCCTAAGCAGCGTCGGGCCACCCGGCCACCCGGTCATTTTCCCAGCCACTTGCTTTGACGCATTGGAACAGCTTAACGGGGACCGAGGCGCGCAAAGCGTGATTGCGGCGCATGATGGCCCTGTGCTGACGGTGCCGCTCCCCCGCGATAACGCGGTGCTCGATATCGACACGCCCGCAGATTGGGCCGCTTACAAAAACAAGTGCACGACTTGAAATAAAACATTTTTTCAAATGAATACGGGGCACTCCTAAAGCGCCCCGTATGGTATTTATGGCGTGGAACTGACCGCCCGATTAGACCGGGATGTCGCTATACTCAACAAGCAATCCAACATCTTCAAAGTCGTAGTCGCCGCCGTTGGTCATGTCTTCAAAGCCAATGGTGATCGACTGATCGCCTTCGTTGATTCCGGTCAACACGTGCACCATCCCGTCCTCATTGAGGTCCGCATCATAGCTGTGCAGGATCGTAAGGTCGGACTGTAGCACCCCATCCACCGAGAGGAAGAGCGCCTGATCCGCGTTGGCATTGCCCAGATCGCCATCGCCTTCGACAAAGGTAAACCCGTCATAGTCCGCCTGCTGCGAGAGCCAGTCCGCGCCATCCTGGATCAGGAAGAAGCCAATCTGGCTTCCGGCATCGACAAAGGTCAGAAGCTCTGAGTCGCCACCATCCGTATTGGCATTCTCAAAGAGAATACGCACATCCGAGATCTTGCCATCTTCGGCAATGACATAGCTCCCGACGACGTTATCATAACCCGCAAGGCCAAGGTCTTCGAGGGTCACTTCGAAATTGCGCCCGACCACACCTGTGAGGAAGTCAGGGTTGACCACCCCGTTGACCAGATCGGGATTGACCCGCTGACCATCGCTCAGTTCCGGCAGATAGGTCATATATTGGAACTTAATCTCGCCGCCCATGTCGAGCACCATGACCTCGCCGCCGAGATCGCCCGGCTCAAACTGGATCACGTGTTTGACGCCGTTGATCGTCACGATCGCGCCGCCCGGTTCGCCCTCAAGCGGTTCGATGGTGATCTCTGGGCGCTCTTCGGGGTCCTTTTCGATGATGATCGCATCCCCAAGGCCAAATCCGCTGACCGCGCTGCCTTCGTCGATCCCCGGTGTGAAGGTTTCATCGCCTTCCGCCGCACCTTGCGACCGTTGCACCGAAATCCCCTCTCCGCCGAAGATGGCGATAAGGGAGTTTTCGAGGCTTGGATCGAACTCATCAACCGTCGGCGTGTCGTCGGCCACATGGCTCGTCAACACGACCGCGTTTTCCGGGAAATTCGTGTCCGGCCTTGCGTTTCCCGTCGCCGGGGGCGCCACCTCAAAGTTGAGGGTGATCTCGGACTCACATTCCATGCCGCTCAGGAACAGGATATTCCCATCGCCGCCGATTGTGACATTCTCGGCACCGCGATCTAGAAGCACAACACCGCTGGCCAATTGCAACTGATGGATGGTGTTGCGATCCGTCGCATCAAAGCGCAGCGTGAGCGTCCCGATTTGCGAAGTTTCGGCCTGACGAATGGCCCACATATAGTCCATCGCGATGCTCTCGTCCTCTTGCTCGAGGAGGCCCGACTCTTCATCCATAAGCAGGATCGGCGTATCGCCAAGGATGAAATCGCTTTCGACAAGCGTCATTGCAGGCGGCAGAACGGCGGTGTTTCCAGCACCGGGGAATTCAAGCTCGAACTCTTCCTCGCCCAGTTGCAGACTAAAGTCCGCAAGCCCATTGCCATTGGCATCGACGTAGATGAGCGCGTCGTCCCCATCCGCGTCATAGCGCACCTCCCCTGCGGTGCCGCTAAAGGCCGCAGTGCCGATGAAGGTCGTTGCGAAGGAAGACAGGTCAATCTTGTCGTTGTCACCGGCATCGCCAGAGAAATCTATGATGCGATCGCGCGCCGTGTCTTCCGCTGCCGAGGTCGCCTCTGAAGACTCATCTTCTGGTGCGTCATATAGCGAGAAGCGGAACGTATCCTGCCCTTCGCCGCCGCTCAGGACATCAAGACCGGCACCGCCGTCGATCGTGTCGTCGCCCATGCCGCCATCAATGATGTCTTCGGCAAAGCCACCCATCAAGAGGTCATTGTCGTCGCCGCCAAAGACGATATCGCGCCCCGCGCCGCCATAGACCGTATCTTGGCCATATCCGGCAAAGATAATGTCCGCGCCGCAATTGCCGTAAATCACGTCATCGAAATTGCCGACCGGATCGCTAAAGTCCGTGCCAAGCTCAAGCACGGCTTCAAGCTGTGCCGCCAATATGGGGCTTTCTTCGGCAAGGTCATCCACAAGCGAGGCAAAGAGGAGTTCCAGCGGTGGGATCTCAAACCCGAGCAAATCCCCTACCGGCTCCAGCGAGGCTTCAAGGTCGTCATCGACGATGACATCGCCCATGATGAAATCGACCCCGTCGCCGCCAGAGATCACGTCGCCACCAGAGCCGCCAATGATGAAATCATCGCCATCATCGCCATCAATCGTGTCGTCGCCGAGTTCGCCAAAGATAGTATCAAACCCGTCCCCGCCCGAAATGCTATCGTCGCCACCGGGCGCAACACCACCATCGCCAAGGATCATGTCATACCCATCATTGCCTTCAATGGTATCTGCCCCATGCAGGCCAATGATGACATCGGCATCCGCCGTGCCCGTCAGGTTTTCGGGGAACAACGTGCCAACAATAGCATCGTCAAAGTTGATATCGCCAAGGATCGCATCCGTCGACTCCCAGAACGGGTCCGCAGAGCCGATCAACAGGGCATTGGGATCGCCATCGGTAATCGGCAGCCCATCTTCATCAAGGGAAATCGGAATAAGCTTGCGCAGGCCATAGGCCTCAGAGCCAAAGACATCCGGCATGATCTCGAATTTGAGACCATAGTGAATATTCTCTTCAGGCGCCGTGCCCAACTCGCCATTGGCGGGAGGGGCGATATCGTCCGGAACCGTTGTGATCTTGATCAGCTGGGCCTGTTCGCCGTTGAAGTCCCCGATATAGAGCGAGCCCTCCACAACCGCCATTTGCCACGAATAGATGGATTTGCCGACATCGTTGAGATTCATCTCATCGTTGAGCATCTCATCGCCTTCGCCATCGGTCTGGAACCCGTCGAGCGTAATGACTTCCCAAGACATCGGGTTTGTCGGATCCTGCGTGCGCACAAGGCTTGTGCCGCCAAGATACGAGACGCTGCCCATGTAAAAATAGCCATCATACTCGATCATCTGCATGACGCCTTCGTCATCCACGAGGGGCACAAGATCGCCATCATCGAATGTAACAGGGGTGCGCGGCACGATCGTCGGCGGCGTCGCGCCGGTCGGGTCGAACTCAAGCTGCAAAAGCTGATAGGTTGCCCATGTGCCGATGAAGATATCGCCATTTTCGGTCTGGTAAACTTCGGCCACAGTTGCAATTGGCAGGCTCGTGATCTTGGTCCAATTGCCAGCCTCATCATACATCCAGAGCTGCGCGCCGCTATCGACATTCTCGGTCCCGACCAACATCACCTCTGTGGTGCCTTCGCCAGCGGGGATCGTCACCACCTCCATCGCCCGGATCGACGAGTTGCCCTGTTCAGGGTCCAGCGGCCCACCCGTCAACTCGTTCCACGTTATGCCATCGCTCGAATACGCGATCTTGGCGGCATTGTCGCTTGCATTAAGAACGTTATAGACAAGGCCTTTCGACGTGCTGGCAAAAACCATGTCGTTAAAGGTCATCATCTCGCGGAAACCTGCATCGCCATTGTCGATGAAATCCAGATCAGGGCCAACCACCTGACTCCAGTTTTCGGTACCGAAATCATAGCGCCAGATTTCCCCGCCGCTCGATTGCAGCACCTTGGGGAATTCTGCGGTCAGCAAGCCCAACAACCCATCGCCAAAACCGCCGGCCTGAATAAGCGTCGACAGGCGCACCACCCCGGCCAATGTGCCGGTCGGGCTCAACTCAACATTAAACGTGCCGACATAAAGCTCTTCGACACCGTCATTGTCGCCATCGAACATCGTCCCCGACCAGCTATATTTATTACGCTGATTGCCGAAACCGGGACCGATATCTGCGGTCAATTCCGTGAGAGGCGCATCGGGGTCAAAAATAAAGACCTGTGTCCCAAGGTCGTCTGTTTGTTCTTCTGGCATGAGATGCTCCTAAAATGTGTCCCGACAATACCGTGTGGGAATGTTAGACTCGCAATTACTCTCTCACTCAAGCTTATTTTACCAATACACCGGTCAAAAAGATTTGCCACAGATCAAAACTGCTATGCAAAAACAACAATACTGAAAGGCTCTGAGCCGCTATCTCCCCTTTTATACCATGCAAAAAAGCGTATCGGGGAAAAATTTCCAAGCCAAAAGCCTTGAACGGCCCAGGCGAGACATGTGCGGAAAGGTCGCTGGGATTTCGCCTCCCGATCACACATCACAACGGCATCGGATGCCTCAAAGGACGCCTGCACCCTGATGCCGTTGTCAAACGACTCGCGCGCAACAGATCCCGCCGCATTTGCGCTCGTTGGTCGAGGGGGTGGTGTTTACACAGACAATGATGTTGCGGTTAAAACCCCGGCTTCATAGGGTTTTCTGGTGCCCAAGGTGGGGCCATGTTTCGCATGGAAATCCGTAGAGGATTGCCCCAAAGCCCTGCTATTATTGCCGCAAACAACACTATAAGCGCTCTGACTGTCTCGATTTCACTCTATGACACAGGTTCAGCGGCGGGCAAAATATGGGGCGGATATGAAGCTGACGGTCAAGACGATCACAAGCGCAAAAGTGAGCGCGTTGGGCGCAATCGTCTCAGAAGGCCAGGATCCGATAGTCGAGCGACACCGCGAACGTGATTCTTTGGCGCAGGCGAAAGACGCCGAAAACCCGACCTTCGAGGACATGGCTCATTCCATATTCGAAGCACGCAAGGCGGGGCTGCATGACGGTGGGCGGCGTGCGCGCTGGCTCATGTGATCGGGAATAAGGTCGCGCAATCCTATGCACGGTCGGATCTTCTCGATCAACGGCGTGGCCTCATGCAAAAATGGTCAGACCTTATAACACAACAGAGGTTGAGCGTCATTGAGACTCCCGTATGGCCGCCTCAGTTTCGATCCACTTTCTCAAGAGGCAGCGGCCCAAGCGTAACCTCCAGAATAGGGTCACCGCGCAGATTTCAATCCGCGCTCCCGGGAGGGAGCGTC
>JAPHRE010000029.1 GCA_026195905.1 Pseudopelagicola sp. | reverse complement strand
TAAAAGTGGGTCTGGGGGCAGCGCCCCCAGTTAAAAGTGGGTCTGGGGGCAACGCCCCCAGCCACCCCCAACGCTTTGATGGCGCGGGCTTGCCCGCGTCTCAAAGGGGCGGGAGCCCCCCTAATACTCCTCGACCGCCATCACCCCATCAAGCGACTTGATTGCACCCTTGATCTGCGGGTTGACGGGAAATTCGCGGCCTGTGTCGATCTCAACCTCGCCGGGCAGGTCCGCACTCATCAAACAGAACAAAACCGGCCCCTTGGCCCCGGCCTTGACCGTCTCTGCGGCCTGTCGCAACACATTGGCCACCGGCCCGACCGCCCCGGCATCCTCAAGGAAAACCTTAAGCCCCGCACTGCCCGCATCCGCGACCACCGCATCAATCGGCGCAATCGACCGCGCCAGGAGCTTCAACTGATCCGCCTCAAGCGTCGCTTCCGCCGTCACCACAACCTTCGATCCGGTCTCAAGATGGTCCCGGCTCTTTTCCAACGTCTCCGAGAAAATCGTAACCTCATAAGCCCCCGTCGGATCGCTCAATTGCGCAAAGGCAAACCGATTGCCGCGCGCTGATTTGCGCTCCTGCCGCCCAGAAACCCGCCCCGCGATCTTGACAACACATGGCCCGCCCCGCGCCTGTTCGGCCACCTCGTCAAGCGTCAAAACCTTCTTGCGCTTCAAGGCGGGCATATAATCTTCAAGCGGATGCCCCGAAAGGAAAAACCCGATGGCCTTGGCCTCTTCATCCAACCGCTCCGCCGGAAGCCAATCGCCCACAGGGGCCAATCGCGGCTCGGGCAAATCATCCCCCGCCTCGCCAAAAAGCGAAACCTGGTTCGACGCTTTTTGTTCGTGGATCGCCGCCGAGTAATTGACCAACGCATCGAGGCTCTCAAGAACCCTTCGGCGGTTGGCGTCCAGCTCGTCAAACGCCCCCGACCGCGCCAGCATCTCCAAGGGCCGCTTGCCCACCCGTTTGAGATCAACCCGTCGCGCGAAATCAAACAGCGTCGCAAAGGGCTTCTCAACCCCGTCAACCTTGCGCCCCTCGGTGACAAGGCGCATCGCCTCGACGCCCACATTCTTCAGCGCGCCCAGCGCATAGACAAGCGCCCCGTCCACAACCCTGAACATCGCGTCCGAACGGTTGACACAGGGCGGCACGAAGGGCAGCGCAAGCCCCTTCTTCACCTCTTCAAAATAGACGGCAAGCTTGTCCGTGAGATGAAGATCGCAATTCATCACCCCGGCCATAAACTCAACCGGATGGTTCGCCTTGAGCCACGCCGTCTGATAGCTGACAACCGCATAGGCGGCCGCGTGCGATTTGTTGAAACCGTAGTTGGCGAATTTCTCAAGAAGGTCGAACACCTCCGAGGCTTTCGCCTTATCAACCCCGTTTTCCGCCGCGCCTTTCTCGAATTTCGGGCGTTCGGCGTCCATCGCCTCCTTGATCTTCTTACCCATCGCCCGGCGCAAAAGGTCCGCGCCGCCAAGCGTATAATTCGCCATGACCTGCGCGATCTGCATCACCTGTTCCTGATAAACGATGATCCCTTGGGTTTCCTCAAGGATAAAATCAATCAGCGGATGGACAGACTCGATCTCCTTGAGACCGTTCTTGACCTCGCAATAGGTCGGGATGTTTTCCATCGGCCCCGGACGATACAGCGCCACAAGCGCCACGATGTCCTCGATACAGGTCGGCTTCATCCGCTTGAGGGCATCCATCATGCCCGAGCTTTCAACCTGAAAGACCGCCACCGTCTTGGCCGAGGCATAGAGCTTATAGGTCGCCTCATCATCAAGCGGGATGGCGTTGATCTGGTTTTCCGCCCCCTCCGCCGGATCATAGAGCCGCGCCCCATCCGCCCCGACATGCAAATCGCGCCCCGAGGCGTGAATTTGCTCAATCGCGTTTTGAATGACCGTGAGCGTCTTGAGACCAAGAAAGTCGAACTTCACCAATCCCGCCTGCTCGACCCATTTCATGTTGAACTGTGTCGCGGGCATATCCGAACGCGGGTCTTGATAGAGCGGCACAAGCTCATCCAAAGGCCGGTCCCCGATCACAACCCCCGCCGCGTGGGTCGAGGCATTGCGCAAAAGCCCCTCAACCTGCTGGCCATAGGTCAATAGAAGATCGACAACCTCTTCCTCGCGCGCCGCCTCGCGCAGGCGCGGCTCTTCCTTGAGCGAGTCCGCGATCGACATCGGCTTGACGCCCTCGACGGGGATCAATTTTGACAGGCGGTCCACCTGCCCATAGGGCATCTGCAACACCCGCCCGATATCGCGCACCGCCGCCTTGGACAAAAGCGCGCCAAAGGTGATGATCTGGCCAACCTTGTCGCGGCCATATTTCTCCTGCACGTAGCGGATCACCTCTTCGCGCCGGTCCATACAAAAGTCGATGTCAAAGTCCGGCATTGAGACACGTTCCGGGTTCAGGAACCGCTCGAACAGAAGATTATAGCGCAGCGGATCAAGGTCGGTAATCGTAAGCGCATAGGCCACAAGACTGCCCGCGCCCGACCCCCGTCCGGGGCCAACCGGAATATCGTGATCCTTGGCCCATTGGATAAAGTCCGCAACAATAAGGAAGTAGCCCGGAAACCCCATCCCCTCGATAATCCCAAGCTCGAAATCAAGCCGCTCCTGGTATTTCTCAACGCTGACCGCATGCGGGATCACGGCAAGCCGCGCTTGCAGGCCCGCATGCGCCATCCGCCGCAGTTCCGCAACTTCGTCATCGGCAAATTTCGGCAGGATCGGGTCACGCCGATACGCCATAAACGCGCAACGCTTGGCAATTTCTACCGTATTTTCAATCGCCTCCGGCAGGTCCGCAAAAAGCGTGACCATTTCTTCCTGGCTCTTGAAATAATGCTGCGGCGTAAGGCGGCGACGGCCCTCTTGTTGATCGACATACGCCCCATCCGCGATACAGATCAACGCATCATGCGCCTCATACATCTCGGTTTTGGGGAAATAGACATCATTGGTCGCCACAATCGGAATCGCCATCTCATAGGCCATCTCGATAAAACCGCGCTCTGTCTGGCGCTCGGCTTCGGGTTGTCCGGTCTCGCCGGGGTGGCGCTGTAATTCAACATAAAGGCCGTCGCCGTAAATCTCGCGGAACTGCCGCAGTAGCGCGTCGGCCTCGTCCCATTTACCGCCCTGAAGCAGACGCCCCACCGGCCCATCCGGCCCGCCCGTCAAACAAATAAGCCCCGCGCCATGCATGGCCAATTCGTCCATGCTGACCTGTGGCAACTGCCCGCCCTTGTCCACGTAGAGACAAGATGACAGCTTCATCAGGTTCTCATACCCCGCCTCATTCTGCGCCAAAAGCACAATGGGCGCCGGTTTCGCGATCTGCCCGCGCCCATTCGGCACCTCTTCCTGCGCCAGCGTCACATCGACCTGACAGCCGATGATCGGCTGCACCCCGGCGTCACTCGCCGTAACCGAGAATTCCAGGGCCGCGAAAAGGTTGTTGGTATCGGTGATCGCCACCGCGGGCATGCCCATATCGGCGCACATTCCGGGCAATTTCTTGACCCGCACCGCCCCCTCAAGAAGCGAATATTCGGTGTGCACACGAAGATGAATGAATCGGGGTTGGCTGCTCATGCCGCCAAGCTACCCTAGCGCGCCGCCCTTTGAAATGGCTCAAACGCTCCTGCGCGCACCCGATTAATGGCGCAGATGACAGCCGGTGATTTCGCCGCGCCAATACGGCTCATAGCCATCGGGGTAATCATATCCGACCTCTCCCTTGGCCGGGATACGCCGCCCACCAATCCAACGATAATCCGAAAACGCCCCGCGCCAATCGCGCAGCCGCTTTTCGCCATCCGGGTCGCGCACCGGTCGGTCCTTGGCTGTCATCTCGACAATATCCCCGGCCCTGTCGAACCGGAACGTCACCGCCATCTCGCCAAGGCTGACACGCACATGCCGCGCATCAATCTCGGTCCAGTTCAGCGCCGCATTCTCCAATATCGCATCCGGCGCCCAAGGCAGCTCGGCAAGATAGCGCATCGCTTCGCCCTGATTGATGTCGTCGCCCTTGGCCCGCACGACCGGAATCGCCCCCAAAAGATTGACCCAAAGCCGCCCCTCACCCCAGACATAGGCATCAAGCACAAGGATTTTGGCGATCGGCCCCCAAAGCTGCTGCCCGGCTTTCCAGACGAATCCCGGCTCTCGCACGCAAATCCATTGCCACCCCCAGAGCTTTTCCCAAGCCCCGCGCCGCTCAAGCCGCATGTCAACCGACTGGCCAAGCTCCGCACGCCGCACACGCGGCCCGCGCCCTGCGCCATTCTGCTTGGCAAAATCCCGCACAAGACGCGGCAAAGGCGTCGCACGCGGCGGAGCCTCGGCCTTGCTCATCTCACCGGCACACCAATTTGCCCCGCGCTCAAAAAGGAACCGCCCCAAGAGCAAACCGACGACCAGAGCCGCCAAAACGAGGAAAACAATGCCCGCCCAGAAGATCATTGAAACACTTTCAGGTTTTTCCAAACAATACAGCGCGAACAACCTACTGAAACTTAATAGTTTTAGGGGGTCTCAGCAATGCTGAATTTTTCACCACATGCCTGGAACAAAGGCGAGATCAGCCAAGTTTCGCTTGCCATATCCAACCCCGGCTTTCTACTGTGGCTCGGTATAAAAACGGGCCCGCCGACAAACGGCATCGCCCACTCGGGGAAAACACATAATGACAGCGACCTTGCTGAGCATCCGCGGCCTGACCAAGGCCTATCCCGGTGTCGTGGCAAATGATTCCGTCTCCTTCGACATTCAACAAGGCGAGGTGCATGCCCTCCTTGGCGAGAACGGGGCCGGGAAATCGACCTTGGTCAAGATGATCTACGGTCTTGTCAAACCCGATAGCGGCACGATGACATGGCGCGGGGCCGAATTTGCGCCGCCCGAACCGCGCGCCGCCCGCGCCAGCGGCGTGGCGATGGTATTCCAACATTTCTCGCTCTTTGACGCGCTGAACGTGGCCGAGAATGTCGCCCTTGGCATGGAAAACCCGCCGCCGATGCGCGACCTCGCGGCACAGATTCGCTCGGTCTCGGAAAATTACGGCCTGCCGCTTGATCCCGACCGGATCGTCGGGGATCTCTCCGCCGGTGAACGCCAACGGGTCGAGATCATCCGCTGCCTGCTACAGGATCCCAAACTTCTCATCATGGACGAACCCACCTCGGTTTTGACCCCGCAAGAGGTCGAGATTCTGTTCAGGACCCTGAACAAGCTCAAATCCGAAGGCACGGCGATTCTCTATATCTCGCACAAGCTCGAAGAAATCCGCACGCTCTGCGATCATGCCACGATCCTGCGCCTTGGTAAAAACGTCGGGACGTGTATCCCCTCGGAAACAACGGCGCGCGAAATGGCCGAACTGATGGTCGGAGACACGCTGCACACCCCGACCCGCACCGCCACGGAAGACGGCGCGCCGGTGCTGCGCATCAACGACCTGTCGCTCTCGTCGGCCAACCCCTTTGGCACGCGGCTCAAGAATATCTCCTTTACCGTTCATGCCGGGGAAATCCTTGGCATTGGGGGCGTCGCGGGCAACGGTCAGGACGAACTGCTCGCCGCCCTATCGGGCGAGGCCACCTCCGACACCAACACCATTACCGTCAATGACGCCCCGGTCGGCCATCTTGGCCCCAATGAACGCCGCGCCCTTGGCATCCTCGCCGCGCCCGAGGAACGCCTCGGCCATGCCGCCGCGCCGGATATGAGCCTGACTGAGAACGCGCTCCTGACCGGGGCGCTTCGCCAAAAGCTGACGAAAAACGGCTTTGTGAACTGGAATGCGACAAGGGCTTTTGCCGAACGCATTATCAAGGCTTTTGATGTGCGCACCCCCGGCCCCGATACCGCTGCCCGCGCGCTGTCTGGCGGCAACCTGCAAAAATTTGTGATCGGGCGCGAAGTGCTGCAAAACCCCAAGGTGCTGGTGGTCAATCAACCGACATGGGGCGTGGACGCGGCCGCCGCCGCCTCCATTCGCCAAGCCCTTCTTGACCTCGCCGCCACGGGGGCGGCCATTGTGGTCATCTCGCAGGATCTCGACGAACTCATGGAAATCGCTGACCATTTCGGCGCCCTGAACGAGGGCCGCATGTCCGAAATTCACCCCGCCCTTGGCCTGACCATCGACGAGATCGGCCTGATGATGGGCGGTGCCGACGAAACCGAGGGAGCTGCGGCATGATCATTCTCGAAAAACGCCCCGAACCCTCGCGCCTGTTGTCGATAAGCACCCCGGTGTTTGCCGTGATCGTGACGATGATTGCCGGTGGGCTTCTGTTTGCCGCGCTGGGCAAGAACCCGGTCGAGGCCATCCGCACCATCTTCTGGGATCCGCTGTTTGGCGAATACGCCTTCTATTATCGCCCACAACTGCTTGTGAAAGGCGCGCCGCTGGTGCTGATTGCGATCGGCCTGTCGCTCGGCTTTCGCGCCGGGATTTGGAATATCGGGGCCGAAGGGCAATATATCATGGGCGCAATCTGTGGCGCGGCGGCGGGCCTTGCCTTTTACCCGTCCGAAAGCATCCTGATCTTCCCCCTTATGGTCATCGCAGGCGCGCTTGGCGGCTGGGCATGGGCCATGATCCCCGCCCTCCTCAAGGTCCGCTTCGGCACCAATGAAATCCTTGTTTCGCTGATGCTGGTCTACGTGGCCGAACAACTTCTGGCCTCGATGTCGCTTGGGCTTTTGAAAAACCCGCAAGGTTTTGGCTTTCCCGGCTCGCGCAATATTGCCGAATGGAACGCCGCCAATAGCTGGATCGCTCAGGACTACGGCATGCACTGGGGCGTGGTCGCAGCCCTGATCGCGGTCATCATGGCCTATGTGCTGCTCAACCGCCATATCCTCGGCTTCAACATCCGCCTGACCGGCGAGGCCCGCCGCGCCGCGCGCTTTGCCGGGGTGAACCCGACCCGCCTGATCCTGTTCTGCCTCGGTACCTCCGGTATGCTGGCCGGTCTTGCCGGTCTGTTCGAAGTCTCCGGCCCCTCCGGCCAGGTCAGCATCGACTTCAACGTCGGATACGGCTTTACCGCCATCATCGTCGCCTTCCTAGGCCGCCTGCACCCGGTCGGCATCCTGCTTGCCGGCCTGCTCATGGCGCTGACCTATATCGGCGGCGACATCGCGGAATCGCAAATGGGCCTGCCCTCCTCCGCCATTCAGGTCTTTCAGGGGATGCTGCTGTTCTTCCTGCTGGCCCTCGACCTCCTGACCAACTTCCGCGTCAAATTCGCCTCGAAGGGGACCGCATAATGGACCTGTCCGCCATCAATCCCGTCCTCCTCGTCGCCTCGCTCATGGTCGCCGCGACGCCGCTTTTGCTTGCCGCGATTGGCGAACTGGTGGTGGAACGCTCCGGCGTTCTCAACCTTGGCGTCGAAGGCATGATGATCACCGGCGCCATCGCGGGGTTTGCCATCTCGGTCGAAACCGGCTCTCCCTACGTCGGCATCCTCGCCGCCGCCATCGCCGGGGCCGGGCTCTCCTTTCTCTTTGCTTTCCTGACGCAATTTGCGCTCGCCAACCAAGTCGCCTCCGGCCTTGCGCTTACCCTCTTTGGCCTCGGCCTCTCGGCACTGATGGGCCAAGGCTATGTCGGCATCCGCCCGCCGGAAATGGCCCGCCTCGATATTCCGGTCCTGTCCGACCTGCCCGTCATCGGCCCGATCCTCTTTAGCCATGACCCGGTGCTCTACCTCGGCCTCGCCTTGACCGCAGGCGTCTGGGGCTTCCTCAAGTTTACCCGCGGCGGCCTCATCCTGCGCGCGGTGGGCGAAAACCACGACGCCGCCCATGCGCTCGGCTATAGCGTGATCCGGGTCCGCGTTCTCGCGATCCTCTTCGGCGGGGCCTGCGCCGGGGTCGGCGGGGCCTACATCTCGCTCATCCGCGTGCCGCAATGGACCGAAGGCATGACCGCTGGCATCGGCTGGATCGCCCTCGCCCTCGTGGTCTTCGCAAGCTGGAAACCCTGGCGCGCGCTCTTGGGTGCCTATCTCTTTGGCGGCATCAACGTGCTACAACTCAATCTTCAGGCCGCAGGCGTTGCCATCCCGGTCGAATACTTGGCAATGTCGCCATATCTGATAACCATTCTCGTGCTGGTTATCATGTCGGCCGACAAAAGCGGCGCACCCGCGTCTCTCGGCCGCAGCTTCCACGCCTCGCAATAACGCGCGGCATCGTTTGACTACCAACAGGGGGATATCCCGAATGAAACTAACCCAACTCCTGACAAGCGCCGCTGTCGCGCTGGGCCTGGCGACGACCGCCATCGCCGAGGACAAAACCAAAGTCGGCTTTGTCTATGTCGGCCCCGTCGGCGACGGCGGCTGGACCTATGAACACAACCAAGGCCGCCTCGCGGTCGAAGAGGAATTCGGCGACAAGGTCGAAACCGTCTTCGTCGAATCCGTGCCCGAAGGGCCGGACTCCGAGCGCGTCATGACCCAGATGGCCCTCAACGGGGCCGACCTGATCTTCACAACCTCCTTTGGCTACATGGACCCGACGATCAACGTCGCCAAGAAATTTCCCAACGTGAAATTCGAACACGCCACCGGCTACAAAACCGCGCCGAACGTGTCGGTCTACTCGGCCCGCTTCTACGAAGGCCGCGCCGTTCAGGGCCACATCGCTGGCAAGATGACCAAATCCAACATCGTCGGCTATATCGGCTCCTACCCGATCCCCGAAGTGATCCGCGGCATCAACTCCGCCTTCATCCACGCCCGCAAGGTCAACCCCGACGTCCAGTTCAAAATCATCTGGGCCTATACCTGGTTTGACCCCGCCAAAGAGGCCGACGCCGCCAAGGTTCTCATTGAACAAGGCGCTGACGTGATCCTGCAACACACCGACTCGACCGCGCCGCAAGCCGCCGCCCAGGCCGCAGGCAACGTCATCACCTTCGGCCAAGCCTCCGACATGAGCGAATACGCCCCGCTGCCGCGCGTCTCCTCGATCATCGACGATTGGGCACCCTACTACATCGCGCGCACCAAGGCCGTGATGGACGGCACATGGGAAAGCAAAAGCACCTGGGACGGCATCGGCGCTGGCATGGTCGGCATCGGTGAAATTTCCTCCGCCGTGCCTGCTGACGTGAAAGCAGAGGCGCTCGCGCTCAAGGCCGCACTGGCCGACGGCTCCTACCACGCCTTCACCGGCCCGATCAACAAACAGGACGGCTCGGCTTGGCTCGCAGAAGGCGAAACCGCCGATGACGGCACGCTGGCTGGCATGAACTTCTACGTCGAAGGCATCACTGGCGATATCCCGCAATAAGCGGCCCGCCCATCCTGCCAAAAAGAAAGGCCCGCCAATCCCGGCGGGCCTTTTTCTTTGCCGCAAGGTCCAGACCCTGCTGCCTGCTGCCGTCCCCCATCTTCACCTTTGCGAAAATACTCCGGGGTGAATTGGCCGCAGGCCAAGAGGGGCAGCGCCCCTCCCTTCGCTCTACTTGATCTTGCAGGTATTGATCCCAAAGATCGAATAAAGCGCACAGGTGCCAAAGAGCCCCGTCGCAAGCGGCACAATACCAATCAGACCCCACATGGTCTTTGGGCCGACAAACACAAGCGCCAGTAGCACAATACCGATGATAATGCGCACCGCGCGATCCACACTGCCAACATTCCGGGTCATCACGAATCTCCTGAGTTCGAAAAGATATATTGAACATAGCATATTTATTTGCGGGGTGCGCTGCGTCAAATGTCACATTCCTGTGGCCCGATTTGCCAGCCCCCGAAACCACGCCTATCCTCTCTGTGAACCGATTGTGAACCGATAAGGAAAGACCCATGCCCGCCCCCCAATCGCGCATCCAGTCCCAAGGCGTCCATCACATTACCCTGACAGGGGCCGACCGCCAGACGTCGATCGACTTCTGGGAAGGGGTGCTCGGCATGCCCTTTATCTTCGATCAACCCAATCTCGATGATCCCGACGAGGGCCATCTCTATTTCGATCCCGGCGACGGGCGGCTGATCACCGTCTTTACCAACGAGACCCGCACACCCGATCGGCGGCGGACTCCGACCGAACCGGGCTGCGTGCATCACCTCGCCTTCAACGTCAGCCGCGCAAGTTTCGTGCTTGCGCCCGAGCGTCTTGCGGCACGCGGCATCGGCCATTCCGGCATCAAGGATCGCGGCTTTATGGACTCGCTCTATTTCAAAGACCCGATGGGCCTGCTGATCGAACTGGCCTGTTACAAATTCGAACCGCCCGTGGGCTGTAGCCATGCCGACGTGATGATCCGGGCGCATCGCATCCGCGTCACCGCCGGAGATCACCACATCGCCGAGCCGCATCTCGCCGCCGCCATCGAAGAGCTTGTGCTGACCCGGCAAGATTCGCTCTCCACCGACCGCAGCCCGCGCAATCCGTTCTAGGCTGCCCCCTGCGGGATGGCGGGCGGGGCGTCGTTGCCCCGCAACGCGCGCGCGCGACGCCCCGCCACCTGCCAAATCCGCACCACCGCAATACAGACGCAATACCGACGCGATACAGACCCGCGTTTTCGCCCCTTCAGCGGCTCATAACCCCCACGATCATTGCACCCAACGCGACCGAATGAATAAGCATAATCGCCCGGTCCCGCCACAACACTCCAACAATAAACCACCCGATAAGGCCGACGAAAAAGAACACCAGGTTCCACGGCTCCAACCCGAACGCAGTGCTCGCATACCCAAGAATCTGAACAATGGAAGCCAACCATTTAAGGGCAAAAGCCCTCTCACGTCGGCTGGCTTGTGAAACGGAAGGGGGAATCATCGTGTCGCTCATGGCAAGGCTCCTTTGTTGCCTCTGAGCTAGACCTTGGAGCCCCCCTTGACCAATCATCTCTCCTCCTCTTACCTAATAGAAATCCTATAGGCTTGACTCCATGCGCTCACTCAACCTCAATGCCCTCCCCATGTTCGACGCCGCCGCCCGCCACCTTAACTTGCAGAAGGCTGCGGACGAGATGCACCTGACCCACGGCGCCGTCGCCCAACAGGTGCGCGCCCTCGAAGCCCGGCTTGGGACCAAGCTGTTTACCCGCCTGCCGCGTGGCCTTGCCCTTACCGAGGCCGGGGCACGCTATCATGGCGAAATCCGCCGCGCGCTCGCTCAAATCGACAACGCCACCGCAGAGTTGAAGGCTCCGCCATCCTCCGTGACTCTCTCCCTGCCTCCTTCGCTTGCGGCGAAATGGCTGGTGGCGCGGCTGGCGGATTTCTCCGAGCGGCACCCCACAATCACGCTGCAAACCCATGCCAGCGAAGCCCTGAGCAATTTTCGCCGCGACGGCATTGATCTTGCAATCCGACAGGGGCCAAAACCACAAACCAGTGACCTGATTGTGCATCCCCTTGCCGCAGAAGATTTGCGCGCCGTCGCAAGCCCCGCCTATCTTGATGGCATCACGGAAATACCCGGCATCGAGGGGTATTCCCGCCATAAACTGATCGAGGACATCCATCATCACTGGACCCGCCTGTTTCGCGACGCCAACCTGCGCGCCCCGGCCTCGCGCCTCTCTTTCAACCAAACGGCCCTCGCCATCGACGCCGCAACAAACGGGCAAGGCATCGCTCTGGCCCCACGCTTATTGGTGACAGAAGCCCTGTCGCAAGGGTATCTGCGCTCTGTCTGGCCCGCGCCGACGCGCCCCGTGGGCTTTTATATCGTGCATCCCTCGGGGCCAAATCCGGCCCGTGACACCGTCGTGAACTGGCTCCTGTCACAGGGGGAATAGCCCCCCGGATGCCCAATAGATGACGACACACGCCCCCTTTCGCAGACCCGCAAACCGTGGCAACGTCGCGACACGACTCGCCTCCAAAGCCCCGGCTGACACTTCGATAAAGACAGACAGGACCACGCATGAACGACTTTCTCGTGATCGGTGGCGGCATCGCCGGAACCTCGGCCGCCGCGCGCCTCGCCCCCTTGGGCAAAACCCTTTTGCTCGAACGCGAACCCGCCCTTGGCTATCACGCTTCTGGCCGCTCGGCGGCCCTGTTCGAGGCCAATTACGGGCTCGACTCGACCGTCGCCCTGTCCCGCGCCAGCGCCGATTTTCATGCCAATGCCCAGGGCGGTTTTTTGTCGCCGCGCGGCCTGATGCTGGTGGCCAAAGCCGATGACGCCGCCGCCTTCGAGGCCGCCTGCCTCGACCTCAACATGGACCCGATCCCGCTCTCGCGCGCCTTTGACATGGTGCCGATCCTGAACCCCGACATGATCGGCTATACCGCCTATCACGAAGAAGCCTATGACATTGATACAGATCGCGAAATTCAGGTTTTTGCCTCTATCGCGCGCGACCACGGCGGCGCGGTCATCACCGGACAGGACGTGACCGCCATCCGCCGCGCCCATAGTGGCTGGATCGTGACCTCAAACGGCACAGATCACGAAGCCCGCAGCATCGTCAACGCCGCCGGGGCGTGGGTCGATGAGATTGCCCGCATGGCCGGGATCAAACCGCTCGGCTTTACCCCCCTGCGCCGCTCTATGGCCCGTTTGCCCGCCCCTGGCGGCCATGACGTAAGCCGTTGGCCGATGCTGATCGGGGCGCATGAGGATTGGTATGCCAAACCCGACGCTGGCAAATTCCTCGTCTCCCCCGCCGACGAAGACCCGCAAGAGCCGCATGACGCCTGGGCCGACGATATGGTCCTTGCTGAAGGCCTCGCCCGCTACGAAGAACATGTGACCACCCCCGTAACCCGCGTCGAAAGCAATTGGGCCGGCTTGCGGACCTTCTCGCCCGACCGCAACCTCGTCATCGGCCCCGCCTCCGACGACCCTTTCTTCCTATGGTGCGCGGGCCAGGGCGGCTATGGCTTTCAGACCGCCCCCGCCGCCTCGCGATTGCTGGCCGATGTCGTCTCGGGTCGCCCGTCAGAGCTTGACGCGACAACCCTTGCCGCGCTCAATCCGCAAAGGTTCGCGTGATGCCCAAACGCCTCAACCTGCCCGATACCGCCTCGGTCGCGACGCCCGATGCCGAAGGGCGGCTCTTTGCCCCCTCCGCCGCGCGCAATGCCGAGGCTATCGTCGCCCTCACCGCTGATATCCTTGAGGAAACGACCGGCCGCGCGCTCGAAATCGCCTCTGGCACAGGCCAGCATATCACGGCGCTCGCCGCAGCCCTGCCTGATATCCACTGGCAGCCAAGCGACATCGACCCCGATCGCCGCAAGAGCATCGACGCCTACGCCAAAGCCGCCGCCTTGCCCAATATCGCGCCTGCCATCGCCCTTGATGCAACAAGCCCCGGTTGGGGCGCGGCCCACACTGGCCAAGCCTTCATTTGCCTTGCCAATCTCCTGCATTTGATCTCTGAAAAAGAGGCCCGCATCCTGATCTCTGAGGCCGCCCAAGCCCTCGCGCCCAACGGTCGCCTGATGATCTACGGCCCCTTCATGCGCGACGACGACCTGACGAGCGAGGGCGACGCGTCCTTTCATGCAAGCCTCGTCGCCCAAGACCCCGAAATCGGCTACAAGAGCGACTTCGATGTTGTGGAATGGGGGCTGTCTGCATGGCTCGAGTATGACGACATGGTCGAAATGCCCGCCAATAATCTTTCTATCATCTGGCGCAAGCCGTCCTGACACGGTGCCGCGACGGTTTTCCTTGGCCAACATGATCTTAGTCAAAGACCCCCCGGTCGGTCCGTGTTCTGGAACGGCAAACACATTCAAAGGAGCGAACATATCATGAGCTGGAAAGACAAACTCGACGGAACCCGCGACCAACTGCGCGGCCTCAACAAAACCATCCCCGACACAACCCGTGCCTTCGGCGCCCTTGGCAAATCGGTTAAGGAAGGCGGCGTTCTGGACTTCAAAACCAAGGAATTCGTCGCCCTCGGAATCGCAATCGCAACCCGCTGTGAATCCTGCATTGTCCTGCACGTCGAAACCCTGATCCGCGCCGGCGCAACCCGCGAAGAAATCGGCGACGTGCTTGCCATGACCATCCAAATGGGCGGCGGCCCGTCGATGATGTATGCCGCCAAGGCGCTCGAATGTTATGATGAATTGACGGCCGAGTAAGACCGACCCAGACACGCAACCGGCGGCCCGATTGGGCCGCCGGTTTTGTGTGCGCTTAACTCAGAACCGAATCTGATACCCGATAGAGCCCATCACCGTCGCGCCACTGCTATAGGCCGACTGGCTGACACCGAGGGACATCTCAACACCCGCATTCGCCGCGACACGGTGTAGATAACTGGCGCTGGCAAAGGCCCGGTTGTCGTGCAGGATCGTTGGGCTTGCGACATTGAACGCCGTCATACCGGGGATCGCGCTGGTGCCCGTGACGGCGTTTTCAGAGCGGTTCAAATCAAACTCCGCCCCGGCAGAGAGCCGCAAATGCCCCCTCTGACCAACCGCCCTGTCAAGTTGCACCCCAAGCGTAAGCACCGTCCAGCTCTGCTCATGATCGTCATAGCTCACCGGAAAGGCGATCCCGACGGCTTCCGTGTAACCGTCGCGCTTGGCCTTGGTATGGCTCAGCCGCCCAAACGGCGTCAGGCGCATGCCGCCCCGATCAAACCCATAGCCCACCTCGGCAAGAACCGAACTGGCCCGAAGGTCCGTTGACCCGGTGCCCACTTCGGTCGCGGCAAGCGTCGCTGCGCGCGTGATATCCGCCCCGCCGCCAAGATGCGAGGCTGCAAGCTTCCATGTCCAACCGGCACCGCCCGCATTCTGGCGCAGGTAAAGGCCAAATGCGCCAACTGCCCCATCCGTATCAAAACCGCCAAGGTCGCTGCCGTAATCCTGCAACCCAAGATAGCCGCCCAAGGTCAGATCGCCCGCCAACGCGGTCGCCGCAGCCACCCCGGCGACACGCGCATCGCCGTCCCCGTTGCCCGATGCGCCGAGGCTGAACCGGACCGTGACTGGCGCGCGCGCACGTCCCTGCGAGGACACGATCCCTCCGCCATCCGCGGCAGGCACATCCATGATTTCCTGACCAAGCACAAACTCGGAAACCCGCCCCAACGCCGTGACCGCAGCAGCCTGCTCGGCGGCATTCTGACCCACCTGCGCAAGGGTGTTTTCGTGGTCGAGCATCGTGCCCGCCGTCCAGATGAACGCGCGTGTCACATACGCCTCATCCTGAGACCAACCGACGACGACCTCACCATCATCGGACACACCCCAAGCATTGCTGGTCCCGTTATTGTCGCTGCGCAAGGTCCCAAGGTTCTGCATCCCCGTCTCTTCGGTCCAGCGGAACGCTCTGTTGTTGTCGGTGTCGTCATCAGCCACGCCAACGATTACGCTGCCATCGGCATTGACACCCTGCGCCGAACTCCAGCCGCTCTGATCGCTCGTCATATCACCAAGGTCTTCCATGCCATCCGCCTGCGTCCAGCGGAAGGCGTGGGTCCCCGACGTATCAGTGGATGCGTTGCCGACAATGGTCGATCCGTCATAGCTGATGTCATAGGCTCGGCTTACTCGGGAGTCATCGCTCCGCAGCGTGCCGAGGTCGGTCATGCCTCCTACCTCGGTCCACCGGAACGCCCGCGTGTAATTCAGGTCATTATCGGCCGAGCCGACAACAATCGCCCCATCGCCGCTGACACCCCAGGCCTGACTACTTCCGGCATTGCCCGCGGCAAGCGTACCCAAGCCGGTGATGCCACCACCCTCGACCCAGCGGAACGCCTCCCAACCGGAGCCGGGGTAATAGGCTCCGACGACAACAGACCCGTCGCCATTGACGCCACGCGCCTCGCTATATCCGGAAACGGTGTCGATATCTTCGATCACGCCGTTGACCCAACGCACCGCCTGTGACCGATTGAACTGATCATTTGCATCATTGGACCAACCGACCACAACCGAACCGTCATTGTTGATCGCCCAGCCAATGCTATAAGGGGGAGTAAACTGCGTACCGGGCCCAAGAACGCCAAGATCTGTCGTGTCCGTCTCGGACCATATTGTCGCCTCGGATTGGGTCTCGGTATCGGTATCGGCTTCGCCAACAATAAACTGGCCATCCGGAGTTATATCATAAGCCGCAGAGGTTCCGCTATTATCTGCCCTGAGAGTGCCCAAGTCCTCCATCGTGCCCGACGCCATCGGCGCGGCCTGCGCCACAAGCGCCATAGGCGAAACAGTTAGGAGCAGAATGGCCCCGGTTTTGAACAAAAAATCTGGCATGGCGCGACAATCCTTTCGGCAAGCGGAACAAAGTGCGGAGGCACGGTTTATATTTCACAACTCGCATAATTCCCCCACTGTAACCTTGATGTATCTCAAGGCAGATCACAACCGCGCTTCGGCGTCGCACCCGCGCCAAAGATACTTCGGCGCGCCTCGGTCGGCCCGGTGTCTTTCTGCGGTGCGTGGTCGTTTTTTCCCCTGAAATTCGGCCCGCGCATAGGGTCTACTCACGCTCAACCAAACCAACAGACGGATGTCGCCCATGTCTATTCTCTCTCTCCTGCAACAAGCCCAAAACGGTCAGGGTCTCGCCAATGTCGCCTCGCAATTCGGGATCGGCACGGACAAGGCCGCCGAAATTGCCGAGATGCTCGCCCCCGCCATTAGCGGTGCCGCCAAGCAAAAGGCCGCCTCCGGTGGACTCGACGCGGTTCTTGGCGCGTTTCAGGGCGAAGCCCAAGGCGGGCTTTTTGACGATGCCAGCGCCGCCGCCGCCCCGGAAGGACAGGCCCAAGGTGCCGCCTTCCTCGACTCGCTTCTTGGCGGTCAGGAAGGCCGCGCGGCGCTCGAAGGTGTCGCAACCGAAAAAACCGGCCTCGATTTTTCCACCGTTCAACAACTCCTCCCGGCCCTCGCTGCGATGGCACAGGGCGGCATGCAGAAAAACCTCCCCGATGCGTCGATCTCATCCATGCTGGGCGGTGCATCCTCCGGCGGCGGAGGCTTGCTCGGCATGGCCGCTGGCCTGCTTGGCGGAGGCGACAAGGGCGGCGCGGACCTCTCCATGCTGACCAATATGCTGGATGATGACGGCGACGGGTCGATCATGGATGACCTGCTTGGCAAGTTCCTCAAGTAACGCCACCCGGTCCACTGCTGACAAAGGCCCGGACCGCTCCGGGCCTTTTTTCGGTCTCTCATGCCATGCGCCTCGCGCCCTCCAATCGGCAAGATTCCGCCGCTGGAAGGTGTCTTTGATGCAGCACATGGCAGCCGCGCATTTTCTCCCCGAGGCTTGGGCCGGGTGCGGGCTTACCGCTCCCGTCAAATGGGAGGACTACCATGACCAGACTGCATCTGATCTTCACCGCCCTTGCGGCCATATTCACCATCCTGCTCACCCCGATGGCGATGGCCACCGACGCCAAGGCGACCGCATGGGTTAATGTGCGCTCTGGTCCGGGGACAGGCTATGGGGTTGTCGATACGATGGCACCGGGGGAGGTCGGCAACATGACCGAATGCCGCTCGAACGGGTGGTGCTATATCCAACGCTCCGGCCCTGACGGTTGGGTCAGCTCAAGCTACCTGACCGCCGCCGAACCAGAAAGCAGCGACCCGAACTGTCGTGTGCGCCTTGTCATCGGCCCCGGTGGCCCGCGCTTTGTCATCTCCTGCGATGACGGCGGAAGCGGCGTTGATGTCGTCGTGCCCGGCGGTGGTCTTGCGCCAAACCGGGTCTGCTTTTTCGACGGAGCCAACTACAGCGGCGCACGGTTCTGCCGCCCCGTCGGTCTCTACAACGCCATGCCAGCGGGCTTTAACAACAAGGTCACTTCGGTCCGCCTGCATGGGGCCGCCAAGGTGCGCATCTGTGAATTTACCAATATGGGGCCGTTCTGCCGCACCATGAGCGCCAGCGACAATAGCCTCGGCAGTATGCTGAACAACCGGGTATCGTCCTTCCGGGTCTTTACCGGGTCTCTGCCGCCCATGAAACAGGCCTGCCTGTTTGACGGCAACAACTTCACCGGCCAACACCTCTGCCTGCGCCCCGGAACACACCCCCTGCCAGCCGCCGCACAGAACAGGGCAAGCTCTGTGAGGCTCCACGCAGGAGCCAAAATCCGGCTGAGCAAAAGCCCGGTCTACGGGGTCGGCGGGGCGCATCTGTTGACCTCAAGCACCCCCCATCTACCTGCGGCCTGGAACAACCAGACGCGCTCGGTTCGGGTTGAGTAATAGATGAAAAGGGGCGGTCCATACCGCCCCTTTTGCCCTACCCGTCCTTGCGGATGGTTTCGTTCTTTGGATCATAGGGGCTATCACAGGTCACGACCGCATCCCAGAGTTGATCAAACATCTTGACCTTGAGCCGGGTGCCCTCGACCGCAAGATCGGGGCGCACATAGCCCATGCCGATGCTCTTCTCAAACGCCACCGAATAGCCCCCCGAGGTCAGGCGCCCCACACGGGTGCCATCCTCGGTATAGAGCACTTCACGACCCCACGGATCGGCATCGTCCGGCCCGTCGATCAAAAGCGTGCAGCATTTGGACCGGATGCCCTTGGCCTCCATCTCTGCCTTGCCGTTGAACTCTTTGCCAAGATCAATAAAGCGCGGCAGATCGGCCTCGACCGGGGTCGCATCGCGGCCCAACTCGTTGCCAAAGGCGCGATAGCTCTTCTCCTGACGCAGCCAATTTTGCGCCCGCGCCCCGACAAGTTTCAAGCCATGTTTCTCGCCCGCCGCCTGAAGCAAATCCCAGAGGTAATTCTGCATCTCGATCGGATGATGCAACTCCCAGCCCAACTCGCCGGTATAGGCGACGCGGATCGCCCGCACCGGGCACATGCCAAGCTCGATATCGCGCGCTGAAAGCCACGGGAACCGCTTGTTGCTAAGCGCGGTGTCCGGGTCGGCGTCGTTGATAATCTCCTTAAGCACATCACGCGATTTCGGCCCGGCAATGGCAAAGACGCCCCATTGCGTGGTCACATCCTGTATCTCGATATACCCGAACTCCGCTGCCTTCTCGTCGGCCATCTTGCGCAGGTAATCGGCGTCGTATTCCGTCCACGCCCCCGCCGAAACGAGGTAATAGTCGTCCTCGCCGCGCCGCACGATGGTATATTCCGTGCGCGTGGTCCCCGCCGATGTGAGCGCATAGGTCAGGTTGATCCGCCCCACCTTGGGCAGCTTGTTACAAGTGAACCAATCAAGGAACTGCGTCGCGCCCGGCCCCTTGACCACATGTTTGGTAAAGGCCGTCGCGTCAATCAGGCCAACCCCCTCGCGGATCGCCCTGGCCTCATCCACGGCATATTGCCACCAACCGCCACGCCGAAAACTGCGCGCGTCATGGTCAAAGCTCTCGGGGGCATCAAGCGGGCCGTAATAGTTGGGCCGCTCCCACCCATTGACCCAACCAAACTGAGCGCCCTTCGCCTTCTGGCGGTCAAACGCGGGCGCGGTGCGCAGCGGACGACAGGCCGGGCGTTCTTCGTCCGGGTGGTGCAGGATATAGACGTGCTCGTAGGCTTCCTCGTTCTTGCGCGCCGCGAACTCGGTGGTCATCCAGTTGGAGGAATAGCGTTTGGGGTCAAGGCTCGCCATGTCGATCTCGGCCTCGCCGTCGACTATCATCTGCGCAAGGTAATACCCGGTGCCGCCCGCCGCCGTGATCCCGAACGAGAACCCCTCGGCCAGCCACATATTGCGCAGTCCCGGCGCAGGCCCAACAAGCGGATTGCCATCCGGCGTATAACAGATCGGACCGTTGAAATCGTCCTTGAGACCGGATTCGGCGCAGGATGGCACACGGTCCGCCATCGCCATGTATTGATCCGCGATCCGGTCAAGATCGAGCGGGAAAAGATCGGCGCGGAAACTCTCCGGCACGCCGTGTTCAAACCGCGCGGGCGCGCCGCGCTCATAAATCCCAAGAATCCAGCCGCCGCGCTCTTCGCGGGCATAGGATTCGTTGTCTGCATCGCGCACGACCGGGTGCTCGGGGTTGCCCGCCGCGCGCCATTTAACCAATTCGGGGTCTTTATCCATGACGATAAACGTATGCTCGACCGGGATCGCGGGCATCTTGATGCCCAGCATCTTGGCCGTGCGCTGCGCATGGTTGCCGCTGGCGGTGACGACATGCTCGGCGGTGATGACCACCTGCTCGTCGGATTCAACAAGGTTGCCGCCCTTCTCAACCATCTTGGTGCAGGTAACGTCCCAATGCGTTCCGGTCCAATGGAAGGCATCGGCCTGCAACTTGCGCACGATCTCGGCCCCGTGCTGGCGCGCGCCCTTGGCCATCGCCTGCGTCACGTCAGCGGGGTTAATATAGCCATCCTCGGTATGATAGATCGCGCCCTTGAGGTCGTCGGTATGGATCAGCGGCCACCGCGCCTTGATCTCCTCCGGCGTCAGCCATTCATACCCAACACCACAGGTTTCCGCCGTCGAGGCATAGAGCATATATTCATCCATGCGCTCCTGCGTCTGCGCCATGCGCAGGTTCCCGACGACCGCGAACCCGGCATTCAGCCCGGTTTCCGCCTCAAGCGTCTTGTAGAAATCGACCGAATACTTGTGAATATGCGTCGTCGCATAGGACATGTTGAACAAAGGCAATAGCCCCGCCGCGTGCCATGTGCTGCCGCTGGTAAGCTCATCGCGCTCGATAAGCATCACATCGTCCCACCCGGCTTTGGCCAGATGATAGGCAATAGAGGTGCCAACGGCACCGCCGCCAACAATCAGTGCTTTGACTTGGGTTTTCATGTCATACCGACTCCCGAGGAATTATCTTGCCATACCCTGACAAAACAATACCCGTCGCGGCGGGTTCAGCCGACCGAAAATCGCCGAAAACCGACCCCTCGTCGCAGAATTGCGTTTTTTCGCACCCCCCAAACGTCTATCGCAGCGCCTCAACCGCGATCATGTCCGGCGCAAGGCGATGCCCTGCCATATCCAACGGTGCCCCAACCCGCGCCTGATAGGCCGCCATGACAAAAAGAAGAACTGCGCTCAACAGAAATGGAATGACCTTCCGCATCGTCTCTGCCCTTTCCTTAATGCCCCCACAATGCCCATGATACCTGTGCAAAACGGCCATATCACGAAGGAAATAGGGCAGCGATCTGACGAAACTCGACCGGCGAAAACCGGACCACACCGTTCTTCACCGCGCCATATCCCTTGTCGCAGTGCAGCGCCCCCTGCTAAGAAAACAGTCAGACCGACTGGAGACTGCGTAACAAATGAAAACCTGTCGCACCATTGCCGACTGCCGCGCCGAAGTGGCTGCCTTTCGCCGCGCGGGCGAGAGCGTGGGCCTCGTGCCGACTATGGGCTTTTTGCACCAAGGCCACATGGCCCTTGTGGACGCCGCCAAACAGGCCGCCGACCGCGTTGTGGTGACGATCTTCGTCAACCCGACGCAATTTGGCGACGCCTCCGACCTCAACGCCTATCCGCGTGATGAGGCCCGCGATCTGGCCATGCTCAAGGCGGCGGGTGTTGATCTGGTGCTGATCCCCTCCGTCGAAGAGGTCTACCCGCAAGGCGATGAAACCATTGTTGAGACCACGCGCATGGCCAATATGCTGCACGGCCTCGTGCGCCCCGGCCATTTTCGCGGCGTAACAACCGTGGTCGCCCGGCTTTTCAATTTCGTGCAGCCCGACATCGCCTGTTTTGGCGAAAAAGATTATCAACAGCTTCAGGTCATCAAACGCATGACCCGCGACCTCGCCTTTCCCATCGAGGTGCATGGCGTGCCGACGGTGCGCGAGGCGGATGGCCTTGCCATGTCGTCGCGCAACGTGCGCCTGACCCCCGAGGACCGCACCGCCGGCCTTGTCCTGTCACGCGCGCTTGATGCCGCCGAAACCGCCGCCGCCTCCGGGACCACCATCGAGGCGATGCATACCCTCATCTCCGACATAATCAACGCCGAGCCCCGCGCAACGCTGCGCGGTCTCGACATCGTGGGTGCCGACGATCTCTCCGATCTTTCCGGCCCCCTCACCACCCCCGCCGCCATCATGCTCTCTGCTGAATTTGGCGGTATTCTTCTGATTGATCAAAGGGTCGTCACACCATGAGCACTCAAGCCAAAATCCGCCGCACAACCGTTCCCCAGATCGCTGCGCGCAAAGGGGGCGAGCCCATCGTGTCGCTGACCTCCTATCACGCCCATACCGCCGCCATCGTCGATAAATACGCCGACTTTATCCTTGTCGGCGATAGCCTCGGCATGGTGATGCACGGCATGGAAAGCACCGTCGGCGTGTCGCTTGATCTGATGATTATGCATGGCAAGGCCGTGGTGCGCGGCACCCAAAAGGCGCTGATCGTGGTCGACATGCCCTTTGGCACCTATGAGGAAAGCCCCGGCGTCGCCTTCCGCAATGCCGCCAAGATCATGAAGGAAACCGGCTGCGGCGCGATCAAGCTCGAAGGCGGCAAGCGCATGGCCGAAACCATCCGCTTCCTTGTCGAACGCGGCATTCCCGTCATGGCCCATATCGGCCTCACCCCGCAATCAAGCCACGTCATGGGCGGTTTCAAAACCCAAGGCCGCGAAGAAGAAAGCTGGGCCGCCCACGAAGAAGACGCCCGCGCCGTCGCCGAAGCGGGCGCGTTCTCTATCGTGCTCGAAGGCATGGTCGAACCACTTGCCGCCAAGATCACCAAACAGGTCGATATCCCCACAATCGGCATCGGTGCCTCGGCGGATTGTGACGGGCAAATCCTCGTCCTCGAAGACATGCTTGGGCTCAATGAATGGACCCCGAAATTCGTCAAGGTCTACGGCGATCTTGGCCCCGCCATCGAACGCGCCGTTGAACAATACGCCGAAGAGGTCAAAGACCGCTCCTTCCCCGGCGAAGATCAGGTTTACCGCTGACAAAACAAAGGGCGCCCAACAAGGCGCCCTGTCTTCATCTTGGCAAAAATACTCCCGCCGGAGGCATCAGGATTTTCTGGAAAATCCTGCTTCTTCCCCTTCCGGCAGGATTTTTCCCGGGTTCATGATGTTGTCGGGATCAATCGCCCGCTTGATCGCCACCATCATATCGACCGCCCCGCCAAGTTCCTTGACAAGGTAAGGCCGCTTGCCCTGCCCAATGCCATGCTCGCCGGTGCAGGTGCCACCCATCGAAATCGCCAGATCGTTGAGCCAGCCAACAAAGGCATCGGCCTTGGCCACCTCTTCGGGGTTATCAACATCGACCAGCGGCAGGCAATGGAAATTCCCATCCCCCACATGGCCAACGATGGGCGCAATGAAGCCCAACTCGTCAAGCCGCGCCTGCGCCGCCGAGACACATTCCGCCAGCCGCGAAATCGGCACGCAGACATCCGTCGAAATCCCCTTCGCACCGGGCCGCAACGCCACCCCCGCCCAATAGGCATCGTGGCGCGCCTGCCAGAGCTTGTTGCGCTCTTCCGCGCTCGAGGTCCATTCAAACCCTGAGCCGCCAAACTCTTCAGCGATACCGCCAAACAATTCCGCCTGCTCCGCAACGCTGCTTTCCGATCCATGAAATTCAAGCAAAAGCAACGGCGCTTCCGGCAGGCTGAGCTTGGAATAGGCGTTCACCGCCTTGACCGAAAGCGCATCCAACAACTCGATCCGCGCCACCGGGATGCCATATTGGATCGTCATGCTCACCGCCTGACAGGCCGTATCAAGACTATCAAACGAGACCCGCGCCGAGGACATCGCTTCGGGAATCCCCTGCAATTTCAATGTGATCTCGGTAATAAGGCCCAACGTCCCTTCCGACCCGACCATAAGCCGCGTCAAATCATAGCCCGCGCTCGATTTCTTCGCCCGCGTCGCGGTGCGGATGATCTCGCCCTGCGGCGTGACAACCTCAAGACAGACAACATTGTCCTTCATCGTGCCATAGCGCACGGCATTGGTGCCGCTCGCCCGCGTCGCCACCATGCCGCCAAGCGAGGCATTCGCGCCCGGATCAATCGGGAAAAACAACCCCTGATCGCGCAAGTAAGTGTTGAGCTGTTCGCGCGTCACACCGGGCTGCACCACACAATCAAGGTCTTCGGCATGCACCGCGACAATCTCGTTCATCTGCATCAGGTCGATGCAAATCCCGCCCGCCGGGGCGTTGACATGCCCCTCAAGTGACGTGCCGGTGCCAAACCCAATGACCGGAACCTTATGTGCGGCACATGTCTTGACGATCTCGGCAACCTCTTGCGTCGATTTCGGGAAAACAACGGCATCCGGCGCTTGGGTTTTGATCCAAGTCGTCGTGTGCCCATGCTGTTCGCGGATCGCCTCGCCGGTCTGACAGGCTTCGCCAAACCGCTGTTTCAATACGCCAAGAACGGCGGCAATGCCCTCTTCGTTACGCGGTAAATCGGTGGCTTGAACCATAGTGTTTCCCCTCTTCTTCGCCGCGCACTATCTGCCTTACACGACCCCGCCGCAAGGGCTACTCGCCATAGGCCAACCCCTCGCGGCGCGGGTCCGCCCCGCCGCGCAATCCCCCCTCAAGCGAGATCGCATGTAGCCCCGAATTAAGCCCCCTTACACGGGTCTCAAACCCCATCCCGGCCAGCGCCTCTGCCATTCCTTGCGACACGCGCCCTTCCTCAAGGTCGAAAACCCCGAATCGGTTGACCATATGCGGCCGCGATACCGCCGCCTGCACATCCATCTGCCAATCAATATAGGCGATGATCGTGCTCAGAACATAAGGGATGATCCGGCTCCCCCCCGGCGATCCGACCGCCAGAACCGGCGTGCCTTTCCACAAGACAATCGTTGGTGCCATAGACGAGCGCGGGCGTTTTCCCGGCTCAACCCGGTTCGCCACCGGCACACCATCGCGATGCGACCGGAATGAGAAATCCGTGAGTTCATTGTTCAACAGATAGCCATTGGCCATCACCCGGCTGCCAAACCCGTTCTCAATCGTCGTCGTCATCGACAAGACATTGCCGTAAGCGTCCACAATCGAAATATGCGATGTTGACGGCGCGGCGCGGTCCTCATCATCGGCCCAGTTGAGCGCATGATCGAACTCTGGCGTGCCCGGTTCCACCGCCTCAAGCGCCCTCTGGGGCCGCAAAAGCTCGGCCCGGTCCGTAAGATAGCGTTGATCGAGCATCCCCTCGACCGGCACCGGCACATAGTCACTATCCGCGACATAGCGCCCCCGATCCGCAAAAGCGAGCCGCGTCGCATCACCAATAAGCCGCCAGGTCTGCGGATTGTTCGGCCCCAATCCCGTCATGTCATAGGGCGACAAAATCCCAAGCGCCTGCCCCACGGCAAGCGCCCCCGACGATGGCGGCCCCATGCCGCACACATCAAACCCGCGATAGGGCGCACAGACAGGCGCGCGCTCCTTGACCTCGTATAGCGCAAGGTCCACCAGCCCGAGCGCGCCCGGCTTGGCCGCGCCCTTGACCGCCGCGACGATCCCCTTGGCCAATCGCCCGGTATAAAACGGCGCGCTGCCCTCTTGCGCCAAAGCGCGCAGACTCTCTGCGTAGGCTGGATTCCTGAGCCGCGTTCCCGCTTTGATCGGCGCACCGCCCGGCAGGAAATACGCCGCCGTCTCGGGGTGCACGGCCAACCGCTCTGCATCCCGCGCGACCGACTCGGCCATACGCGGCGAGACGGCAAACCCCTCCTCGGCCAAGCGAATCGCATCGTCGAACAACCCGGCCCAATCCTGCCGCCCCCAGCGCGCTTGCGCCTCTTCCATAAGTTTTGGCGTCCCCGGAACCCCGACGGACAAACCGCCAACCACGGCCTCAAAGAACCCGAGCGGTTCGCCCGCCTCGTCCTGCAAAAGCCTCGGCGTCGCCGCCAAAGGCGCGGTTTCGCGCCCGTCCAGCGTCGTCACCGCGCCGTTTTTTGCGTCATACCAAACAAGGAACGCACCGCCGCCAAGCCCCGAACTTTGCGGCTCGACAAGCCCAAGCACCGCCTGCACCGCGACCATCGCATCCGCCGCCGTGCCGCCCGCGCGCAGGATTTTTGCCCCCGCCGCAACCGCCTCCGGGTGCGCTGCGGCAACCATCCACTCCTCGGCCGCGACCGGACGCCCCGCGTCCTTGGCCGCCTGCGCCGCCGCAAGCTCTGGCTGTGCCGCCGCTCCGATTGCGGTTTGCCCTTCCGGCGCAACACCATCGGCCCGCTCTTCGGCCCAAACCGGCCACGCCGCCAAAACGCTGGCTGCCAAAAAACATAGGTATTTGGAAACCGTCACCAACGCCCTCAGAGCATCGCCGGCACAACAAGGTCCGGCGGACGGTGCCCATCATCGAACGTCTTGATATTGATGAGAACTTTCTCGCCCATCTCAAGCCGCCCCTCAATCGTCGCCGATCCCATATGCGGCAGAAGAAGCACGTTCTCAAGCGCCATAAGGTCAGGGTTGATCGTGGTCCCGTGCTCGTAGACATCAAGCGCCGCCCCGGCAATCGCGCCGGATTTCAACGACCGCACAAGCGCGTTCTCGTCGATCACCTCGCCGCGCGATGTGTTCACAAGATAGGCATCCGGTTTCATGAGACGCAAACGCCGCGCATTCATAAGGTGGAACGTCCCCGGCGTATGCGGGCAATGCACCGTCAGCACATCCATCCGCGCCACCATCTGATCCAGGCTTTCCCAATAGGTCGCCTCGTATTGCTCTTCGATCTCGGGACGCAAACGACGGCGGTTGTGGTAATGGATCTGCATGCCAAAGGCCTGCGCGCGCTTGGCCACGGCCTGTCCGATCCGGCCCATGCCCAGTATACCAAGCCGCTTGCCGCCAATACGCTGCCCAAGAAGCGCGTTGGGTGCCCAGCCGGTCCAATCGCCCTTGGCCAAAAGCCGCAAGCCTTCGGGAATACGCCGTGTCGCGCCGATAATCATCGCCATTGTCATATCCGCCGTATCATCGGCGACAACGCCCGGCGTGTTCGAGACAAGAATCCCCCGGCTGCGCGCCGTTTCAACGTCAATATGATCCACGCCCGCGCCATAGTTGGCGATCAGCTTGAGCCGCTCCCCCGCCTGAGCCAGCAACGATGCATCAATCTCATCCGATAGGGTCGAGACAAGAACATCTGCCTCTTTGATCGCATCGACAAGTTCGCCTCGGCTCATCGGGGCATCGTCATCGCGCAATCGCACATTGAACAATTCGGAAAGCCGTGTCTCAACCGCTTCCGGCAAGCGTCGCGTCACGACAACACTTAGACGTTCCTTGGGCATACGGGACCTCCCAATCCTTTTCAAAACAGCGCTTTGATGACACAGTGCAACACACATCGGCAGGGCACAAGAACCCGCAGGCCGATAGAGCAGAAAAACACGAAAAAACAAATGTCGGGGCAAACAGGATGATTTTGCGGATATGTGCGACGCTTGGCGTCTGCTTCGCCCTTTTGACTGGCTTGACTGACACCGTGGCCGCGGAGCAAACACGCGGCCCCGTGACCAACCTGCCCCTGCCCCGCTATGTCTCGCTCAAGGCGAGCAAGGCCAATGTGCGCCGTGGCCCGTCGCTGACCCACCGGATCGACTGGGTCTTTACCCGCCGCTCCATGCCGCTTGAGGTCACGGCGGAATATGGCCACTGGCGGCGCGTGCGCGATGTCGAGGGCGCAGGCGGCTGGGTGCATTATTCCCTTTTATCTGGGGTGCGGACCGTCATCGTCGAACAAGACATGCTCCCCCTCATGCTCCAGCCCACCGCCGATGCACAGGAAAACGCCTACCTCGAAATCGGCGTCATCGCCCGGCTGGGCGAATGCACGCGCGATTGGTGCCGACTGAGTTCCGGCGGCTACGAAGGCTGGGCGCCCAAGACAGCGCTTTGGGGCGTCAAACCGGACGAGCTGCGCGACTAAGGCACGGGTTTCGCTGCATTGCGGCAAATGCAACACGGCCATGCGAGAACAACAGTGGTAAAGTCAGCACTTATGACCCATTATCAAACCCAAGGGAGGGCCAACTTGAAAACAATCGAGGGTCCAAATGGCATATACAACACTTCACACCGGCGCCCGAAGCGCCATTCTTCATAATCTCGCGGTTCCGTTTATCGCGCTCGGCAATGCACTGGTCCGCCTTGGCGAAGCCAATAGCCGCACCAAACAGGTCGCATACCTGCAATCGCTCTCGGACGAAGATCTCGCAAAACGCGGCATTACCCGCGACGAAATCGCCCATTACGTCTTCAAAGACGTCTACTACGTCTGACTGGCACCTGATCTATACATGATCTCTTCGGAGGAGACGCCCTTGCCGCGCCTCCTCCGCCAATCGTTTTCCCCAATAAAATACCGATCCCTCCCGGCACACGCAGATACCGAAAAATACGGACTATTCAGAATCTCAAAGCTTGGCTAGGCTACCCGCGATACGGAGATAAAAAAGTCCGTGCAATGGGAGGAAAATATGAACAAGATTTTGGGTAAGGCCGCCGTCGCGGCCCTTGCGTTCGGTTTTGCAAGCGAAGCCGTGGCAACAGAATGGAATGCATCGGTCTGGGGCAAACGCCGCGCCTTTACCGAACATGTCGAGAAACTTGCCGAGCTGGTCGCCGAGAAAACCAACGGCGAATTTACCATCAACGTAAGCTATGGCGGCCTGTCCAAGCCCAAGGAGAACCTCGACGGGATCTCCATCGGTGCCTTTGAAATGGCCCAGTTCTGCGCCGGGTATCACCGCGACAAGAACCGCGTTGTGACGGTGCTTGAACTACCGTTCCTCGGCGTGAACAACCTTGAGGAAGAAGTCGCCGTTTCCGCAGCCGTCTACGCGCATCCCGCCGCCGCCGAGGAAATGGCGCAGTGGAACGCCAAGCTGCTGATGACCTCGCCCATGCCGCAATATAACCTCGTCGGCACTGGCGAGCCGCGCGACACGCTGGCCAAAATGGACGGTATGCGCGTGCGCGCCACCGGCGGCATCGGTCAGGCCTTTTCCGCCGTGGGTGGCGTGCCAACATCGGTCCCCGCCCCCGAAGCCTATCAGGCGATGGAATCGGGCGTTGTCGATACCGTGGCCTTCGCCCAACACGCCCACCTGAGCTTTGGCACGATCAACCGCGCCGACTGGTGGACCGCGAACCTCAACCCCGGCACCGTGAACTGCCCGGTAGTGGTCAATATCGACGCCTATGACGCGCTTTCGGATGCGGAACGCGACGCCCTCGATAGCTCGGTTGACGAAGCCATCGAGCATTACCTCGCCAACTACGGCAAACTGCTTGAAAAATGGGATAGCGTCCTGGCCGAAAAAGGCGTTGAAAAGGTCATGATCTCCGAGGAGGAGCTTGCCAAGTTCCGCGCCACGGCGGCCGATCCGATCCGCGAGAAATGGATCGCGGACATGACGGCACAGGGGCTTCCCGGTCAGGAACTCTATGACCTCGTGATGACCACCCTTGAAAAGACCCGCTCGGGCAACTGATCCTTGCACCGCCCCCCTTCCCCGCGAAGGGGGGCGTTTTTCACATCCTGATATGATTGGGGGAACGCATGGCAGGCGCATCACCCGTGCTCGAAGACGGCTCACTCCTAAGCCGAATCGACCGGACCTTATTGAAATTCGAACGGTTTCTGGCGTTGATCGCGGGCATTGCCGTGTTCTCGCTGATGCTCTTTGCCGTGCGCTCTGTGGGCGGGCGCGCCTTGTTCGAAGCGCCGCTGGCGGGCTATGTCGACTGGATCGAACAGCTTATGCCCTTTGTCGCCATTATCGCCGTCTCCTACGCCCAGCGCGACGGCACCCATATCCGTATGGACCTTCTCGTCGAAAACCTGCGCGGGCGAGCGCTGTGGCTCTTTGAACTGATTACCGTCACCGCCATCTTCCTGCTGATCCTGCTGTTGATCTGGGGAAGCTGGGCGCATTTCGACCGCTCCTTTGATTTTTCGCGCCCCCTTTGGAGCCGCGATAGCACCACGGACATCGCCCTGCCGCTCTGGCCCGCGAAACTTGTGGTGCCGGTGGCGTTCTCCGTGCTCGCCTTGCGCCTTTTGATTCAGATGTATGGCTATGGCCGCGCCCTGATCTTTGGACTTGAACACCCCGTCGCCGTGCCAATGGTGCTAGACGCCGCCGCACAGGCCGCCGCCGAGGCCGAAGGCCTCGAAGAGCAGGAGACGTAAGACATGGATTCGATTGAAATCGGTCTCTGGGTCACCGCTGGCCTCCTCGTCATGGTGGTCATCGGTATGCGCGTGGCCTTCGCCGCCGCGCTTGCGGGCATGGTCGGCCTGATCCTGATCTTCTGGTCCAAGAAGAACTTTGCGATGGATCAATTCGACTGGGCGCTGACCGTCGCCGCCAAACAAGCCGGCACCGTGCCCCATTCCAAGGTCGCCTCGCATACGCTGAGCCTGATCCCGACCTTTATCCTTATTGGCTACCTCGCCTATTACGCGGGCCTGACCAAAGCCCTGTTCGAGGCCGCCAAACGCTGGCTGGCATGGCTGCCCGGTGGCCTCGCGGTCTCAACCGTGTTCGCCACCGCCGGGTTCGCCGCCGTGTCCGGTGCCTCCGTGGCGACCGCAGCGGTCTTTGCCCGCATCGCCATCCCCGAGATGCTGCAAATCGGCTATAACAAGAAATTCGCCGCCGGGGTCGTTGCCGCAGGCGGCACGCTGGCCTCGCTCATCCCGCCCTCCGCGATCCTCGTGATCTACGCCATCATCGTCGAACAGGACGTGGGCAAGCTGCTGCTCGCCGGGTTCGTCCCCGGCGCCTTCTCCGCCGTGGTCTATGGTACGCTGATCGTCGGCATCGCCGTGGTGTTCAAAAATGTCGGCCCGCCGGTCAAAGGCTTCACATGGCGCCAGCGGTTCGCCGCCCTGCCCCCGGCCCTGCCGATCTTTGCCGTGGTCATCATCATTATCTTCTTCGTCTACAACCCGTTTGGCGAAAAAGCATGGGGAACCCCGACCGAAGGCGGTGCCATCGGCGCGTTCATCGTCTTTTGCATGGCGCTCTGGCGCGGCATGCGCTGGCCTCAGCTCAAAATGGCCCTCCTGGAAACCGCTAAACTGACGGTGATGATCTTTACCATCATCTGGGGCGTGCTGATCTACGTGCGGTTCCTCGGCTTTGCCGACCTGCCCGGCGCCTTCTCCGACTGGATCACCTCGCTACACTACTCCCCCATGACCATCCTGATCTGTATCCTTCTGGGCTATGCCGTGCTTGGCATGTTCATGGACGCCATCGGGATGCTCTTGCTGACCTTGCCCGTGGTCTATCCGGCGGTCATGGCGCTCAATGGCGGCGAATACGTCACCGCCGCCGACAGCGCCTTTGGCATGAGCGGCACCATGTGCGCGATCTGGTTCGGCATCCTCGTGGTAAAAATGGCCGAATTCTGCCTCATCACGCCGCCCATCGGCCTCAACTGCTTTGTGGTCGCAGGCGTGCGCGATGACCTCTCGGTGCAGGACGTGTTCAAAGGCGTGACCCCCTTCTTCATCGCTGACGCCCTGACCATCGCGGGCCTGATCGCCTTCCCGCAAATCGTGCTTTGGCTGCCCTCTCTGGCAAACTAAACCCACCGGGTCGCCCCAACCGGGCGGCCCATACCCCATCACAAAAGCATAGCGGCCTTGCAATAACATGCGCCGTCCCGCCCATTTTGCCGATGACAGATCGCGCACCTCGTCCTAACCTGCGGCCATGAAGCCCAAAATACTGACAACCCTTGCGGACTATTCCTGGCCGCTGTTTCTACGCGATCTCATGGCGGGGATCACCGTCGCGATGGTGGCCCTGCCCCTAAGCCTCGCCATTGCCATCGCCTCCGGGGCCGGGCCGGAAAAAGGTCTGGTGACGGCGATTGTCGCCGGGTTCCTGATATCCCTCTTCGGAGGCAGCCGGGTGCAGATCGGCGGCCCCACCGGCGCGTTTATCGTCGTCGTGTTCGGCGTTGTGATGGACCACGGCTATGACGGCCTTGTCATCGCCACGCTCATGGCCGGGGTGATCCTGCTGATTGCCGCCTATTTTCGCGCTGGCAACCTGATCCGCCTGATCCCCGAACCAGTCATCAATGGCTTTACCATCGGCATCGCCGTCATCATCGCCACAAGCCAACTCAAAGACCTCATGGGCCTGACCATTGCCGAGGTGCCCGCCGAATTCATCGCCAAACTCGAATCACTCTGGGCCGCCCGCGATACGCTCTCGATGCCCTCTGCCGCCATCGGCCTTGCCAGCATGGCGCTGATTGTCGTCCTGCGCAAACTCGCGCCGCGCTTTCCCGGCCTCATCGTGGCGGTGGCCCTGACCTCCGCCTACGTGGCCTTTGCCGACCTGCCGGTGGCAACGATCCAGTCCCGCTTTGGCGACCTGCCAAGCGCCCTGCCCCGCCCCCATCTTCCCGACCTCTCTCTGGAGCGGGTGATGGACCTCCTGCCCTCGGCGCTCATCATCGCCTTTCTGGCCGGGGTGGAATCGCTCCTGTCGGCTATGGTCGCCGATCGAATGATCTCGGGCCATCACCGGCCAAATGCCGAACTCCTTGCCCAAGGCGCCGCCAATATCGGCTCGTCGCTCTTTGGCGGCATGCCCGCAACCGGCGCGATTGCCCGCACCGCAACCAATATCCGCGCCGGAGGCCAAACGCCCGTGTCCGGCCTGATCCACGCGCTGACCATTCTGCTCATTATGATGGTCGCCGCGCCGCTGGTCGGCTACCTCGCCATGCCCGCCTTGGCAGGCCTGCTCGTCCTCACCGCCTGGAACATGAGCGAGCCGCACAAATGGCGCAGCTACCTGCGCGACCGCCGCGCCGATCAGGCGCTACTGCTGCTCACGCTGGTGCTGACCGTGCTGGCCGATCTGACCGTCGCCATCGGTGTCGGCGTCGCGCTCGGGCTGGCCCTGCGTATGCAACGCCGCGATATCCCGCCCTCCGATTGGGCCGACCCCGACCGCTAGACCACGCGGCAATGGCGCATTTCCTGCCCCAAGGGGTCGCCGCAGTCGCCTGACCCGCGCGTCTTCTCTGTCCAAATACTCCCGCCGGAGGCGTCCCAACGCTTCAACCGCCGCAATCCTTGGTGTAAAAGCCCCCAAGCCACAGCCGGGATTGCCCATGATCGAGATTGAATCCGTCCGCCTCGCCTATGGCGACCGCACCGTTCTATACAACATCTCGCTCTCCCTGACCGAGCGCCGCGTCGGCATTATCGGTGCCAACGGCTCGGGCAAATCCTCCTTTGCCCGGCTGCTGAACGGCCTCGTCTTGCCAAGCTCCGGTGCCGTGCGCGTCGATGGCCTGAACACCCGCGCCAAGGGCAAAGAGGTGCGCCGCAAGGTCGGCTTTGTCTTTCAGAACCCCGACAACCAGATCGTCTTTCCAACCGTGGCCGAAGACCTTGCCTTCGGGATGAAAAACCTCGGCCTCCCCAAGGACGAGATCGCCCGCAAGACCGACGCCATCCTCGCCCGCTATGACATGACCGACCTGCGCGACCACCCCGCACATCTGCTCTCGGGCGGACAAAAACAGCTCCTCGCGATCTCCGGCGTTCTGGTCATGGATCCGGCCTATCTGGTGCTGGATGAGCCGACAACGCTGCTGGATCTGCGCAACACCCGCCGCGTTGCCGCCGCCCTCGATGCGCTCGATCAAACCGTGATCCTCGTGACCCACGATCTTGACCTGCTGGTCGCTTTCGACCGTGTGCTTGTCTTTGATGAGGGCCGCATCGTCGCCGATGAGACCCCGACCAAGGCGCTCGCCTTTTACCGCGAGCATATGGCCTGATGCTCGACCTCTACCGCCCCGGCGCCTCGCCCCTGCATCGCCTGTCCCCCGGCCCCAAACTGCTGGCGATGATGCTCTGCGGCACGGCCTTGTTCCTCGTCGAAAGCCTCCCCCTTGTCGCGGCCGCGCTAATCCTGACCCTTGGCCTCTATCGCCTCGCCGGTCTGCCGCTGCGCCTCGCCGCCGCCCAGTTGCGGCCGCTGGCCGTGATCCTCGTGATCTTCTTTGCCCTGCAATATTGGCTCTCCGGCCCGCTCCTTGCCGCCTTTGTGGTCACACGCCTCGCCGCGCTGATCCTTCTGGCAAGCCTCGTGACCCTGACCACCCGCGCCTCCGACATGATCGACACGATCACCGCCGCGCTGGCACTCCTGCGCCCGCTTGGCGTCAACCCCGCCAAGGTCGGGCTGGCGATCTCGCTTGCCCTGCGCTTTATCCCCGTCCTTGGCCAGATCACCGCCGAGGTCCGCGAAGCCCAAAAAACCCGTGGCCTTGAACGCTCGGTCATCGCCACCGCCCTGCCCGTCGCCATCCGCACCCTCAAAATGGCCGACGATATCTCGGACGCCATCGAGGCGCGCGGCTACGATCCCCGCGCCTGATCCCTGCGTCTAAAGCAGACGCCAGACTTGCGAACCGCACCTCCGCCACGTATCCCTGCGCCAACCTTTTGCGCACAGGACACATCATGGACACTCGCAGCATCGTTTACATCGCCCTCTTCGCCGCCCTGACCGCCGCCCTCGGCCTGATGCCCCCCATAAGTTTCGCAGGCCTCGCCCTGCCCCCGATCTCGGCCCAGTCTCTCGGCGTGATGCTCGCCGGAGCCATCGCCGGGGCGCGGCGCGGCGGCTTTGCCATGCTGCTCTTTATCGCCCTCGTCGCCATCGGCCTGCCGCTTCTCTCTGGCGGGCGCGGCGGCTTTGGCGTCTTTGCGGGCGCGTCGGGCGGCTTCCTCGTTGCCTGGCCCATCTCCGCCGCCGTCATCGGCTGGCTCATCGGGCGGCGCGGAACCAGCCCGCTGCGCCTCGCCACAAGCATCGCCATCGGCGGCATCCTTGTGATGTATGCAATCGGCATCCCGTGGATGGCCGTGGTCGCCAAACTGCCGCTCTCCAAGGCGGTGATGATTATGGCAGCCTATGTGCCCGGCGATCTTGTCAAAGTGGCCATCGCCACCATCGTGACGCGTGGCATCCGCCGCGCCTACCCGGCGCTCTGAGGCCCGCGTGCCCCTCGGCACATCCCTTGAAACCCATGCCCGCCTGCGCCCCGATGCGCTGGCGGTCCGCCTTGGCGACACGTCCCTGACCTACGCCGCGCTCCACGCTCAAACCGCCCGGCTCGACGCCGCCCTGCGCGCCCTGCCGCGCCGCGATCGCCCCGGCCTGACGCTGCCCGCCCCGGCCCGGCTCTTTGCGCTGACCACAGGCAACCATCCTGCCGCCCTGCCGCTTCTGGCGACCGCTTTTTCAACGCCCCACGCGGTGCAACTCCTCGACGCCAAATGGCCGGAACCGCTACTGATCGAGGCGCTTGAGGCGCTGCGCCCCGATGTCCTGTTCTGCCTTGCCGGGCAAACCGGCCTCATCGCCGCCGCGCAAACCCTCGCCATCCCGACCGTCCCGGTCGAAACCGCCCTGCCCGACCTCCTGACATCCCCCCCCGCCGCGCCCACACCGCGCGCCCCGGACCAAACCTTCCTCGTTGGCTATACCTCCGGCACAACCTCGCGCCCCAAACCCTTCGCCCGGTCCCGCCACTCCTGGCGCGTCTCTCTCGACGCAAGCCGCGCCGCCTTTGGCCTCACCGATCAAGCCCATACCCTCGCCCCCGGCCCGCTCGCACATGGCGTGACGCTCTATGCACTGGCCGAAACCCTCGACAACGGGGCCGCCTTTACCGCCCTGCCCCGCTTTGACGCGCCCACGGCCAGCGCCCTCCTGAAGACCCGCACCCGCCGCCTCGTCGCCGTCCCCGCCCTCTTGCAAGCCCTCTGCCGTTCCGCCCCGTTCCCCTCTGTGACCCACATCACAACGGCGGGCGCAAAACTGGCCCCCGCCCTCCTCACCACGGCGCGCCAGACCTTTCCCGCCGCCACGCTCTATGAATACTACGGTGCCTCCGAACTCGGCTTTCTAAGCCTCTCGCGCCATGACGCCAAAACTTCCTCTGCGCCCCCCGATAGCGTCGGCCATCCCTTCCCCCATGTCGCCCTGTCGATCCGCGCCCAAGGCCGCCCCCTGCCCCAAGGCGAGACCGGCACCATCTTTGCCCGTGGCGACCTTGCCATTGACGGCTACCTGACGGCCAACCCGACCTCCGGCTTTCGCCGCGAAGGGGACTGGGCCACGGTCGGCGACCTTGGCCGGATCAACCCCGACGGCTCCCTGACCCTTATGGGGCGCGAAGGCGGCATGATCGTCACCGCCGGTCTCAATATCTACCCCCAAGAGATCGAAACCGCCCTCACCGCCCTTCCCGGCATAACCGGGGCCGTGGTCCTTGGCCCTGCGCATCCGACACGCGGTCAGGATCTCGTCGCCCTCCTCACCGGCGAGACATCCCTCGCCGCCCTGCGCGCCCATCTCGCCCGCCACCTGCCACACTACAAAATTCCGCGCCGGGCCTATAGGCTGGCCGCCTACCCCCTGACCAGCAGCGGCAAGCCCGACCGCCGCACCTTGCTGGCGTGGCTCGAACAAAAGGACGCGCGCCTTGTCCCCCTACCCGCCTGAACACTCGCCAGAGCACCAACCCGTGATCGCCGCCGCCCGCCGAAGCCCCATTGGCCGCGCCGGTGGCATGTTACGCGACCTCGATATCGAAGACCTCGCCGCGCCCGTCCTGCGCGCCGCGCTTGCCGAGACGCCTTTCGCCGCGTCCGACATCGACGATGTGATCCTTGGCAACGCCGCTGGCCCCGGCGGCAATATCGCCCGCCTCTCGGCCCTGACCGCGTGGGGCGATGTGACACTCCCCGGCCTCACGGTGGATCGCCAATGTGGCGCGGGGCTTGAGGCGGTAATCCTCGCTTGCCGCCTCGTGCAATCGGGCGCGGGCGATCTCTATATCGCCGGTGGCGTCGAAAGCCAAAGCCGCAAACCCCACCGCGCCATGCCCGGCCGCGATGCTGCCGCCCCCGTCCCCTATACCCGCGCCCGCTTTGCCCCCGACGCCCTCGGCGATCCCGAAATGGGGGCCGCCGCCGATACCGTCGCGGCCCATTATGGGGTCTCTCGCCAAAGACAAGACGCCTTCGCCCTGCGGTCTCACGCCCGCGCCCTCGCGGCTCAGGCCGAAGGGCTGTTCGACGCCGAGATGACCCCCCTTGCAGGCCACGCCCGCGACGAATGCCCCCGCACGGGCCTGACGCCGGAACGCCTTGCCCGCCTGCGCCCGGCCTTCTCACCGGGTGGAACTGTGACCGTCGCCAATGCCTGCCCGCTCAACGATGGCGCGGCGGCGCTTGTCGTGACCTCTCTGGCGCGCGCCCGCGCCGCCGGTCTGCCCTATGTGCTCGCCTTCGAGGACGCCGCCGCCGCCGGGGTAGACCCCAATCTTCTCGGCATCGGCCCTGTGGCCTCAACGCGCAAACTCCTCACGCGCCGCCCTGACCTCTCGTTAGACGCCCTGACCCACCTTGAGTTCAACGAAGCCTTCGCCGCGCAGGTTCTGGCAAGCCTCGATGCCCTCGGCCTGCCCGACACCCTGCCCAACGCGCAAGGCGGGGCCATCGCCCTCGGCCATCCCTTCGGCGCGTCCGGCGCCATCCTCGTCACGCGCCTCTTCGCACAATTGCGCAATGCGCCGCCGCATGCCTTGGCGATGGCGATGATCGGCATCGGCGGGGGCCAAGGCCTGACCGCCGCTTTCCGGCCCGTCACGCCCTGACCAAATCCGCACTGTAAATCCGCACTGTCGCGATACAGACGCAATACCGACGCGATACATACCCCCGAAAAACGCAAAACGGGGCCGCCAATGCGACCCCGCTTCATGTAATCCCACAAAGGGGTTTAGGCGTCTTCGTCGAGAACCCGCACCGCCCCGAGCGAGGCATTGGACACATGCGCGGCATAGGCCTTGAGTGCGGTTGAGACAGCCCGCGGACGTCCCTCGGCCTTCCAAACCTTCTTATCTGCCTGCGGATGCTGCGCCCGGCGCTCTGCCAGAACCTCCTGCGAGACCTGCAACTCAATCGACCGGTTCGGCACCGAAATGGTGATCGTATCGCCATCTTCCACAAGCGCAATCGCACCCTTTTCCGCCGCTTCCGGCGAGGCGTGCCCGATCGAAAGCCCCGCCGTCCCGCCCGAGAACCGCCCATCCGTCACCAACGCACAGGTCGTATCAAGTTTCATCGCCTTGAGATACGCGGTCGGGTAAAGCATCTCCTGCATTCCCGGCCCGCCCTTCGGCCCTTCATAGCGGATGACGACAACCGACCCCGCCTTGACCTTGCCGCCAAGGATACCCTCAACCGCATCATCTTGGCTCTCGAATACGACGGCCTTGCCCTCGAATTCATACATCTCCTTGATAACGCCCGCAGTTTTCAGGATACAGCCCTGCTCGGCCAGGTTGCCAAACAACACACAAAGCCCGCCTTCTTCGCTATAGGCATGGGCGTAATCGCGCACACAGCCGCCCGCGGTATCAAGGTCAAGCTCGGTATACATGCGCGACTGGCTAAAGGCTTCGGTGGTGCGCACACCGCCCGGCGCGGCAATGTAAAGGTCATGCGCCTCATTACCTGCACTCTCGCGGCGCACATCCCATTTGTCGATGAAATCGCCCATAGTCTTTTCATGCACCGTGGCACAATCGCGATGGATTTTGCCCTCTCGGTCCAACTCGCCCAGGATCCGCGCAATTCCGCCCGCGCGATGCACGTCTTCCATGTGATACTCGGGCGTGGATGGCGCGACCTTGCAAAGGTGCGGAATCTGGCGGCTCATGCGATCCATATCCGCCATCGTGAAATTGACGCCCCCCTCATGCGCAATCGCAAGAAGGTGCAGAACCGTATTGGTCGACCCGCCCATCGCGATATCAAGCGCCATAGCGTTTTCAAACGCTTCATAGGTCGCAATACCGCGCGGCAAGGCGGTCTCGTCGCCCTCTTTATACCACCGCTGACAAAGCTCCACGATCTTGCGCCCGGCCTCTTCAAAAAGCCCTTTGCGCTTGGCATGGGTCGCCAGAAGAGATCCGTTCCCCGGCAGCGCAAGGCCCAGCGCCTCGGCAAGACAGTTCATCGAGTTCGCCGTGAACATCCCCGAGCAAGACCCGCAGGTCGGACAGGCCGAGCGTTCGAGCTTATCAACTTCTTCGTCGCTGCGGTCTTCGTCGGTCGCCCCGACAATCGCGGTCACGAGGTCGGCCTTATGCTCGCCATCCTTGAGGACAACCTTGCCCGCCTCCATCGGCCCGCCCGACACGAAGATCGCCGGAATGTTAAGCCGCATCGCCGCCATGAGCATCCCCGGCGTGATCTTGTCACAGTTGGAAATACACACCAGCGCATCCGCGCAATGGGCGTTGGCCATATATTCCACGCTGTCGGCAATGACTTCGCGGCTGGGAAGCGAATAGAGCATCCCGTCATGGCCCATCGCGATCCCGTCATCGACGGCAATCGTATTCATTTCCTTGGCCACGCCCCCGGCCTTTTCGACCTCATCCGCGACAAGTTTGCCCATGTTGCGCAGGTGCACATGGCCCGGCACAAACTCGGTAAAGGAATTGACGACACAGACAATCGGCTTGCCGAAATCTTCGGTTTTCATACCCGTCGCACGCCAAAGCGCGCGGGCTGCGGCCATGCGGCGGCCAAAGGTGGAGGTCTTGGAACGAAGATCTGGCATCGGGCTCTCCTCGAGTATCGCGCGTATCGCCCCGGAACACCCCGAGGCAGAGATGCAAAAGGACGTGCCACCCGACACAGCAATTTGCAAGGGAGTTTGGCAACATTGTTACCGATATCGCGTCGCTTTTGTAGCAGTGTTGCCCGCCCTTATATTGCGCCCCCGCGCCTCTCCCCCTATTGTCGCGCGACGCACTCAAGCGATGGAGTCGGCCATTTCCACGCCCCCCAAAATCCCCCGCCAGATTTTCCAAACCTGGAAAACCAAAGCCCCGGCCAAGATGGAACGCCCCATGCGCCGCTGGATCGCGACATGGCCCCGGCGCAATCCCGATTGGACGGTGTCCTTTAACGATGACGCCGATTGTCTTGGCTTTATCTCCGAAACCTTCCCTGAACATCTCGACACCTACCTCGCGCTCAATGCCGTAGAGCGCGCGGATTTCTGGCGCTATCTCGTGGTGCTGCACAATGGCGGCCTCTATTGCGATGCCGACACCATCTGCCGCAAGCCGCTCTCGGATTGGATCGCACCTGACGATGAGGCGGTGATCGGGATTGATGGCGATTACCTCGACAAATTCCCCGACTGGCAGCCCGAAGGCCATGTGCGCTCGGGCGGCGCCTATAACCTGTCGCTGTGGTGGAAGGACAATATCGTCGCCTTCTCCAACTGGACCTTTGCCTTTCGCCCCGATCATCCGATCCTTGCCGAAACCGTCGCCCGGATCGAAACCAATGTCCGCGATCCCTTCTTTGTCGATGCGCATCCTGACTGGACCATCAAAAAGACCGGGCCCGGCGTGTTCACCGATGTGATCTACGACTGGCTTGAGGTGCGCGGCCATTCCGCCCCCGACCTCGTGCGCCAATTGCGCAAGACACGCTCGATCGTCATCGACGGTGTGCGCTTTGTCGACCGCCCGGCGCTGCATCGCCGCGAGGTGGTGCATTTTGGCATGGGAAGCTGGAAACCCATGTCCATCGTCGTGGCGTGGCGCAAACTCTCTCGCCATTGGCGTTAAACCGGCTTTGGCAGCCCCAAAATCCGCACCGACGCGATACGGACGCAATACCGACGCAATACATATGTGATCCTACGCACCAAACCCACGCGGCGTGCGCCCACCGCTCTAATTCGCACAGAACGCCATCGGCACGGCCGCAGCGGATCGCCGCAGTCTCAGCCTCAAGAACAAGGGGGGCATTGGCGCGGATCATATCTTGTGCCATCAAGGTGTTACGCCATGTTTTCGGCGGCGTGGAAACCGAAAGAGACCCCATGCAATTTCGCAGATTTGGCATCTACTACACCCCCCAAGACGGTGCCTTCGCCACATTCGGCGCGCAATGGTTGGGTTGGGACATCAAAACAGGCAAACCCCACCCCCACCCCAAGATCGCGGACCTGCCCCGCCCGGTCGCCGACCTGACCGCCAGCCCCCGAAAATACGGCCTGCACGGCACGATCAAAGCGCCCTTCCGACTGGCCGATGATACAAGCCTGCAAGACCTTGAAAACACGCTAGAAACGCTGACAAAACGCCTCCCTCCAGTGACACTGGACGGGTTGCGCCTAAGCCGGATCGGACGGTTTCTTGCGTTGACGGTCAAGGGCGACCAGACCCCGTTGGCCGACCTGGCGGGCGCGATTGTGCAAGAGCTGGACCGTTTTCGCGCCCCCCCGACCGACGCCGAACTCGCCCGCCGCCGCCAGGCGCGCCTCAGCCCTCGACAAGAGGCGCTTCTGCGCCAATGGGGCTATCCCTATGTGCTTGATGAATTCCGCTTTCACATCACCCTCACAGGCCGCCTTGCCAAGGGGGAGGCAGACCAGGTTCACACCGCGCTTGCGCCGCATTTGACGCCGCTCCTGCCGACGCCGTTCACGCTGCCGGACCTGACCCTTGTCGGGGAGGATCGTGCGGGCATGTTTCACGAAATCCAACGCCATCCCCTTTCAGGGTAGAGGCGCGCGAGGATCGCTCTACGCTAACAATCGCCGATGATAAATAACCACAAGCCATTGTTTTAATTAAACAAATGAGATTTAAGCCCATCAAGACGCCCAATATTTTTGTGGTCTTCGCATCAAATGATGGATTTCATAGTATCTTTATGTAGTCTGTCTCGGCGCTGATCCGGTCGGAGGAACCGGGTCCGCAACACGGAGGAGGACCGGCCATCACGCCGAGGGTGAACCACATCAACAAGGTGTTGAGCACGGTGCAATCCGGCTCTGCTGCGGCACGCTCAAAGCTGGCCGCGTCGTGGCATCGGTCTGTCAAACATCACGGTCTCGACCCCGCCGAAAACCGCGCGCCCCAACGCATTAGCGCGCATGAATTACAGGCCCGGCACGCACAACAAGAGCGCTTTATGCTTGTCGCGGCCCCCAAGCTGGATCAGCTTTTTGGCCTCGTCGGCAATTCTGGCTGTGGCGTGTTGTTGACGGATGAAACCGGCATTGTGCTGGATCAACGCTGCGCCGATTCCGACGCCGCGACGTTTCAGGAATGGGGCCTTTGGAGCGGCGCAGACTGGAGCGAGGCCGCCGAAGGCACCAACGGAATCGGCACCTGCCTGACCGAGAAACGCCAAGTCATCATCCATCGCGACGATCACTTTTTTGCCCGCAATATCGGGATGAGCTGCATGGACGCCCCCATTTTCGGCACGGATGGGAATGTGGTCGCGGCGCTTGATGTCTCATCGGCCCGCGCCGATCAAACCGAAGCCTTCAACCGCCTCATCAGCGCCACCGTCGCCCAGACCGCACGCCAGATCGAGGCCGATTTCTTCCGCGCTTCCTTTCCCGAGGCCCGCATCGTGATTGCCGACAGCGGCGAAACCGAGAGTTCCGTTTTGCTTGCCATAGACGGCAACGATATCGTGATCGGCGCCACCCGCGGCGCGCGCAAATGCTTTGGCCTCGAAACGAACGGCGCGCTCAAACCGCGCCCGGCCACAGACCTCTTTGGGCGCGAGGATGGCGCTTCGGGGTTTGAAAAGGCGGAACGAGCTGCGGTGATGCGCGCCCTTGCCCGCACCGATGGCAACGTGTCGCGCGCCGCGCGCGCCCTCGGAATCGGACGGGCAACGCTGTATCGGCGCATGAAACGGCTTGGCATCGGCGACTAAGACCGCAAACCTGTCTCACTCCTGAGACACCTTTGCCGCTTGGCGTGCCGCGCCCCGATGACGCGGACCGATCAAAACACCATCCTTCTCAGTATCCGGGAAGAGGAGACCCGGACAACGAGGAGGATATCTCATGAATGAAATGACACAAACCGCCGGGCAATTCGCATCGCCCTTCCGGTCCCGCTATGACAATTTCATCGGTGGCAAATTCGTTGCCCCCGTGAACGGCAAATACTTTGACAATGTTACCCCGATCACCGGGGCCAAGGTCTGCGAAGTGGCACGATCCGATGCTGCCGATGTGGAATTGGCGCTCGACGCGGCCCACGCAGCCAAAGACGCTTGGGGCAAGACCTCGGCGACGGAGCGCTCCAACATCCTGTTGAAAATCGCCGACGTCATCGACGCCAATCTTGACCTGATCGCAATGGCCGAAACCTGGGACAACGGCAAACCGATCCGCGAAACAACTGCGGCTGACATCCCGCTTTCCGCCGATCACTTCCGTTATTTCGCCGGGGTTCTGCGCGCTCAGGAAGGCAATATGTCGGAGATCGACGCCGATACCGTCGCCTATCACTTCTCCGAACCTCTCGGCGTTGTGGGTCAGATCATCCCTTGGAATTTCTCGATCCTGATGGCGGCATGGAAACTTGCGCCAGCGCTGGCTGCGGGCAATTGCGTCGTGCTGAAACCCGCAGAACAGACCCCTGCCGCAATCATGGTGTTGGCGGAACTGATCGCCGATCTCCTGCCCGCTGGTGTGCTCAACATCGTCAACGGCATGGGCCCGGATGTCGGCGCGCCGCTCGCCAAAAACCCACGGATTGCAAAGATCGCGTTCACCGGCTCTACGGAAACCGGCCGCCTGATTATGAAGGCCGCGACCGAAAACCTAATCCCGGTCACGCTCGAACTTGGCGGCAAATCGCCCAACATCTTCTTCTCGGACGTGATGGCCCAGGATGACGCGTTCCTCGACAAAGCCGTCGAGGGGTTTGTCCTTTTTGCCTTCAACCAGGGCGAGGTTTGCACCTGCCCGTCCCGCGCCCTTATTCAAGAAGACATCTACGAAGAATTCATCGCCCGTTGTATCGAGCGCGTGAAGGCCATCAAACAGGGCGACCCCCGTCTCCCCGAAACAATGGTCGGCGCTCAGGCAAGTCAGGAACAACAGGACAAGATCATGTCCTACCTGACCATCGGCGTCGAAGAAGGGGCCGAGGTTCTTGTCGGTGGCGAGGCCGCGCGCTTCAACGGCGACATTGCCAACGGCTATTATGTCCAGCCGACGATCCTCAAGGGTCACAATAAGATGCGGGTTTTCCAAGAGGAAATCTTTGGTCCCGTGGTGTCGGTTACGACCTTCAAGGACGAGGAAGAAGCCCTCGCCATCGCCAATGACACGATGTATGGCCTCGGCGCCGGTGTCTGGACCCGCGATGCGAACCGTTGCTACCGATTTGGCCGCGCCATCGAGGCGGGCCGTGTCTGGGTCAACAACTATCATGCCTATCCTGCTCATGCGGCCTTTGGCGGCTATAAACAGTCGGGCATCGGGCGTGAAAACCACAAGATGATGCTCGATCATTACCAACAGACCAAGAACATCCTGATGAGCTATAACCCCAACAAACTCGGGTTCTTCTAGGCTCTCGCAGTCCAACCTTCGGCGCACGCGCGTGTCCTTTCGCGCGTGCGCCTTTTTGTGCCAACGCCTTAGGCTCGGCGCAACTGTCCCGAAAACCGATCCCCCGGTCGCTACGCAATCCATATCGGGTTTGACCACGCCCGCCGCCCGGCTGCGTCAATAACCGTAACCCGGAGCCACGGGCTATTGTAAAACCGCAGGATCGGGACTTCGGTTCGGGTCATCGAATGGCCATGAATAGCCGTTGCCGCAGTCCCCTGCCCTTGCACAATGACGCTTGCCGCGGACGAGCTTTCAACCACGACGGTTTTGTCCCTGACCTCCACAAGGCGCAAATCCGGTCCTTGGCTAGAGTAGTATTCGCCCCGCTTCAGCGCCTCCAAGAGAAGCTCTGGGTCATTGGCTTGCGCCTTGACCATGACCCAGCCGCCAAAGTGATCTGGCTCTGTAAAATGCGCATCATCTGTGGCCACAAGATCAAGTTTTCGCCCTTCCGCGAGCAACAAATCAAGCATATGAAACCCGTCAGCGCGGTCACAGCCTGTTGCACAGCCGTGGTTATAAACCTCGACCGCATGCGCCGCCTCAATGGCGCGCGCATCCTCAAGCGTCAGCCCTGACCATTGCGGATGCGCGATGGTGACGTGAGCGCCGGCCTGGCGGGCGCGGGTGGCGATTTGGGCACCGCTTTCCTGATCTTCGACGGGCATGAACGCAGGCGAATGACTTGCCGCGAAATCCGCCGGGAGACCCACGGCAAGGATATGCCAAAGCTCCCCATTGGCCATTGCGCCGGAATGCAATTCCGCCCCGAGAAGCGTCGTAAACCCTGCATCGCGAAACGGTAGCGTATCGGCAATCGGGTAGTCGAAGATGCCGACAAAATGATCCGTAAGGCTAATGAAATCATAGCCTTCCGCCTTATAGCGCCGACAGACCTCCTTGGGGTCAAGACAGCCATCCGACAGGTTCGAATGGGTATGCAGGTTGCCACGGTAAAATTGTCCGGGGGCGGTAAAGGCGGGATGAATCATAAGGCGCTCCGTATGGGGTTCAGTCATTTTCTCCGCCGCAAACCGGCCCGGCGCAATGCCTTTTTGGCCCGCCGAGGCGCAAAAACCAGATATATGCATCGCGTCGGTATCGCGTCGGTATTGCGACAGTGCCCCAAAAGGCACCGCATTTGCGCTCAGAGACCAACCATATGGTTGTCCCAGCGGATATCGTGCTGTGCAACGGACCGCAGGGCATCGCCTTCGTAGCGCGCGACATGGCCATCCCCGGAGGTCAGCACAAAGCCCGCATCGCTTGCCCCAATGCCGCAGACATCCGGCATGGCAACCGAGCGATCCACCCCCATCGCCGCCACATCAATCACCTGAACCACACCACCGCGCGGCGACGATATCGCGACCTCCCGCCCATCTTTTGAGAAGGTCACGCTTCCGACATAGCCATGCAGCGCCCGATGGTCTTCGTCCGTGGGATCAAGCAGGCGCGGCGCAGCGCCCTGCCGATGCACGCCGAACAAAACCGGCGCCTGCAGACGGTCGCCCTGCCATTGCATCCCGAAGGCCACAAGACCATCCCCACGCACCGCGATATGGCGGATCGAGTTCATATGCATCCCGCCCGGCAGGCTCATACGCTCCAGCACCTCACCGCCGGGCGACAGATAGGCAAGGTTGGGCTGCATCATCGGGATGTTGAGCTTGGCCCGCCCCGAGTCGGGATGGGTTTCGATCCCGCCATTGGCCACAACCAAAGTCTCGCGTCCCGGCACCCGACAGACCTGATGCGGACCAACACCGCCCGACGCAAATTCGCCAACGCGCCGATACCCCGCGCCCCGGTCCCACACACCGATGACGCCTTGCCCGGCCTCATAGTCATTTTCGGTCGTGAAAAGCATATTGCCGTCGATGGAAAATGCCCCGTGACCATAGAAATGCCGCCCCTCGGGCGTTTCAAGCCGATGCAACACCGCCCCGCTTGTGCAATCGAGCACAAAGGCAAAATTGCCGGGACGCCGCGCAAAGCCAACCGCCTCGGCGGCGGTCGGATGGGCGGCGGCGGCATGTCCGCGCGCCGGAAGCGGCACGGAAAACGCCGGATCGCCCGCCGCGCCAAGGCCGAAAAGCCGATACGCGCCGCCGCTGTCCTGCGCCGCACTCAGAAACAGCACATCGCCCAGCCCGGCCCATGTCATTGTCGGCACCGTGCCCGCCGCCAGCGCGCCCGCGATGAAACCTCTGCGCGAAACCATATCAATCCCCGTCCAGCGCGTTGAACCCGGCCACGACGCCAAGATGCGCCCCAAGCTCGATCGCGGCAATCTCTCGCAGATCCTCTAGCACCGCCTGGAGCGTTTCGATATTCAATCGCTTGCCGGGATCGCTCACCGTGGCAAAGGTTGGATCGTCAAGCGCCAAAGCCGCCTCACGCACATAGCCAAACCCGTCATGGAATTGCCCGGCAAGGCTCGGCGCGCCCGTCGACAAAAGCCCCGCCAGCTCGTCAAGCGCCTCGACCGAAAGGATCACATGACGCACAGAGCGCCCCGAAAGCCGCGCCTCGGCCCGGTCGGGACGTGGACGATCAAGGGTTCCCAAAGGACGCTGAAGGCGCATATCCGACGTGACCTGAAGCCCGGTGCCCAGCGCCTTAAAAAGCTCCTGCACCCCTTCGGCCTGCGTTTGATAGCGCGCGTTGCCTTCGGCCCCGGCCGTAATCAGCGTTTGCGCATATCCATTGACCCAATCGTCGCGGATCGCCGCCGTAACCAGGGCGATATTCCCGGCCATCGCCTTGACGAGGTCGCAGCGAAAGCCCTCTGCGCCCAGCGTCGCAAACTCCGGGTCATAGAGCAGGTATTCCATCGCATAATAGCCCTGCACCGCGATGGATTGCACCGCAAAGGCCGCAGGCATGAGGAGCGTGTCATCCCCCTTGAGGATCAGACCGCGCAGCGCCTTGGGCGTCTTGCCGCGACTGTCGGGCCAAAAGGCCAGCGAGAAGGCGCGATTGTCGGTTTCAGACGGGCCAAACCGCAGGTGGCTGACGCCGATCCACGCATCAAACGCCTTGCCCCAAGCCGCGCGCAGGGCCGGGCCCGTGCCAGAGCAATGCTGTGTTGCCGTCTCGGCCAGCGTTGCGCCGGTCTCGGCCAGCGCCTCATAGCGGGGCAGAATATGCTTATTGGTGACGGCTTGGATCAGCGCCGCATGGTCCGTTGTAGGGGGTGTCGCATCATTCGCTACATCGTCCGTGGCATAGGCGCTGACAGGCAAGAGGCCAAGCACAAGAACAACAAACAGGCGTTTCATCAAGGCAGCCCTCCTTACAGGCTTTGTAGAAATCGGATCAACGCGGCGCGCTCGTCCGGCGGTAATTCAACGACGCGGTCACGGGCGGGTTTTGCCTCGCCCCCATGCCATAGGATCGCTTCAAGGAGACTGCGCGCGCGCCCATCGTGCAGGTAGCGTTCCTGACCTGCAACCGCTCTCGTCGCGCCAAGACCCCAGAGCGGCGGGGTCTTCCATTCCCGCCCCCCTGCGCCGTCCTCGGGGCGGTGATCGGCAAGCCCCTCGCCCATGTCATGCAAAAGGAAATCCGAGTAAGGCCAGATCAATTGAAACGACCGCGCCGCATCGTCCTTTAGGCGATGCGTCACATAGGCGGGACGATGGCACGCCGCACAGCCCGTTTCATGGAACACGGTCTTGCCACGCAGAACCTCCGGGGCCGCCGCATCGGGGCGCGTCGGCAGCGCGAGGCTTGAGGTATAGAGCGTCACAAGATCAAGCCCTTTGGCGTCGATCTCGAACCCGCGCACATCACCGTCGCCATGAGGCCGGTCACGGCACGGGGTTTGCGCGGCGCGACAATCGCCCCATGCGTCGGGCAATAGCGGGCTGGAAATACCGATATCGTGGAAAAAGGCGTCTGCGGTTTGGGCACGCACCGTCGCCATTGCGGCCTTACGGCCAAACCGCCCAAGCATCTCGACCCCGTATTCATGCGACATGACCCGGCGCGCGCGCCCCGAAATGCCGTCGCCATCCGTATCATCAGGGTCTTCTGCGGCAAGGATGTCGGCGGCGGGAATGGCTTCGATCAGGCCAAGCCCTGGAAGCGGCGGCGCAAGGCGCGGGCTATATAGCGCGCCCTCGGGCCAAGGGCCGTAGCCAAGCGCGCTGACCCTGTAGCGCGGGCGATGCAGGACGACCGTTTCACCGCCCCGAAGCGTCACCGTCTCTTGGCGATAGGTCACATCAAGCCGCGCTTCTGCGGGCAGGCCGGAAAGGGAATTGGTCTGAAGCTGCGCCCCGTAGGCAGGCGCACCAGACAGCTTGAGCATCAACGCCGCTCCGCGATGCCCGCCGCCCTTCTCGCCGTCTTCGGGAATATGTCCGCGCCCATTGCCCGGATGACAGGCCAGACAAGAGCGCGCGTTATAAAGCGGCCCAAGCCCGTCCGAGGCCTTGGTCGAGCTTGGTGCCCCAACCCAGATTTTGCGGAAAATGCCCCTCCCCGACAGGAAATCAAGGATCTGGGCATCATTGAGCGTTGGCAGGGCATGGGTGAAGGCGGTTTTGCCAGAATCGTCATGGCTCGCGGCCCCGGCAGGGAGGTGTTCAAACCGGTTGAGCGCGGGGTCAACGGCTGTGGCGCGGGCGATCCGGTTGGCCTCGTCGGGGGTGCGGGCGATGATCTCAAGATGCGGCTCAAGCGCGGCAGGGCCGGGCCGAGATTGCGCGCCGCCGATCACGGGCAAAGAAACAAGAAGGATAGTCGCAAGACCTATGCGTCGCATTTGGGTCGGCCCTTTTGGGTCAGATGTCACGCTTGGCACGTCGATCAATAGAAACAGGGCGCACAAGATGCGCGCCCTGCCGTATGGTCAAATCCGGTTTAGGCACCGAATATAATGACGCGGCACACGCCTTAGAATGCGTATGTCACGCCGAGGTTGTGGGTCGGCTGGTGTTGTCGGCCACTTCCAGAAGATAGCCGATCGAAACGCTATCGCTGATCGCATAGGACACACCGGCTTCGCCGTAGTTGTCCGTGCCGTCATTCCCGGCGAGCAGCCAGCCCGTGACGCCGTCATAGATACCAAATTCCGCTCCAATGCTGAAATCGGTCGAGTCCGCCGTCAGATCGCGCACCGCTTCGAGGGTCATGCCGATATTGCCAGACACCGGGAAATCAAGAGCCAGCCCCGCTTCGTGCGAGCTAAAGCCGGTTTGATCAAGGTAGATGCGGGCATAAGACGCCGTCAGGGCCACGTCATTGCCAAGGTCAAACGCATAGCCGAACGACAGCGTGATCTCGACATCATCCGCCGGATCCTTGTAGAGGGTTTCGAATTCAAGACCGACAAAAGCGGCCCCATACCCCATCTCCAAAGCGCCGTTTGCGGTTGTTTCGGTCGTGCCAGAAGAGTGCGCCACGTTCAGGCCGACTTCGCCCGACCATTCGACTTCGTTGGCCGACGCCATGACAGGCACCGCGCATGCGATAAAGCCAGAAAGCAGAAGTGTCTTGTTCATTTTTATGTCCTTTGTTGTCCTTCAATCCCGATGGCCATACCCGGCACAATGCCCGGCATACCCATTCGGGTAGTCGCGTGTGTATTCGAGACGAAAATGGGGTCTTTTCCGTTCGCTCAAGCGCCCCGAGTCGCGGCTTGCCGGGTGGCTGGCGATGCGACGACAGAGAAAATGAAATGCAGGGTCTGCGTGTTCCTATTGAAACACGGCGCCGGGGTTGTCGAGACTGTCAGAGCCTTCAACCGCAATTTCGTTGAGACCAAGGGCAGACACAACGCGCTCAATGCTCTTTGTTTGAGCAACAAGCCCATTTACGCCGCCCATTATATACGCTTCGCCCTTGGCGTTGCCCGGTGCAAGCATCTGATCATACGCCATTTCGCCAGTGTCGGCGGCGGCCTTCATCGCCGCCATCGCGGTCATGGTCGCGTCAAGTTTGCTCTTTACTTCGGCATCAAGGCTCGCGTCTTTTGCCGCCACCAAATCGGACAGCGACGCCCCGGAGACAACCGTCCCATCCACGCGGGTATAGGAGCCGAGATAGACATTCTGAATGCCGAGACTATCGTAATAGTGGCTGTTGTGGGTGTTGTCAGAGAAGCAATCATGCTCTTCCTCAGGATCGTTGAGCATCAGGCCAAGGCGCATCCGCTCGCCCGCAAGCTCCCCATAAGAAAGCGAGCCCATGCCGGTCAGGATCGCGCTCAGACCTGCGGTCTCGTCCTGCATGACCTCTGCGTGTGCCGCGCCCCCTTCGCCCCAAGCGGCCACCATGTCCTCAAGGTCGCTCAGCAAGAGGTCGGTCGCTGCCTGAAGATAATCGACACGGCGGTCGCAATTGCCGCCGGTGCAGCCTTCGCCCATCACAAAGTCGGTATAGGGGCGGCGACCTGCGCCCGCCTCGGTGCCGTTGAGGTCTTGCCCCCAGAGCAGAAATTCAATGGCGTGATAGCCGGTCGCGACGTTGGCTTCGACTTCGTCGGCCTCATGTAGCGTCTCGGCAAGGAAAGTCGGTGTGATGTCGGACGCGTCAACCGTTTCGCCCGACATCTCGAATGTCGGGTTGGCGATCACGTTGGCCGCATAAAGCGCGTTTTCTGCGCTTTGCGCACCATAGCCCCCATCCACATAGTCGATCAGACCTTCATCAAGCGGCCACGCGTTGACCTTGCCTTCCCAGTCATCGACCATCGCATTGCCAAAACGGTAGACCTCGGTCTGCTGATACGGCACGCGCGCCGCACGCCACGCCGATTTCGCTGCGGCCAGCGTCTCCTCGGAGGGGGCCGCGACAAGCGCATCAACCGCATCGCCAAGTGCGCGCGCCGTAATCAGACTATCTTCATATTTTGCAGCCGCAATATCCGCATAGGTCTTGAGCACAGCAGAGCCATCCGCAGCCTGTGCAACAGTGCTAAAACCAAGAGCGGCGAGCGCAACGCCAATTTTGAGGGGGGTCATCATTATATCCTTCATTGTCCCGTGTCTCTATCCCCGTGGGTGGCCGGGCTGATACGCCGACCATCCGTAAGGATTTATTTCGTAAGGATGAGCTTATTGGCGCGAGTGATGCGCAGCGTGTAGACCTGACCATCCAGAACAATGCGCGCTTGCACTGTGCCCTGCGTCAGCTCTTTGGCATCATGAATTGGAAACTGTTTGATGGCTGTGGGGCTGTCCGCTTCCAACATATCGCATACTCGTCCGTTAAGTCCTCTTCGCGGCTCTTAACTGACTAATTTAATCGGATACGTCAACCTGAGTTTTTTAGTCGGAATATTCTATTCCCAACCCAATGACGTTTTTGAGCGCGATACGAAGCAATTCTTCCTGCGGCGAAATCGCTTCATCTGGGCGCCGCATAAGGCCGACCGGACCACGCGTAATGCCTGTCTCAAAAGGCAGCGGCACAAGGAAACCGTCGGCAATTTCATTCGCCACAACCCCCGCCGAAATGATCCAGATCGCATCCGACCTCCGCGTATAGACCCGCCCGAATGCCCCCGATACCGTTTCGATCCGGTTGGGGAGGTTGCCCACGCCATGCGCAATCAGAAACCGTTCGACCAGCGGACGAATCGCTGATCCTTGCGGCGGGCAAATCACCTGCCAGTCGCCGATTCGGCTTAGGTCCGGGTCTTCGAGGAGGGGATGTCCGGCGCGCACGATGAACTCGACCTTTTCTTCGTATAGCTGCGTGAAGGAAAGCCCCTGCATCGTCTCGGGCCGCCCAAGCCGCCCGATCACAAGGTCCAGCCCCCCAAGGCGCAGACGGTCGACAAGGAACCCGTGCGGACCATCCTGCACATGCAGTTCGACCTCGGGGGCGATTTTGGTCATCTCCGCCGCCACCTCGGGCATCAACCGCGCCGCCACGGACGGCAATGCCCCAACCGCGATCCGGGCTTTGCCCGCCGTGCCGACCTGCTCGACCCCGGCCAGCCCTTGTTGCAGCGCCGCGAGGGATTGCTCTGCGAAATGCAGGAATACATCGCCCTGCGGCGTGCGCGTCACCCCGGCCCGGCTACGTTCGAGCAATTCCGCACCAAGGATTTCCTCCAACTCCTTAAGCGTTTTGGAAATCGCCGGTTGCGTCAGGTAAAGCCGCTCTGCCGCCAGCTTGAGAGAGCCTTCCCGGCAAATCTCAATAAAACACTGGATATGTCGGAATTTGATACGTCGGTCGATCACTTTATTGCCGATTTTGGAAACTATATGGCAAATATCCTCATTTTACTTGCCAAGTTCAACCATTCAATATCCTCACAACAGGAGGACAGACCATGCGCACACAAGTGGCGATTATCGGCGGCGGCCCTTCGGGCCTGCTTTTGAGCCAGCTATTACACACAAAAGGCATCGACAGCGTCGTGCTTGAACGCAAGACCCGCGACTATGTTCTGGGCCGTATTCGCGCGGGTATCCTTGAACAGGGGTTTGTCGACCTGATGCGCGAGGCCGGGGTCGGGGCGCGTATGGATGCGGAAAGCTATGTCCATGATGGCACGGTCGTCTCCTATGGGGATGACGAATTTGGCATCAACTTCAAAGAGTTGACCGGCACCTCGGTGGTTGTCTACGGCCAGACCGAAGTCACCCGCGACCTTTATGACGCGCGCGAGGCGATGGATGGCAAGATCGTGTTCAATAGCGAAAACGTTGAAATCCACGACGCCGACAGCGCCGCACCCTATGTCACCTACACGGTCGACGGCACCGAACACCGCCTCGACTGCGATTTCGTCGCGGGCTGTGATGGCTTCCACGGCGTCAGTCGCCAGACCATCCCCCTCACCGTGCGCCGCGAATACGAAAAGGTCTATCCCTTCGGTTGGCTCGGCATCCTCTCTGAGACGCCGCCGGTGCATGACGAATTGATCTATGCCGGGTCCGAGCGCGGCTTTGCCCTGTGCTCGATGCGCAATGCCAATCTAAGCCGCTATTACATCCAGTGCTCCCTCTCCGACAGCCCCGACGACTGGACCGATGCCGCCTTCTGGCAGGAACTCAAACGCCGCATCCCGGCGCATTACGCCGAACATCTCATCACCGGGCCATCAATCGAGAAATCCATCGCGCCCCTGCGCTCTTTCGTGACCGAACCGATGCGCTGGGGGCGTCTGTTCCTCTGCGGCGACGCGGCCCATATCGTGCCACCGACCGGGGCCAAGGGCCTCAACACCGCCGCCAGCGATATCCACTATCTCTACAATGGGCTTGTGGCGCATTACCTTGACGGCGACAACGAAGGCATCGACCGCTATAGCGAAAAGGCGCTGGCCCGTATCTGGAAGGCCGAGCGGTTTAGCTGGTGGTTCACCTCGCTGATGCACCGTTTCCCGGACCAATCGGAATTCGACATCAAGATGCAGCAGGCCGATATTGCCTTCCTGCGCGACAACCGCGCCGCACAAACGGTTATGGCCGAGAACTACGTCGGTCTGCCATACTGATCGCCATGAGGGATATGATGACCGATAAATACACCACCGGCCAACAGGTCCGCCGCAAGATCCTTGGCGACGCCCATGTGGATCGCGCCGAGGCCGCCAAGACCGACTTTGACGCCCCGTTTCAGACCCTGATTACCGAAGGGGCATGGGGCACGGTCTGGGCCTCGGACGGCATCTCGGATCGGGAACGCTCTATGCTGACGCTGGCCTTGCTTGCGGCCACCGGGAATTTCGAGGAAATCCCGATGCATATCCGCGCCACCGCCCGCACCGGCGCAAGCCAACAGGACGTGCTTGAGGCCTTTCAACATGTGGCAATCTATTGCGGTGTGCCGCGCGCCAACCATGCGCTAAAACTTGCCAAGCAGACCTATGACGATATGGAAACCGACGACCGGGAAACGCGCCCGCTTACAGGAGACTGACCCCATGAGCACACCAGCGGAATTCTATCAAAGGGACCGCCTCTGGCACCCGCCCGCCTATGCCAAGGACTACAAGACCTCCGTCACGCGGTCGCCGCAATACGCGCTTATATCCTTGCAAAACTCGGCCAGTGAGATCACCGGCCCGACCTTTGGACACCGCGACATTGACCCGATCGACAACGATCTGATCTCGAACTACGCCGCCCCCGGCCAAAGCCCGATTGGCGAGCGCATCATCGTGCATGGCCGCGTCCTCGATGAAAACGCCCGCCCCGTGCCCAATACGCTAGTCGAGGTCTGGCAGGCCAACGCAGGCGGGCGCTATCGCCACAAGAAAGATACCTATCTTGCGCCGATTGATCCCAATTTCGGCGGCTGCGGACGCACCCTCACCGACGAGAACGGCTATTACTATTTCCGCACCGTCAAACCCGGTGCCTATCCGTGGCGCAACTGGGTCAATGACTGGCGCCCGGCGCATATCCACGTCTCGGTTTTCGGCTCGGGCTTTGCCCAGCGCCTCATCACCCAGATGTATTTCGAAGGCGATCCGCTCATCGAGACCTGTCCGATCGTCAACACCATCCCCGACAAGGCCGCCATCGGCCAGCTTGTCGCCGCGCTCGACCGCAACGCGACAATCCCGCTCGACACCATCGCCTATAAATTCGACATCGTGCTACGCGGCCGCCGCTCAACGCTGTTTGAAAACCGTCTGGAGGGGAACTGATGCTTTTTCAGCAAAAGTGGACCCCGGTTTTGCGCCCGGAAAAAGCACAGGGAATGAAAAAATGACGCAGAAACTGAACTACCTCAAGGAATCTCCCTCCCAGACCGCTGGCCCCTATGTCCATATCGGCCTCGCGCCGGGCGCTGCCGGGTTTGACATCTACCGCGAAGAGCTTGGCTGGGACATCGCCGGGCCGAACGCCAAGGGCGAACCTATCCGCGTCGAAGGCATCGTGATCGACGGCACCGGCTCGCCAATCAAGGATGTGCTTCTTGAGGCGTGGCAGGCCAATAGCGCGGGCGTCTACCCCCATCCCGAACACCCCGGCGAGGTCGAAGAGGGCTTTCGCGGCTGGGGCCGGGTCATCACCGATTTCGCCACCGGCGAGTGGGGCTTTGATACCGTGAAACCGGGGCCGGTCATGGGCCGCAATGGCCGCATGATGGCGCCGCATATCAACCTCTGGATTGTCGCGCGCGGCATCAATGTCGGCCTCAACACCCGCCTCTATTTCGAGGACGAGACCGAGGCAAACGCCGCCGACCCGGTCCTGAACCTGATCGAATGGGAACGCCGCCGCGCCACGCTTATTGCCAAACGTAGCGAACGCGACGGGCAGACCGTCTATCGCTTCGACCTCAAGATTCAGGGCGAAGACGAGACGGTCTTTTTCGACATCTAATGACAATCCGGCCCGCCCCGGTTTACGGTGCGGGCCAAAAAGGAATCCCCCATGAGCACCCCTTGCATTCTGTGCTGCGCCATCACGGGCAGCGTGCCGCGCAAATCCGACAATCCCGCCGTCCCGACCACGGTCTCGGAACAGATCGAAAGCAGCCATGCCGCCTTTGAGGCGGGGGCGTCAATCATCCACGCCCATGTGCGCAACGACGACGAAACCCCCTCCTCCGACCCCGAGCGGTTCGCCCGACTCAAGGAAGGGCTGGAGACACACTGCCCCGGCGTCATTATTCAATTCTCGACCGGGGGGCGCTCCGGGGCCGGTGAGGCGCGTGGCGGCATGCTCCCCCTGCGCCCTGATATGGCGTCGCTCTCGGTCGGCTCGAACAACTTTCCGACCCGCGTCTATGAGAACCCGCCCGACCTCGTGGCGTGGCTTGCCTCGCAAATGCAGACCTACGAGATCACGCCAGAGATCGAGGCCTTTGACCTGTCGCACATCCTTCAGGCGATCCGCCTGCATGGTGAGGGCAAGCTCTTTGGCCGTCTCTATGTGCAGTTCGTCATGGGCGTCAAAAACGCCATGCCCTGTGACAAGGAGGTGTTTGATTTCTACGTTCACATGATGAAGACCCGCGCCCCCGAGGCCGCATGGTGCGCCGCCGGGATCGGCGCCAATCAGGCCGTGGTCAACGAATGGGCCATCGCCGCCGGGGGCCATACCCGCGCCGGGCTTGAGGACAACGTGCGCCTTGACCGCGAGACGCTCGCGCCCTCCAATGCCGCGCTGATCGCGCGGGCGGCGGACCTCTGCGAGAAATACGAACGCCCCGTGGCAACCCCGGCTGAGGCCCGCGAAATCCTCGGCCTGCGCCCGGCCTGAGGCGCAAGGGTTTTCGACTTTCCTGCCCCAAGCGATTTCGAAATCGCTTGGGCGCGCCGCGCCTTGCGCGCGTTAACCTTTCCGGCCCCTGCCGCTCCCTGCACCGACGCGATACAGACGCAATACCGACGTGATACCGACGTGCGTTTTTCGCGTTAACCCATGCCCCGACGCCTCAATCCCGCCAAAAGAAAAAGCCCTGAAAGCAGATGCTTTCAGGGCTGGAATTCTTGGTGGCGGTACAGGCTACCCAACCCCTGTCTCTGATCTTCTCAGCTTTTCTCCTATCATCCTAATATCCTTGATATACTTTCTCTCACCTCCTATCAACTAGTCTAAGCTCTCCCCTCCCTGTCCCACCACTACTGGTGGGAAAAACGGCGGGACAAGAGTTTGAGAACCAGTGGTGGGACAAACATGAAGAAGCTAACCGTAAAGCAGGTTTCAGCCCTCAAAGATCCGGGCATGTATTCAGACGGAAACGGCCTCTACCTCCGAGTAGGCCCAACCGGCGGCAAGTCTTGGATTCTCCGAACCACTATCCACGGAAAGCGGCGCGAACTCGGGCTGGGCTCAGCCCTCTTTGTCTCACTTGCAGAAGCGCGTGACCTGGCCTTCACCTACCGCAAGATCGCGAGACAAGGTGGCGACCCTGACCAAATCAGGAAAAAGGAGAGCCTCACGTTCAAGCAAACCGCTCTCAAGGTCCACAAAGAGCGACAAAAGGGGTGGAAAAGCGAAAAGCACGCAACTGCCTGGTTAGCAATGATGGAAAACTACGCTTTTCCTACACTTGGCAGCAAACCGCTTCACACCATTCAATCTTCAGACATTCTCGCCATCATTTCCCCTATCTGGGAGACGAAACCTGAAACAGCCAGGCGCCTAAAACAACGGATCGGCGTCGTCTTCGACTGGGCAAAAGGCAACGGGCAATACACGCAGGAAAACCCCGTGAACGGTCTTCGGAAGGCTCTACCGAACACCAAACGCACCGTGCAACATATGCCTTCAATGCCGTGGCAGAGCGTTCCCGGCTTCATGACTCAACTTGGCGAACGTGAAGGCGTTTCTGCTCGCACTTTGGAGTTCGTGATCTTAACTGCTGTTCG
>JAPHRE010000032.1 GCA_026195905.1 Pseudopelagicola sp. | reverse complement strand
TGGCACAAGTCACTAATCCCTCCGTCCTCATCGTCACACATGGAAGCCCGTCCGAACCAGACGTGCAGGAAGCCGCGCTTGCAACCCTTGCCTCGCATATAGATGCAGCCTTGCCCGACATCCGCGTGGCAGGTGCAACACTCGCCGCACCCGGCGCTTTTGAGGCCGCTGTTGCCGCGCTTGGCGCGCCGCTCCTCTATCCCTTTTTCATGGCCGATGGCTATTTCGTGCGCCGCATCCTGAATGAAAAGGCCAAGGAACATAACCTGACGGTTCTGCCCCCTTTCGGCCACGAACCCGCCCTTGCCCCCTGCATTGAGGCCGCATTAAGCGAGCGTCTCAACGCCGAAGGCTGGCAGGCCGCAGAAACCGCGCTTTTGGTCGCCGCGCACGGGAGTGCCGTCTCGCAAAAGAACGCTGAGACGACGATGACGCTCACGGATCATCTCGAAAAATCACTTGGCTTCAAATCCGCCTGTGCCGGTTTCGTCGAGCAAGACCCCTTCCTTGGCGACGTCGCCCTTGATCTGGGGCAGGCGATATGCCTGCCTTTCTTCGCCCTGCGCGCGGGGCATTATATCGACGATGTGCCCGAGGCTCTGGCAAGCGCGGAATTTTCCGGGCCGGTTCTGCCGCCGTTCATCGAATGGCCGCAAACCGTATCCCTCATCGCCGAAAGCCTTGCGACACAAATCGCGCAACATGAGGCCGCCCAATGAAAAAGCTCTTTGGTCCGACGACGCTACGCCTCTGGCTTTATCTTTACCCGTTCACCGCCGCAGCCGTGGCGATCAACCTGTTTTTGCTCTTCTTGATGTTACAGACCTTGGGGGTCGCAGCCCTTGCGCCGCTTCACGCGCTTATTGCCGCAATCCCGCTTGGGATTCCCGCCACATGCATGACCGCAGCTTGGGTCACGCGCTTGATTGACGAGGCGGAGGGGCGCAAACCGAGTTAAGCGCCCCCGCCTGTTTTCAGGCCGCCCCCGACCAATCCGCCCCACAAATTCCCGTCAGAAAGCCATCGGCAAGCTGGCCATCGGGCACAAGCTGAACGAGGTCGCGGGCAAAGTCCTCTGCGTCGCGCACCCCCTCAAGCACAGCTGCATAGCCCTCGCAAATTTCGACAAAATGCTGCGACTGCGGCGAAAGTCGCAACGCACTCACACCGGCCTCTCGAAGCAAATCACAGTGACGCACCATGCTTGTTGTGGCGTGTGACAAGGTCTGCACCCCGTTGGCGACAAGGAACTTCTGCGCGTCCAGTGTATCCACATCACGCCCATCAGGATCATCGCCGCAGACGAACTGGCAATTGTCCTTTATCCGGTCATGCAATCGCGCGTGATAACACCGCGCCGAGATGGCAAGAGGCGCGCGCCCATGCCCCCAAACCTCAATCGCAACACCACACTCTGCCCCAACCTGGGCCAACCGACGCACCGACTCAATCGGCAATTCCGGCGGCAGACACACCCGTTCTGCGCCCTGCGCCGCAAGCCAACGCAACGTGCCCTCATTGTAGACATTGACCAATGGGCCAACCCAAAATGGCTGCCCCTGTGGGAGATGCCTTAGGGCAGAAAGATCGCTGATCTCGACGATCATCCCGGCATCAAAAAGGTCGGCTGTCTGCTTTCTCTCCCGCTTCAACGTAATAAGCGCCAATGTGGTCAGAGCGACCGATTTGCCCGCCTCGACTAAAGTTTCTACCGCTTCGGGGAAAGCATCTTGGATGAACGGTAGCCGCTTTGAGCATACCAATTCACCAACCACCACACGCGACACGGGGGTTTTGGAAAGCGCGCGATAAAAGTCTTTCGTGGTCTCAAGGTTCCAGAAAAACGGATTTGGCGCGACCGTCAGGTCCATCGCTTCTTGCATGTCCTATCTCCAAACCTTCGCATAGGCACCCGTCGTGACTGCCTGTCCTTCGCTCAACGTCGCCAATAGCCCCTCGGGCATCGGGCGACCCTGTGCTTCTGCCTCGACGGCCCCCCGAAACGCGCGAACGACTTTCTCGACATAGGCCCGGCTCCGCTGCCGCCCCTCGATCTTGAGGGCCGTAACGCCGGCTTTGGCCAAGTCCGGGATAAGACGCGTCGCATCAAGGCTGGTCGGGTCTTCAAAGACGTGTCCTGTTTGTTCACGCGACGTGAAACATCCCTTGCAAAGCGTTGGATAGGGCGCGGAACGCTCTTTCTCTGTGCGGTGAATCGTATAGCCCCCAAGGCGCGCCACAAGATCGCCCTCCTCTTCCGAGTAGGACACGTGACTTGCCGGGGAACACACGCCGTTCATGTTTGGCGACCGCCCCGTGGCATAGGACGAGAGCGAACATCGCCCCTCCGCCATGACGCAAAGGCCACCAAAGACAAAGACCTCTGTCTCGACGTCGATTTCGGCATTGATCGCTTTGATTTCCGCCACCGTAAGAACACGTGGCAAGACAACGCGCCGAACGTCAAACGCCTCGGCATAGAAGTTGATCGCATCCGGGTTCGCCGCCGCCGCTTGTACGGACAGATGGCGCCTGAGCTCTGGGTGATGCTCTGCCGTATACGCCAAAAGGCCAAGATCGGCCAAGATGACCGCATCCGCACCAAGGCTACCCGCATCCGAAATCGCACGGTGCCAAATATCCTCGCCCCCGGCGCGCGGGAAGGTGTTGATCGCAACAAGCACCTTTGAACCATGCGCATGCGCAAAGACAATCGCCTCCCCAAGCTCCTTGCGACTAAAGTTAAGTCCGGGGAAATTGCGTGCATTGGTTTCATCGGCAAAGCCGCAATAAATAGTGTGCGCTCCGGCCTTTACGGCCGTGCGCAACGCCGCCGGTGTCCCGGCCGGACAGACAAGTTCCATCAAGAGTAAGGCTCCATAGTCATCTGGTGTCGATTGAGGGGTAATCCAGTTGCCCGTTCGACCACGCCGAACGCTTGCCGCAAAAGTTTGACCGAGGTGCTACCGATGCCGATCTCTTCCGCAAGGTCGAGTTCGGCATCGTCAATGGCATTGCGCAACGCCAATACCGAACTGGTATCTCCCTCAACCGCAAGGTCGCGGGAGAAAAACAGGGCATCCCCATCAAGTGTGCCATGCATCATGCCAAGGAAGCCCGACACCGGCCCTCGAATCGTGGCATCGACAGCGCCAACCCTGGCGCGACGCATTGCCTTGATCGACGGATCTCCGTGGCCAAGATCAAGCAAAAGAACAAAGGGCTGGTCGGTCATATCAAGCGCAAACCGCGCGCCACCATACTCGCCCATCCTTTCGAATAAATCGGGATGGCGCGCAGCAACCCGGCGCGCCAGCCTTGAAAGGAGTATCGACACGGGCCGCAAAGGCAACGGGCGCATCGCTACCTGAACGGTCTGCGGGATCTCGGGAAGATCTTCGGTCATGGTGTCCCCTTCTGAATTTGAGGAAAGGAGTAAACCCTCAGACCTCGGCGGGGATTGACAAAAGTCAAAAGCAAATCGCGACATGGATTGACTAAAGTCAAAACCACGTGCCGACGGCCCTGCTAGATACGGCCCACCATCACTCTCGGAGTCTTAGATGAGGACCTTGCCCATATTCCAAGACTTGCGCCTATTCCTTGCTTGGGCGGAAGCGGAAGGGCAGGTCCTCAGCATTGAGGATCCTGTAAATCTTCGTCATGAAATGGCCGCCGTCCAACAACAGATGCTGCGCGCAGACGGCCCGGTTTTGCGCTTCACAGGCGCCATGCAGGGCACCAAGGCATCCCCCGTTCCCGTCATATCAAACCTTTTCGGCACGGCCGAGCGGGTCGCGGCGGGATTGGGGGTAACGCCTGATCGTGTGCCGGATCTGGGGGCTTTCTTGGCCGAATTGCGCGCACCTGCGCCGGTCCGCGGCCTGAAGGATGCCATATCGCGCTGGCCAACGCTGCGTGCCGCGCTCTCTACGCGCCCCAACATTATGAAGCGCCCGCCGGTGCAACAAGTGGATGCCGGACCGGACCTGACCGCTTTGCCGGTCCAAACGCCTTGGCCCGAAGACGCCGGACCGCTCATCACCTGGCCTGTCGTCATAACCCGCCCCTATGGGTCCGACCCGTCTCAGGCGGCGGACTATAATCTTGGCGTCTACCGCGCACAGGTGCTCGGACAAGACCGCCTGATTATGCGCTGGTTGGCACACCGAGGCGGCGCCGCACATGCGCGCACATGGCATAGCCGGGGCGAGCCAATGCCGGTCGCCATTGCACTAGGGGCGGACCCCGCGACCCTTTTGTCAGCAGCCCTCCCCTTGCCTGAGCATGTCTCTGAAATGGCCTTTAGCGGTGTGCTGCGCGGTGCCCGTAGCGATCTTGCGCATGCAAAAACCGTTCCCCTTCTTGTTCCGGCCCGTGCCGAAATCGTAATCGAAGGCTGGGTGCATCCCGGCGATGTGGCCCCAGAGGGTCCGTTTGGCGATCACACCGGATATTACAACGCGGTTGAGCCCTTTCCCGTGATGCATGTCAGCACGATCACACACCGCAAAGACCCCCTCTACCTGACCACGATGACGGGACGCCCACCAGACGAACCGTCGGTCATCGGGGAGGTTTTCAATATATTGGCCCTGCCGGTGATCCGCGCCCAAATCCCGGAAATTCGCGATATTTGGCTCCCGCCTGCGGCCTGTTCCTATCGGATGGCCGTGATCTCGATCGACAAACGCTACGCAGGACAGGGGCGTCGTGTCATGATGGCCCTATGGGGAATGTTGGCACAGTTCAGCTATACCAAAACGATCATCGTCGTGGATGATGACATCGACGTGCGCTCTTGGGATGATATTGCGTGGGCTATCGCAACCCGCATGGACCCCGCCCGCGATCTTATGGTTCTCAAAGATACGCCTATGGACTACCTTGATTTCGCCTCTGCCAAGGAGGGTCTCTGTGGCAAACTTGGCATTGACGCGACCAATAAGGTCGGCGACGAAACCACCCGCGCTTGGGGGAAGGTCATGCACCACAACCCCGACCATCTAGAGCGCGCCGATGCGTTGGTCTCACAATGGCTGAAAGGTAAAAATGGCTAATCCCCCCAATGCCCCCCGTATCGTTTTAGGTGTCTCAGGGGCGTCTGGTGCACTGCTCGGCCTGGAGGTTGCACGCCACCTTGCCCGCCATGAGATCGCCATTGACCTGACCGTTTCCCCTATGGCCGAACGCACCCTGGACCATGAGGTTGGGCCAACCGCACATGACGACCTTCAAGCGCTAGCCGATACCGTGCACCCGATTGCCAATCTAGGTGCCCGAATTGCGTCTGGTTCTGCGCCCGTTGCGGGGATGATCGTCGCCCCCTGCTCTATGCGCAGCCTTGCGGCAATCGCTATGGGCTTGGATGATAACCTATTGACCCGCGCCGCCTCGGTTCAACTCAAAGAGCGCCGACCCTTGGTTCTTTTGACACGCGAAGCACCGCTCACGCTCGCGCACCTGCGGAATATGACCGCCGCCACGGAAATGGGCGCGGCCATCCTGCCCCCCGTCCCGGCCTTCTACCATTGCCCTGAAACCACGGCGGATATCGTCCGCCAGATCGCCGCGCGTGCGGTCGATCTATTGCATCTTCGCCCCCCAACCGCCCAAGCCTGGCAAGGGTAATCTCGCAAAGATAAGGGCTGGAACGTAGTAAAACCCGCTCGGGACGTTGAGCGGGCTTCACTGACTCGGAGCTAGAGTGCTGTGAGGGAACATCTTGGCTTTGGTATCAACGACGCGTGCGTATCCCCAAACCAATAGAACCTCTCCACATGACAAGACATACCCGAGTCGCACCCCCCATCACTTGACTTTTGTCAAATCGAATAGGGCACGCAACACAGACCGCATTTGGTCTTGAACGCGCAGCGGAAAACCACCTTCCCCGCCACCCAAACCCGATCGACCCCGCCAACATCTTAGCTCCTTTTGCGCCATTCCATCGGGGTCATACCCGCGCGGCGACGGAACGCCGCCACAAAAGCACTTGGCGTTGAATACCCCAATCCCCGAGCCAAAGACGTGCTGCTTTGTCCCTCTTGCAACCCCTCAAGGGCCAAAAGGAAACGCAGCCGATCCCGCCATTCCCGCCAACTCAGCCCGGTTTCGGCCGGAAACAGACGGCTCAGCGTGCGCTCGCTCGTGCCAACCTGTTCCGCCAAACGCGCTAGATTCCGAGCATCGCTTGGCTGCTCTAGGAGATGCGCCATTGCCGCTGCGACCCGTGGATCGCGCGCACCCGGCAGCCGCAGGTCCGATTGCTCCAATCGGGCCATTTCGTCCAAGGCAACCCAAGCCAACCTGCGCCGCTCGGCCAGACGCAGCGTATTTTCTCGGCTTGGCGCCAGACGCCGGGCAATCCCGCGCATCATGGGCGTCGCCCGAACCACTGTTGGTTTTTGTGGCATGGCCCCACGAGAAGCATATCGCGAATGAACATAAAACGTCTGAAGCTCAATCGGGCCTGCTGCCGTCACAAGATGTCGCTCCCCCGGCGGAATCCAGAGACCATGACGATCGGGTATGAACCAACGGTCCTCTCCGATTTCGACACGCATCAAACCGTCAAACGTAAACGCAAGCTGTGCGCGGGCAATCCTGCACGGGCCAATCTGCACACCGCGCTCAAAATACGCGGCCATTGCGAGAACGGGTTGGTAGGGATCATCACAATTGCCCAACCCCAGATGAGCCTCATGAGGATGGCTGAGGTTTGGCGGAAAATGAACATCATTTGTCATATTGTCATTCTCGCACAGGACTTCATGCGGGGCTATCTAGAACGCGCCGTCCATTGAGCAGGAAAGACCCATGTTGCGCTTCAAGGAAATCATTGTCGCCCTTACCGCCATACTCGCGATCTGGAGCGCCTTTTTCCTGCCTTTCAGCATGGCTGTGGAACAAGGCGCTATTTTCGGCATCGTTTTGGTGACGCTAAGTCTCTGGGCGACCGGGCTGGTGCCGGGCTATGTTGCATCGAGCTTCTTTTTTACCGCGCTCTTGCTCGGCAATCTGAGCACGCCGGACGTCGTTTTCTCAGGCTTCACCTCTACGGCGATGTGGTTGATCATTGCAGGGTTCGTCATCGGCGCAGCGATCACATCCTCCGGGCTTGGCGCACGTATCGGCGCTCTCGCACAGCGCCACCTGTCGCATAGTTACCCCTTTTTGATAAGCGGGCTGATGGCCGTGTCGATGGCCCTCGGTTTCGTAATGCCCTCCTCAATGGGCCGCGCGGCGGTCATGGTGCCGATCGGCATGGCATTGGCCGATGTCATGGGCCTGAAAGCAGGCAACCCCGGACGGACAGGCATCGCCGTGCTCATCGCGCTTGGCACCAGCATGCCCAGCTTCGCGATTTTGCCCTCGAACATTCCCAATGTTGTGCTGGCCGGGCTTGCCGACCAACTCTTCGGGGTTCAGTTCAGCTATTCGGACTACCTTTGGCTCCATTACCCCGTGCTGGGTCTCCTGAAATCTGTGGTCATTGTGGCAATCGTGCTGCTCTTCTTTCCAGCCCGGCTTGCCGATGCTCCGCGCCCGACCCAAGACAAAGGCACATATTCCGGCAGAAAGCAGGGATTGCTGTTGGTCATCTTGTTGATCACGCTCATCCTGTGGTCCACCGATCAAGTTCATGGGATCAACCCCGCATGGATTGGTCTGGCGACCGCCCTGATATTGATGGTGCCGCAATTCGGGTTTGTGTCCCCACCAGCCTTCAAATCCGCAATTGACGTTGGGACTCTCCTGTTTATCGCTGGCGCTCTGGCGCTTGGGGTGGTCGTCAACCAGAGCGGCCTTGGGGACATCATTGCGCACGAAGCCTTGTCCCGGTTGCCAATCGGACACGGCAGGGATTTTCAGAACTTCATGTCGCTCGCCCTGCTTGGTAGCGGCACGTCGATCCTAACCACCATGCCGGGTGTCCCGGCCGTCTTGACGCCACTGTCGCCGGAGCTGGCAACAAGCACTGGGTTTTCCCTACAAGCCGTGCTGATGACACAGGTGATCGGCTTCTCGACCGTCCTGTTTCCCTATCAGGTCGGACCCTTGATCGTCGCTATGGGGCTTGCAGGGGAATCCACGCGTCCGCTTTTGAAAGTGACCCTCGTCCTATGCGTCCTGACGGTGCTCTTCCTGATGCCGCTTGATTTCCTGTGGTGGAAATTCCTTGGCGTAATCTAACCGAAGAAAGATGATCGCATTTGCCAAAACTGATGTAGCCGACACTCGGCAAACGTATCAAACTTGGCACGAGACCCAGGGAATTGCGAATCCGCACCCGGACCACCAAGATGTCCCAAACAACGCGCGGCCAGCCCCTATGAAAGGTCAACACATGGACGATACCTGTCTATTTTGCCGGATCGCTTCCGGCGCATTGCCCGCGCATCGCGTGTATGAGGACGATCACATCCTAGCCTTTCTCGATTTACATCCCATCCGCGCGGGTCATGTGCTGGTGATCCCCAAAACGCATCACGTTTGGTTCGAGGATCTGCCGGAGGATCTGGCAACGCGCATAACCCGTTGCGCGCAACGTCTGGCAAAGCGCATGAAGGCGCTTTACGAGGTCGAACGCGTCGCGATGTTTTATACCGGCATCCATGTGCCACATGCCCATGCGCATGTGGTGCCGATGCATCACGTGCATGACGTCACTTCACAGGTATACATCTCTGAAGACCCGGACACATATGCAACCCCACCACAACTTCCGCCTCCCGAAATGGAAGAGATCGCCCGAAAGCTGCGCACCCAAGAATAACATCCTACGCGCCTCACCTGTCTAAACTGCAGCCTGCCCATTTGGGATATTCGCACGCGACAATCTGCGATAGACCCCCGGCGTCACGTCGGTCCACCGCTTGAAGGCGCGGTGAAAACTGGCGGCGGACGCGAACCCAATGTCCTGTGAAATCGCCTCGATGCTCTTGGCGCTTTGCGTCAAATCTCGAATGGCGACATCCCGGCGCAAACCATCCTTGATATCTTGAAACGAAGTCGCCTCAGCCTCCAACCGCCGCATCAATGTGCGTGGCGTCAGGTTCAACAACCGCGCCATTTCCTTGAGATCGGTTTCCAAATGCCCCGAGCGCAACAACAATTCTCGAACCCGCAGAGGCAGCGTATGTTCACGCAAACTTGTAAAAATCCAATCACGCGGTGCACGCATCAAGAACTCATGCAGTTCGGTTTCACTGCGCGCTATGGGCAAGATCGTCTGGTTTACGTCGAACGAAATCGAAGACTGAAGCCCGCCAAACTGAATTGGCGCGGGGAAGAGCACCGGATAATCTTCGGCAAAGCGCGGCCGATCAAACCCAAAGCACACGTCGCGCAACGGCAATTCATACCCAACAAGCCACGACGCAACACCATGCGCCAACTTGAGCAATAACATATGCCCGAACCGGTTTGGCAGAGCCTCGCCACGGGCCACCAAGGAAACACGCAAGGTCTCTCCTTCATGGTCAAGCGTCATGCCAAAATCATCCAAGATCAGGTTCCAGAATGAAATGAACCGGAACAATGCCGCCGACAAAGACGATGCCCCCCGCATCGACGCACAGAGGAGCTTCAAAGCGCCGGGTCGGATAGGACGGCTCCATAGCCCCATCATTTCATCGCCGGTTTCTGCCACCGCGACCTGATAGAGACGCACGATCTGATCATGCGTCACGCGGGTCCGCGATTGGCTGTCTGCGGGCAATCCGGCCCGTTCAAACAGGGCGGCGAACTGCCCCGGTGCGCTGTTTGCTTCGAGAACCACAACCCAATCCTCGAGAAAGGCCCGCGACACTGTCGGCAATATTTGAGAGGATATTGGCCTATTCATCCGAATTTTGTCTCAGGATTTGTCAATTTATGCAAGTTTTACGTCCGTAGCAGAGATGGTAACTGCGCCGAATTCTTGTATGGTATGCGCAAACACAATGCCAAACGGAGACACCAATATGTTCACTGCCCCCACCAAGGACATGCTTTTTAACATTGAACATATTTCGGGATGGTCCGACCTTGCCACCCTCCCCGCCTACGGCGCTTTTGCCTTGGAAGACGCCGCCGCCGTCCTTGAAGAATTCGGGCGTTTTTGTAGCGAAGTGATTGCCCCTCTGAATGCCAGCGGCGATGAAGTCGGTGCACAGTTTGATAAGGGCCGCGTCATCATGCCGGACGGCTTTGCCGAGGCCTATGCTCGCTTTGTTGAAATGGGATGGCAAAGCCTCCCGCACCCCGAGGATTTTGGGGGGCAGGGTCTCCCCAGAGCGGTCGGCGCCGCCGCGACCGAGATGCTCAATGCTGCCAACATGAGCTTTGCATTGTGCCCCCTGCTCACCGATGGCGCGATTGAAGCCCTCCTCACCGCCGGCTCAGACGCACAAAAAGAGACCTATCTGGCCAAACTGGTGTCTGGCGAATGGTCCGGAACCATGAACCTGACAGAGCCGCAAGCCGGGAGCGATCTGGCGCGGATCAAATCCAAGGCCGCCCCCCAAGGCGACGGCACCTATCACATCAGCGGCACCAAAATATTCATCACCTACGGCGAACACGACATGTCGCAAAACACGGTCCACCTCGTGCTGGCCCGTACCCCGGATGCGCCCGCCGGGGTCAAAGGGATCAGCCTGTTTTTGGTTCCGAAATTCCTGGTAAACGCCGATGGCTCTCTTGGGGACCGCAATGCCGTAACCTGCGTCAGCATCGAACACAAACTTGGTGTTACCGCGAGTCCAACAGCCGTTCTGGAATTTGAAGGTGCAACGGGCTTTCTCATTGGTGAGGAAAATTCCGGTCTGCGCTACATGTTCGAAATGATGAATGCCGCGCGATATGCCGTGGGGTTGCAAGGCGTCGCCATCGCCGAACGCGCCTACCAACAGGCTCTGTCCTTTGCCAAAGAGCGCGTACAAAGCGCCCCCGTTGACGGAACAACCCGCGATGCGGTGACAATCATCCACCATCCCGATGTGCGCCGCCTTCTGGCGCGTATGCAAGTGTTGACCGAGGGCGGCCGTGCCTTGGCCGCCTATACCGCAGGCTGGCAAGATTTCGCCCGCCATGCCGCAACCCCTGAAGAGCGCGCTGAGGCCACAGCCGCGTCGGAATTCCTCACACCATTGGTCAAAGGCTACTGCACCGAAAACGGTATCGAGGTCGCCTCAGCCGGGGTGCAGGTGCATGGCGGCATGGGTTTCATCGAAGAAACCGGCGCGGCCCAGCATTACCGCGATGCGCGCATCCTGCCCATATACGAGGGGACAACCGCCATTCAGGCCAATGATCTTTTGGGTCGAAAAACCTTGCGCGACGGTGGTGTCACAGCACTGAAAATGGCCGCCCGGGTGCAAGAAACGGAAAAACAGCTCGCAGCAGGCTCGCCCGCAGCACAAGCCGTCGGACGTCGGTTGGGCATCGCCCGCGAAAGTTTCCAATCGGTTGTCACGTATTTCGTAAACACCGCCAAAGACACGCCCAATGCCGCCTACGCAGGAAGCGTGCCCTATCTGATGTTGGCCGGGAACTTGATGTCTGGCTGGCAATTGGCGCGATCCCTGCTGGCCGCCGAAAAGGCGCTCTCCGATGGCAGGGATGTTGACTTTATGACCGCCAAGATCGCCTCGGCGCAGTTCTACGCAGATCACATTCTATGTGATGCCGAAATTCAACGCACGCGCATTCTTGAAGGCGCTGATAGCCTTCTCTCCGTCTCTCTTTAACCCCACTTGGATCGTCTGACATTGCAAACGCCCCATTGCGCCTTTGCAGTGTCATTCCAAAACGTCTCAAACCTCCCCTGAAAGGAGCTGTCATGGCCGCTCAAATCAATGTCTCCGCATATAAAAACCTTGCCCTTGAGGCGCATGATGATGGCGTCTGGGTCGTGACCTTGAACCGCCCGGACAAGCGCAACGCGCTGGACATCGACACCATTGAGGAATTGGTTGAATTCTTCTCATTGGCCCCGCGCGCAGGCGTCAAATCCGTTGTTTTGGCCGGGGCGGGCGATCATTTCTGCGCGGGTCTTGACCTGATCGAACATCACGACGAAGACCGCTCCCCCGCCGACTTCATGCATGTCTGCCTGCGCTGGCATGAGGCATTCAACAAGATGGAATATGGCGGGGTGCCTGTCTTTGCCGCGCTGCAAGGCGCCGTGGTGGGGGGCGGTCTCGAACTGGCCAGCTCCGCCCATGTGCGGGTGATGGATCAGACCTGCTATTTCGCCCTGCCCGAAGGTCAACGCGGCCTGTTTACCGGCGGTGGCGCAACAATCCGCGTTGCGGATCTGGTCGGGAAATCGCGGATGATCGACATGATGTTGACCGGACGGGTCTATCAGGGTCAGGAGGCCGTCGATCTGGGGCTGGCCCAATATATCGTCGAAGGATCCTGCTTTGACAAAGCGTTAGAACTGGCGCGCAAAGCGGCGCAAAATCTCCCGCTGACCAATTTCGCCATCTGTTCCGCCATAAGCCACATGCAGAACATGTCCGCCCTTGATGCAGCCTATGCCGAAGCGGTGGTGGCGGGCGTGGTCAACACACAACCAGACGCCCGCGCCCGCCTCGCCGCTTTTGCCGACAAAAGCGCCGCCCGAGTGCGCCCCAACAGCTAAGCCCATAGCGCGGGCGCGACCGGCCGGGCACTGACCTGAGACCCATGAATTGATCCAGCAACGGATCAAGGACGGGGCCAGAGCGCCCGCTCACAAGGACATCAACGCGGATTTCCCTTTGCGGGGCTTCGTGTGCTGCTATGACTGCAACACACCTCTGACGGCTTGCTGGTCCACCAGCAAATCGGGCAAGAAACATCCGTATTACCTCTGCCACGCCAAAGGTTGTCCCAGCTATCGCAAGTCAATCCGCCGCGATGTGCTGGAAGGGGAGTTTGACGAATTGATGCAAAGCCTCACGCCGTCTGAGGGGCTGTTCGCGATGGCGACAAAGATGTTCAAGGATGCTTGGGGGCAACGTTCGGGACAGATGGAGGCTGACAAGCGCCTGATCCGCACCGAACGCAATCAAGTGGAAAAGCAAATCGAGGGCCTGCTAGATCGTGTTGTGGACGCGGACAGCCCAACCCTGATCACGGCCTACGAGAAGCGTATTGAATAGATGGAGCGTGAGAAGCTGATCCTAGACGAAAAACTGCAAACGCGGGGCAAAACACTGTATACCTTCGAGCAAATATTCGAACACGCCCTGCAATTCTTGTCAAACCCTTGGAAACTCTGGAAAAGTGGCAATCTGATTGCCCAACGCACTGTCCTGAGACTGGCCTTTGCAGAGCAAATTAGCTTTGCCCGCAATGAAGGACTTCGAACACCAAAAACCACCTTACCATTCAAGGTGTTAGAGGGGTTTTCTTGCCGAAAGAAGATAATGGCGGAGACGAAGGGATTCGAACCCTCGAAACGGTTTCCCGTTTACTCCCTTAGCAGGGGAGCGCCTTCGACCACTCGGCCACGTCTCCGCCGACGCG
>JAPHRE010000056.1 GCA_026195905.1 Pseudopelagicola sp. | reverse complement strand
GCCGGTCACCGACGTCGCGGGGCCTGCCAATTCGTAGGATAGACCCCGACGCGCAAGCGCATCGGTAATGTCATCGAGTGTCACGGTGGAGCGGCCTTGGGGCATTCTTCCATCAGACCTTCAGAGTGATCAGTTCGAAGGCTTCGGAGTATGGCACGCCCTGTTGAATACCGCGCACCCTCGCAAGGCCCTTGATGAATTCTTCGTCGAAATAGCCGCGGCTTTTCTCGATCTGTGATTCATAAGCCTCCAGCGCGCGCAGCTTTTGTGCGATTTGAGCTTCTGTCACGCTAACGAAGACCCGTGTTTCGAAATGAAAATGGTTCCAAGGCAACTCATAGCCCAACATCGTGACGGTCTTGAACGCGCGCAGGGACTCGTTATGCACCACCTGATGGTCCTGATGCACGTCCCCCCCTGACGGGGTGAAGACGATATTGGGCCGGATGGAGTTTCGAAGCTGGACAAGATCCTCAAGAACCTCCTGGCGGGAGTAGTTCAGCCGCCGCACCCTGTAGTCGTAAACATGCAGACGTTCCGGCGGGATATTATATTGCTCCATCGCCTTCAGAAACTCGAGCTTGAGCCTATCGGGGTCGGAACCCTCTGGTAGAGAATCAGCCGCAGTGGAGAATACCGCGACATCGACGGTCTCTGCTTCTTCGACGCAGCGAGCGAGCGTTGCACCACAACCCAGCTCCACATCGTCCGTGTGTGGCGCGAGAAACAACGCACGAGCGCCTTGAAATAAGTTCAGCATGAGGTGGGGTCTCCCTATCCGGCTGGTTCGACGATCAAGCTGCGTTTTCTGCGATATAGGCTTGGAGCGCTTTGGCCGAATTGATCGTCTCCAAATCGACCTCTTCCAACGCGACACCGCTTTTTTCTTCTAGGGCAAGCAGGATCGTGTAGGTGTCGAGCGAATCTATACCGTTCAACTCGAGCGTTTTTTCTGGATCGAAGTCTTCCATGTCCGGTTTCACACCGGTTTCGGCAATAGTGGCGACTACTTCATCAAGGGTCATCTCATTTTTCCTTTCGTTGACAGATACAGCTTGCATAGGAAAGGCCGACGCCAAACCCGCAAAGCAAGAGGGTCTTGCGGCACTCTTTGGCGATTTCCTGCTCCAGCAGAAGCGGAATCGAGGAGGACACCGTGTTCCCGACATGGGCGAGGCCGCGCAAAACTTTGGTTGGATCGAGTTTCATCCGCCGGGCCAGCGTATCGAGGATGTAACCGCTGCCTTGGTGGAACAGGAAGGCGTCGATCTCCTCAAGGCTCAACTCCGCGCGCTCAAGGGTCTGCGCGACCAGGCCCGGAATACTTGTCGCGGCAAAATTGAAGATGTCACGACCGTTCATTTCGAGCGTACCATTCTCGCAGATCAAAGCACGTTTGAGATCGCCTTGCGATCCACCGACGAAACCTCGTGTCGTATAGACAGGGTCCGGGCCGATCAGTGTCGCCGTCGCGGCATCGCCGAACAACAGGACCGTGTTCTTATCCTCGGGATCAATGACTTTGCTATAGGGATCGGCGGTAATCAGAACGCCGCGCGACATGCCAACAGACTGCATGAAGCCGATCAGGATATTCAGCCCGTAGACGAACCCGGAGCAGCCGAGCGAGATGTCGAATGTAGAGACGCTTTGGGGCAAGCCGAGCTTACCATGCACCAACCCCGAGACATGCGGAATATTGTAGTCGGGATTCTGCGTCACGACGACCAGAACGTCGATATCATTCAGGTCGTGACCGGTCTTTGCGCGCAGCGCCTCGAAAGCCTTGACCGCCATGTCGGAGGTCTCTTCGTCGGCGTCTTTTACGAGGCGCTCTGTGACGCCGATCTTGCTGTCGATGAACTCCGGTTTGAGCTCCCAGCGCTCTCCGACCTGATGGTTGTCGATACGGTTTTGCGGCAGGTAACTGCCAATGGATTCTATCCCAAGCATCTCAGCTCCTCACATCAGTGCGAAAAACACGTCGCCGATCTTTGTCTCATTCAAATAGACCGAATTCCGTGTCAGTTTCGTTCCCAACTTCGCGGCAAGTTCGACCCGCAATTCCCCAGGGGCATGGTTGGGGTCATATGCACACAGTTTTGCACGGGCGAACACCCATTTTCCCTCGGCATCGGCAAAGCGGCGCTGATGCATTGCCTTGATCATCGACACCCAGAGTTCCATCGTGGAATAGGGAGGGAAAGCAGGCAGACGCGCCTCGTTGAAATCGTCGTCAAAGGCCATCTCTGCAACGATCTCTTCCTCCGGATACGGCTCGCGCATGGTGAGCGGCGCGTCAAGCTCGCGCATCCAGTATCTTGCGCGTTGGCCATCGCACATCCACGATCCACCGGCAAATGCACCCTCTGGTGCGGTGTCGGTGTCCCAGACCAGTTCGACCTGAAGATGCGCCATGCGGTGAAACGCGATTTCGAAATCCTCCGGTAGCACACCGAGGTCTTGGGACACGGTCTGGATGGCCATGTTGAACAGGTCCGGCCCCTGAATATAGTCACGCACGCCCTTGAGCGGGATGTCGAGTGTTCTCGTCTTCATGGTTCGGGGTCCTTTCTCTTTCGTCGCTTCCGTTCCGGGATCATCGGGGTGATTTTTTCCCGGACAGGAGCTTGTCGTAGGTATCGCCAAGGCGGGCGGCCTCGGCCTCCCAAGAATAGGTTGCGCGTACCCGTGGTGTGTTGTTTTCCGTGCGTGCGCGCAGCGGCTCATAGTTCGCCATGATCTCGCGGATGGCTGCGGCGATTGCGGAAGGGTTGGCAGGCTCGGCATAAGACACAAGATCATCGTAGATGTGACGTTTTTCGGCAGTATCCGACATCAATACCGGCACGCCGAGGAACAGGTATTCGAAGACCTTTGTCGCCAGACCGCCGGTATGGTTCGGAATGTCATGTGTCAGTTGCACGCCCAGATGCGCGTCCTGCATGTGCTGCACCACCTCATCATGGGGTACACGTCCTAGGAACTGGCATTTCGACCATCCCGGAAGGGCACGGCATTCTTCTTCGAGTGTCGCAGGGTGCCAGTTTCCCAAGAGCTGCAATTCTGCGTGATCCGGGAGATGCTCCATCGCCGCCACGAGATCGGGTATCCCGCGCAGGCGCGTCAGGGATCCGGCATAGTTTATTACGAACCGCTTATCCGGATCGGCGGGTTGGCGGCTACGTGTCATGAGATCGGCGCGCGGGAAATTGCGGATCAGGAGCACCTTCTCCTTGGGAAACCGTTTGCCGATGCTCTCGACCGCGACCACCGCAGCCGCAAAGCGGTTCACGGCAAATCTTTCGACCCGGCGCACCACGCCAGAGATCACGCGGCGCAGGGCGGCGGGACGGATATAGGCTTTGCTCAGCACTTGCTTGGGAACATCCTCGTGGATGTCATAGATTACCCGCACCCCAGTCAAGGTCAGCAACAGTCCGGCGGGAATAAGCTCGGGGTCGTGGAACTGTGCAATCGACGGCGCCGCCGAGCGCACCGCCCGAAACGCCCGCCAGTTGCCTTTCAGCATCCGTGCGATCCGCCCCCGGGGCCGCGCGCCCATATCGACAATCCGCAGCGAGCTACGGTCGTCCTGCGCATCGCCCTGACCATCCATCACGAACAAAGCGACCCGGCCGGGATAACGCAGGGCCATCGAAACGGCCTCCTTGTATCGCACCCGCGTGTCATTGCGGCTGTGAACAGTGGTGAAGTGGATGATGGGGGGCTCAGTCGAAAGTTTCACGTCAATTCTTCCTGTTTGATCTGACGAAGCTCTTTCTTAGTCGGAAAAACAACGAGGAACAGAATAAACAACATTAGTCCATGCGTCATGAAGATAGTTGGAAGGTCCGAACCACGCATCGCACCCATTATCAGAGTGAAAGAGACTGCGACCACAAACGGATGGCCGACCTTATTCCCATATCCGTTCAAGTATGAAACGACTAGGCCAATGATGGCACCATAGATGGATACGCCGATCAGGCCAGCGTTGGCAAAACCAGAACCTATATAACCAGTATTCGCGGACATGGAGTCGTTACCAAAAAATTCGAGTCCGATCATGAAAGGGGCATTAATATCGAAAGGTCGTTCCGCCAGTCCCAATCCGACGCTTGACTGTGACCAGTAATAAAATGGATTCTCAGAAAAGAACTGGACATGAAGTGCATCGAGTAATACGGGCACAAATATTGATCGACGCGCAACAATGGATGCAAGTCGATTTGCTCCTGTTTCCTCTGAAAAAGACAAGCTCCAGAAGACGGTTGCTGAAACGATCATTATGAGCACAAGAGCCAATACACCAATTGACCTAGAGCTTTGTGCCCTCTTTAGCGCCAAGAATAGAAAAACTGCGGTGAACGAGGCGAAAATGATGACCTTGTGGTGCGAGTAAGCAAAATACGCAACGCAAATCAATGAGGTTGCCACAATGAGTGTTCTGTTCTTCAACTGAAACGCGAGGATCATGATGATTGGAAGCATCACCTTTGTGGTTGCGGGGCGTAGATATCCGAATATCCCCGGTAAGCGGCTATTCGATTCTGCACGGAACTCGTAAACGTCACTGAAACTTAGGGAAAAGTTACTCACCCCACTGAATGCAATGATGGCGGCCAGAACAACCAGATTGAAGAAAGTAGCGACCCAGAAAACCTGTGCCCAAGTCAACTGTGGTGCCCTCACCCTGTGTATGGGGGCGTAAGAAAACAGCATAAGAAAAGTTGTGCCAATCATGAAGGCGGAAAGGTATTCTAGGTCAAAATCTTGCGCGGAAAATATGAGCAGAGAAGGTGCAAAATGAAAATAGAGGCAAAGCTGCAAGAATATATCGCGGGCTGATGCGGTTGTCGGCAGAAGAAATGCCGCCGTAGAAATGACCCCGAATGAGATTATGAATTTGGACATGCTAGGGGTCCAATGAAACCCCATATAACTCCAGTATACACTGACTTCGTAGCGATACAGGGCTACCAACAAAGCAGAGTATACCACCGCAACGACGACATTTTTATAACGATTGGACATGCCGCCAAGCGAGGTTGATGATGGCATTGTCATATTGCGTGCCATATTCATTGAACCACTTGCCCTTTCGATTGCACCACACGCAATACGACAAGGATCAGCGCGAGGTAAACCACATAGAACACGGCTCCCGAAATGGCGAAGGCTTCGGAAACCCTGTCAGGACGCAGATCAAGCGCAAGATATACGACTCCGACGCGGAGCAACAAGCCAAAGGCTTGCAGCCCGAGAGCGAGGACTTGGTTTGATGTGATCAGCAGGACCACCGAGATCGGAGACGTCACGAATTGCAGGAAGAACCAGGGCACCATCCACGCCAGAAGCACACCGGTCCTCCCCCATCCTTCGCCCAGTGCTGGCTCGGCGAGGAAGGGGGCGGTGACCCCGATGATCAGGAACGGTATTGCGCCCAGCTTGGCCAGTGACCACATGGCGTTCAGCGTGAAACGTGACAAAGTCCCATTGCGCAGTTTTTCCCCGGCCTCGGCCACATAGACCTGAGTGACCGAACGCCCGACCAGCATCATCGGCAACCCCATGACTTTCATGGCAAGGAACATGAAGCCTGCCTCTGCGGGCGCCGCGCTTGCGACGATGATGAGCACCGGCAGGTTCGTTCCGGCTGCGTTGAGAAGTGCCTCGGGTGTTGAAAAAACCGGATACCGCCAATAGCCACGCACGGCCTCCCCGAGGCGTGTCTTGTTGACCCCCATGAGGTCAGCACGATCATCACGCCACGCGAAGAAGGCCAGTGACAGGAAGCCAAAGCCATGCAGCACGGTATGACCAAGCAGCAAACCAAGTGGAATGGGATTGACGACGCCGACGCCGACCTGAGTTACAACGCTCCAGCCGGCTCGTGTAACTTTGGTTTTGGCGATGCGCTTGAAGGCCTTGCGCCTCGCGGCCCAGGATTGAAACGCAAGATAGAAACCAGACAGGACAACCGCAGCACATATCAGCCAGGAAAACGCATCCAGTCCCCGATCCCTAAAGACATCGAAATCACCGACAAAGGTCCATTCCAGCATCCCAACACTCAATAGGCCAATGACGGTTGATGAGAGCAGAGAAAGTACCAGGAGTGCTGCAGCTTCGTCCTGGTGTTCGGGCAGCGGGATCGCGACGTTGAAACGGAGACAGGAAACAGCGGTAAACATCGCAAGCACAGATGCAAACCCCGCCAGCACTGAAAACGCTTCGGGATCGTAGAGGCGCGTCAGGACAGGGAGTGCAAGCGTGGCAATGCCCTGAGCCATGAGTGTTCCGCTCAGCAGGACCAGTACATTGCGTACAAAACTATTGGAGGTGAATTTGGATAGCATTGCGCGTGCGTTTCTATGCCAAAGCATCCCCGAGTGCCGTCACGACCCGGTCCTGATCCTGTTCGCTCATGTAAGGATGCATGGGCAGGCTGATCACTTCTTGCGCGGCCTTATCGCCGTGCGGCAGGTGCGCGGTTGTATCGGCGACAGCGGGTTGGCGGTTGAGAGGCAGGGGGTAATGCACTGCCGTCGGAATGCCGGCCTCGCTTAACGCGTGTTGCACGGCTTCCCGGTCTGGCACACGGAGGGTGTATTGAGCCCAGGCGCTGGTATTTCCGTCTGCGATCGTGGGCGTCGTGATGGCATTCTTCGTACCAAGCGCGGAGGTGTAGACATCGGCAACCCGCTGGCGTGCGGCGATTTCGTCATCAAGAATCGCCAACTTCGGCAGAAGGATCGCCGCTTGCAGTGTATCCAACCGCGAATTCACACCGACCCGCACGTGATAATAGCGCTTTTCCTGTCCGTGGCGGGCGATCTGGCGGATAGCTTTGCCGAGCTCGGGATCGGACGTGAAGATGGCCCCGCCATCCCCGTAGCAGCCAAGCGGCTTGGAGGGAAAGAAGCTGGTGCAGCCGATTGTCGTCAGGTTGCCGGACTTGCGACCCTTGTAGGTAGCCCCAAAGCTCTGTGCGCCGTCTTCGATCACCGCGATGCCGTTACGTTCAGCGATGGCATTTATCGTATCGTAATCCGCCGCCTGCCCATAGAGCGAGACCGGAATGATTGCCTTGGTGCGCGGTGAGATCGCCGCCTTGAGCTGCGCGGGGTCGAGATTGAAGGTCGTCGGGTCGATATCGACATAGACCGGTTTCGCACCCAGAACGACCACGGCTTCGGCGGTGGCGATATAGCTGAATCCGGGGGTTATCACTTCGTCGCCGGGTCCGACCCCAATGGCCATCAGAGCAATCTGAAGCGCATCGGTGCCGTTTGCCACGGTGATGCAGTGGCGCGCGCCGCAATAGTCGGCCAGCCGCTCTTCAAGCTCTCCGACCTCGGGGCCAAGGATATACTTGCCATGCGCGAGAACGCGGGCGATGCCGGTGTCTATCTCGGTCCGCAGGCGGTCCTGCTGCGCGGCAAGGTCAACGAAAGGGATCATGACTGCGCCTCCTTGCGGGAAAGTGTGCCGTCCGAAAGGGTGTAAACATCCCCGGTATGCGGGCATGTCGCCTCACCATGCCCATCCAGGGGCAGGTCGAGGCGTTCACCAAAGGCGCTCATCCAGCCGATCTGGCGCGCAGGAACACCTGCCACAAGAGCAAAATCCGGCACGTCCTTATTGATGACGGCCCCGGCACCAACAAAGGCAAAGGCTCCGATGGTCACGCCGCAAACGATGGTACAATTTGCCCCGAGTGTCGCCCCACGGCGCACCCGCGTATCGCGATACTGGTCCTTGCGCTCGATCAGGCCGCGTGGATTGTAGACATTGGTGAAAACCATAGAGGGGCCACAAAACACCCCGTCCTCCAAGGTCACGTTATCGTAGACAGACACGTTGTTTTGAATCTTGCAGTGATCGCCAATCACAACCTTGTTCCCGACGAACACGTTCTGGCCCAGAGAGACCCCTGCCCCGATGCGCGCACCGCCACAGACGTGGACGAAATGCCAGACGCGGCTGCCGTCACCGATCTGCGCGCCATCATCGACGATCGCGCTCGGATGCACGTAGTAGCTCATGCCGAGATCCGCTTTACGAAGGGATGCATTTCGCCGCTGGTGACAATCGGCGCAGTCCGGATATTGGATACGGTCTCGATTGCAACCCGGTTCTCCTCTAGGCCAAAGCCGCGCCCGGCTAGGATTTCCTCGTAGGACCGGGTGTGCAGATCGGTGAAACCGCCCGAGAATTCAATGTTCTCGTCGCCTGCGGTGATGGCGCGATAGGTGCGCAGACCCTTGGCGCGCTCTTCTTCGGGGACGTCATTGACATCAAGCGACAGGAACCAACGCACACGCGCCTTTTCGTATTCGAGATAGCCCGCGGCCTTTGTCGGCGTATTCAAGTGGACAACGCTCTGCTGGAGCTTGCCATAGACGAAATGCAGCATGTCGTAGAAATGCACGCCAATATTGGTCGCGATGCCGCCGGATTTCTCGGTCGCGCCTTTCCAGCTCTTCAGGTACCAATTGCCACGCGAGGTGATGTAGGTGAGGTCGACATCGACCTTGGTATCGTCCGGCATGGCGGCCATGCGGTCACGCAGCTCGATGATGGCCGGGTGCAGGCGCAGCTGCAGGATCGTGTTGATCCGCTGCCCGGACTCGGCCTCGATGTCTTTCAGTGTGTCGATCTGTTCCGGGTGGAGCACCAACGGCTTTTCGCAGATCGCATCAAGGTTGGAGCGCAGCGCGTAACGCATATGCGCATCGTGCAGGTAGTTGGGCGAGGCGATAGAGGCAAAGTCAAGACCGCGCCCGGCGCGACGTTCATCATCAACAAACGCCTCAAACTGCTCGAATTCGGTAAAGAATTGTGCGTCGGGGAAATTGCTGTCCAGGATGCCAACCGAGTCATTGATATCCATCGCGGCGGTAAGCTCACCACCCACTTCTTTGATCGCTTTCATGTGGCGCGGCGCGATGTAGCCGGCAGCGCCGATCAGGGCAAAACGTTTCATAACATCAGGCCTTTACAAGGTTGCTAAAGGAATCGCGATAGACACCGCGGCTGTCAACGATCAGCGGTGCATGCTGACGGATGAGATCATAGTCAAAATTGGCATGGTCTGTCGCGAGGACGACCGCGTCGCAAGCTGCGAGGTTTTCCGCCGTGAGCGGCGTGCTTTCGAGATCAAAGGAATGCTCACGCATCTTCGGGAAGACCGGCACATGCGGGTCCGAGTATTGCAATTCTGCCCCCGCGTCCCTGAGCAGTTCCATGATCTCTACCGATGGGCTCTCGCGCATGTCATCGACATTCTTCTTGTACGCAATGCCAAGGACCATCACGCGACTGCCCTTGAGCGATTTCTGCTGATCGTTCAGAGCCTTGATGAGTTTTCCGACGACATATTCGGGCATCGCGCGGTTGATCTCGCCAGAGAGTTCGATGAACCGGGTATGCAGCCCGTATTCGCGGGCTTTCCATGTCAGGTAGAAAGGGTCAATCGGAATGCAATGCCCGCCGAGTCCAGGTCCGGGATAGTAGGGCGTGAAACCGAAGGGTTTGGTCGCGGCGGCGTCGATGACCTCAAAGATGTCGATGCCCATACGATCCGCGACGACCTTCATTTCGTTGACCAGACCGATATTGACCGCCCGGTGGATATTCTCGAGCAGCTTGGTCATCTCGGCGGCTTTGGTCGAGCTGACGGGAACGATGCGGTCAATTGCCGGGGCATAGAGCGCTTCGCCAACCTTCAGGCACATGTCGGTATGGCCGCCGACGACCTTGGGGATCGTGTTGGTGGTGAAATTGGCGTTGCCGGGATCTTCGCGCTCGGGCGAATAGACGAGGAAGACATCTTGCCCAACCGTCAAGCCGCCGGCTTCCATGCGCGGCAGGAGCTCTTCTTCTGTTGTCCCTGGGTAGGTCGTGCTTTCAAGGGACAAGACATGCCCGGCACGCAGATACGGCATAACTGATTCCGCCGTCGAGATCACATAGCTGAGATCTGGCTCGCGATATTTGTTGAGGGGGGTAGGAACACAAAGGATCAGGGCATCGGCCTCGACGGCCCGGCTGAAATCAGTCGTGCATTCCATGCCTGCTTTGTTCGCGGCTGCGATTGCCTCGTCGCTTATATGCTCAATCTCGGAGGCACCACTGTTCAGGCGCTCCACCTTGGCGTCGTCGATGTCGAAACCGAGAACCTTGAACCCGATCCCGGAATATCGAAGCGCCAAAGGCTGCCCCACATACCCCATGCCGAGAATACCGATCACAGCCTCGCGCTTGCTCAGCTTGTCGATCAGTTCCTGCGCCGCGTTGCTAGCTGTTTGACCTTGCATCAGCCACTCCTAATCAATCAAAATATCGTTTCAAAAGCCGTCTCGCCCAATCGCTTTGGCCATCATTCTCTGGACCGGGTTTGTCGAACAAACTTGCCATCAGGTCCCAAATGAATTCCGCATTCTGTTTTGTCCGGCATTTGGGGCCAGCGGCCTGCGCGGGGATCCTCACCGGCCGAAACCGCGCGGGTGCAGGGCGCACAGCCGATCGACTGAAACCCCTTGGACTGAAGCGGGTGTCGCGGAAGCGCATGGGCAACGAAATAGGCTTCAATGTCCTCAGGTCCCCATAGGGCGAGAGGATTGATCTTTATCTTCTCACCGTCACGTTCAAGTAGCGGAAGGACAGATCGCGTCGCGCCCTGAAACCTTTTGCGCCCTGAAACCCAGGCATCATAGGACTGGATGGCATCCTGAAGCGGCAAAGTCTTGCGGATCATGCAGCAGCTATTCGGATCGTGCGCGTGCAATGTGCCAGAGGGATCGGACTCGTCTAACATCTGTGGTTCTGGCCTCAGCACGACGACGTTCAAATCGAGTTGTTTCGCCAGTGTGTCGCGATAGGTCAGCGTTTCCTCGAAATGCTTGCCAGTGTCGAGGAACAAAACGGGCGTTTCAGGTCGGAGGCGCGTCACCAAATGCAACAGTGCCGCACTCTCGGTTCCGAAAGAGGACACAATGCAGAGATTATCGAGAGCCGGGTCATGCAGCAGTCCGCGCAGGTCAATATCCTTCAGGCTCGGAATAAAGGTCTCTTGCAGACGAGTCAGCTCCTCATCAAGCCCGCCCGTGGGCCAGCTCGGCATGTCAAAAGGAGTCGTGCTCGGTCGATCGGTCATCTCACACACCCTCCTTCACGGCGCTTGGACATAGTATTCCCCTGGGGTGCGATGATGGGGGGGGCGCAAACCGCATGCTATTTCTCCACTCAATCCGAAGCGCCGGATTTCACCGGAAGGATAGCTGGGCCACGATGATCCAGTTCAGTACGCAAAGCCTCAATTTCCTCCCTCAAGACCTCATACTCTTCCATCTTTCGGGCCAGGAATGCCCGCGTTAGCGCTGCCTTTCGAGCGATCCCGCTAGGCGTCAGGACATAGGAATAGCGCCGCTTGTCTTTGGCAGCAGTGAAATTCCCCAGCTTGACCAAGCCTTTATCAATGAGCGCTTTTAGTACGTAGTGAGTTCCCCCAACGCTTATGCCAACCGCCTCGGCCAGCTCTCGCTGGGACATTTCGGGGTTCTCTTGCAGAAGGCGAAGCACACGAAAATGCGTGTCTTCTTGAAGTTTGCTACGCTTGCTTGTCATTTTGAGGTTTTCTCAGGCTACTGCAGAAGGGCTGCCCGCGCTGCGTCTCGTGCGTTGTAAGGGTGATGTGAAAATGAATTCACCATCGATCAATTTTGAGCGATATCAGGCGACGCGCGCGAAAACAAGCGGGTTGTTTGGAGATTTCGAGAAGTTTTCGTTACGACCGGCGCAATAGGCAACCTGGATGCCAGCGTGCGCAGAAGGACGTGCGCCAAACCTATATAACCCGGCAGGCACGGGCCGACAGTGGCAAGGTTTACGAGGTCAGGCATTATGGCACAGATCGGTTGCAAAAGCGGTCATGGCCGGCACTGGGGGCAACGTGGCCACCGACACATGAGACAAGCCGCTCGCAGTCGAGACATCTTACGCCAAGGTCCGTTTTCGGCCTTATTCTGTTGAAGAACTCGTGCTTGATCGAAGCATAAGTTGCTGATCAGTTCTTCTTACCAGTTGGAGGATTGCCTGATGATGGGACCAAAACAGGAAGCGCAGGAAGCGCTGTTTTATGAGTTCTCGCTGGAAGATCATGTTCCCCTAGATTACCTGCTGCGGTCGATCTCAGCAGCATCCGCGCCTATCTTTCTGAGTTCTACAGCCACACCGGCCGCCCCTCCGTCGATCCCGAGTTGCTGATCCGCATGCTGCTGATCGGCTATTGCTTCGGCATCCGTTCGGAGCGGCGGCTTTGCGAGGAGGTGCATCTGAACCTGGCCTATCGCTGGTTTTGTCGTCTGGATCTGAACGACCGTGTCCCCAACCATTCGACCTTTTCCAAGAACCGTCATGGCAGGTTCCGCGAGAGTGACCTGCTGCGCCACTTGTTTGAGACGACCGTTGCAAGGTGCATCGAGGAAGGCCTTGTCAGCGGTGAACGCATGGCGATTGATGCGAGCTTGATCGAGGCGGATGCCAACAAGCAGAACTCGACGCCGAAGGAGGACTGGGACGTCTCGCAGATTGATCCAGCCGATGCGCCCCGCGCCGTGCGCGAGTATCTCGACACACTGGACGAGGCCGCATTCGGGGCCGCGAGCGAGGTCCAGCCCAAGTTCACCTCGCATTCGGGCCCGGCGAGCCAGTGGACGGCAGCGCGCAAGGGACCGGCATTCTTCAGCTATTCCGACAACTACCTGATCGACACGGATCACGGCGTGATCGTCGATGTCGAGGCCACGCGGTCAATCCGGCAGGCAGAGGTTGGCTCGACCAAGACCATGCTGGATCGGGTGAAGACCAGGTTTGACCTGCATCCCGAACGCCTGATCGCCGACACCGCATATGGCACCGGGCCGATGCTGGGCTGGCTGGTTGACCGGAAGATTGCGCCGCACATCCCGGTGTTCGACAAGTCCGGGCGCAGCGACGGCACCTGGACGCGGGCGGACTTCGAGTGGGACGCCGAGAACGACCAATACATCTGCCCTGAGGGCCATGAGCTGAAGCAGTTCCGCCGCAACTACTCGGACCCGAACCGGGGGCCGACCGGCAAGGGCACAGCCCGTTATCGCGCATTGAAGGACGTCTGCCAGGCGTGCCCATCCAAAGCCAAATGTTGCCCCAACGCCGACGTGCGCAAAATCACCCGAGAAGAGCATGAAGACGCCCGCCAGGTCGCCCGCGATATCGCCAGAACCAAGCAATACGACATCTCGATGAAGCTTCGAAAGAAGGTCGAGATGCTCTTCGCGCACCTCAAGCGCATCCTTGGACTGGGGCGGCTCCGACTACGTGGTCCATGCGGCGCAAATGATGAATTCCTGCTCGCCGCCACCGCCCAAAACCTCCGCAAGCTGGCGAAGATCTTTCCTGCACCGCAGAAAATGCGAAAAGCCTGACCAGAAAGGCGCTCGCGCCGCATTTGGAACAGCTAATTCTGCGCGCGCAAACGTTAGTTTTTCCACAGAATCGGCGGAAAGCCGACGTTCGCTACTCTCGAAAACAACAATCGAAAGCAAGACAAAGAGGACATTTGGGAGCCCCTTTGAAATCCGAAGTCGACCGTGAATGGGTTCAATTTCCGCTGCGTGCTATCAGATCACAAACCGAACCGACCCAAGTTTTTTCAAGCGTTTCGATTTTTGCAAACTGCATCGGAACTGTGCCGTGGCAGCACAAACATGAAACTACCTGAACGCTATCTTTCCCTATGTAGCGCCCAAGTTCGACACTGTTCGCGGATAGCAAGTCTACCCGGTCCAAATGACGTTTCAGCTTGTCCCGTTTCCCAGCTTTCGTTTCCCCTTGGTACTCTGACAGCATTGCTGCAATCTCAGAGTAATTTCTAGCAGACTGAAGGTTTTTACATTCGACAATTAAGACCTCCTGCATATCTGCACGCCAAGCCAGAACATCCACGTCGCCGTAGTCAATGTCGAGCTTTCTGTTTAGGATTTTGGTTAGCGGCACGTTGCCTTCAACATGCCAACCGTTTTTTGAAAGCTCTTCCTTAACGGACGCTTCAAACTGTTGACCCTCATTCGCAGACCCCCACCAGTCATTTCGCATCTCGCCTGTTTGAAAAAAGCTCTGATCAAGACTGCCTGAGTGGGCTCCGTCGAAGAGATAAGCAAAACCCTTTCGCAAAGAGTATGGGGGGACAAGAAGAAGAGGATCATCCGCCTCATCGACCTGAACGATAGGACGCACAACAAAAGACAATCTGCGTCCAAATCGCCACGGATAGATGTCCTTGATATCGAAACCTTTTGGCACTCGATCCCATCTCTTTCGTGGCTTAAGACAAAACTGTTCCAAGAAGGCGTCTGCCACATTTTGATCAACTGAACCGCTGACCACCGCTTGGATGACTTCTGATCTTCTCAATTCGAGTGTGGGCATCTGTTTTTCAACAGCGATGTCTTCAAGGCTCCCTATGATGTTGCGCGCTTGATCAAGGTCGAAGCCCATCTCGGCAGTCCAAATATCCCAAAACTTCTGATCAATTGCGCCTTTTGTCTGGGGAACAACCTCTGGCGCCTCATAGTTCTGCTTTTGCCTTGGTGCGATTTCAACAAATCGGTCGCCTAAAACTCTTTCGAGCAGTGGCTCAACAACCAAGTCGCCAAAGTCGTTCTTGAAAAGTATGTCCCCAAGCGCTGAAAGGGTCAATTCAGGTTGGAGCGCGTTATACCTAATTGCATCAGATAACCCCCCTAGACGCACGACCAAAAGTGTTCTCGACACAAGCCTGGAGAGTGATAGTTCTGTTGGTTGCACTGTGCCGTCAATCGGGCACATACAAACACTCATTTCCGCCAACACCCTGCTTGCGATACCCGCAGCGGCAAACTTCGAAGTCTGATGCACGTACTTGCGAAGTGTTTCCGGGGTTCGACCATGTAGTCCCAAAATGGCTGCGGATGTCCTCCGCCAATGGTCTTCTTCGGCATTCGCTTTTTCGATATTTTGCACGAGCATGTTTAGAAATGAACGACGAGGCAGCAACTGAAGTTCCTCCCT
>JAPHRE010000041.1 GCA_026195905.1 Pseudopelagicola sp. | reverse complement strand
CACACTTTACCCGCCCATGTTTTCCCATACCCATGCAAAGGGCAGCACCCCGACCAAATGGGCGGCAAGGGCCATAGCGCACATCACACCGGCGCATATCGCGGCGACAAATCCTTTTCCTCGGGGCGAAGCTGTCGTATTCTTGACGCGATCCAAGATGATACTTGGCAGAACAGGCATATGCGGCGGTGATGACGATCCACGTTCCCAAACAGCACCCGATCAATCTCAGGGCGGCGCGCAAGACCGATCTGCGTTCGCAGTTTGGCGCGCTGGTCTATCGTATCCGCAACGGCAAGACGCAGGTTTTGCTTATTACATCGCGCAAAACCAAACGCTGGATTATCCCCAAGGGCTGGCCGATGTCGGGGCTGACCGCGCCGCAAGCCTCCGCGCAGGAAGCATGGGAAGAGGCCGGTGTGCGCGGCAAGCCGCATGACCTGCCGCTTGGGTTTTATTCCTACAGCAAGGAAATAAAGACGCGCGGCGGGCAGATGCCGGTCCCGGTTCTTGTCACCGTTTATCCGGTCAAGGCGCGCAAATGTGTCGCTGATTTTCCCGAAGCCGGGCAGCGTCAGCAAAAATGGATGAGTCCGAAAAAGGCGGCGACCCTGGTGCGCGAGAAACACCTCGCCAAAATGCTACGTGATTTCGACGCCCGCATTCTCCGCTAAGGCGCTTTCGCTTGAACGGTGCCCGGCCCCGGCCTATCTATGATCTACATAGTCGGGACATGATCCGGCACGGGAAATTCGAGATGATTCAATACACTCTCAAATGCAGTCACGACCATCGCTTTGATAGCTGGTTTCAGTCAGCGGATGCTTTTGACAAGCTCCGCGCGGCAGGCATGGTGGTCTGTGCCCTCTGCGGCGATAGCGCGGTTGAAAAGGCGATGATGGCTCCGCGCGTCAGCACCGCACGCAAACGCGCGACACACGCGGCCGCCCCGGAGACCGCCTTGGACACCACGCCTGAGACCGCACAAGAGGCCACACAGCAGGCCAAGCGCCCGCTTGCCACACCGCAAAGCGACGTGGAAAAGGCGCTCGCGGCGTTGAAGAAGAAGGTTGAGGAAAACTCCGACTATGTGGGGATGAATTTCACCAAAGAGGCGCGCGCCATGCATGACGGGACCGCACCCGAGCGTGCGATTTATGGCGAGGCAAAGCTCGACGATGCCAAGGCGCTTATTGAAGAGGGCGTGCCCGTGACACCCCTGCCCTTCCGCGCGACGCGCAAATCCAACTAAAAGGAAAAGCCCATGCATGTGGTTATTACAGGGGCCAATCGCGGCATTGGTCAGGCGCTCGATAGCCGCTACCGGGCGCGCGGCGACACGGTTACCGGCACGGCGCGCAGTGGGGGAGAGTTTGTTCGGCTCGACGTTACCGAGCCGGACGGGTTTGACGGATTGAACGCGGCGCTTGATCGACGCCCGGTTGACCTGCTGATTTGCAATGCGGGGATGTATCCCGACAAGGGCGAGAGCCTTGCCGACGGTTATCCGGCGCAGATGTGGGCCGATACGATGGCGACCAATGTGACCGGCGTTTTCCTGACGGTTCAGAATCTTCTTGGCAATCTGCAACTCGCCAAGACCCCGAAGATTGCGATTATGTCGAGTATCATGGCCTCGGACGAGGGCGCGCCGGGCGGGTCGTATATCTATCGCGCCTCCAAGGCGGCGGCGCTCAACCTTGGGCGCAACCTTGCGGTTGATCTTGAGCATATCAGGATCGCGGTCGGCATCTATCATCCCGGCTGGGTCAGGACGGATATGGGCGGCGCGGCGGCGGATATTGACGCCGATGAGAGCGCGAACGGGCTTATGGCACGGTTTGATGACCTCAGCCTTAAAGAGACCGGCTGTTTTCTATCTTATGACGGCACGCCGATCGCGTTCTGAGCCACCGCTGCCAGCCGTATGACGTTTAGCGCAATCATCGGTGCCGCACCATCATGCGCGCTTGCCTCAGGCGCGGGTTGGGCGTAAACCGCGCGTCAATCAAAGGCCAAGGAAGACCCATGCCCGTTCTCGTGATGAAATTCGGAGGCACCTCCGTCGCGAACCTTGATCGCATCCGGCGCGCCGCCAAACGTGTCGGCGTTGAAGTCGCCAAGGGCTATGACGTGATTGTCATTGTCTCGGCCATGTCAGGCAAGACCAACGAATTGGTCGGCTGGGTCAACGAGACCTCGCCGCTTTTCGATGCGCGCGAATATGATGCGGTGGTATCGTCGGGCGAGAACGTCACGGCGGGGCTTATGGCGCTCACGCTTCAGGAAATGGATGTCCCGGCGCGCAGTTGGCAGGGCTGGCAGGTGCCGGTCAAGACCACCTCGGCCCATAGCCAAGCGCGGATCGAGGACATCCCGCCGGAAAACATCACCGCGAAATTCAACGAAGGGATGCGCGTCGCCGTGATCGCGGGGTTCCAAGGGGTCAGCCCCGAAGGCCGGATTACGACGCTTGGCCGGGGCGGGTCGGACACGACCGCCGTCGCTTTTGCCGCCGCCTTTGGCGCGGAACGCTGCGATATCTATACCGATGTGGACGGGGTCTATACCACCGATCCGCGCATCGAAACCAAGGCCCGCAAACTTGACAAGATCGCCTTTGAAGAGATGCTTGAGTTGGCCTCACTTGGCGCAAAGGTGCTTCAGACACGGTCAGTCGAGCTGGCCATGCGCTACAAGGTCAAGCTGCGGGTGCTCAGCTCTTTCGAGGAACAATCCGACGAGGCAGGCACGCTCGTTTGTGATGAGGAGGAAATCATGGAATCCAATGTTGTTGCCGGTGTCGCCTTTAGCCGCGACGAAGCCAAGATGACCCTCATCTCGGTTGCGGACCGTCCGGGGATCGCCTCGATCATCTTTGGCTGTCTCTCCGAAGCGGGCGTCAATGTCGATATGATCGTTCAGAACATCTCGGAAGAAGGGCGCACCGACATGACGTTTTCGTTGCCCAACGATCAGGTTGGCCGCGCCGAAAAGGCGCTGGCGGCGCTCAAGGACTCGGGCGGGCTTAACTTTGCCGATCTGGACACAGAGCTTGACGTGGCAAAGATTTCGGTTGTTGGGATCGGCATGCGCTCTCAATCAGGGGTTGCGGCCAAGATGTTCAAGGTGCTGAGCGATGAAGGGATCAACATCAAGGTCATTACCACCTCCGAAATCAAGATTTCGGTTCTGATTGATCGAAAATACATGGAACTTGCGGTCCAAGCCCTGCATGATGCGTTCGAACTAGAGAAAGTGGCCTGACGGTCGCGCAAGACGTCCTGCGCAACCGTTCGGTTACATTGCAACTGATGAGCGCATATGCCTGAAAGCACCGAAAGCGAAAGTCGAAAGCTCCTTGGACGCCTGCGCGAAGCGTTGGCCGAGGACAGTGCGGGCCAAGAGCGTCTCGACAAGATCACCAGCATAATCGCATCGTCGATGGGCACCGAGGTGTGCTCTATCTACCTGTTCCGCGATGCAGAGACGCTTGAGCTTTGCGCCACGGAAGGGCTTAAGGCGGAATCCGTGCACGAGACCCGGCTTCGTGTCGGCGAGGGGCTTGTCGGGCGCGTTGCCAAGACATCGCATATCGTCAACACCCCGGACGCCCCGAAGGCCAAGGGCTTTCGCTACATGCCGGAGACCGGCGAAGAGATTTATTCCTCTTTCTGCGGGGTGCCCATTCAGCGGCTTGGTGAAAACCTTGGTGTTCTGGTCGTGCAGTCGAAGGATGCGCGGGATTTCTCGGCAGATGAGACCTATGCGCTTGAAGTTGTGGCGATGGTCCTTGCAGAGATGACCGAATTGGGGGCGTTTCTTGGCGACCATGATGCCATGCAGGCCCGCCATCGCCAATCCGTTCTCATCAAAGCCGGAAGCGCACAAGAGGGCACGGCAGAGGGGCATGTCTGGCTGCATGAACCGCGGGTTGTTGTCACAAACCCAATTGCCGACGATCCCGAGGCAGAGCTTCAACGCCTTGACGAAGCGGTCGACACGCTTCGCGTAGGCGTTGACAAGATGCTTGAAGGGGCGGCAGGCGGCGACAAGGAACAGCTTCAGGTCTTGGAAACCTATCGCATGTTCGCCAACTCCAAGGGCTGGATGAAGCGCATGCAGAGCGACATCGCGCGTGGCCTTTCGGCGGAAGCCGCCGTTGAGAAAGAACAAAGCACCGCACGCTCGCGTATGGAGCAGGTGACAGATGCCTATCTGCGTGAGCGGCTGCATGATCTTGATGATGTGTCGAACCGTCTTTTGCGCATCCTGACCGGGCAAGGCGCACAGACCGGCGCAGAGCTACCGCCCGATCCGATTCTTGTAGCGCGCAATATCGGCCCCGGAGAATTGTTGGAATATGGCCGCTCCCTACGCGGGATCGTGCTCGAAGAAGGATCGGTTGGCTCGCATGCGGCGATCGTCGCGCGCGCGTTGGCAATCCCGCTTATTATTCATGCGGACCGCATCACCACAGAGGCGCTCAATGGCGATCAGATCATGGTCGATGGCGATCAGGGGGTCGTCCATTTGCGCCCTGATGAGACCGTTGTCGCCGCGTTTCGCGACAAAATCGCCATGCAGGCACAGGCACAGGAACGCTATGCCTCGATCCGCGACAAGCCTGCGACAACGCTTGATGGGGTGACGATCTCGCTTACGATGAATGCGGGGTTGATGGCCGACCTGCCGAGCCTTGAGAGTTCGGGAGCGGAGGGCGTCGGGCTATTTCGGACCGAGCTTCAGTTTCTTGTGCGCAGTAAAATGCCCAAACGCTCGGAACTATCGGCGCTTTATGCGCGGGTGATGGACGCGGCCAAAGGCAGTCGCGTGGTGTTTCGCACGCTTGATATCGGGTCTGACAAGGTCTTGCCCTATATGACGCCGGAAGATGAACCCAACCCGGCGCTTGGCTGGCGGGCGATCCGTGTCGGCCTTGATAAGCCGGGTGTCATGCGGATGCAGCTTCAGGCGCTTTTGCGGGCCGCAAATGGCCGCCCCTTGTCGGTCATGTTCCCCTTCGTGGCGCAATATGAGGAATATACCCGCGCCGTTTGGGAGATGGAAAAGGCCAAGGAGCGCGAGCGCAAACTCGGCTACCGCTTGCCCGAAAAACTTGAGCTTGGCGCGATGCTTGAGACGCCCAGCCTTGGGTTTGCACCGCAAAAGTTCTTTGACGAAGTTGGCTTTCTGTCGATCGGGGGCAACGACCTGAAACAGTTCTTCTTTGCTGCTGACCGCGAGAACGAACGGGTGCGCAAGCGCTACGATACGCTCAACGTCAGTTTCCTGACCTTTCTTGAGGGCATCGTCGCGCGTTGCAATCACAATGCCACGCCGCTTAGTTTTTGTGGCGAGGATGCGGGGCGACCACTTGAGGCGCTTTGCCTTGCTGCGGTGGGTTTGCGCAGCCTGTCGATGCGCCCGGCCTCAATCGGGCCGGTCAAAAACCTGTTGCGGCGGGTGGACCTGTCGCAGGTGCGCAAGGTGATTGTGGATGCGCGCGAAGAGGGCGAGCAATCGGTGCGCGCCTCGGTCGTGGCGCATCTTGCCGACCAGGGGATCATCATCTGAGCCTGACCTGTGGCGGCAGAGGGGGCCGTTAGTCTGTTTTTGGGGGCGGCGTCGTGGTCAGGGCCATCCTGCGGCGGAAATCCGCGACAAGGTGGTCATGGGGCTGATCGGTCTCGATGGCCAATTTGCGCAATCCGAAATGCACATGCGCCATGTCGCGATAATATCCCAGATAGGCACTATTGACGGCGGCCCCTGTCGCGGCTCCAATCAAGGGCACGGCCTGCGTTGCGAGTTTTTGACCGAGCACAGTTGCCAGACGCGGCGCGACACGCGCGATCAATGCCTGCATCGAGCCGCTGCTCAGCGCCATCCGTGTGCCCAGAAATGAGAGGTCGGCCCCATCATCCTGCGCCAGCGGACCGGCCGCGCCAAACACCTGCACACAATCAAAGTGAATATTCTGGGCCGCCGGATCAAAGCCAAGGCGCGTTGCCTCACTCTGAATTTCACGTAGCAGAACCACGACCGTGACCGGCACCTCGGCCAGCGCGGTTGGTGCGCCGCCGAACCCGCCGACCGCACCAAGCGCCCCGGCAAGAACCCGGTTGAACCAATCCGGTTCCCAAGACGTATTGGAGCGCGACGCATGGGCAACGCGCATCGCCTCGGCGAGCGCCCGCTCTGTGGCGTCGTCCAGCCGTGTGCGCATACCGGGCGGCAAGCGTTGAAAGAGACCTTCGGCCTGAAGGCCCAGCGCGTTGAGAAGATCAAGCCCGAACGATCCCGCCCGCGCATAGCGCCGCACGAGCCTTTCCATTTCGGCATGTGGGTCCATCACCGGCGCGGGGGCTCTTAGGTTGGGGGGCAAATCGCTCATGGTATAAGAGATCGGGTCTGCGAGCCGATCCGTCAAGTCTTGGGGGCGATATCGGGCACTGCGCGCACCCTGCCCTGCACCCCATCCCAAGCGCCGTTGGCAAGCGCCTGACCCAGCACGCGATCCGGGTTTGTCGGCGGCGGCATCTCGACCCCCTGCAAGCGGGAAAAGCCAAAACGGCTATAATAGGGTTCATCCCCGACGAGCATAACGCGCGTCCAGCCAAGCGTTGCCGCCTTGGCAAGGCTTTCGCGGATCAGGAAGGCACCAAGCCCCTCGCCCTGGCGTGTCGGATGCACCGCGACTGGGCCGAGCAGCAACGCGGTGTGATCGTCTCCGACGCGCACGGGCCAGAACCGAATGGCCCCTGCCAGGATATCCTCCGCGTCGCGCGCCACGAGGCACAGCTCGGGCACAGGCGGCACCTTGTCGCGCAACCGATAAGAGGACAAAGCCTCGCGACCCGGTGCAAAACAGAGGTCGTAGAGTGCCTCGACCTCCCACCAATCCTCTGCGCTTTCCGTTGTCAGACGAAACACCCGCCCTGCCTCGCTTTTTTCTTGGCCCTCGGCCTAGCACGGCGTTACCTCTTGGGCAAACCTATAGGAAAGCGCACATTATGTTCTACACACCTCAAGACGGCCACGGCCTGCCCCACAACCCGTTCAACGCCCTGATCACGCCCCGCCCGATCGCGTGGATTTCGACGCAAGATGCCGATGGGCTGCGCAATCTTGCGCCCTACTCTTTCTTCAACGGCACGGCTTATGTGCCGCCGCAGGTCATGTTCGCCACGACCGGCAGCAAGCCGGATCAGGACGGCACCAAGGATACCTTGGCCAATATTCGGGCCACGGGGGTTTTTTGTATCAATGTGGTCGAGGAAGCGATGCGCGATGCAATGAATGTCTCAACGACGGGATTTGCGAAGGATGTGGATGAGTTCGAGCGCGCAGGCCTTGAGGCGGCACCTTGCGAGACCATCGACTGTCCGCGGCTTTTGGGAGCGCCTGCGAGCCTTGAGTGCCGGGTCACGGATATCCTCAAGATCAAGGGCGAGTTTAACCATGTGGTGCATGGCGAGGTGGTGGGTATTCACCTACGCGATGATTGTCTACGCGACGGGATTTTCGACATCACGACATTCCGACCGCTGGCGCGGCTGGGCTATCGTGAATATTCGGTGGTGGACAATACGTTCACGCTACAACGCCCCGACGATTGACGCCCACAGGGGCGGACCGTAAGGGTTTTGGCGCGCGCCAGTTTCGTGACGCGCGCCGAGCAGGATCAGTGACCGCCGCCAAGAATGCCGGTCTTAACCGAGTAATCCACGGCAATCTCATATTCAGGGTCATCGTCACTATCGACCATAAGGTGCCCGGCCTTGGCCAAAAGCTGATGACAATCGCGGCTCAGGTGCCGTAGCTGCACGGTTTTGCCTGCGGCTTCGTATTTCGCGGCAAGCGCCTCGATGGCCTGAAGGGCGGATTGATCGGCAACGCGGCTGTCGGCAAAGTCGACGACTACGGTGCTCGGGTCTCCTGCGATATCAAATAGTTCAAGAAACCCTTCGGAAGAGCCAAAGAAAAGCGGCCCCTGCACTTGGTAGACCTTGGCCCCTTCGGGGGTCAGGTAGCTCTTGGCGTGGATGCGGCGCGCATTCTGCCACGCATAGGCCAGCGCCGACACGATCACACCGACGACCACCGCGACGGCGAGGTCTTCCATCACGGTCACGACCGTCACCAGTACGATGACAAACGCATCCGTCAGCGGCACACGGCGCATGATCTTGAATGAGTTCCACGCAAAGGTGCCGATCACCACCATGAACATCACCCCCACAAGCGCCGCCAGCGGGATTTGTTCGATCAGCGGGCTTGCGGCGACGATGAAGAGCAGCAGGAAAAGCGCCGCCGCGATGCCCGCGATGCGGGTCCGTCCACCGGATTTCACGTTGATCATCGACTGGCCGATCATTGCACACCCCCCCATGCCGCCGAAGAATCCGGTCAGGATATTGGCCGAGCCTTGCGCGATACATTCCTGGCTCGCGCCGCCACGCTTGCCGATCATCTCACCCACAAGGTTCAGGGTCAGCAGGCTTTCGATGAGGCCAATGGCTGCCAGGATCACCGCATAAGGCATAATGATTTCCAGCGTTGCCCAGTTGAGCGGCACTGCGGGGATATGGAAGGCCGGCAGACCGCCTTCAATCGACGCAAGATCGCCCACGCGCGGCACGTCGATGCCAAAGCCAATCACCACAGCCGCCGTGATGCCGATCCCGGCCAGCGGCGCGGGGATGATGTTGGTGAGGCGCGGCAAAAGCCAGATGATCGCCATAGTCAGCCCAACAAGGCCGAGCATTGTATAAAGCTGCATCCCTGAAAGCCACTCCCCCCCCGACATGCCGTGACCGTTGCTGACCATGCTGCCGGGCACTTTGAACTGGCTCATCTGGGCAAGGAAAATCACGATCGCCAGACCATTGACGAACCCAAGCATCACCGGGTGCGGCACGAGGCGGATAAATTTACCCCAGTGCATCGCCCCGGCGATAACCTGGAGGATGCCCATGAGGACAACCGTCGCAAATAGATATTCGACCCCGTGTTGCGCCACCAGCGCCACCATGACCACAGCAAGCGCACCAGTCGCGCCAGAGATCATACCCGGTCGTCCGCCAAAAAGGGCGGTGACAAGCCCGACGAGAAACGCGGCATAGAGGCCGACAAGCGGATGCACCCCCGCGACGAAAGCGAAGGCCACCGCTTCGGGCACCAAGGCCAGCGCCACGGTCAGACCGGACAGAACCTCTGTCTTGACGCGACTGACGGTAAAGCCTTCGTCCTGCATCAGCGAAAGGTTGGGAGGGGATATGTTCTTGGCCAGCAAGGCCAGCGCAGCGCGTCTCATGTAAATGACCTGTCAATTTTCGGGTAGGTTCGCGGCTTTGGCCCTAGCGGAACTTTGCGCCACGCGCAAGGCGGGGCCGCGCCATAGAGAGAGGAGGTCCGTCCAAGCGGTGCGGCAAAAGTGAGCGTTCGGGTATGATTGATCCAGTTTTGCGCGCCGCCCACATTGCCAAGCGTGCCCTGCCACGCCAAGAATGGGCGCACCACAGCAGCAGGAGAGAAACATGGGCGAGACGATGATCGCCGTCATTGGCGGTTCGGGAATCTATGACATCGACGGTTTGCAAAATGCCGAATGGCAGGCGATCGAGACCGCATGGGGCAAGCCCTCGGATGCGATCCTGACCGGGGTGCTGGATGGGGTAAAAATGGCTTTTTTGCCCCGGCACGGCCGCGGCCATGTGCATACGCCCAGCTCCGTCCCCTACCGCGCCAATATCGCGGCGCTGAAACAAATCGGGGTCACGGATGTGATTTCGGTTTCGGCGGTCGGCTCGTTTCGCGAGAACATGGCGCCGGGCGATTTCGTCGTTATAGACCAGTATATTGACCGCAGTTTCACCCGAGAAAAGAGCTTTTTCGGCCCAGGCCTTGTCGCGCATGTGAGCGTCGCGCATCCGACCTGTAACCGGCTTGGCGAGGCCTGTTTCACGGCGGCGCAAGATGCGGACATCCGGGTCCACAAGGGCGGCACCTATCTTGTGATGGAGGGGCCGCAATTTTCCACCCTGGCGGAATCGAAGATGTATCGCGAAAGCTGGGGCTGCGACGTGATTGGCATGACCAATATGCCCGAGGCGAAACTCGCCCGCGAGGCAGAGCTTTGCTATACTTCGGTCGCTATGGTGACGGATTACGATAGCTGGCATCCCGATCATGGTGAGGTCGATGTGACCGAGATCATCAAAACGCTCACTGGCAATGCCGACAAGGGCCGCAACCTTGTGCGTCGGCTTCCGGGGCTGCTTGGGCGCGCGCGCGACGCATGCCCCTGTGGGTGTGACCGGGCGCTTGAATTTGCCATCCTGACCGCACCAGAGGCCCGCGATCCTCAGGTTGTCGAGCGGTTGAAACCCATCGCGGGGAGAGTTTTGGGATGAGTTTCGATATCTGGCTTGCCTTTGTCGCCGCCTCGACGGTGTTGCTTATCATCCCCGGCCCGACGATCCTTCTTGTGTTGTCTTATGCCCTGAGCCAAGGGCGCGGTGTCGCCCTGGCAACCGCCGCCGGAGTGGCGCTTGGGGATCTTATCGCCATGACCGCCTCGCTGCTTGGGCTTGGTGCCTTGGTTTTGGCCTCCGCGACCGCCTTTACGGTGCTGAAATGGGTCGGGGCGGTCTATCTCATATGGCTGGGCTATAAGATGCTGCGCGGGGCGGGACATGCGGACGCGCCCGACCTTCTCTCGACACCGAAACGCGCGGCGCATGGGATTTTCGGCCATGCTGCGGCGGTCACTGCACTTAATCCCAAGAGCATCGGGTTCTTTATCGCCTTCGTGCCGCAGTTCCTTGATCCGACCCGCGCCATCGCGCCACAGTTCACCGTCATGATCGCGACCTTTGTGGGGCTCGCGGCGCTCAACGCGCTGGCCTATGCGCTCTTGGCCGACAAGCTGCGCCAGAAGATCGCCCGACCGTCGGTCATTCGTGCCTTGACGCGGCTTGGCGGTGTGACGTTGATGGGTATGGGAATTTTGACCGCAAGCCTCAAACGCGCGGCTTAAAAACGACGCAAGGCGGACGGCACGGGCGGTTTAGTCTGTGCCGTTTTCTTTTATGAAATCACGAATGAAGCGCCTGATTTCCCGCGCTGCGCTTGTGTCCATGTCCTTACACAGGTCAACGAAGGCATCGCGCTCGGCCTTGTCGAGGCGCAGGACAAGTTGGCTATCCTTTTTGGTGGCTTTCTTGTCGTCTTTCTTCGCCATCTGCTCCGGTTCTCGCCTGAAGGGTCGATAACTTTTGATGTATTGTATATACATGTTATATACACACGCTACACGGTTCTAGCGAGGCTCACACAGAAAGAAAAGAGCAAATGACGCCATTTGTTTGCGGCAAAACCTCTTGTCGTCAGGACCAGCGGGATCAACAGGAAACGCCCTAGAGCAAGGCACCGGGTTTTACCTATCGCAGCCGCCAATCGCCCCGCCCTGCGCCCATGCGCCTCTTGCACGCAGAAGGCGCTTGGGTAATAGCTGTTCTCGACAAAAAAGGGGACACTCATGGCCATCAAGAGCACGGACGTCAGGGACTATATCCGCACAATCGTGGATTTTCCGCATGAAGGGATCATGTTCCGCGATGTGACGACGCTCTTTGCGGACCCGCGCGGGTTTCGCATGGCGATTGACCAGATGTTGCATCCGTTCGCGGGCGAACGGATCGACAAGGTGGTCGGGCTTGAGGCGCGCGGCTTTATCCTTGGTGGGGCAATTGCGCATCAGCTTTCGGTCGGTTTTGTGCCAATCCGAAAGAAGGGCAAGCTCCCCGGCACCACGATCTCGCAAGATTATAAACTTGAATACGGCGAGGCCATCGTCGAGATTCACGATGATGCCATTGAAGCGGGCGAGAAAATCCTCGTGGTCGATGATCTTCTTGCGACCGGCGGCACGGCAGAGGCCGGGATCAAACTCATTGAGCGGCTTGGCGGCGAAATTATCGCCTGCTCCTTTATTATCGACCTGCCAGAGCTTGGCGGGCGCAAGAAGCTCGAAGAGATGGGCGTCAATGTTTCGGTTCTATGCGAGTTCGAGGGACTCTGAAGCGCGCGAATGAGGGGGCTTTGTGCGCTCAGGCCTCAAGCACCACGCCCGGATTCATGATCCCGTTTGGATCAAGCGCCGTCTTGATGGCGCGCATCGCGGCGAGTTTCGCCGGATCGCCGTAACGTTGCAAATCCCCGGTTTTGAAGCGCCCGACGCCGTGTTCGGCGCTAAAAGAGCCATCATAGGCAGCAACAAGGTCGTGCACGACGGATTTGACCCGATCGCGCAGGGGATCGTATTCGGCGCGGTCGCGGCCCTTGGCCGGGAACACGTTGTAATGCAGGTTGCCATCGCCGAGATGCCCGAAACAGTTCACCCGAAAATCCCCGAGCGCGGCAAGCGCCTTTCCGGCCTCGTCAATGAAGTCTGGCAAGGCGGTCAGCGGGAGCGCGATATCGTGGCTACAGATCGAGCCGATCCGTTTGTTGGCGACCGGGATATGTTCGCGCAAGGACCAAAAATCAGCGCGTTGCCCGGCATTTTGCGCAATCAACCCGTCATGCACCAACCCCGCATCAAGCGCGGCCGCGAAAAGCGCCTCAAGGGCGGTCTCTGCGTTGTGCGACATGCCAAGCTCGACAAGCACCATCCAGTCAGGCGGGTCGGCGAAGGGCTGGCGGATATCGGGCAAGGTCTCGGCCACAAAATCCGGGCCTTGGCGGTGCATGATCTCGAAGGCGGACACGGCCTCGCCCACATGATCGCGGGCCAGTTCAAGCAGACGCAGGGCGGCGGCGGGATCGGTCACGACCATCAGCGCGGTGCCGAGCGACGCCGGGCGCGGCGACAGCTTTAGGGCGGCGGCGGTGATGATCCCGAGCGAGCCTTCGGAACCAACCAGCAGGCCGCGCAGGTCATAGCCGGTATTGTCCTTGCGCAGTCGGGTCAGGCCGTTCCAGATGTCACCGCTGGGCAAGACCGCTTCCAGCCCGAGACAGAGGTCGCGGGTATTGCCATAGCGCAAGACATTCACCCCCCCGGCATTGGTCGCGAGATTGCCCCCAATGCGGGCCGTGCCTTCGGCGGCAAGCGACAGGGGAAACAGGCGATCGGCGCCTTCGGCGGCGGCCTGCACATCGGCGAGGATCGCGCCGGCTTCAGCCACGAGGACGTTTTCCAGCGGATGCACCGCGCGGATTTTATTCATGCGCTCAAGCGACAGGATAAGCGGCAGAGGCCCGTCCGGCATCACCTGTCCGCCAACAAGTCCGGTGCCGCCGCCATAGGGCACGACGGCCACACGGGCGGCGTTGCAGGCGGTGACGATGGTTGCGACGTCCTGAACGCTTCGCGGCAAGGCAAGGGCGGCGTTGGGGTGCCCTTCGAAGCGGCCTCGCGGCTCTTCAAGGTAGCGCGGCTCGGGCCTGCGCAGCGTATCGGCTGGCAGGCGCGTGGCAAGATCGTCAAGGAAGGCGGAAGACACGGAATTGAGACTCATGGCCCTCTCCTAGCATGGGCAGGGTTCAGGGGTCACGCAGGAAGCGCGGGGGCGCAAATGGAATATTGCCAGATTGCGCGAGGCGCGCAGACATAAGGCACGCCCTCTTGGGCTGGCTCAGGCCTGTCCGACCAATGTACGCCCGCGCCGGTCACTGCGCAGCGCGGCATAAAGCACATGGGTGCGCCAGCGGCCATTGATCTGAAGGTAGCTTTGAGCGACGCCTTCATATTTGAAACCCGATTTCTCAAGCACCCCGCGCGAGGCAATGTTTTCGGGCAGGCAAGCGGCCTCAATGCGGCTTAGGTCGATCTGATTGAAGGCATGGTGCACCACTGCTTCGATGGTTTCGCGCATATAGCCCTGCCGGGTATGGCGCTCGCCGATCCAATAGCCCAGCGTCCCGGCCTGCGACGGGCCACGGCGGATATTGTCGAGGGTGATCGCGCCAAGGAGCATGTCATCCGAGCGCCTAATCAGGAATAGCGGCAAGGCAGTGCCGCCATTGATGGCGCGCTGTGCCCAGTAGACGCGGTTGGTAAAACTTTTGCGGCTCAGGTGATCGACGGACCATGCCGGTTCCCACGGTGTGAGGAACTCGGTGCTCTCACTGCGCAGGGCCGACCAAGACCGAAAATCGGCGTGCATCGGCGGGCGCAGGGTCAGGCGCTCTGTCTCGATACGGACCTTGCGCCGCCCCAGCCGCATCAGGCGGCACGCCGCAGGTCTTGCAGCGCATCAAGATCGGGCGCAGCAGAAACAGGGCCATATAGGGCAAGCGCGGGACGGGCCTCAACGGCCATATGTTCGGCAAAACGGCGCACATCGGCATCCGATACTGCGTCGATCCGCTCGACGGTTTCATGCAGCGAGGGCACATATCCCCAAATCGCCAACAGCCGCGCAAGACGCTCGGCGCGGCTCGACGGGCTTTCAAGACCCATCAGCAACCCCGCCTTCATCTGGGTGCGGGCGCGGGCGATTTCCTCAGTGTTCATGCCTTCGGCAGCGCGCTTGAGTTCTTCAATGGTAACGCGGCACAAATCGCCGATTTGTGCCGCAGAGGTGCCCGCGTAGATCGTCATCATGCCAGTATCGGCGTAGGCGCCGGCCTGCGAATAGATCGTATAGCACAAGCCCCGGCGTTCGCGGATTTCCTGAAACAGGCGCGAAGACATGCCGCCCCCAAGGGCCGTGGCGTAGATTTGCGCAGTATAGATATCCGGGTCGCAATAGTCCGGCCCCTCAAAGCCAAGCGCCATATGCGCCTGTTCGAGGGTTTTTTCCGTGCGATATTCGCCGCCGACAAAACGGGCCGGATCGAGCGGCATGGCGCGTCCGCCTTTGAGATGCCCAAACAGGTCTTCAGCAAGGCGCACGATCATGTCGTGATCGACCGCGCCGGTTGCGGCGAGCACCATGTTTTCAGGGCGATAATGTTCGGACACGAACCCGGCGAGATCCTCGCGCCCAAAGGCGCGCACACGTTCTTCGGCACCAAGGATGGTCCGGCCGATGGGTTGATCCGGGTAGGCGCGTTCCTGAAGCCAATCAAAGATCACATCGTCGGGCGTATCGAGCGCCTGCCCGATTTCCTGCAGGATAACGCCGCGCTCGACCTCGATCTCGCTTTGGTCGAACACCGGGTTGAGGACGATATCCCCGATCACATCCAGCGCCAGCGCCACATCGTTCTTGAGCACACGAGCGTAATAGGCCGTCACTTCGCGGCTCGTATAGGCGTTGATATAGCCGCCCACGTCCTCAATCGCCTCGGCGATATCAAGCGCGCTGCGCCGTTTTGTGCCTTTGAACGCCATATGTTCAAGGAAATGCGCAATGCCGTTTTGCGTCCGCCGTTCATGGCGTCCGCCGGCATTGACCCAGATGCCAATCGACGCAGATTCGAGGCCGGGCATGTGTTCGGTCACAATACGAAAGCCATTGGCGAGGGTGTGAAGCTGTGTGGTCAACGTGATGTAATCCGGTCTTTAATCAGGGTTGTCAGGTGGGCGAGATCATTGGGCACCCGCGTCACGCGTTCGGGTTTGTCCATCATATCCGCCATATGGGGCGGCAACGCAGGGCGCGCGCCCATAGCCTGTTCGACGGCGTCGGGGAATTTGGCCGGGTGCGCCGTGGCCAGCGTAATCATCGGGGTCTCGCCCAAGTGTTCGTTGGCGACCTTTACCCCAACCGCCGAATGCGGACAAAGCACTTCTTCGCAATGCGCAAAGGCCCATTGGATCGTCGCAAGGGTTTCCGCCTCGGACGCACGTCCCGAGGAAAAATCCTCACGCAGGGTTTGCATCGCGCCTTGGCTTACCGTGAAGGCACCGGAGGACAATTCATCCATAAGCTGGCCCACGGCATTGCCGTCGCGATCATAGGCGAAAAAGAGCGCGCGCTCGAAATTGGACGAGACCTGAATGTCCATAGAGGGCGAAATCGAGGCCACCACGCCCTCTTTGGTATAGGCGGAAGTTTCCATCGTGCGGTGCAGGATGTCGTTCTGGTTCGTGGCGATCACCAGACGGTCAATGGGCAGGCCCATTTTCTTGGCAATGTAGCCCGCAAAGATATCGCCGAAATTGCCGGTTGGCACGGTGAACGAGACCTTGCGGTGCGGCGCGCCGAGGGAAGCCGCCGTGGTAAAGTAATAAACGACCTGCGCCAGAACACGGGCCCAGTTGATCGAGTTGACCCCGGCAAGGCGCACACCATCGCGGAAATCAAAATCGTTGAACATGTCCTTGAGGCGGGCCTGACAATCGTCAAAGTCGCCATCAAGCGCAAGGGCATGGACATTGGCATCCTCCGGCGTCGTCATCTGTTTGCGCTGAATGTCGGACACGCGACCATGCGGGAAAAGGATAAAGACATCGACATTGTCGAGCCCCCGGAACGCTTCGATCGCGGCAGAGCCGGTATCGCCCGAGGTCGCGCCAACGATGGTTACGCGCTCGCCCCGCCGTGCCAGAGAGAATTGGAACAATTGGCCGATAAGCTGCATGGCGAAATCTTTGAACGCGAGCGTGGGGCCGTGGAACAATTCCATAAGGAAATGGTTCGCCCCAAGCTGCACCAGCGGCGCGCGGGCGTCGTGGCGAAAGCCCTCATAGGCGCGGGCAATGATGCCTTTGAACTCCTCATCGGTAAAACACTCCCCGATGAAGGGTTTCATGACCCGAAAAGCGGCCTCTTCATAGGGGAGGCCCGCCAGCGCGGCGATCTCATCGGGGCTCATCGTGGGGATGGTTTGGGGCACATAGAGGCCCCCATCGCGCGCGAGGCCGGTCAGCATCGCCTCTTCAAAGGTGAGTTCGGGGGCGTTGCCGCGGGTGGAGATGTATTTCACGAGACTCAGGCCTTTTTCGGTTTGCGCATGCGCAGGAGGTAATAAAGCGTCATCAGCGCCCATACAATCGCCAGTCCATACCAAGTCACGATATATTCGAGGTGATCGTTGGGGATTCCCGACGTGTCCACCGGCAAGGGCGTGACACGCGGATCGCTTGGCGACGATTGACGCGCGATGATGAGGATTGGCTCTGTTCCAAGGGCCGTCGCCATTGTTGGCACATCGCGGGAGAACCAGATATTCCCGGCCACATCATTATCGGGTGTAAAGCTGTCTATTTCTTCGGGCCAATGGAGGTTGCCACTGAGGCGCATCGCACCGGTCTGGCGCGGCGCGTCCTTGTCTTCGAGCGCCACAAAGCCGCGGTCTATCATCACACGACGGCCCTCTTCGGTCTCGAAGGCGGCGATGATGCGATATCCCGCACCGAGAGTTTTCGTCGATACGAGGACGTGCAGCTCGTCATCCGTCATGGTGCCGGTGGTCGTCACGGCAAGGAAGCGGTCGGCCGTCGCGTCGGGGGTCATCGGCACACTGACTGGTGCATCGCCAATCCGGGCCTCGATCGCTGCGAGATAGGCCTCTTTCTCGGCCAGCCGCCGCACCTGCCATGTGCCCAGAGACACAAGGATCGCCGTGCCGACGATACCAAAGACAAGAGGCAGGATCAGACGAGACAAAGAAAGCTCCTTCCAAAAGAAAAGTCGCGGGCAGCCTTGGCGACCCGCGACCTGCTTTACGTGCTTTGGGGGCGGCTTTTCAACCTCAAACCCCGATCTGGCGCTTAGCCACCCCAGATGTAGACGGCGGCAAAGAGGAAGAGCCAAACCACATCCACAAAGTGCCAATACCAAGCGGCGGCCTCAAAGCCGACGTGGTTTTCACGGGTGAAATGGCCCTTCGTCAAACGGATCAGGCACACGAAGAGGAAAATCGTGCCGATGATAACGTGGAACCCATGAAACCCGGTCGCCATGAAGAAGTTTGCGCCGTAGATGTTGCCGGAGAAGCCAAAGGCCGCATGGCTATATTCATAGGCCTGGAAGGCGGTAAAGATCAGGCCTAGACCAATGGCGATCACAAGACCCCATTTCGTATCTTCGCGGTTGTCCTCATGCGCTAGCGCGTGGTGCGCCCAGGTTGCCGCCATGCCCGAGCAGAGCAGGATCAGCGTATTGATCAGCGGAAGATGCCACGGGTCGAATGTCTCGATCCCGGCAGGTGGCCAGATGCCGTCAACGGCGGGGCTGAGACCCTCGGGATGCATCGGATACAGCGCGTGTTTGAAGAAGCTCCAGAACCACGCCGCGAAGAACATCACCTCGGACATGATGAAGAGGATGAACCCATAGCGCAGGCCGATCTGCACAACCGGCGTATGGTCCACACCATTGTTGCCCTCGGCAACAACGTCCGACCACCAGCCGAACATGGTATAAAGAACGACCACAAGGCCGATCAGGAACATCCAAGGCATATCGTTGGCCATCCAAAGGACAGCCCCGAAGAGCATGATAAACGCCCCGACCGAGCCCAGAAGGGGCCAGATCGACGGCGGCAAAATATGGTAGTCGTGGTTCTTAGCGTGCGCCATTTTCGTTATTCCCTCGTTGGAAGGCTTCTTAGTTTACTTCGGTTTTTGTTTCCTGCGCGAGAGCCGCTGTGGTCTCGGGCAGGTCGATTTCGTGGAACGTGTAGGACAGGGTGATGTGAGTCACGTATTTGGAGTCACGGTCTTCGACCATCTCGGGGTCGACATAGAACGAGACAGGCATCGTGACGCGTTCGCCGGGCTGAAGCACCTGTTCCTCAAAGCAGAAACAGTCGATCTTGATGAAATATCCGCCCGCCTCGTAGGGGAACACATTGTAGCTCGCCGAGCCGGCAATGGGGCGGTCGGTGGGGTTGTAGGCTTCATAGAAGGCCAGCCCGGTTTCCCCGATGCGGATATCCATCGTGCGCTGGACCGGCTTGAATTCCCACGCAAAGTCCCGCTCCTTGCTCGCGTCAAAACGGATCTTGATGGTTTGGTCCAGGATTTCGCCCGCGCCCGCCTCGGCAACGCCCGTCGTGCCGCCAAAGCCTGTCACCCGGCAAAACCAGTCGTAAAACGGCACCGACGCCCAAGCGAGCGCACCCATTGTCACAACAACGCCGAGGGTCTGGGCAAGAGTTTTGGTTTTCGGGTCCATTGCCATCAGTTCGCCACCTTTGCATTCTCGGGCTCGTAATCGCCGCGCGTGACCTTGACCACGGTCAGGCCGAACACGATGGCGATGAACCCCGCCAACACCAGCGCAAGGCCGACATTGCGGCCAAGGCGGCGTTTGTGCAGTTCATGATCGTCGCGAAAGCTCATCTTACCACCCTCCAAGGCCGTAGGGGGCCAACGTGGCCTCTGCGAGGATCGCGCCGAAGTGCAGGAACAAGTATAGCAGAGACAGGCCGAAAAAGCTCTTTTCGCGTTTGTAGGAATCGGCTTCGGCGGTCGCTTCGTCGCGGCGCCAGATAGACACGGCACCGGCGAGGAACAGACCGTTGAGGATCAGCGCCGTGGTCAGGTAAATCGGCCCGCCGACCCCGGTAAAGGCCATGCCAATCGCCACGATGGCGAGCAGAATCGTATAGACCAGAATGTGTTTCCGGGTCGCGCGGCGGCCATGCGTGACGTGCAGCATGGGCACGCCCGCGTCTTTGTAGTCCGATTTCATAAACAGGCAGAGCGCCCAGAAATGCGGCGGCGTCCACATGAAGGTCAGGGTAAACATAAGCACCGATTCAATCGACACGCCGCCCGTGGCCACGGCCCAGCCGATCATCGGCGGGAACGCCCCTGCGGCACCGCCGATGACGATGTTTTGCGGCGTCCAGCGTTTGAGCCACATGGTGTAGATCACCACGTAAAAGAAAATCGTAAACGCCAGCAGCGCGCCCGCAAACAGGTTCGAGGCAAGTGCCAGCATGATACAGGCAAAGGCCGAGAGCGTGATGCCCACGGCAAAGGCCTCATCGCGTGTGACTTTGCCCGCCGGAATGGGGCGACTTTGGGTGCGTTTCATCACCGCGTCGATATCCGCATCCCACCACATGTTGAGCGCACCTGACGCCCCACCGCCCACCGCGATAAACAGGATCGACGCGAACGCGACAAAGGGATGAACGCTATTGGGCGCGGCCAGCAGGCCAACAAGCGCCGTAAAGACCACGAGCGACATCACCCGCGGCTTGAGCAGGGCAAAGTAATCCCCAAAGCTGGCTTCTTTGAAATCGGCCTGACTGTTAACGCTTGCGTCGCTCATGCCCGCATCCTCCCTTGCTGGAAACCCGATGGTTTCCTGGCTGGGATGCGCATAGGCGCGCACCCCGGTTCTTGGTCAGCTTGACCGGATCAATCCGCCGAAGCGAGTTGAACGCGGCTCGGAAGGGTCGACGGATCGCCGGCATATTCCTCAATTGCACCTTCAAGCCATGCGTCATACGCCTCTTGCGAGACGACTTTGACGGTAATGGGCATGTAGGCGTGATCCTTGCCGCAAAGCTCTGAACACTGGCCGAAATAGATGCCTTCACGCTCGGCTTTGAACCAAAGCTCGGCGAGACGCCCCGGAACCGCATCCTGCTTTACGCCAAAGGCGGGAATGGTCCACGAGTGAATCACATCTGCGCCAGTGACCTGCATCACAACGGTCTTGCCGATCGGCACGACAACCTGCGTGTCGGTCGCGAGGAGGTATTCATCGTCGTTGTAGCCGTAGTCGCCCAGTTCGTCCTTGGCGAGCATGAAGCTATCGAACCCGAATTCGTGGTCAACATACTCATAGCCCCAATACCATTGGTAGCCCGTCACCTTGATGGTGATGTCCCCTTCCGGGATTTCCTGCTGCTTGAACAGGACCGGCAGCGAGAAGGCCCCGATAAAGACAAGAATGATGATCGGCCCAATGGTCCAGGCGATCTCGATCGGCGTATTGTGGGTAAATCCCGCCGGTGTCGGGTTGGCGCGCCGGTTATAGCGCACAAAGATATAGAGCATGAGACCGGCCACCAGAGCCACGATGCCGGTGATGATCACCAGAATCATAAAGTCCAGAGACTGGAGGTCACGGGCCAGTTCGGTCGCCGCTGGCTGGAAGCCGAGACCACGTTCGACCGGCTTTCCCACCGTTTCGACATCTTGAGCAAGCGCCGAAGACGCGGTGAGAGCGGCCATCAGGCTCAGGATTTTCGTTTGAATTCGCATAGTTCACCCTGATCGGTTGCGTTCTTGTTCGTTTCTGTTCCGATGCAAAATACCATCGTATGCGATGGCATCCCGCGCTTGTGCTGACGCATAGAAACCATATTCTACCCATCAAATATAGAAGCAGGCCCGCGACAAACGGACGCTTTTTTTGATATAGATCAAATTCCGAAAGGAAAATCCATATGACTCAGATCAAATTCTTGCCTTTCGAGACACTTATTGACCAAGAATCTGCCCTTGCCGAGCTTCGCGCCGCGACAGATGGGGCCGATGATGGCGAATTGTTCCTCGAAAGGCGGCGTGGTGAGGTGCTGGTCTTTGATGATGGGCGGCTTCGCAACGCATCCTATGATGCCTCCGAGGGATTCGGCCTACGCGCGGTGCGCGGTGATGTGTCGGGTTATGCACATAGTTCGGAAATCTCTGAAGCGGCGCTGCACCGCGCGGTGCAGACTGCCCGGCTTGCGGTTGGAGAGGGCGGCGGGACACTTGCCGTTGGCCCCAAGCGCACCAACCGGCAACTCTATACAGAGCGCGACCCAATCGCCGACGCGGCCTTTCCGGTCAAGATTGAGACCCTGCGCGAGATAGACGCTTTTGCCCGCGATCTCGACCCGCGCGTGGTTCAGGTCACAGCCTCGGTTGCTGCATCGCATCAGGAGATCGTGATCCTGCGCCCCGATGGCACCATCATGAGCGATAGCCGCCCCATGACGCGCGTTGATGTTTCGGTCATCGTCGAAAAGGACGGACGGCGCGAAAGCGGCAGTGCGTCTGGTGGCGGGCGGATCGGGTTGGATGGCTTGCTTGACCCGGTGGATTGGCAGCGCAAGGCGCGCGAGGCGCTGCGGATCGCGCTGGTCAACCTTGAGGCCGTCCCTGCCCCGGCGGGCGCGATGGATGTTGTGCTTGGCCCCGGCTGGCCCGGTATTTTGCTGCACGAAGCGGTCGGGCATGGGCTTGAGGGGGATTTCAACCGCAAGGGATCCTCGCGGTTTACCGGCCGCATCGGCGATCAGGTCGCAGCGCGCGGCGTGACCGTGGTTGATGACGGCACCCTGCCCGATCGGCGCGGGTCGATCACCATAGATGACGAGGGCACCCCCTCGGGGCGCAACATCCTGATCGAAGATGGGGTGCTTGTCGGCTATATGCAGGACCGTCAGAATGCGCGCCTCATGGACGTCGAGACGACGGGAAATGGGCGCCGCCAAAGCTATGCCCACCCGCCCATGCCGCGCATGACCAACACCTATATGGAAGGTGGCGATGGCGATCCGGCGGACATCGTGGCCGGGCTAAAGGACGGGATCTATGCCGTGGGTTTCGGCGGCGGACAGGTCGACATCACCAATGGCAAGTTCGTCTTTTCCTGCACCGAGGCTTACCGGGTTCAGGACGGCAAGATCGGCGCGCCGGTCAAGGGCGCGACCCTGATTGGCGATGGCCCCACCGCGATGCAGCAAATCCGCGCTCTGGGCAACGATATGGCGCTTGATCCGGGCATGGGGAATTGCGGCAAGGCGGGGCAATGGGTACCGGTTGGCGTGGGACAGCCCACGGTGCTTATGGGCGGGCTGACTGTCGGCGGTGCGGCGACTTAGGCGCTCGCAAACGGAAATACAGAGACAGGGCGGGCGATAGTTTACGCCCTGTTAACCAGACGTGCGCTACACCTGATTCTGCAAGCAGACGGAGCAACGGATGACCGGAACAAACTTTTCTTCCACTCACCCCCAACTCCCACCCACCACGGAAGAACAGCGGGTTTCGTGGCTCCGTCTCTTGCGTTCGCGTCGGGTTGGCGCGACGACATTTCATCGTCTTCTCAAGGAATATGGCTCGGCTGAGGCCGCGCTTGAGGCTCTGCCGGACATTGCCCAGCAGGCAGGCGAAAATCGCTATCGCGTCTGCGAGCACGCCCGCGCCGAGCAAGAGCTTGACGCAGGGCGACGCGCAGGCGCGGAGTTGGTGCTTTGGGGCACCGCGCCCTACCCGCAAACCCTTGCCGGAATTGCCGACGCCCCGCCGCTTCTTTGGGCGATGGGACAGACAGAGCTTTTGACCCGCCCCCTGATCGCCATTGTCGGTGCGCGCAATGCGTCGTCGCTTGGGATGCGCATGGCGCGTGCCCTGGCGCGCGATCTTGGCGAGGCGGGATTTACCATCGTCTCCGGCATGGCGCGCGGCATTGATACGGCGGCGCATATCGCCACGCTTGAGACCGGCACGATGGCCGTTTTGGGCGGCGGCGTTGATGTCATTTACCCAGCGGAAAACGCAAAACTTGCCCAGGATATTGCCGCACGAGGCCTGCGCCTGTCGGAACAACCGATGGGAACACAACCGCAAGCGCGCCATTTCCCCGCCCGCAACCGGATTATTTCGGGGCTGGCGCGGGCCGTGGTCGTCGTTGAGGCCGCCGCCCGCTCTGGCAGCTTGCTGACGGCGCATGGCGCACTGGATCAGGGGCGCGATGTTCTCGCCGTGCCCGGCCATCCGTTCGACGCCCGTGCCTCGGGGTGCAACATGCTCTTGCGCGACGGCGCAACCCTCGTGCGCAGCGCCGAGGACGTGATCGAGGCGATCGGCCCCGCCAAAGCCCCGACCATCCCCGCCCCGCCGACCGATCAAATCGAAATGCCCCTTGTAGAAGAGGCCAAGCCGCCCCGCCCGCTGCGGGAGGTGGCGCAGTTGCATCAACAGATCCTTGACCGGCTCGGCCCCGCGCCACTTGCCGAAGACCAACTTATCCGCGACCTCGCCACGCCCGCGGCAGAGGTCACGCCGATTCTCCTCGACCTTGAGATTGATGGGCGCATCCGGCGACAAGCGGGCGGCTTCCTTGCTAAAAATTGACATGCACATCGTCAAAGATCCACGTTCGACATGATTAATACGCGCCCAATCGCGCCATCTCATGGCGGCTTCAAAGACGCGAAAACGGCTGCGGCGTAATGGGTGCATTGACAATACCCCCCTCAAGACCACATTTTCCGCCGCCAGAGCATTTCCAATAGTCGGTAGAAAAAAACATGCCAGTTGTCGTCGTCGAATCCCCGGCCAAAGCCAAAACCATCAACAAATATCTGGGGTCCGACTACACCGTTCTTGCCTCTTATGGCCACGTCCGGGATTTGCCGCCCAAAGATGGTAGTGTCGATCCAGACCATGAATTCGACATGAAATGGGAGATCGGCGCTGATTCGCGCAAACACGTCAAAGCGATTGCCGATGCGCTTAAAGACGACAACGCGCTCATTCTCGCGACCGACCCCGACCGCGAGGGCGAGGCGATCTCGTGGCACCTTGAAGAAGCTCTGCGCAAACGTCGCGCGATCAAGAAAGACACCCCGGTCAGCCGCGTGGTGTTTAATGCGATCACCAAATCCGCCGTAACCGAGGCGATGCAGAACCCGCGCGACATCGACCAGCCGCTGGTCGATGCCTACCTTGCGCGCCGGGCTCTGGATTATCTCGTGGGGTTCAATCTTTCGCCGGTGTTGTGGCGCAAACTGCCCGGCGCGCGATCGGCGGGGCGGGTGCAGTCCGTCTGCCTGCGGCTCATCGTAGAGCGCGAGATGGAGATCGAAGCCTTCAACCCGCGCGAATATTGGTCGGTCAAGGCGCTGCTTGCGACGCCGCGCGGTCAGGAATTTGAAGCGCGGCTGACGGTCCTTGGCGGCCAGAAGCTCGACAAGTTCAGCATCGAGACCGACACCGCCGCAGAGCTTGCCGTGCAGGCGATCACCTCCCGCGCCCTCACGGTCAAGAGCGTCGAAGCCAAACCCGCAAGCCGCAACCCCTCGCCGCCCTTCATGACCTCGACCCTGCAACAGGAAGCCAGCCGCAAATTCGGCATGGGCGCGCGCCAGACCATGAGCGCGGCACAACGGCTCTATGAGGCCGGGTATATCACCTACATGCGGACCGACGGCATCGACATGGCCCCCGAGGCCGTCGCCGCCGCGCGCGACGCAATCAAGGATCGTTACGGCGCGGAATATGTCCCGGCAAGCCCGCGTATTTACAAAAATAAAGCCAAGAACGCGCAAGAAGCGCACGAATGTATACGCCCCACCGAGATGACCCGCACCGTCGATGATCTCAAGGCCGCCGAACCGGATCAGCGCAAGCTCTATGATCTGATCTGGAAGCGCACGCTGGCGTGTCAGATGGAAGGCGCGCGGCTTGAGCGGACCACGGTCGATATCACAAGCTCGGATGGCGAGGTTGGCCTGCGTGCCACGGGTCAGGTTGTCCAGTTTGATGGTTTCATGCGCGTCTATGAAGAAGGGCGCGACGATCAGGTTGTGGACGATGACGACAAGCGCCTGCCGCAGATCATGGAAGGCGAAGCCGCCGAAAAACGCTCGATCAGCCCGGAGCAGCACTTTACCCAACCGCCGCCGCGCTATACCGAGGCGACGCTTGTGAAGAAGATGGAAGAGCTTGGTATCGGGCGCCCCTCGACCTATGCCAGCGTCATCACCACGATCCAAGACCGCGAATATGTGCGCAAGGATAAGAACCGCCTGTTCCCCGAGGACAAGGGCCGGATCGTCACCATCTTCCTTTTGAATTTCTTCCGCAAATATGTTGGCTATGAATTTACCGCCGACCTTGAGGAAGAGCTTGATGATGTGTCGGCGGGCAACCGCAACTATAAGAACGTGCTCGATCGGTTCTGGAAGGATTTCTCGGCGGCGATTTCCGAGACCTCGGAATTGCGGATTACCGAAGTGCTTGATGTGCTTGACGACGCTCTTGCGCCGCAGCTTTACCCTCCGCGCGAAGACGGATCGGACCCGCGTATTTGCCCCAAATGCGGCAATGGGAAACTACACCTCAAGACCTCGCGCACCGGCGGGTTTGTCGGCTGTGGCAACTACCCCGAATGCACCTATACCCGCCCCATCGCGGGCGAAGGGGCCGATGGCGACGAGCGCGTCCTTGGCGAGGATGCTGGCGACGAGATCTGGCTCAAGTCGGGGCGGTTCGGCCCCTATGTGCAACGCGGAGAGCCGACGCCGGAGAACAAGAAACCGCCACGCGCCTCGCTGCCCAAAGGATGGGACAAGGACGAGATGACGCTTGAGAAGGCGCTTGTGCTTCTCAGCCTGCCGCGCGAGATCGGGGAACATCCCGAAGGCGGTATGATCTCGTCGAACTTTGGTCGCTTTGGGCCATATGTGATGCACAAGCTGCCCGAGGAAGCCAAACCCGTTTACGCCAACCTCAAAGACCCCGAAGACGTGTTTGAGATCGGCATGAACCGCGCTGTGGAACTCTTGACCGACAAGCGCAACAACCCGCGCGGACGGGGACGCACGGCGGCCAAGCCCTTGAAAGAGCTTGGGGATCATCCCGAAGACGGCGGCGCGATCAATGTCATGGACGGGCGCTATGGGCCATATGTCAAATGGGAAAAGGTCAACGCGACCATCCCCAAAGATGTCAAACCCGAGGAGGTCACCGTCGAGATGGCCGTTGCCTTGATCGCCGAAAAAACGGCCAAGAAGGGCACCAAGCGCAAAACAGTCGCCAAAAAGCCCGCGGCCAAAAAAGCCGCCGCGAAAAAGCCAGCCGCAAAGAAAAAGCCCGCAGCCAAAAAATAGCGTTAATGAGGGTCTTTTGCGTGTCCAAGTGGCACGCAAAAGACCCGCTCTCTTTCTCACATGCGACGTCACTGATATGTGATTTGCCTCGGTCCCCATGAGACCGCAGGGTATGCGCAAAACGAGTATGCGCACAGGAAACCTACAGGAAATCCCATGTCCAAAAGCCCCCTCACCCGGCGCAGTTTCATTGCTGCGCTCCCAGCCCTTTCGATTGCGCCCGGCGCCGCGCTGGCCGAGATTGGCCGCTCTGACGAAGCGCCGGTCAATCGGATCATTTCAAGCTTTCGCAAGCAGGATTGGCGCGATCACTTCGACGATCTTGGCAAGGCCAGCATCGTGGCGGATACGGTATCGCGGGCGTTGCATTTCTGGAGCGGGGATGGCGAAACCTATTTTGTGTTCCCGACCTCCGTGCCGGCGTCAAACGAGCTGACCAAGCGCGGTTATACAAAGATCGTGCGCAAGAAAGTCGGGCCGGACTGGACCCCGACACCGTCGATGATCGAGCGCGATCCAGACCTGAAATACATGCCGCCGGGGCCGGACAATCCGCTTGGCACGCATGCGATGTATCTTGATTGGCCTGCCTATCTCATCCACGGCACACATGACACGCGCAAGATCGGGCGTAAAAGCTCGGACGGGTGTATCGGGCTATACAACGAGGCGATTGCCCAATTGTTTGCAATCACGCCGGTGGGCACGCAGGTCCGCGTTATCTAGGCAAAAATCGACAGTAGAAATACGTTTTCTGCCCCGTATCGTTGACTCTCATATGACCCGGCGTCAGAAACACAGGCAATTCCGGATCATAGGGAGAGTTCCATGAAGAAGGTCTATGCAAACGCGAAGGAAGCCCTTGATGGCGTCCTGCGTGATGACATGCTTATCGCGGCAGGTGGCTTTGGCCTCTGCGGCATCCCCGAGCTACTGCTTGAGGCGATCAAAGAGTCAGGCGTCAAGGACCTGACCTTTGCCTCTAACAATGCGGGCGTCGATGACTTTGGCATCGGCATCCTGTTGCAAACCAAGCAGGTGAAGAAGATGATTTCGTCCTATGTAGGCGAAAACGCCGAGTTCATGCGCCAGTATCTCTCGGGCGAGCTTGAGCTTGAGTTCAACCCGCAAGGCACGCTTGCCGAACGCATGCGCGCGGCGGGCTGTGGCATCCCCGGTTTCTATACCAAAACCGGCGTCGGCACACAGATTGCCGAGGGCAAAGAAGTCAAGGTTTTCAACGGCGAAGAGTATATTCTTGAAGAGGGTATCTTTGCCGATCTGTCCATCGTCAAAGCCTGGAAAGCCGACACCACGGGCAACCTGGTGTTCCGCAAGACCGCGCGCAATTTCAACCCGCCCGCGGCGATGTGTGGCAAAATCTGCGTCGTCGAAGTCGAGGAAATCGTCGAACCCGGCGAACTTGACCCCGACAACATCCACTTGCCGGGCGTTTACGTGCATCGCATCATTCAAGGCGATCACGAGAAGCGTATCGAAAAAGTGACCACCCGTCCGCGTGAGGAGGCTTGATCCATGGCTTGGGACCGTAATCAAATGGCCGCACGCGCGGCACAAGAACTCGAAGACGGCATGTATGTAAACCTCGGCATCGGGATTCCGACGCTCGTGGCGAACTATGTTGGCGACAAAGACATCACATTGCAGTCCGAAAACGGGATGCTGGGGATGGGGCCGTTTCCTTATGAGGGTGAGGAAGATCCAGATCTCATCAACGCCGGTAAACAAACGATTACCGAACTGCGGCGCACCTCCTATTTCGACAGCGCGACATCTTTCGGCATGATCCGTGGCGGCAAGATCGCAGCCGCGATCCTTGGGGCGATGGAAGTCGACGAAAAGGGCGACCTCGCGAACTGGATGATCCCCGGCAAGCTCGTCAAGGGCATGGGCGGCGCGATGGACCTTGTGGCCGGTGTTGGCCGCGTGATCGTTGTCATGGACCACACCAATAAACACGGTGATTCCAAGGTGTTGAAGGAATGCACCCTGCCGCTGACGGGCAAGGGCGTTGTGGATCGCATCATCACCAACCTGGGCGTTTTCGACGTGGTTGAGGGCGGTCTGAAGATCGTTGAATGCGCCGAGGGTGTGAGCGAAGACGAACTGCGCGCCGCGACCGAAGCAACCATCGTCGGCTAGGGTTTCGCACCTCTTATGACTAGGAAGGCCCGTGCGATTCGCGCGGGCCTTTTTCGTGGGGCGTTCGCGGGTTAATGCGACAAAACCCCGGTTGTATCGCGTCGGTATCACGTCGGTATTGCGTCGGTATCGAGCCCGCAAATCCCACCGTTAACGCGGCGTGCGCGATTGATAGGTCTTTAATGCCGCGCGCGCAGAGCGGCATAACTTTCGAGAAAGTTTTCCGGGCGGGAAATCTTCCAGAAGGCTCTCCTACTGTGCCGTCCAGCCGCCATCGACCGGGATCGAGGTTCCGGTGATGTTGTGCGCCGCGGGCGCGCAGAGCCAGAGCGCAAGCGCACCGATCTCGGCAGGATCGGAGGTGCGTTGCGAGGGCTGTTTCTCGGCCAGAAGATCGGCGATCCCGGCATCGCGGTCTCCGCCATGCGCAGCGGCGCGAGCCTCGATCTGCGGTTCGATGATCGCGGTTTCGGTCCATCCGGGGCAGATGCAATTGACGGTCACACCGCCCGCCGATTTCGACCCGGCATTGGCGTATTCGAGCGCGGCGACGCGGCTGAGGCCGACGAGGCCAAACTTGGCGGCGCAATAGGGAGCTTTTTCCTTGGACGCAACAAGGCCGTGCACCGAGGCGATATTAATCACCCGACCAAAGCCGCGGGTGGCCATACCGGGCATGGCGGCCTGCATGGTATGGAAGGCGGCGGAGAGGTTGATGGCAAGGATCGCGTCCCATGTCTCGGCGGGCATTTCGGCGAGGGGCGCAGTATGTTGAATCCCCGCGTTATTGACAAGGATGTCGGCCCCGCCCCAGTCGGCAATATCGCGCATCATCGCGGCGATGGCGTTGGGGTCGCGCATGTCGGCGTCAAAGAACCGGGCCTCGGGGGTGCCTTTGGCCTCAAGCGCGCGGCAGACGGCGGCGCCGTCCTCGGCGCTGGCAAGCCCGTGCACAGCGATCCGCGCCCCGGCCCCGGCGAGAGCCTCGGCGATGGCAAGACCGATGCCTTGGACAGAGCCGGTCACAAGGGCGGTCTTTCCTGTTAAATCAGTCATCTCATGCCTCCTTGAGCATTTTGCGCAGCTCGGTCTTTAGAACCTTGCCATAATTGTTCTTGGGGAGTGCTTCGATGGCGACATAGGCCTTGGGGCGTTTGAAACGGGCGATTAGGTCGAGGCAATGGGCGTCGAGCGCGGCCTCGTCCAGCGCGCCGTCGCAGACCACAAAGGCGACCACGTCCTCGCCCCATTCGGGATGGGGGCGACCAATCACCGAAACCTCACGCACCGAAGGGTGCAGCAAAAGCGCCTCTTCGACCTCGCGGGGGTAGATATTGGCGCCACCCGAGATGATGACATCCTTGGAGCGGTCCTTGAGGGTCAGGTAGCCGCCCGCGTCGAGCATTCCCATGTCGCCGGTCATCAGCCAGCCATCGACCACGGTCTTGGCCGTGGCCTCGGGGTTTTGCCAGTAAGCGGCCATGATCGTATCGCCGCGCACCATGATTTCGCCCACCTCGCCAGGAGGCAGCGGCGCGCCGGTCTCGTCGCCAATTGCGATCTCGACCACGGATTGCGCCCGGCCCACAGAGGCAAGACGCGCCTGCCAGTCGGGGTGGGTTCGATCGGCGACCTCGGCCCGCGACAGGGCGGTGATGCACATGGGGCATTCGCCTTGGCCGTAGATTTGCACGAAGATGGGGCCGAAATGGTCCACCGCCTCGACAATATCGGCAACATACATCGGCCCGCCGCCATAGACGATCGTGCGCAGGCCCGTGCCGGTCTCGCCGGTCTCTTTGGCGGTGTCGGTCAGGCGTTTGACCATAGTTGGCGCGGCGAACATATGCACGCGGCCATGATGGCGGGCGAGGTCGAAAATCTCGGCCTCGTCAAAGCCGCCCGAAACCGGCGTCACATGGCGCGCGCCCTTGAGGACGTGCATGAGGTTGTAGATGCCCGCGCCGTGGCTCATCGGGGCGGCATAGAGGGCGGTATCCTCGCCCGTGACCTCATCGACATCGGCAAAATAGCTGAGCGCCATAGTTTGCAGCATGCGGTTGGTGATGCTGACGCCCTTGGGGCGGCCCGTGGTGCCGGAGGTATAGAACAGCCATGTAAGGTCTTGGGCGTCGCGCGGCGCGATGGTGGCGCGCGGGGTATGGGCCAGCGCGGCCTCGTAGTCCAGCCCGCTCACGTCATGACAGGGGATGTCGCTCACCGCACAGAGGCCTTCGTGCAGGCCCGGAGAGGTGAAACAGCGCCCTGCCCCGGCATTGTCGAGAATCCACGCCGCCTCGCGCGGGTGTAGTTTGGCGTTGATCGGCACGACAACAGCCCCGGCCGCCCATATAGCATATTGCGCCACGAGATACTGTGGCAGGTTTTTCATAAACAGGCCGATTCGATCGCCGGGGGACACCCCCTGCGCACCAAGCCAGCCTGCAACGGCCATGACGCGCGCATAAAATTCGCCGTATGACGCATCAAGATCGCGCCCATGAAACAGGGCCGGTCGGTCAGGCGCAGACTGCGCCACGCGCTCCAGCCAGAGTGCCAAATTCATGATGTTCCCCTCTCCATTGGTGGTGCAGAGTTAGCCAAGTGCGGCCACTTCGGGCAATTCGTAGAAATACTCGGCCCTTGGCCTTATCCGCGCTTCGGTGCATGTTAGCGCGATGGAGCTTGATGCGATTGCCTTTGATTTTGCCCCTGTGGGGCTTGCCGTGTTGGAAAACCGGATCATCCGGCGCTGTAATCAGGCGTTTGGGGAAATGTTCCGCCTGCCGCCGAAAGACTGTGAGGGGGTCTCGCTTGGCGAGTTTTATGCCAGCGAGGAAGATTTTCAGACCATCGGAGAGCGTGGCCTTGCGATCATGCGCGACACCGGGCGCTATCACGACGAGCGGGTCATGCGCAGGCATGATGGCGATCTGTTCTGGTGCCGGGTTCGGGGGCAGTCGCTTACGCCGGAAAACCCGTTTCAACGCGGCATCTGGTCCTTTGCCGACCTGTCGGAAGAGCGCCCCATTGTCGAGTTGACCCAACGCGAGCGCGAGGTGGCGATCCTGACGTGTCGGGGTTTGACGAGCAAAGAGGTCGGGCTTGACTTGGGCCTTAGCTATCGCACGGTCGAGGAATATCGCGCCCGGTTGTTGCGCAAGTTCGGTGCGCGCAAACTTGCGGAATTGGTAGCAAAACTGTCGGGAATGCCGCTTTAGGGGGATTGGCCTTGGATTTATGGCCCGAAACACTCATGTTAACGTGAACACCTGCGCTTTTCACCTGCGCGGTTCTGCCATATAAGGCCGACCTAGGGGAAACCAAAAAGACTCAACCCGCGCGCCAGATTGCGCCGCAGAGGATCAACAGCGATGAGCAACACACACCACGACACCGACGTCTCCTTTATCCAGGCTCTTGCGGAGCTGCTTCGTGAGAACGACCTTACCGAGCTTGAGGTCATGCGCGAATATGGCAAGGACGATAGCCTCAACGTGCGCGTCAGCCGACAGACACAGGTCGCCGCCAGCGTCGTGGCCCCTGCCGCCGCACCGGTCCCGGCACCCGCCGCAGCGGCCCCTGCCGTCGCCGCACCGGCCGCCGTTCAGGCCGAAGACGATCCCGCCAGCCACCCCGGCGCGGTGATTTCGCCGATGGTCGGCACCGTTTATCTTCAGGGTGAACCGGGCGCGCCCGCCTTTATCAGCGTTGGCGACAAGGTCTCTGAGGGCGATACGCTTTTGATCGTGGAAGCGATGAAAACCATGAACCACATCCCCGCCCCCAAGGCCGGCACCGTCAAGCGCATCCTCGTGGGCGATGGCGACTCGGTTGAATATGGTGCACCGTTGGTCATCATTGAATAAGGGCGGCAGCATGTTTGACAAAATCCTGATCGCCAATCGCGGAGAAATCGCCCTGCGCGTAATCCGTGCCTGTCGCGAAATGGGCATCCAGAGCGTTGCCGTGCATTCGACCGCAGATGCTGACGCCATGCATGTCCGCATGGCCGACGAGAGCGTCTGTATCGGGCCGCCTGCAAGCACCGAAAGCTATCTCAACATGGCCGCCGTGATTGCCGCCTGCGAGGTCACGGGCGCACAAGCGATCCATCCCGGCTATGGGTTCCTTTCGGAAAATGCCAACTTTGTGCAGATCATCGAAGATCACGGCCTGACCTTTATCGGTCCGACCGCAGAACATATCCGCGTCATGGGCGACAAGATCACCGCCAAGGACACGATGAAGGCGCTTGGCGTGCCTTGCGTGCCCGGATCGGACGGCGGCGTGCCGGATCTCGACGCGGCGCTAAAAATTGGTGAGGAATTCGGCTATCCGGTCATCATCAAGGCCACCGCAGGCGGCGGCGGCAAGGGGATGAAGGTTGCCAAGACCGCGGAAGAGATGAAATCCGCGTTCCAAACGGCCCGCGCCGAAGGCAAGTCCAACTTTGGCAATGACGAGGTTTATATCGAGAAATACCTCACCACGCCGCGCCATATCGAGATTCAGGTCTTTGGCGACGGCAAAGGCAACGCCGTGCATCTTGGCGAACGCGATTGTTCGCTCCAGCGGCGTCACCAGAAGGTTTTCGAAGAAGCTCCCGGCCCCGCCATTTCCCAGGAAGAACGCGACAGGATCGGCAAAATCTGTGCCGATGCCGTGGCCAAGATCAACTATATCGGCGCCGGCACGATCGAGTTCCTTTACGAAAATGGCGAGTTCTATTTCATCGAAATGAACACCCGTCTTCAGGTCGAACACCCGGTCACCGAGGCCATTTTTGGCGTCGACCTTGTGCGCGAACAAATCCGCGTTGCCGAAGGTCTGCCGATGTCGTTCACGCAGGATGACCTTGAGATCAACGGCCATGCCATCGAGGTCCGCATCAACGCCGAGAAACTGCCGAATTTCTCGCCCTGTCCGGGCAAGATTTCGCAGTATCACGCCCCCGGCGGTCTTGGGGTGCGGATGGATTCGGCGCTCTATGATGGGTATTCGATCCCGCCCTATTACGATTCGCTCATTGGCAAGCTGATCGTGCATGGGCGCGACCGCCAAGAGGCGTTGGCGCGGCTGAACCGGGCGCTTGGCGAAATCATCATCGACGGGATCGACACCACGCTACCATTGTTTGCCGCCTTGCTCCAGGAAGAGGCAATCCACAGCGGTGACTATAATATCCATTGGCTTGAGCATTGGCTTGATACCGCTATGGCCGACGGCTAATGCAGGATGATGCAGAGGAGGCCTGGGGCGGCGAGATTGACCCCGACCTCCTGATGCACGCCTATGCCAGCGGCGTCTTTCCCATGTCCGAACATCGCGACGACCCAGAGATTTTCTGGGTCGATCCGGTGCGGCGTGGACTTCTTCCGCTTGACGGGTTCCATATCTCGCGCTCGCTTGCCAAGGCGATCCGGCGGGCGGATTACGAAGTCACGCTCGACCGCGATTTCGAGGCTGTTCTGCGGGCCTGTGCCGACCGGGCCGAGACATGGATCAACGACGAGATACACCACCTTTACATGGCGCTTCATGCGCGCGGACAGGCCCATTCTATAGAGGTCTGGCGCGAGGGGCAGTTGATTGGCGGCGTTTATGGCGTCGTGCTGGGGCGGGCGTTTTTTGGCGAGAGCATGTTCTCGCGCCAACGCGATGCGTCAAAGATCGCGCTGGCGTGGCTTGTCGATCACCTGCGCCGATGTGGCTATACGCTTTTTGATACGCAGTTCATCACCCCGCATCTTGCGTCACTGGGGGGGATTGAAATCCCGCGCGCGGCCTATCGGGCCGCCCTCGCAGAAGCGTTGGAGGGAGAGGCGGATTTCTACTCGGTCGCGCCGGATTCGGCAACTGGCGTCTTGCAGCGCAGCACCCAGACGTCATAACGCGGATGATCCAGCGCCGAGAGCGCCGGGGAGGATGCAATCATCCAGCCCTGAAACAGCGGTGCCTCAGAGGCGGTTTGGTCGCCATAGATCGACAAGAAGGCAAACGCCTCGCCGGTTGGGTTGTCTTCGGGGTGACGGCATTCCGCGAGATCGACACGCAGGTCGCCAAACATCACGCTAAAGCCATTCTCCAGCTCAAAATCGACGGTCTTACCGTTGAGCCGATCAAGGCCGCGTAGCTTGGCCCCTGTGCCTTTGACCACCGGCGTGACCTCTTCGGAGGTGACGCGGCCAAGATCCTGCAACGGCGAGAGGGAAAACACCTCGTCGTCGGGTTGTTCGATGATGACCGGCGGCTCGGTCGGGTCGAGCGATTCGACGGTGATCGACTGCGCCAACAGGGACGACAGCGGCACGGCCACGAGCAGAGACACCACCCCCAGAGACAGAGACGCGGCGCGGATCACTCCTCATCCCCACCCGCGACGAATTTCATCAACAGCCCCACGAGGCTTACGGCGCTTTGCGTGTCTTCAATCTCAGAGCCTTCTTCAAAGTTGAAGGGCGATCCGCCGGGCAGGATTTCGACAAAATTCCCGCCAAGAAGCCCTTCGGAGGAGATCACCACAGCGCTATCATCCGGCAGGGCAATCCCGTCCTTGATGGTAAATTCGGTATCGGCGCGGAAGGTCTGGGGGTTGAGGGAGATGCCCGTCACCGCGCCAATCTTCACCCCGGCCAAGCGCACATCCGTGCCCACGGTCACGCCCTCAAGCGAGCGGAAAGACGCGGTCATCGGATAGCCCGCCCCACTGGAGGAGAGGCCGGTAAACTGGCTGGCGTAGACAAGAAAGCCGATGGCCACCGCGACAACGGCAGCCCCAACAGTCACTTCTGTGCGATGGGCAGACATATCCGAATTCGCCCCCGGCCTATTCCGGCACCCAGGCTTCGTAGTCCTGGCGTTCGGCGGGAATACCTTTGCGGATCGACCCCGCCGGGGCATAGGCGTGCGCCGTCCCGGTCAGGTTTTCCACATGCGGCTTTTCCCAAGGTTTATGCGCGAGCGGCTTTTGCGAGGGGATTTCGTCATATGTCCGGTGTAGCCAGCCGTGCCAATCGGCGTTGATCCGGCTTGCCTCGGCTTCGCCATTGAAGATGACCCAACGCTTGGCGTCATCCTTGGTATGATAATAGGTATTGCCCTGATCGTCCTCACCCACCTTGACGCCCTTGCGACGGGTAAACAGGCGGGTGTTGAGAGTCGCCCCGTTCCACCAGGTGAAAAATCCGTTGATCGTGTTCAGAATGCCCATGTTCATCTCCGATGGCCTATACCCGATATGCCGCAATTCTCATCAGAGGTCCAGACGTTCCCGGCCCGCAGCGGCATGCTCTCGCCGCTACGGTGCGATGGGGCGACAGGATTACCCGGCGGTCGCCGATTCCTTTTCGGTCTCGGCATGAATCATCAACGGCGCGGCGTCCGAGGTCACGGCCTCTTCGTTCACCACAACCTCTTTGACGCTATCCATTGCCGGCAATTCGAACATCGTATCAAGGAGGATTTCCTCAAGGATCGACCGCAACCCGCGCGCGCCGGTTTTGCGTTGGATGGCGCGTTTGGCAATCGCCTTGAGCGCATCGTCGGTAAAGGTCAGCGTCGCCTCTTCAAGCTCAAAGAGGCGCTGATATTGCTTGACCAACGCGTTTTTCGGCTCTGTCAGGATCGTCACCAACGCATCTTCATCCAGGTCTTCGAGCGTCGCCAGAACCGGCAGACGACCGACAAATTCCGGGATCAGGCCGAATTTCAACAGGTCTTCCGGCTCAAGCTCTTTGAAAAGCTCGCCCACGCCGCGGTCGGTATTGTCGCGCACATCGGCACCAAAGCCCATCGCAGACCCCTTGCCGCGCTGCGCGATGATCTTATCAAGACCGGCAAACGCCCCGCCACAAATGAATAGGATGTTGGTCGTATCGACCTGAAGGAATTCCTGCTGCGGATGCTTGCGCCCGCCTTGCGGCGGCACAGAGGCCACGGTGCCTTCCATGAGCTTCAAAAGCGCCTGCTGCACACCCTCGCCCGAGACATCGCGCGTAATCGACGGATTTTCCGACTTGCGGGTAATCTTGTCGACCTCGTCGATATAGACGATGCCGCGCTGTGCGCGTTCGACATTGTATTCGCTGGATTGCAGAAGCTTGAGGATGATATTCTCCACATCTTCGCCCACATAGCCCGCCTCGGTCAGCGTCGTGGCATCGGCCATAGTAAACGGCACGTCGAGAATACGCGCCAGTGTCTGTGCCAGAAGCGTCTTGCCGCAGCCCGTCGGGCCAATCAGCAGGATATTGGATTTCGAAAGCTCGATATCGCCGGACTTCTGGGCATGGTTGAGGCGCTTGTAATGGTTGTGCACCGCCACCGACAGCACCCGCTTGGCCATCGCCTGCCCAATGACGTAATCGTCGAGCACCTGACAGATTTCCTGCGGTGTCGGCACGCCTTCGGAGGATTTCAACCCGCTCGACTTGGTCTCTTCGCGGATAATATCCATGCACAGTTCAACACATTCATCACAGATGAACACGGTCGGCCCGGCAATCAGTTTGCGCACCTCGTGCTGGCTCTTGCCGCAAAAGCTGCAATAGAGGGTGTTTTTGCTGTCACCGGAGTTGTTCGACATGTCCTACCTTTCGGTCCCCGATTAACATAGGCCGGGGCAAATCTGCGTCGCGTCTTTGTCTCGCCTAAGCCTAAGTCAGCTTGAAGCGGGCTACAATGGGCGAATTTAGTGCCCTTCGAACGCGTGTCCAAAGGGCACTGATGTTTATTCAGCCTCGTCGCCCTTGGCGCGGGATTCGACGATCTCGTCAATAAGACCCCACTCCTTGGCCTCTTCGGGGCTCATGAAATTGTCGCGCTCAAGCGCGGCTTCCACGGCCTTGAGCTTTTGGCCGGTGTGGCGCACGTAAATCTCATTCAGGCGCTTCTTGAGCTTCAGGGTTTCCTCGGCGTGGATCATGATATCCGTCGCCTGTCCCTGATAGCCGCCCGAGGGCTGGTGCACCATGATACGGCTATTGGGCAGCGAAAAGCGCATCCCCGCCTCGCCCGCCGTCAACAACAACGATCCCATAGAGGCAGCCTGCCCAATCACAAGGGTCGAGACCTTGGGTTTGATGTATTGCATGGTGTCGTAGATCGACAACCCAGACGTCACAACGCCACCGGGCGAGTTGATATACATCGAAATCTCTTTCGACGGGTTCTCGGCCTCAAGGTGCAATAGCTGGGCTACGATCAGGGTCGACATACCGTCATGGACGGGGCCGTTGACGAAGATGATCCGCTCCTTGAGCAGGCGCGAGAAAATATCATAGGCGCGCTCGCCCCGGCTCGTTTGCTCGACCACCATTGGCACGAGGGTGTTCATATATGTCTCGAAAGGGTCTGTCATATCCGCCTGCCTGTTGTTCGCGTCCATCGCTTCGGCCAAAGCCTCACCCCTGAGTCTTAGTGCTGCCCCGAGGGGGCTGCAAGGGCACCCCGTGAAATTCGCGCCCCTGCAGCTTCACCTTTGTGAAAATACTCCGGGGGTATGCGGTGCTTTTGTCCACAAAAGCACCGTAGGGGGCAGCGCCCCCTGAGCCGCGCCGCAAGGCGCAAAACCTGTGCGCGCTTTGGCGCGCGCCTTTCAAGACCAAAAGGGCGCCCCAAAGAGCGCCCCTTGTCTATTTTCGATGCCATCGGCCGCGTTAGCCGAACATGTCCGAGGTGATCCCGGCATACCACCCAAGGCTTTCCTCATAGGTGCGCTGGCGCAGGTCGGCATCTTCGCCCACCTTGGAAATAAAGCCATCGACCTTGGCAATCTTCTCATCCGTCGCCTGATAGGATGCGCCGACCTTGACGCCATCATTGCTGTCGATGAGCGACCAGCAGGTGTTGGAGAACTTCGCCGGGAAGACCTTGGACCCGGTCAGCGCACCGCGCACGGCCATCGCCGCGACCTTGGCCTGGCTGTTGGCCGAGAAGCCCGATTTCGGCATATCGCCCTGATTAGTGGCGTCGCCGAGCACGTGGATATTCTCGTCGATACGGCTCTGCATCGTGTGGCCGTTGACCGGCGCCCAGTTGCCTTCGTTGATCCCCGCCATCTCACAGATCCGGCCCGCTTTCATCGCCGGGATGACGTTGCAGACATCGACCTTGGTCACTTCGCCATCAATCGACAGCGTCATCTCGTCGGCATTGACCTCCACATTGCCGCCGCCGAAATCCGGGCCGACCCATTCGATCATGCCGTCATAGTGGCGGCTCCAGCCGTCCTGAAACAGCGCCTGTTTGGAGAATTTCGCCTTGGGATCGGCAATGATGATCTTGGCGGTCGGGTTCTTTTCCTTGAGCACATGCGCGACCATCGAAATCCGCTCATACGGCCCCGGAGGACAGCGGAACGGGTTGGGCGGGGCGACCATCGCATAGGTGCCCCCCTGCGGCATGGATTCGATCTGCTTCTTGAGCAGCTCCGATTGCGACCCGGCCTTATAGGCATGGGGCATCTTGTTTTGCTTGGTCACGTCCCAGCCCGGCACGGCACCATCGACAAAGTCAATGCCCGGCGACAGGATCAGCCGATCATATGGCAGCGTATGCCCGCCTGCGAGGCTCACGGTTTTGGCGTCACGATCCACGCCCACGGCCCAGTCATGCACGACATTGATGCCGTAGTCAGCGGCCAGAGTGCCATAGGTATGGGCAATCGAGTCCAGCGTGCGGAACCCGGCCATGTAAAGGTTGGAGAAGAAACAGGTGTAATAGGTCCGGCTCGGCTCGACGAGGGTCACGTCGATGGCGCCCTTGCTATCCTTGGCGATATAGCGCGCGGCGGTGGCCCCACCTGCCCCGCCGCCCACGATGACGACACGCGGCTTGCCGCTCGACATGCCCCAGACCTGCGGCGCAGAAAGCGACGCGGCGGTCGTGGCCGCGGCCACGCCTAGAAATTTCCGTCTGTTCAAAGTCATTGTCTTTCCTCCCTTTTCAGCGCCCGTATCATTCAAGCGCTTCGAAATATGCGGCCAGGGCCGCGATTTCTTCGTCCGACAGGCGGCTTGCCATCATCTGCATGACCGGATGCGGACGGAGTTTCTGTTTGTAGGCATGCATGGCGATCACGAAATCTTCCTGCGGCCATTGGGTGATCGAGGGGATGCCCTGATCCGACCCGTCGCTTTGGTGGCAGGTCGTGCATTCGTTCGAAAGGTATTCGCCATAGGCCGGATCGCCGGTGATCTTGAGCACCTCGGGGTCGAGATGCGGATAATCCGGTTCGGCGGTGGGTTCGGCTTCGGGGATGTCGGCCGGGTTGTCCGAATTGACGCGCAAGAAGGCGAGAAGATCGGCACGATCCGCGTCATCCTTCATGCCGCGATAGCTCATCCTTGTACCCGACACGAGCGCCTTGGGATTGTGCACATAGGCATCCAACGTCTCAAGACGCCACGTCAGGCCGTCCTTGCCCGCCCGCGCCATCGACTTGGAATATTTGAACCCATCAATCGAGGCCGCGCGGCGGCCAAAAATGCCGTTGAGTTGCGGCCCGATCCGGTTCACGGCGTTGGGGCCGATCTGGTGACAGCCCTTACAGTCTTTCCAAAGTTCGGCGCCCCGCTCGGGGTTTCCGATCTCTTCTGCCTGGGCTGCAAACGCCGCCCCCATCAGGGCCAAGGCCGCTATCGTCATACGCTTTTTCATAGCTTCCAAGACTGCGCGATTTACCGGAGTCATTCAACATATTTTGCGCCCCTTTTGCACAAAAATCACGACTTTCCGCATCTTTTTGGGGGTCAATAATTTTCTTTTTTACCAATAGGTTAATCTTTGCCTGCCCGCCTTGATGCGCGGCGGCGGAAATGCTGCGCCACAGCATTGAAATCACGACCCAGACAACAAAAAAGCAGCCCCTTTTCGGGGGCTGCTTTGACAGGTTTTACCCCGGCCCGACCGCTGGCATTGCCGGGGTCGGACGGAGATTATTCTTCTTCCGGCGTCACGTCGAGCACGGCGGCGCGCATCGTGATCTCGACCTTGTCCTTGCAGTTTTCCATGCAGGGCGTCTCGGTCCAGAAATGCGCTTCGGACGTATCGCGATCATCGAGGATAAACCCGTCGGCGTTGGGCATTTTCACATCAAAGAATGTCTCTTTCGAAAGCTCGAACTCATCGTCGATGAGATCGTTCGAATAGAGAATATACGCCACAATCGCATAAACTTCGTCATCGGTCAGCGTCTGGGCCGATCCGAAGGGCATCGAGCGGCGCACATAGTCAAACGCGGTCGACAGATACGGCCAGTAGGAGCCAACGGTTTTCAAGGGGTCTTCGCGGTCAAGGGTATCTTTACCGCCCGCCAGTTTCGGCCAGTTGTCGATCCCTTCGGCAAAGTCGCCGTGGCACACCGCGCAATAATCGGCAAAGATTTCCTCGCCATCATAGGCGTTGCCCGACCCTTCCGGAAGGCCGGTTCCATCGGGGGCCACGTCGATGTTCCACGCCGCGATTTCATCGGCAAGGGCGGGGCGGCCAAGGCCGTATTCCCCGGCCAGAACCGGCCCCACGATGAGGGTCGATGCCAGCGCGGTGCCGGCTACGAGATTAAGAAACTTCGACATTCTCTGCCTCCCCGTTCGATTTGACCCACCAGGTCTGGATACAGTTGTTGTGATAGATCGAGTTGAGACCACGCACGTCGCGCAGTTGAGTCTTGGTCGGCTGCACATAGCCGCTCGAATCCCGCGCACGCGACTGGAGGAACATCTCTTCGCCGTTCCAGTCAATGTCGAGGTAGAATCGGGTCAGCGCCTTGTCGGTGCCCGGCGCCGCGAGGCGGGCCTTTTGCCAGTTCATGCCACCGTCAAGCGACACGTCCACGCCGGTGATTGCGCCACGACCGGACCATGCAAGGCCAGTGATGACCAACGGGCCTTTGCCGTGTTTGATCGGCGCTTGCGGGCTGGGCGAGGTGACGACCGATTTGGCGTCCATGACCCAGGTCCACTTGCGCGAGGTGCCATCCGCGAGCGTGTCGGTGTATTTCGAGGTTTCTTCACGCGATTCAATGGCTTGGTCGGTGACTTCAACACGGCGGAGCCATTTGACCCACATGTTGCCTTCCCAACCCGGCACCACGAGACGCACCGGATAGCCATGCTCTTTGCGCAGGGCTTCGCCATTGGCCTTGAAGGCGACGAGCACGTCGTCGAGGGCCTTTTCCATCGGGATCGAGCGGCCATTCGAGGAGGCATCCGCGCCTTCGACATAGACCCATTTGTCCTTGAGATCGCCCGCCGCATCGAGGCCCGCTTCTTCAAGCAGGGTGCGCAGGGAGACGCCGGAATATTCCATATTGTGGATCATGCCGTGGGTGAACTGGGCGCCGTTTAGCTGTGCGCCGGCCCATTCCATGCCAGTGTTGGCGGCACATTCACAGAAATACACGTGGTTCTCGCGCGGAAAGCGTTCGAGATCCTCATAGGTGAAAATCAGCGGCGTATCGACGAGGCCGTTAATCATCAGGCGGTAATCTTCCTTGCGCAGCTCGATCGCGCCCGAGTGGTGGCGTTCAAACGCACAGCCCTGCGGGGTGATGGTGCCGTCAAGCGCGTGGATCGGGGTAAAGTTGATCGACGAGATCGTGTCGGCGGTCAGCCATTCCACGTTCCGGCGCACCACGTCCGATTCATATTCGATCGGAAGACCATACGGGGTCGCGTCCACACCGTCGCCGGTATAAGACGCCCAATCCTGGACTTCGGTAATCAGCGGATCGCCCGCTGCCTTGGCGGCGCTGGCACCGGCAAGGGTGCCACCGGCCGCAACTGCGCCCTTGAGGAACGCGCGGCGCGAGGGCGTGCCTTTGAAGCTCATTGTCATCTGGCTATGCCTCCTTCTTATCCTATTGACCGGCTGACACGCAGCCAGCCGGTTTTGACTTTGGCTGTTACCGGATCAGACGCCGGTCACTTTGACATTTTCATGCGGCTCGACATGCACCGTGCCTTTTTTGCGAATGTGATCTTCGACCACATCCCAGATTTGCGGCCCTTCGGTGCCTTCGTTGACCGAGGCCCAACCCGCGACCTGATAGGTCTTGGAGGGGTCGATCGGCTCGCCGGTTTTGAGCAGTGTCATCTCGGAGATGCGCGAGCCCTGCGGTTTGGACACGTCGATTTTGTAGCCCATGCCGCCGATGCGGACCATGTCGCCGCCCTGCTGGTAATAGGGGTCGACATTGAACAGGTTGTCGGCCACGTCTTCCATGATGACATGGATGAATTCACCCGTCATTTCAGAGCGATAGGCCTTACCGTAGGTCATCGAGGTGACGTTGAAGATATCTTCGCGGGTGATGTCCTGACCGGGCAGGATCGATGGCCCCCAACGCACGCCGGGCGACATAGAGATGTCGGCCTCGCGCTCTTCGATCAGCGCCTGACAGATCAGATCATCCCAAGTGCCGTTGAAGTTGCCACGACGATAGAGCAGCGAGTCGGTCTGGCCGATCACTTCGGTCAACTGATCGAGATAGGGCGCGCGCTGTTCCTCGATGACCTTGGTGACAACCGGATCGGGGGCAATCACGTCCGAAAAGATCGGGATCAGCTTGTGACGGAAGCCCATCATCTTGCCATCGCGAATGTCGAGGTCAACGCGGGAGACGAATTTGCCGTTGGACCCGGAGGCGACAACGATGGTTTCGCCCACAAGCACAGGCTCGGGGAGGGCGTCATGGGTGTGACCCGAGAGGATCACGTCGATGCCCTTGACGCGGCCAGCCATCTTCTTGTCGACGTCAAAGCCGTTGTGCGACAGGACGACAACGCATTCGGCCCCTTTGGCGCGCACTTCGTCGACCATCTTCTGCATGTGTTCGTCGCGAATCCCGAAGGAGTATTCGGGGAACATCCAGCCGGGGTTGGCGATCGGCATATAGGGGAAGGCCTGACCGATGACGGCGATGTTGACGCCGCCGCGCTCGAAGAACTTGTAGGGAGGGAACAGTTCTGCGGGCTCGTCCCATTCGGCGTCAAAGATGTTCTGCCCCAGAGCCGCGAAGGGCAGGCCTTCGACGATCTCGTTCACGCGGTCAGAGCCGAGGGTGAATTCCCAGTGGAAGGTCATCGCATCGGGCTTGAGCGCGTTCATCACGTTGACCATATCCTGGCCTTCGGTGTGATAGCAGGTATAGGAGCCGTGCCACGTATCGCCGCCATCCAGAAGCAGCGCATCGGGGCGGTCGGCGCGGATCGAATTGATCACCGTCGACACACGGTCAAGACCACCCACGCGGCCATAGGTATTGGCGAGCGCGGTGAAGTCATTATAGGTCAGCGCGTAGTGGCTCGGCGAGCCATCCTCGATGCCATACATCTTGCGGAAGTCCGCGCCGGTCACGTGCGGCACCTGCCCTTTGGCATCACCGACGCCAAGGTTGATCTCGGGCTCGCGGAAATAAATCGGCATCATCTGCGCATGAATGTCGGTCACGTGGACAAGCGAGACATTGCCGTAGGTATCGAACTTAAGCAGGTCATCCTGAGTCAGCTTTTGCTGGGCCGCAAGGCGGGACCAGTTGCCAAAACCGGACGCGCCGACCATAGCCGACGCGGCCATAGAGACCTGAAGGAAATCGCGACGAGAGATCATAGACGTGGCGCCTTTCAATGTGGTTCACACCTCACGTATATTCGCATGTGTGAATTTGTTGCATGTAACAAAAGCCCGCCCCGTGTTCGCGCCCCGGAGCGGGCTTTCGCAGTTTAGTTACGCACAGACGGTCCTTCGACCGAGAGGCCGTTGCCGCGCGAGGCGACATAAAGCTCAAGCGCGACGAATTCGTCGGAACCGGGGCTATAGGTCTCGGCGCGGGTATCACGCACGCAGCCCTTAAAGCGACCATGAACGGTCGTCAGCTTGGCGTTCTTCAGACGATACACCGGGAAGCCATTGGTCTGGCCCTGGCTAAGATGGTCCGACCGGATGTGGTTGCCGTAGTTTTCTTCGTGGCAGCTGGCGCAGGACAGGTCGAGCTGACCCGTGCGGGTATAGTAAAGCTCTTTGCCCCACTCCCAGGTCGCCTCTGCCGGGCCGTCAATCGCGACGTTCATCGGCATGCCGCGCGATTGCACGGAGATCAGAGCTTCCATCGCGGCCATTTGCGCGCCGGATTTTTTCCACGCGTCGGCGCCCATACCATCGGTGAGGCAGTCATTGATCTGCATCTCCATAGTGTAGACTTTTTCCTTGCTGTCATTCCACTTGGGATAGACAGCGCGCACGCCTTTCATGCTCTCTTCGACGTCGCCATGACAGGACGCGCAGGATTTGCCCTTGGTGCCGTTGACAGCATTCCAGTCATCCAATGCCTGTTCGGTGTAGATCATGCCGGGGTTGTCAAAGTCATCCGCCTGCATGACCTGAGTTTCGTCCGAACGCATGTGCCAGCCCGACACGATTTCATCCAGAACACCCGACAGGTGCTCCGGCGCGGGGGCCTTGGTGATCATTTCGATTTCGCCATTGACGATAAGCGTATCATCGTCCGCGTCGGCCAGCAGAAGTGCCGGAGCCGAAACCGCAAGCGCGGCAATCGCAGTCATTGCCTTGAATTTCATCGCATTTCCTCCCTTGGAACCGCCCTGCCCCTCTTTTGCGGGGGCAGGACAGATGTGCCTTGGTCCACCGGCTATAATCAGCCGATAGCGACATTCTTTGCTTCGTCGTAGACAGAGCCGTCGTCGTCATACCACGTGAATTTCAGCTCACCCGCTTCCGGGATCGTCGCTTCAAATTCAAAATACGGGTTGGTCGAGATCGCCGGCTCAAGGGTCACGTCGATCACGTTCTTGCCGTTAAAATCGCAGGTAAAACGGTTGATGATCGAACGAGGGATGATGTTGCCCTCTTTGTCCTTGCGCTGACCCGATTCCATTTTGTGGGAAATAAGGGTCTTAATCGTCACAACTTCGCCGGCTTCTGCCTTCTTCGGAGCTTTGACGCGGGGTTTTACACCTGATGCCATGTTCCTGTTCTCCTCTGATTAGCCGCCGCAGCCGCCGATGGTGACTTTAACGGTCGACGATGCTTTTGCGAACGAACCGTCCGCCATCTTGGCAACAGCAACCACGTCCTGGGTGCCGGCAAGACGGATACGGGTCGATGCCATCTGCGAACCAGCCAGTTCGCCGAAATTAAACGTCGCGACGCCCGGAGTCGGGTTGCCGGATGCAAGCACGAGGATCGACACCGCGCCCTCTGCATCAACGCTGATCGGAACGGTGTTGCCATTCTCAGCGATTTCCGGCGCGGTCAGGGTAACGCCGCCATCTGCGACATCTGCGCCGCCGGTGAATGCTGCGATTGCCTCATCGGCAGCAGCGTGCACACGGAAGGGAAGCACGGTCAGCGCCGCCGCCCCCGCCCCGAGTGCCAGAGTTTCACGTCTCGTGAAGTCCATCTGATTCTCCTTAAGAGTCCTAAAAGTTTAGCGCCCTGTTACTCGTCTTTGAGCGTAGACAGGAACGCGACTACATCTTCGATTTGCTGGGCGCTCAGAAGCGGGTCCAGCGCACCTTCCGCGGCCTTGCCTGTGTAGGCATTGCCCGGACGGGTGAAGCCATCCACCTTGTAATACGCAGGCATCACAGTGCCTTCGTAGGTCTTTTTGGCGTTGGACAGGATGCCGCGTAGTTCGGCCTCGCTCCAACGATCAGCCACACCGTCAAGCGACGGCCCCACGTTCCCGTGGAACGGCGCCTCACTCAGAGCGCTTACTTCGTGGCATGCAATGCAATTGCCCGTCGATTTGGTCGTCATGATTTTTGCGCCATTCGCCGCATCGCCAGGCTGGCCGCTCAGCGAGGCCTCGACGGCCCCGTATTCTGTGAATACCACGTCGGCGGGCGCAATCGGACCGGCCATCGCAGAGCCGGCGGCAACCGAGACCACCAGTGTCAGTGTCGAAAGCTTCATGTTTCCTCCCTTTGGCTACCTTACTTTGGCTAGGTAAGCTCGGTATACCGTAGGCTACCGGATACCCTTAACGCAACAACAAATTCACTTTAGTGAATAATTGAAGGTGAAATGCGGGAATGGGGGAGGTTTTCATTTATTTTCAGCAGAGCGCCGCGCGCGCAACAATCGTTTACACGCGCGGCATTCGGGGGGTCAATCGGCCTGTTCGGCCCTGCGCTCACGAATCATGCGCGCATGGTAGCGTTGGAAATCTTCCTCGGATTGGTCGAGATACCGCTCTTCCAGAACCCAAGTCAGAAGGTCATAGGTCGTGCTTGGCTTGAACGCGCCGGGCATCACGGCCACAGCCTGTCGGATGGCCGGGGTGTCGTCGCTGATCTCGGGCGGCATGAAGATCATGGTCGGGGTAAACATCACCCCCCATTTGCGCGCCACCGCCCGCTCTTCTAGCGCCTCGCCGTCGGTATCCACCATCTCGGTCGCGCCGTGCAGGTTGATCCGCACCGGAAAGTAATCCTCGGTCAAACGCGCCAGAACCCGCTCGTCCTTGAACGAGGTTTCATGCATTTCGCGGCAATAGATACAGCCACGTTGCTCCACGATGATCAAAAGCCGTTTGCCCTGATCTTTGGCGGTCTCGAAATCCTCCTGAAGGTCTTTCCACGTGTCTTGATACCAATCGACCGTGTGCAGGCCATCGGCATCAATGTCTGCCGCCCAAACCGGCACGGCAATCAAGAATGCCACACATATAGAAATCAATCGCGTCATAGTTGGCCCCTCCGCTGGCACATAGAAAAAGTTTAGCCGATCCCGGACATCCAGGACGGCCCGTAGCGGATCATCAGGTCCGCAAGGCGGTTCATGCTATTGGTCGCAATCAGAACCGCAAAGACAAGGAGCATCACGCCCATCGCCTTTTCGACATAAGGCAGGTAGCGCCGATTGCGCTGCATCCAGCGCAAGAATGGCTGCGCAAAAAGGGCCGCGACGATGAACGGCGCGGTCATGGCAAGCCCATACACAAGCAACAACAGCGCCCCGCGCCACAGATCGCCCATACCAGAGGCCACCATCAGGATCGACGCCAGCGCCGGACCAACACAGGGCGTCCAGCCAAAGCCAAAGGCGAGACCCATCACATAGGCCCCCAGCACCGTCTTGGGCTCGGCGGTGCTTTCGATCTTGGCTTCGCGATAAAACAGCGGGATCTTGAGAATCCCGAGGAAATGCAACCCGAACAACGCCAAAAGCGCCGCTGCCGCATAGGAGAGCGGCTGTTTCCATTGCGCAAACGCCTGTCCGAGGGCGGTCGCGCCCATCCCCAACAGGACGAAAATCGTCGTCACGCCAAGCGCGAAAAACACCGATGATGCCACCAGGCGGCGCTGTGCGCCTTTGGTAATTCCGCCATTTGCCTGTAGCTCGGACATAGATATTCCGGCCATGTAACACAGGTAGAATGGCACCATAGGTAAAATACACGGTGTAAAAAATGATAGAAGCCCGGCAATGGCCGCTCCCGCGAAGGATATTTCAAGCATCCTTCCCTCCTCCTTGCCTTATGCATATATTCAAATTATATATTTCGTAATCCGCTCGTCTATTGGAATTTTCATGACGCTACGTTCTGCTCTTCTTTCTGTGATGCTGTTTTGTGGCTCACTCCTGCCTGCTTGGGCGGTTGAGCTTGTGATTGTCGAGCAGGCGGGATGCTATAGCTGCCGCCTCTGGAATGAAGAGATCGCACCGATCTACCCCAAGACAGAGGCCGGGCAATTTGCGCCGCTGCGGCGCGCGGAATTGCGTCACAAACCCCAAGACCTTACATATGCCCGCGCCATCAATTTTACGCCGACCTTCCTTTTGATCGAAGACGGTCAGGAAGTGGCCCGCCTCGAAGGATATCCGGGTGAGGATTTCTTTTGGTGGCATATCGAAAAGATGCTTGCCGACAATACCGAGTTTGACGGCAGCACACGCTAGACCCGACCGCCGCAACAAATTGCGGTGGGGACTACGGCCCCGAAACGTTCAACGCAACGCAGCGTTTCGGATAGACAGCCGGACGGACCGCGTTGCATGAGGGATCATAAACGGCCCGCATCCGCGCTGGATGTGCCAAGGCCCGAAGAGGCTGGCCTCCCCGCCACCGGGGGACCCGACAGAAGCGAGGACAGACCTATGGCACTTCCGGTGTTCACGGACGACATCACAGACGAAGAAATGGACGCGATGGTGACCAATGCCACCACCGCGTCAAACTTTATGAAAGCCATCAGCCACGAAGGCCGATTGATGATCCTGTGTCACCTCGTCAACGGCGAGAAATCCGTAACCGAACTCGAAGACCTTCTTGCCGCACGACAGGCGGCCGTCTCTCAGCAACTTTCGCGCCTACGTCTTGAGGGGCTTGTCATACCAAGACGTGAAGGCAAAACGATCTATTATAGATTGGCGGATCACCGTCCCCGGCGTATACTGGAAGTGGTCTACGATCTCTTCTGTAACAACGATACTTAACCACAGCTTGAGGTCAGGATCCGCAAACCGGGACCTGAGGAGAGCAACCGGCCATGCTGGCACTTCTGGAAATCATCGGCGACGCAAATATGGTCGCCCTTTTAGGCTGTCTTGGGGGGATCGTCCTCGGGCTGGCGGCGCGCCTTGGGCGGTTTTGCACCCTCGGCGCGATTGAAGACCTTCTTTATGGCGGCTCTGATCTGCGGATGCGGATGTGGGGGATTGCGATCGGCACGGCGGTGCTTGGGTCTTTTGGCCTGATCGCGGTGGGGTTTCTCGAACCGGAATATTCGTTCTATTACTCGATCCGCTGGATGCCGATTGCCTCGATCCTCGGCGGGTTGATGTTCGGCTATGGCATGGCGCTTTCGGGCAATTGTGGCTATGGCGCGATTGCGCGGCTTGGCGGCGGCGATCTGCGCAGCTTTGTGATCGTGCTTGTCATGGGGGTCTCGACCTATGTCGTGCTTGCCGGACCGCTTGCGCCCTTGCGCAACTTTCTTTTCCCGCAAATCGAGGTCACATCCACCATTCCGCCCAGCATCGCGCATCAGATTGGCGCGTGGAGCGGGATGTCGCCTGCCCTGATCGGGCTTGGTATCGGGGCGCTTATCTTGGTCGCGGCCTTGGCCTCGCGCGATATGCTGCGCGAGCCGCAATCCATCTTCTGGGCAGCGGCGGTGGGGCTTGCCGTGGTGTCGGGCTGGGCCGGGAGCCAGTGGGTCGCCACCAATAGCTTTGGCGCCACGCCGCTTGTCTCGCATAGTTTCTCGGCCCCTGTCGGCGAAAGCATCCTCTGGGCCATGAACGGATCGGTGCGCCCGCTCTCGTTTGCCGTCGGCTCGGTTTTCGGGGTCTGGCTCGGGGCGTTCATCGGCTCGATGATCCGCGGCCATTTCCGGTGGGAAGCCTGCGAAGACCCGCGCGAATTGCGCCGCCAGATCATCGGCGCCACGATCATGGGCGCGGGCGCGATCATCGCCATCGGCTGCACCGTCGGACAGGGAATCACCGCCTTCTCGCTTCTGGCGATCTCCGCGCCGGTCACGTTCATTGCGATCTTTGCCGGGGCCGCGTTTGGCCTGCGCCAGCTTATCGAGGGCTTTCAGCCCGCCGAGTAATGCGGCGGGTTGAAAGGGCGGGACTGGGGCGGCCTTACCGCTGCACCGTTTCGAGATAGGCCAACAACGCCGCAAGAGGCCGAGGCGTCGGGGTCATCACCCCGTCATCGGTTTCGACCGGCACAAGATCGCCCTCAAGCAGCGCACCAAATTCCGGCATATCATCGCCGCCCTTTTCGCCCTTGAGATAGCCATCCACCTGACTGAGGACACGGCTGACGGGAAACGCCCCGCCATTGTCCCGCGCCAATAGGGTCAGGTCCGCCGGGGCGGGCGTCATCCCCGCCGCAGCCTCGCCATTGCCGCGTCCAGTCGCCCCGTGACACATGGCGCAATTCTCGGCGTAGATCGCTGCGCCTTCGCGGTTTTCGGGCATGTCCTGCGTTGTGCAGGCCAGGATCAACACCGCTCCGGCCAAGCCGCCCATCATCGCAAACATCTTGGGCTGCATCATTTCTGAACCCCTTGTAGATATGCCACCAAATCGGCCACCGGCTGGCTTGTCATGATCGGCTGTCCGGTATCCGTCTTGAGCGCGAGGTCACGCCCCTCAAACAAAGAACCATAAACCGGCATCGGGCTTCCGTGCGACACAAGCGGGTCGCGCCCGTCAATCCGCTTGATTACGCGCACCAAGGGGAACACGCCGTCATTCTCGACCGTCAGCGCCGTAAGGTCGGTGGGCTTGATCAGCATCACACCGGCCATCGGCCCCTGCCCGGCAAGTTCGACACCATGACAGGCCACGCAATGTTGCATGTAAAGCGCCTCACCGCGCCCGCTATCGCCTTCTTCGGCGCCAAGGCAGGCGCCAAGGACGCAAAATACGCCCCCCGCTGCCCATGCTACTCGTCGTTTCATCGCGTGCTCCTCTTCTGTGGCATCACTGCTGGATGGTTTCGAGATAGGCCACTACGGCCGCAAGCTGGCGATCCGCCGCGCGCCCGGTCAACTTTAGGTCGGCCAAATCAGGCATGGCACCGCTGAAATGCGAATCGCGCCCTTCGCCGGTAATCGCAAGCGTCACCCGCGTTGCCGGAAACGTTCCGCCATTGTCCTGTGCCAAACGCGTCAAATCCGGCGGCAGCGTTAAAAGGCGCTCGGCGAAATACCCATCGCCGCGCCCCTGCGCCCCGTGGCACATCACGCAATGCTCATCATAGACGCGCCGTCCCGGCGGCTCTATCGTGGCGCAGCTCATCAGCCCCCCGACCAGAGCCAGCGCCAGCGTCCCAAATCCTGCCGCCAATCCCCCTGTTTGCCGCATCCGCCCGTTTCTCCCGGTATCCGTGACACGCCCATGATCCCATCCGAGGGACACATGCGCCTTGATCCCGATCATAGGCAGGTGACAAGGGGCGGAACAACCGCCATTCTCCAGCGTGGGAAGAATTCCGCAAACGAGGGAAAAACCGTGACCATAACACCGGCCGAGGCCCAGACCATCCTGACCGACTATTTCGCGCCTTGGGTGAAGGCGCTCGACCTGACCATCGAGGCCATATCCCCCGAGGGCGCGACCCTCTCAATGCCCGTAACCCCCGATCTTGCGCGGTTCGGCGGGATCGTCTCGGGTCAGGCGCTTGCCGCCCTGGCCGATACCGCGATGGTCTTTGCCGCGATTGGCCATCTTGGCACGCCCGCCCCCGTCGCCACCACGAATCTCGATGTGCAGTTCCTGCGCCCCGGACATGGCACGCGTATCCGGTGTGACGCCGAGATTGTGCGCGCAGGCAAGGCGTTGATCTTTACCCGCGCCACGATGAGCGCCCTGCCCACCGACAAACCCGTCGCCACCGCCACCGCCACGTTTTTCAAACCCTGACCCCGCAAAGGACGCGCTCCATGTCGCCTACCTCGATCTATGCCGCCACGATGCTTGCCGCCGGGATCGGCATCCCGATCCTTGCCGCGCTCAATGCCGCGCTTGGCCAACGCCTTGGCGCGCCCGTAGCGGCAAGCACGATCCTGTTTCTTGTCGCGCTCACGGCGACGGTTATAACGCTATTCCTCACCGGAAGCGCCCCGGCGCTGGCCAAGGCGGCAGGCGCGCCAAAGCATCTGTTCCTCGCCGGGCTTCTGGTCGCGTTCTACGTGCTTTCGATTACCTTCGTCGCGCCGCATTTCGGCGTTGGCAACGCGGTCTTCTTCGTGCTTCTGGGGCAATTGATCTCGGCCGCGGCGATCGACCATTTCGGCCTATTCGGGGCGCAAGTCTCGCCCCTTTCCCTCGCCCGCACGGGCGGGATCGCGCTTATGGCCGCCGGGGTCTGGCTGACACAGCAGGTCTAGGCGGGAGGTCTAGGCGGGCGTAAGCCGCCCGCCCTCAAGCCGCAGCACCCGGTCCATCCGGGCTGCAAGCTCAAGGTTATGCGTCGCAATCAACGCCGCAAGCCCGGTGTCGCGCACAAGCCCCATCAGCGTCTCAAAGACCTGATCCGACGTTCCCGGATCAAGGTTGCCCGTTGGCTCATCCGCCAACAACAACCGCGGCGCATTGGCCAGCGCCCGACAGAAGGCCACGCGCTGCTGCTCCCCGCCCGAAAGCGCCGCCGGGCGATGCCCGGCCCGCTCTGCAACGCCCACATGCGCCAGAAGTTCCCGCGCCCGCGCATTGGCTGCGCGCTGCGATACGCCATTGGCCAATTGCGGCAAAACAACATTCTCCATCGCATTAAATTCGGGCAATAAGTGATGGAATTGATAGATAAATCCGACATCTCGCCGCCGTGCCGCCGTGCGCCTGCGATCCGATTGATGGGTCATGTCGGTGCCGCCAATCGCAACCTCGCCCCGGTCCGGCACATCAAGCAGCCCCGCAATATGCAGCAGCGTCGATTTCCCCGCCCCGGACGGCGCAACAAGCGCCACGATTTCTCCTGCGTCAAGCGTCAGATCCACGCCGCCAAGAACATTGACTTCGCTCTCCAAGCCTTTGTTATAACTCTTCTCGACGCCGCTCAGGCGGAGCACTGGATCACTCATAGCGCAGCGCCTCCACCGGGTTCATCCGCGCCGCCCGCCGCGCCGGAAAGATCGTCACCCCAAAAGACAGCCCCAAAGACAGGGCCACCGCGCTTGCCACATCGGCAAATTCAAGTTTGGCCGGGAGCTGATAAATGCCCCGAATGGACGGATCCCAGACGCCACCGCCCATCGTCACATTTACAAAAGCGAACACTGGATCAATATAGATCGCGAAAAGGCACCCAAGAATGACGCCAAAAAAGGTTCCAATAAGCCCCGTAAATGCCCCACATATAAAGAAAACCCTAAGAACCGACCCTTCGGACAGCCCCATTGTCCGCAATATCCCGATATCGCGCCCCTTGTTTTTTACCAACATTATGAGACCAGAGACGATATTCATCGCCGCAATGAGAACAAGGATCGAAAGGATGATGAACATCACATTATCCTCAACCTCGAGTGCGCGCAAAAACCCACCCGACGCATCCTTCCATGTCCAAAGCAAGCTGCGCTCTCCACCGGCCTGCAACAAGGCGAGTGACATGGCCTCAACCTTCTCCGGCGCCTCGACCATTACCTCGATTTCATCGGCCACCCCATCGCGCCCAAAAAAATTCTGCGCTTCGGCAAAAGGCAGATAGACACGGGTGCGGTCGATATCATACCGCCCCGCAGAGAAAATATAGACCACCTCATAGGCGCTCACGCGCGGCGATGTGCCAAAGGCGGTCTTGACGCCATTGGGCGAAATGATCTTGATCCGGTCCCCGACAATCGCGCCAAGTTCCTGCGCCACACCAGAACCAATCGCAATACCCTCTTGAAACCGCCCAAGGTCTCCTCGCCCGGTCTCAGGGTCCGCAATGCGCGGTAGCTCTGCGAGGTTTTCCTGACGGATTCCAAAGACTTCCACGCCGGCGTTACGGTTGCGAAGGTTGGCCATGACCTGTCCCTTCACAAGCGGCGCAGCCCGCACAACGCCCGGCACCTCACGCAGCCGCTCGGCGACGGCCTCGAAGTCGCGGATCGTGCGATCAATCTGGCCGTTCTCCGCCACAGCCCCCGAACGATATACTGTCACATGCGCATTCGCCCCAAGGATCGTATCGACAAATTCCGCCCGAAACCCCGACCGCACAGCCAGGGTCGCAATCAATGCGAAAACCGCCAAGGTGATGCCAAGAAGACTGATCCACGTCATGACGCTGACGCCGCCCTCGGCGCGCCGCGCACGGAGGTAACGCCACGCGATCATCCACTCGAACGCGGCAAAAGGAGGGGGGGTGCCTGCCATGTCTGCTCCGGCTCTTGAAACGGCCATTTCTTGACCTCAACCCTACGCCCGGCGCATGATCCCGTCAAGAAAGCCCCGGTTCTTCACCTTTGTGGAAATACTCCCGCCGGAGGCGAAATTCCGCAGGCAGCGGCCCCTGAAAAGGGGACGCTGCCGAGATATCCTGCGCGCCCGTCAGAGCGCTCGATCATCGCCCGCCGCTTAAAGCCCGCGCACCATGTGGCCTTCGTAGATCCCGGCGATCTTGGCCACGGCCTGTTCGGGGGGCATCTCTTCGCTCTCGCCGGTGCGGCGGCTGGTGAGTTCCACCACGCCATTCTTGAGCCCGCGCGGCCCCACCGTGATCCGCCACGGCAGACCGATGAGGTCCATACCCGCGAATTTGGCGCCAGCCCGTTCCTTACGGTCATCATAAAGCGGCTCAAGGCCCAGCGCGGTGAGCGACTTGTAAAGCGCCTCACAGGCCGCATCGGCCTCGTCGTCGCCCTGCTTGAGGTTGATGATCCCGCAATGAAACGGCGTTACGCCCTCGGGCCAGATAATGCCCTTTTCGTCATGGCTGGCCTCGATGATCGCCCCAAGAAGGCGCGAGACGCCGATGCCGTGGCTGCCCATATGGACCGGCACCTTGTTGCCGTCCTTATCTTGCACCGTCGCGCCAAGCGGTTCGGAATACTTTGTGCCGAAATAGAAAATCTGCCCAACCTCGATCCCGCGCGCCACGCGGCGGCGTTCTTCGGGGATCTGATTGAAAAGCGCCTCGTCGTGGGTCTCGTCGGTGCGCGCATATTTCGAGGTGAACTCATCAAGGATCGCCTGACAGGCGGCGTGCGAGTCATACTCAATCTCGCGGTCGCCAAAGGTCAGGTCCGTCACCGCGCTGTCATAGAAGACTTCGCTCTCGCCGGTGTCGGCAAGGACGAGGAATTCATGCGTGTCATCGCCGCCGATGGGGCCGCTGTCGGCGCGCATCGGGATCGCCTGAAGGCCCATACGCTCATAGGTGCGCAGGTAGCTTACAAGGTGGCGGTTATAGGCGTGCAGCGCGTCTTCCTTGGTAAGGTCGAAATTATACCCGTCCTTCATGTAGAATTCGCGCCCACGCATCACGCCGAACCGGGGCCGGATTTCATCGCGGAATTTCCACTGGATCTGATAGAGGGTCAGCGGCAAATCCTTGTAAGAGGACACGTGGCTGCGGAAAATATCCGTCACCATCTCTTCGGCGGTCGGCGTAAACAGCATGTCGCGCCCGTGCCGGTCCTGCATGCGCAGCATCTCCTGCCCGTAATCTTCATAGCGGCCAGACTCGCGCCACAGGTCCGCCCCCTGAAGGATCGGCATCTGAATCGGGATATGCCCGGCGCGCATTTGCTCCTCATGCACGATATTCTCGATCTTGCGCAGCACTTTGAAGCCAAGCGGCAGCCAGGAATAGATTCCGGCGGATTGCTGTTTGATCATGCCCGCGCGCAGCATGTAGCGGTGGCTTACGATCTGCGCCTCCGAGGGCGTCTCTTTCAGAACAGGCAAGAAGTAGCGGGAGAGGCGCATATTGGCTCCATCGACAATAGGGTAAATCTTTGCACCCGTTTATGGCTTCGCCACGACAACGGCAAGCCCCGGCACGCTGGCGCGATCACGCTTAATCACGGGTCCGTTACCGCATGATCCAATTCTGAAACAGGGTCGTATCCCCTTCACATGCACCGAGCATGACCACATCTCAAAAGGAAGATATCTATGTTTCGCAAGCTCGCTCTGACCGCCGCCCTTGTCGCCACCGCAGCCACCTCGGCCTTCGCCGATGGTCACGGCAAGAAAACCATCGTCGACATTGCCGCAGGCGATGACCGCTTCTCGACCCTCGTGGCCGCTGTGTCGGCCGCCGGTCTTGTCGAAACCCTTCAGGGGGACGGCCCGTTCACTGTCTACGCCCCGGTCAACGACGCCTTTGCCGCCCTGCCCGAGGGCACCGTCGAAACCCTGCTCAAGCCAGAAAACAAAGGCCAGCTGACCAATGTCCTCCTCTATCACGTGGATGACCGCGAACTGATGGCCGCTCAGATCCCGAACGGCTCCAACTACTTCAAGCCGGTCCTGACCTCCGAGCGCCTGTGCATCACCAAGGGCGCATCGGGCGTGACCATCGCGGATGGCACCGGCGAGATGGCCAATGTTGTGATTGCCGATATCAAGGCCTCCAATGGCGTCATCCACGTCATCGACAAAGTCCTGCTGCCGGGCACGCGCCCTGCCTGCCACTAATAGACGATCATAGATCATAGGGCGCATGCACTGCGTTCGCCCGCCAAGGCCCGATATGCGCTGCATGTCGGGCCTTCTTTTTAGTGCTACCTCTTGAACTGTGGCCCGGTCTGGGCAATGTGGAAAGAAACACGAAAAGGAACTGTGATGGCACTGCCGGTCCGAGATCAGATGAAATACTGGGGTATCGCGCTGGCGATGTTCGGCCTCGCGCTCTGGTATCTGGGGGATATCATGCTGCCGTTTATCCTTGGCGGCGCGATTGCCTATTTCCTTGATCCCGTCGCCGACAAGCTTGAGAGCATGGGCCTGAGCCGGATCATGGCGACCGTAGTCATCACACTGGTGGCGCTGGTGATTTTTGTCGTTCTGGCGCTGGCGGTGATACCGACCCTCATCCAACAGCTTGTCACCCTGTTCAATATCGCCCCCGATATCGCGCGCGATTTGCAAAGTTTCCTCAACGAACGCTTCCCCGAACTTTTACGCGAAGGATCGGCGGCGCGCGAAACCCTGATGAAGGTCGGCCAAGCGGTGCAGGAACGCGGCGGGGCGCTGCTTCAGGGCGTGCTCAGCTCGGCCTTGTCGCTTCTCAACGTGGTGATGTTGCTGGTGATCGTGCCCGTCGTGGCCTTTTACCTTTTGATGGATTGGGACAATATGATCGCGCAGGTTGATGGGCTTTTGCCGCGCGACCATGCGCCCACCATTCGCAAGCTGGCCGGTGAGATCGACAAAACGCTGGCCTCGTTCATTCGCGGCATGGGGACGGTTTGTGTCGTGCTTGGCACCTATTACGCCATCGCGCTGATGCTTGTGGGGCTGCAATTTGGCCTTGTCGTAGGGGCATTTGCCGGGCTGATTACGTTTATCCCCTATGTCGGCGCAGTCTTGGGCGGCGCATTGGCGATTGGTCTTGGCCTGTTTCAGTTTTGGGGCGATTGGCTTTCGCTGGGGCTTGTCGCGGGGATTTTTGTCCTTGGGCAGGTGGTTGAGGGCAATGTCCTGACCCCGAACCTTGTCGGCTCTTCGGTGGGGCTGCATCCGGTCTGGCTCATCCTCGCGCTGGCGGTGTTTGGCGCCTTGTTCGGGTTTGTCGGCATGTTGGTCGCGGTGCCGGTTGCGGCGTCGATGGGGGTTCTCGCCCGGTTTGCCATTGGGCACTATAAATCCTCACGCCTCTATACCGGCCTGTCCGCGAATGGGCAGGACGAGGACTAGGATGCCTCAACAACTCAACCTGACCCTGCCTGTGCGCACCGCGCTGGGGCGCGACGATTTCTTTGTCAGCCCCGCCAACGCCATAGCGCTTGGCCTGATTGAAAGCTGGCCCAACTGGCCCGGCGGCAAGATGTTGCTGGCGGGGCCGTCGGGGGCGGGCAAGACGCATCTGACCCATGTGTGGGCCGCGCGCTCCGGGGCCAGGATCATCGCCGCGCGTGATCTTGGCGGCGTGGATATTCCCGCGCTTGCGCAGGGTCCGGTCGCCGTTGAGGACGTGCCGGACATCGCCGATGATGCCGACGCCCAAACCGCGCTTTTTCATCTGCACAACCTCGTGCTTGCCGAAGGCCAGAGCCTGCTTCTGAGTGGACCGGGCGACCCGACGCATTGGGGGCTATCGCTTCCCGACCTCAAAAGCCGGATGCAAGGCACCACGGTGGCCACGCTTGAGGAGCCTGATGACACGCTCCTCGCGGTGGTTCTGGCCAAGCTGTTCAACGACCGCCAGATCATGCCGCACCCGGACGTGATCCCCTATCTTGTCGGGCGTATGAACCGCTCGTTTGACGCCGCGCGCGATATTGTCGAGCGCCTCGACACGCTCTCGCTCAGCGAACAGCGCCCCCTGACCCGCGCCCTTGCGCGCCGGGCTCTCGACACGGCACAAAACCCCGCTCTGCCCGGCTGGACTTCCTGAAAAAACAGGCAGATAGTGTTATGTCTCCGTTACTTGAGGATGCGATATCGACGCCATGACATACGCTGACTTTCTCAAATCTGATTTCCCGCCCGCGGTTGAAATTCCCGAAATCGACCCGCAAGGCCCGAGCCGTTTTTATAACCGCGAGCTGAGCTGGCTTGGGTTCAACTGGCGTGTGCTTGAAGAATCCGAGCATATGCGCGTGCCGCTGCTTGAACGGCTCCGGTTTTTGTCGATCTCGGCGACCAATCTTGATGAGTTTTATACCGTCCGCGTCGCGGGCCTGCGCGAACTTGTGCGCGAGAACAACACCACCCCGGCACAAGACGGCCTGACCCCCGCCGAACAGCTTATCCTCATCAACGAGGACGCCCGCAACCTTCTGCAATCGCAGCAACGCATGTTCCGCGCCCTGCGCGCCGAGATGGAAGACGAGAATATCTTTATCCTCGATCACAAGGCGATCGAGCCGCAGGACGAGGAATTCCTGGCCGACACCTTCTTTAACAAGGTGTTTCCGGTTCTGTCGCCGCTTGCCATCGACCCGGCGCACCCGTTCCCGTTCATTCCCAACACCGGCTATTCGCTGGCGCTGCAACTGGAGCGGATCAAGGACAAGGGCAAGCTCAACGCGCTTTTGCCGATCCCGCATCAGATTGACCGCTTTATCTTCCTGCCGTCGCCCGATGGCGTGATCCGGGCCTTGCCCCTCGAAGAGTTGCTGCTGTTGCACCTGCATAGCCTGTTTCCCGGCTACAAGGCCAAGGGGCATTGTTCGTTCCGCGTCCTGCGCGATAGCGATCTTGAGGTCGAGGACGAAGCCGAAGACCTTGTGCGCGAGTTCGAAGTCGCCCTGAAACGGCGCCGCCGGGGCGAGGTCGTGCGGATGAAAATCTCGACCGACGCCCCCAAGGCGCTTACGTCGCTCATCATGGAAGAGCTTCACGTGACCGAGGACGAGGTCGTTGAGATCGACGGCATGATCGGGCTTGCCGACCTCAAAGAGCTTGTCGTGGATGAGCGGACCGACCTGCTTTGGCCCTCGTTTACGCCGCGCGTGCCGGAGCGGGTTCAGGATTTCGACGGCGATATGTTCGCCGCGATCCGCCAAAAAGACATGCTTCTGCACCACCCCTACGAGACCTTCGACATGGTGGTGCGCTTCCTGCAACAGGCGGCGCGTGATCCCGATGTCGTGGCGATCAAACAGACGCTCTATCGGACCTCAAAAAACTCGCCCATCGTCGAAGCCCTCTGCGAAGCGGCGGAGGATGGCAAATCCGTCACCGCCCTTGTCGAGCTTAAGGCGCGATTTGACGAGGCCGCCAATATCCGCCAATCCCGCCGCCTTGAACGGGCAGGCGCGCATGTGGTCTATGGGTTCACCGACTGGAAAACCCACGCCAAGATTTCGACCGTGGTGCGCCGTGAGGGCGACCAGCTTGTGACCTATACCCACTACGGCACCGGCAATTATCATCCGATCACGGCGAAGATTTATACCGACCTGAGCCTGTTTACCTGCGACCCCGATTTGGGCCGCGATGCGACCAAGGTGTTCAATTATCTTTCGGGCTATGTAGAACCCGCAAAGCTCGACAATCTTGCGATTTCGCCGCTCTCGCTCAAGCCGCGCCTGATCGAGATGATCGGCCGCGAAATCGACCATGCCAAAGCGGGAAAACCGGCCGAAATCTGGGCCAAGATGAACGCCCTCATCGACGCCGAGGTCATCGACGCACTCTACCGTGCGAGCCAGGCCGGGGTCAAAATCTCGCTTGTGATCCGGGGCATTTGCGGGCTGCGTCCCGGCGTCAAAGGGCTATCGGAGAATATCCGCGTCAAATCCGTCGTGGGCCGGTTCCTTGAGCATTCGCGCATTGTCTGTTTTGGCAATGGCGCGGGGCTTCCGTCCAAAAAAGCACGCGTGTTTATCTCGTCTGCCGACTGGATGGGGCGCAACCTCAACCGCCGCGTTGAAACGCTTGTCGAGATCAACAACGCCACCGTCAAAGCCCAGATCGTCAGCCAGATCATGGCCGCAAATCTTGCCGATGTGGCGCAAAGTTGGGTGATGAGCCCGGACGGCCATTTCAAGCGCGCCGAAATTGCCGAGGGCGAATTTGCCTTCTCTTGCCATAGGTTCTTTATGGAATACCCCTCGCTTTCAGGGCGAGGATCGGCGGGGGCATCGGATGTGCCAAAACTGACCCATACCGAGGACTAACCGCCCCGATCGGCGCGCGCGATGTCGGTGACGAAATCGGCGCGCCTGTGGCGGTCCTGCGGTTGACCTGCGGGGGGCTGGGGCGGATAAACTGCCCCGAGACCGAATTGGGGGAATCATGGACGGCGACACCGACACGGCGCAGGACTGGGGGGTGTTTGGCCGCCCGCTTTTCAACGATCCCTCTTCACGCGCCCTAAGCCGGGTTGGCGTTGTCGATGTGGGGTCAAACTCTGTCCGCCTTGTGGTGTTTGACGGGGCCGCCCGAAGCCCCGCCTATTTCTACAACGAAAAGATCATGTGCGCCCTTGGCGCCGGGCTTTCGGAAACGGGGCGCCTCAACCCCGAAGGCCGCGCCCGCGCGCTTTCGGCGCTCCGCCGCTTTCAGGCCTTGGCCCGCCAGATTTGTCATGGAGACCTCACCGCCGTCGCGACCGCCGCCGTGCGAGAAGCCGAGGACGGACAGGATTTTTGCGACGAGGTGCTGCGCGAAACAGGCCTGCGCATCCACGTCATCGACGGACAGGAAGAAGCCCGGCTTTCGGCGCAAGGGGTGCTTTTGGGCTGGCCCGGCTCTTATGGGTTGGTCTGCGATATTGGTGGCTCGTCGATGGAATTGGCCGAGATTCACGATGGCGACGTCGGCAAGCGCGTGACCTCGCCGCTTGGGCCGCTCAAACTTCGCGAAATCAAGGGCGGCAAAAAGGGGCGCAAGGCCTTTATCAACGAAACGCTGGCCGGGCTTGCGGACACGATGGGCAACCAGCGCAATCGCCTGTTCCTTGTCGGCGGCTCATGGCGGGCCATCGCCCGTATCGACATGGAGCGGCGCGGCTATCCGCTGCATGTGCTGCATGAATACCGCATGAGCGCCAAGGCGATCAACGCCACGGCAAATTACATCGCCGAGCACGACCCGGACGCGCTTCGCGCGCGCTGTGGTGTGTCGTCGAACCGTATGGCGCTCGTGCCTTATGCGATTGACGTGCTGAAGGCCGTGGTGCGCCAATTCAAGCCCCATGACATCGCCGTAAGCTCTTACGGCATCCGCGAGGGCATGCTTTACGAGCAAATGCCCGGCCCGCTGCGCGCCCGTGATCCGCTCATCGAGGCCTGCCGCTTTGCCGAGTCCAAGGATGCCCGCCTGCCGGGGTTTGGCAAACAGCTTTACGGCTTTATTCGCCCGCTTTTCAACACCGCGCGCCACGATACGCTCCGCCTCTTGCGGGCGGCCTGTCTTTTGCATGATGTGAGTTGGCGGGCGCATCCCGATTACCGCGCCGAGGTCTGTTTCGACAATGCCACCCGCGCCAATCTCGGCGGGCTGCGGCATTCGGAACGGGTTTTCCTTGGCCTCGCCCTGCTGCATCGCTATCGCAACAAGCGCGAGGGGACGCGGTTCGAAGGGCTATACGACCTGATTGACGAAAAAAACCAAAAGAAGGCCGAAGTGCTTGGCAAGGCCATGCGCTTTGGCGCGATGCTGTGGATGGATAAGAACGCCGAAATGGGCGCGCTCAAATGGCGGCCCAAAAAGGGCGAGTTGGAATTGCACCTGCCCGCCGGATCACAGGCGCTTTTTGGCGAGGTGGCCGAAGCGCGGTTTGCCTCTCTGGCGGCCTCTCTTGACGCCGAGCCGATCATCAAAATCAAACGCTAGGACATGCGCCTTACGACGGGCCGGTGCCGATCAGATATCGGTCGCCCCGTCCTCGTCCATCTCCAGCTCTGGCTCTGGCGTGTCCTCGGGGGCGGGTTTGCGCCGAATGATGATATCGCCGTTGGGAAGCATCTCGGGCGCCTCATAGACGCTCCAGTCTTCGACCTTGCCCGCAAGATCCGAAAGCGCCGGCCCCATCTCCTCGACAAATGACCTTAGCGCCGGGCCGGCCTTGTCGGCAAAGCCTTCAAGCCCCTCGATGGCCGGTTCCATTTGCCGTTGTAGCCCCTTGAGAAAGAGCTTGGCCCCTTCTTCCATGAGGCTAAGCCCCTCTTCGGGCGCTTGGCCCTCGGTCTGGTTTTCCTCCGCCACGGCAGGCGACGCGACAAGAAGAACGGCAAGGGCAAAGACAGCGGGTTTCATAGACGTCATGTGGGGGCGCTCCAGTCCTGTTTTCAAGGGTCACACGTCAATATCAAGGCTGACGGGAAAATGATCCGACGCCGTAAGCAAGGCCGCGCGCAACTCTGGCACGGCCCAGCAATCAGCATCGTTGAACGGGTGCCAAATCCGCCATTCCGGCCCAAGCCCGCGCAGGTCCGCCGAGATCATCACGTAGTCAAGCAACGCCTGAAGATAGCGTTTCTGGTTGGCAAGATAAAACCGCGAGGTCGTGGCCGCCGCGCCCATGCGATTGCGCAGGGCTTCGCGGGCGTGAGGGTCATAAAGGCAAGGGCCGGCTTCACTTCCCATGATAATTTCAACCGAGGAGCGCCCGAAAAGATGTTCGTATTCATCAAGCCCCGGACCATCGTTGAGATCGCCCAACAAGATAAGCGAGTCGCCCGCCGTCAGATGATCCTCAACCCGGCGGCGGAGCCAGATCGCCTGCGCCAGTTGTTTGCGCCGGTTGGCAATCGACATCCGCATGACCTCGTCACGGCCGCGCGCCCCATGCGGCGCTTTGGATTTAAGATGCGCCCCAATCAGGCGCAGCGCGGTGCCCTTGGCCGTTTCAACCGCAACCTCAAGCGGCGGCTTGGAAAACCGCACCATGTCCTCGGTCGCGTCAATATCAAGGTCGATGCGAAACACCCCATCAAAGCGGGGCGCGTCCGCAGCGCCCTTCTTGCCGGTTTCCGCCCCAAGCGGATCATGGCGCGCCCGCAACGCATCGGGGTCATAAAGAAGCGCGATTTCCTGCTGGGTGTCGTTGCGAAAGCCGATCAAGGCCTTGCGCGCCCGAAGATCAAACGCAGCGGCAAACGTCTCAAGCGCCTCTTGGGTCGAGCGTTTGCCGTTCTCGTCCGGTGCCTCAATGACCATGATCGCGTCGGCATCCAACGCCGTGAACACAATCCCGAGCGCCTCGATCTGCTCGGCCCGTGTCACGTCCTGACGCCCGGACCATCGGTCATCCATCAAAAGGTGGCCATGATCGTCAAACAGGTTGGTGAACCATTCCACGTTATAGGTCGCGATCCGCATCAGGCGTCCGCCGTCTCGCCTGTCTCCTTCACCGGCGTGTTGATCGCGTCCCAAGCGCGGTTGAGCGCAATCAGGCGCGTTTCGGCCATCTGAACCGCCTCTTCGGGCACACCGCGCGCAATCATCCGGTCGGGATGGGTCTCGCGCACCTGCGCCCGCCATGCCTTGCGAATATCGGCCAGCGGCGTTTCCGGCGTCACCCCAAGGATCGTATAGGGGTCCGGCGCGGCATCGGGGACAAACCGCGCCCGCATGGCGGCGAACTCGCGCTGGCTCATCCCGAAAATATCCGCCACGCGGTGTAGGAATTGATCCTCGTTCTCGTGGTATTCGCCATCCGCCATCGCGATATGGAAAAGCCCCTCCATCAGGTCGCAATAGCTTTCGCTTTCCTGACCGAAAAGCCCCTTGATGCGCATGGCGTATTCTTCGAACCCCGCCACGTCCTTGCGGGCAAGGTTAAAGACACGCGCCGCGCCCGCCTCGTCCTCCTGCGCGATGCGAAACACCTCGCGAAAGGCGCTGACCTCGTCGCGTGTCACAAGCCCGTCTGCCTTGGCCATCTTGGCCCCGAGCGCCACAACGGCAATCGTAAAGGCCACAGACCGCTCTGGCGGCGTCTTGAGGTTATCAAAGACAGACGCAAGCCCCTCGCCCTTGGTCAGGGCGGCCAGCGCATCGGATATACGGGTCCAAATCGACATGCCCAAGCCTACCGCGCCACGACGCGAAAGTCAGGCGCGAAATGCTGCACAAGCAAAAACGCGCAACAGAGGGGGTTTTCACCTTAAAACAAGGCCCATCTCCCGCCCCGCGCGCGCCGGATCATAGGGGATCACGAAAGAACCCGCCTGCCATGTGGGGTATCGAATGTCGCCTGCATCTGTGGCGCGCCCTCGACGAATACCACCCGCGCATCGTCAAGCGGCACCACATCGCGCAGCCATTGTGCCTCTGGGTGGGCGATCTCGAACCGCTCAAGCCGCACGCCCTTGCCCGGCAAGCTATCCCCCGGAAGCGTCTCAACCTGCCACTGGATCACAGCCGGAAACGCCCCATCACAGGGCAACCGCCCATCCGGTGGCACCGCCATGCGCCAGCGCAGATCCCCGCGCGCAAGATCCACGGGCTGCCCCGCGCCGTCCGGTAAGTCGCGCAAGGCCGCCTCAAGATCGTCAACACGGCAAATCCAGTTGCCAATCCGCGCGCCGCCCCTGAAATCATCAAGCGCGAACCAGCGCCGATACGGCAGCGCCTCCGCCTCGGGGTCAATCGCGATCGCTTCGAGGTATAGCCCCTCCTCTAGCCCGATCAGCCGGTTATGCGTGCCGAAATGGACATGCTGCCCGCCCGGCCCCATCTCAACGCCAAGCGCCTCCTCCACATGAGCCACCGCCGCCTCAAGCGTCTCGCCCGCAACGGCCAAATGATCCAAAAACATGTCAAAATCCCCACTTTCAGGTATTGTCCCTGTGTAATTTCGCCCCATTTCCTATAGAACGATAACTTTACGCAGGGTTTCAGATGATCATCGCCGCTATCGACCGCTTTTTCAAACACGAAGCTGCCGGGGGCATCATGTTGATGTTGGCCGCTGTGGCCGCCATGCTTATTGCCAATTCGCCGCTTGCGTCCGGCTATAACTTCATCCTCGAAACCATCGGCGAAGTGTCGATGAACGGCAAGGGCATCGAAAAGCCGATGATCCTGTGGATCAATGACGGCTTGATGGCGGTGTTCTTCTTCCTCATTGGCCTCGAACTCAAAAGGGAACTGCTTGAAGGCAAGCTCAAGAACCCACGCGACGTGCTTTTGCCCGGCGCGGCGGCGATCGGCGGCATGGCGATCCCGGCGATCATCTTCGCCGCGCTAAACTGGGACAGTCCCGAAACCCTCTCGGGTTGGGCCATTCCGGCGGCGACCGACATCGCCTTTGCCCTCGGCATCCTCGCCCTTGTCGGCACGCGCGCGCCCACCTCGCTCAAGGTCTTCCTGCTGACGCTGGCGATTCTTGACGATATCGGCGCCATCCTGATTATCGCGCTGTTCTATACCGCCAATCTCAAGGTGCATTTCCTGCTCATGGCGCTGGCGCCGCTGGCAGTGCTCTTCGTGCTCAACCGGATGAAGATTCACCGCGTCGCGCCCTTTATCCTTCTCGGAATTGTGCTCTGGGTTCTGGTGCTCAAATCCGGCGTGCATGCGACGCTTGCCGGAGTCGTGCTGGCCTTCTTTATCCCGCTCTATGACAAATGGGGCAAATCCCCGCTGCACTCGATTGAACACGGGCTGACGCCCTATGTGTTCTTCTTCATCGTGCCGGTCTTTGCCTTTGCCAATGCGGGCGTGGTGTTGTCGAACCTGTCGCTCTCGGCCTTTGCCGACCCACTGACCCTTGGCATTATCCTCGGCCTTGTCGTGGGCAAACAGGTTGGCGTCTTTGGCGTCACCTGGCTTATGGTGAAATCCGGCCTTGCCCGCTTGCCTCATGGCGCGACGTGGCGTCATATCTACGCGATTTCCTGCCTTGCCGGGATCGGCTTTACCATGTCGCTCTTTATCGGCGGGCTAAGCTATGCGGACCCGGCGCTGATGAATGAAACCCGCCTTGGGGTGCTGACCGGCTCGTTGATCTCGGGCGTGCTTGGCTATGTCCTGCTAATGACCGCGCCACAACCCGCACCCGAGGCCGCCGAATAAAGAAACGGCCCCCGATCAACCGGGGGCCGTTTACGTCTTCATCTTGGTAGAAATACTCGCGGGGGGTGCGGGGGGCCGCCAGCCCCCCGCCCTTTCCTTTAAGAGCGCGCTTCGCGGATCAAACGCAGGATATCCTGCGCCGCTTCGGGGATATTGGTGCCGGGACCAAAGATCGCCTTCACACCCGCTTTTTGCAGGAACTCATAATCCTGCTGCGGGATCACCCCGCCACAGATCACAAGGATATCCTCGGCCTCCCGCTCCTTGAGCGCCGCAATAAGCTGCGGTGCGAGGGTCTTGTGACCGGCTGCCTGGCTCGAAATCCCGATGACGTGCACATCGTTGTCAACGGCATCCTGTGCTGCCTCATCCGGGGTTTGGAACAGCGGGCCAACGTCCACGTCAAACCCGATATCAGCGAAGGCGGTGGCGATCACCTTGGCACCACGGTCATGGCCGTCCTGCCCCATCTTGACCACAAGCATCCGCGGGCGGCGCCCCTCGGCCTCGGCGAAATCTTCGACCGATTTCTGGATCGCGGCAAAACCCTCATCGCCTTCATACGCCGCGCCGTAAACCCCGGCGAGCGTCTTGACCTCGGCGCGGTGACGGCCGAATTCCTTTTCCATTGCCATGCTGATTTCCCCAACAGACGCCCGAGCGCGCGCCGCCTCAACGGCCGCTTCGAGTAGGTTGCCCCCCTCTTTCGCCCGACGGGTCAGCTCATTCAGAGCCGCTTCGCAGGCATCACTGTCACGCGTCGCGCGCATTTTCTCAAGCCGGGCAATCTGGCTCTCGCGCACCGCGACGTTATCCACGTCGAGAATATCAATCGGGTCTTCCTTGTCCTTGCGATACTTGTTGACCCCGACGATCACCTCGTCGCCCTTGTCGATCATCGCCTGACGCATGGCCGCCGATTCCTCGATCCGTAGCTTCGGCATCCCCGAGGCCACGGCCTTGGTCATGCCGCCCATCTCCTCGACCTCTTCCATCAAGGCCCAGGCCTTCTCGATCAACTCGTTGGTGAGGCTCTCGACATAGTAAGACCCCGCCAGCGGATCGACGACATTGGTCACGCCGGTTTCTTCCTGCAAGACAAGCTGGGTGTTGCGCGCGATACGGGCCGAGAAATCGGTCGGCAGCGCAATCGCCTCGTCCAGCGCGTTGGTGTGCAGCGACTGCGTGCCACCAAGAACCGCCGACAGCGCCTCATAGGCGGTGCGGATCACGTTGTTATAGGGGTCTTGCTCCTGCAACGAGACGCCCGAGGTCTGACAATGGGTCCGAAGCATCTTGGAACGTTCGTTCTTGGCCCCGAACTCGGTCATCACACGATGCCAGAGCGTGCGCGCCGCGCGCAGCTTGGCCGCTTCCATGAAGAAATTCATGCCAATGGCAAAGAAGAACGACAGGCGGCCGGCGAATTTATCGACATCCATCCCCGCGTCCATCGCCGCGCGCACATATTCGCGCCCGTCAGCCAGCGTATAGGCCAGCTCCTGCACGAGGTTCGCGCCCGCTTCCTGCATGTGGTAGCCGGAGATCGAGATCGAGTTGAACTTCGGCATCTCGTTCGCAGTATATTCGATGATGTCCGAGATGATCTTCATCGACGGTTCCGGTGGGTAGATATAGGTGTTGCGCACCATGAACTCTTTGAGAATGTCGTTCTGGATCGTGCCCGCCAAGAGCGATTTGTCATGGCCCTGCTCTTCGCCGGTGACGATAAAGCTGGCAAGGATCGGGATCACCGCGCCGTTCATCGTCATCGACACCGACACCTTGTCGAGCGGGATGCCGTCGAACAAAATCTTCATGTCCTCGACGCTATCAATCGCCACACCGGCCTTGCCGACATCGCCGACAACACGCGGGTGATCGGAATCATAGCCCCGGTGCGTTGCAAGGTCGAAGGCGACCGACACGCCCTGCTGCCCGGCCGCGAGGTTGCGCCGGTAAAAGGCGTTGGATTCTTCCGCCGTGGAGAACCCCGCATATTGCCGGATCGTCCAGGGACGCCCGGCATACATCGTCGCCTTGGGGCCGCGCGTAAACGGGCCAAAGCCCGGCAAGCTGCCCATATGTGGCAGGCCATCGGTATCCTCTTCGGTATAAAGCGGCTTGACCGTGATCCCTTCGAGCGTGTTCCAGTTCAGGTCTTCAAGCGGACGCCCGCGAAGCTCCTTCTCCGCGAGTGCCGACCAGTCTTCTTTCTTGGTCATGTTCCAGTCCTCTTTGCTTGGCAGGCCGCAATCTGCGATCCGGCCATGTTGGCTCTATGAATTGTGCGTGTGCGACCTATATTGAACCCGACAGGAGGGTTTCCCATGCGCCGCTTGGCATTTGTTTTGATTGCGTTTCTTACCGGCCCCGCCCTCGCGGCGGAAGAGGCAGAGGCCCCCGCGCCCGACCCGTTGTTCATTGACGCTACGGAAATCGAACTCGACGCGTTCCAGTGGCTCAAGCGGACCGTCATCGTGTTCGCCGATAGCCCCAATGACCCGCGTTTCATCCAACAGATCGACCTGTTGAAGGAGCGCCCCGACGCCCTGCGCGAACGCGATGTGGTGGTTTTGACGGATACCAATCCGATGGCCGACTCCGCCTTGCGCGAAAAGCTGCATCCGCGCGGCTTCATGATGGTGCTGATCGGCAAGGATGGCACGATATATCTGCGCAAGCCCTTCCCGTGGGACGTGCGCGAAATCTCGCGCTCCATCGACAAGATGCCCCTGCGCCAGCAGGAAATCCGCGATCGCCGCGCCGCGCCTATCCGATAATCCCGCCCCATCAGACGTCCCCACGCACGAAAAAGACCTCGCGCCGCCCGGTATCAAGCAACACAAGCGCATTGCCCTGTGGCGCGTAGATCATCACCACGCCCGGATCATTGAGCGCCGTGACATAGCGCGCCTGTTCGGCGTCATCCATACAGGCCTTGCCGCCAACCCCTGCCGATAAGAGACCGATCCCCCCCGGCAGGTTGGCGCGCATCACCTCTTCCGAGACCCGCGTCGGGCTATGCCCCTCAACGTTAAACGCAACCGTGCGCTCGGCGGCGACATGGCGCATCACATCCGCAAGACTCTGCGCCATCGCCACCCCCGGAAGCGGACGCGGCGACCGGGTTTCGAACCGCGCCGCCGTGCAGCCCAGGCGCGATTGAAAATAGAGCGTCGCGCCGGGCGTGACCCAATCGCCCAACTCGGCGCGCACCTCTGCTTCGTCATCCTTGGCACAGCCCGCCAGAACCGCGAGGGCCAATACCCCCGCACGCACTGATCCGCGATATGGCTGTGTCATGGTCATGGGTTATTCAAACTCCATGATGATTTCATCCACGGCAAGGCTATCGCCCGGACCGGCGTTGATCTTGGTGACAATGGCCCGTTTCTCGGCACGCAGGATGTTTTCCATCTTCATCGCCTCGATGGTGCAAAGCGCCTGACCGTCCTGAACCTCGTCGCCAACCTCGACATCGACCTTCACCACGAGACCCGGCATCGGGCAAAGCAGCATCTTCGAGGTATCCGGCGCGACTTTTTCCGGCATCAACTTGGCCAGTTCGGCCTGACGCGGGGTGCGCACATGCACGGAAAGATCGGCGCCACGGCTGCGGATACGGAACCCGCCCGAGATTTTGCCAACCTTCAACACCAGCTTTTCCCCGCCCACTTTGAGCGTTGCCAGTTGATCGCCCGGCGTCCAACCGCTCGTCACGCGCAGCTTGTCGCCATCCGCGAACTTGACGGTCGACCCCTTCTTGTCTGCCTTGATCTTCACGGCAAACTCTTCGCCCTGCAACGTGACCACCCATTTCTTGCCAACCCGGCGCTCATGGTTGTCCATCCGGCCCGAAACGCGGGTGCGGCGGATTTCCGCGACACGGTGCATCGCTGCCGTCGCGGCGGCGATCCGGCGCAGCGTGTCCTTGGGCAGGGTCACGCCCTCAAACCCTTCGGGGTATTCTTCTTCGATAAACGCCGTGGTCATGTCGCCCGAGATGAATTTCGGATGATCCATCACCGCGCTCACGAACGGCAGGTTGTGGCCAATGCCCTCAAGCTCGAAACTATCCAGCGCGATGCGCATCGCCTCAATCGCCTCGTCGCGGGTCGGGGCCCATGTGCAGAGCTTGGCAATCATCGGGTCATAATACATCGAGATTTCGCCACCCTCATAGACGCCGGTATCGTTGCGCACGGCGGTCTTGCCCTCGGTGGCGTCATCGGCCCATTTACCATTCTCCAACATCGGCCCCGCCGCAACCTCTGCGGGCGGGCGATAGCGCGTCAAACGACCAATCGACGGCAGGAAGTTGCGATAGGGATCTTCCGCATAAACCCGATTCTCAATCGCCCAGCCGGTCAGCGTCACGTCGTCCTGGGTGATCGAAAGCGGCTCGCCGCCCGCGACACGGATCATCTGCTCCACAAGGTCAACGCCCGTGATAAGCTCGGTCACCGGGTGTTCCACCTGAAGGCGGGTGTTCATCTCAAGGAAGTAGAAATTCTTCTCGCCATCGACGATGAATTCCACCGTGCCCGCCGACGCATAGCCCACCGCCTGTGCAAGCGCCACGGCCTGTTCGCCCATCGCCTTGCGGGTCGCCTCGTCAAGGAAGGGCGACGGCGCTTCTTCAACAACTTTCTGGTTGCGGCGCTGGATCGAACATTCGCGCTCGCCAAGATAGATGCCGTTGCCGTGGCTGTCGCACAGCACCTGAATTTCAATATGGCGCGGCTGAGTGACGAATTTCTCGATAAAAATCCGATCATCGCCAAAAGAGCTCGCCGCCTCGTTCTTGGACGATTGGAACCCTTCGCGCGCTTCCTCGTCGTTCCAGGCGATCCGCATGCCCTTACCGCCGCCCCCGGCAGAGGCCTTAATCATCACCGGATAGCCAACCTCGTTGGAGATCTTGACCGCTTCATCCGCATCCTCGATCAGCCCCATGTAACCGGGAACCGTCGAAACCTTGGCCTCCTGAGCGATCTTTTTCGAGGTGATCTTGTCCCCCATCTTTTCGATCGCGCCCACCGGCGGGCCAACAAAGGCCACGCCCTCGGCGGCCAGCGCCTCGGCGAATTTCGAGTTTTCCGACAGGAAACCATAGCCCGGATGCACCGCCTGCGCGCCGCTTTCCTTGATCGCGGCCATGACTTTGTCGATCACGATATAGGACTGGTTAGCCGGCGGCGGGCCGATATGGATCGCCTCGTCCGCCATCTGCACATGCAGCGCCTGCTTGTCGGCATCCGAATAAATGGCCACGGTCTTGATGCCCATCTTGCGGGCGGTCTTGATCACGCGGCAGGCAATTTCGCCCCGGTTGGCAATCAGGATCTTATCGAACATGTCATGTCCCTTCTGGTTCTTGGCCCGCCGATGCAACGGCAGCCGTCTGGCAACAAAAAAGCCACCGGACGCCGGAAGGCGCCGATGGCTTGGTCTCGGGATCCGGTCCGAAACAACGGACCGGGGAAATCAGGTTAGTTACACTTGCGTGGGTTTTCGCGGCAATAAAGCACGTTTGCGCCCGCGCCGACCACGGCGCCGGTTGCAAGGTTGCCGTCAAGCACGGCAGAGGCTGCCGCCCCCGCACCCGCGCCATAGAGGGCTTGTTCGCCCATCGTGTCACCGCACGCCGCAAGCGTGAGCGCGGAGAAACCCGCAAGAACTGCAATGGAGGTTTTACGCATAGGTTTTTTCCTCTCGAAAATGATGCCTCACGCGAATCTTGCCTCTTGCCACGCGGGAATGAAAGCCCGCAATCGCGCCGCCCGCGCTTTTCGGCAAGCTCTCGCCGCTTTGTCGCCATCACCGCAGTCTGGGAAAGAAAAGCGGGTGGTCCGTAGGGAACGCAAACGGACCACCCGAAAGGGGAAGGGTAACGAATACTGTTACAGGCAGGGGCTCTGGTCTTCCCGGCTGCCATGACATCAATCTGGGGAGCCGGAGACGGTCTCGCAACCACCTGCCCCAAATAATTGGCAAAATAGGCCGCTTTCTGCTGAGCTGTGCGGGACATCGGCAGGTTCATGCCCAATCCTCCTCGTCAGAGGCATCCGCGCCAAACACATCAGGAAAGGACGCGCGCGCAACATCGACGTCGATCCGGAGCAACGCATCATAGCTGGCGGGATCAAACGGGTCTTCCGCCGGCACAACTTCGCGGCCAAAAAGCCAGCTTATCCGCCCCGCATCAAGATTGCCGCGCTCAAACGGCTGGTCGCCGAAATGCGTCCAAAGCGCGCGCATAAACCCCGCATCGGCGCGCTTGTCGGCTGGGCGACGGTCGCGATAGCGTTCGCGGCGCACGATCTCGGTAATCCCGCGCGGGTTGGCGCGCCGGATGGTAAATTGGAAATCTGAACTGGCGAGTCTGCTGGGAAAGCCACGATGTTTCAACATGCCGTGCCCTCTCGTGACAAAAGGAAACGGAAGTCGGCGGGCCGTGTGGCCCGCCAAGAAATCAGCTTGGAATTACTTGTATTTGCCGGTGTAGGTCGGCTCTTCCGAGATGGGCTCGGGATCGACCACAACGTATTCCTCAACCGGCGCGGTGTCCGCACAGGCGGCGACGAAGGCCACGAGGCCCAGTGCGAGGAGTGCTTTGAAGCTGTTCGACATGTCTTACTCCAGTGTGTTGTCTTTGCTTGAACAGGATCTTGTGACCCTGCCTGCCTCAGTTTCTTATACGAGGTCACTTGGGTGTAACCACGATGCACAATAGCGGATTCAGACATGAAAATATAGACATAGCCGCTGGCGTTGAAGTGATGTGGCCGGAAAGCCGCATTTCGCGAGACTGCCGGGCAGGATGGCGCAAGATATAGTGGCATCTTCAAAAACCCTCCCAGATACAGGTTCCATTCTCGACACGGAACGCCTCGAAAAACTGGGTTGCGTCCGGTGCAGGCTCGCCAAACGGGGTTTCGCGATCGGCCAGCGAAATAATGACCTGCGCGACCGGGGCGTCGGTTTTGGCCAGCGCCGCAAGTGCCACTTCGTTGCACAGATAGGGGAAATCCGCCTCCAACGCGCCATACCCTAGGCCAGCTTCGGCAATCGCCGGCATGACATAGCGCAGCCGCAAGACGCGGGTCCTGTCGGCGCGGGTCTCATAAAGGCTCTCTTGTAGATAGAGCGCCTGCCCTGAGGGCACGACCGGGGTCTCCTCTTCCCCGGCCGCGGCCGCGGCCGCAAGGGTCCCTCCAATCGCGGCAATGTTCAGAACCGTCAAAATCTTACCCATGCCGCACCTCACGATGCGCGGCATACGCGGCCCACCGGGCGCGGTGCGCCGGGTCGGCCAAAAGCGCGGCAATCTCGGCCTCAAGAGGGGCTTTGGCAAACCGCCCCTCGATCCGCCCCCCGGCCCGCAGACGACACTGTTGCCCCTCGCGGGCCACCTCGACCACCGGGGAAAACCCGCGCTGGCCCTGCAAGCGCCGCCAAAGATCCTGCCGGACCTGCCGCGCCAACCGCAGCCGCGCGCCATCCGGCAGCACCGTCTCGGCGCAGACATCAAACCGCACAGGCAGATGCCGCGTCAGGGTCAGGCACGTGTCGTCACGCAAGATATGCCAATCGTTTCGGGCCAAGCCGATCTCCTTAACGCCGCCGGACACAGTTTTCATGCCTCCGGCGAAAGTATGTATCACCGAGAAGACGCCATCAGAGCGGAATGTTGTCGTGCTTTTTCCACGGGTTGGTCAGCTTCTTGTTGCGCAGGCTCGCAAAGGCGCGCGACACGCGGTGGCGGGTCGACTTCGGCTGAATCACCTCGTCGATAAACCCGCGCTCGGCGGCCACGAACGGGTTGGCGAACCGATCCTCATAGTCCTTGGCATGGGCCGCGATCTTCTCGGCATCGCCAAGGTCGGCACGATGGATGATCTCGGTCGCGCCCTTGGCGCCCATGACCGCGATTTCCGCCGTCGGCCACGCATAGTTGAAATCGCCGCGCAGGTGCTTGGACGCCATCACGTCATAGGCCCCGCCATAGGCTTTGCGGGTGATGACCGTGACTTTCGGCACCGTCGCTTCGCCATAGGCAAACAGCAGCTTTGCGCCATGCTTGATGACGCCGCCATATTCCTGGCTGGTGCCCGGAAGGAAGCCCGGCACGTCCACAAGGGTCAGGATCGGGATTTCGAAACAATCACAGAAGCGCACGAACCGCGCCGCCTTGCGGCTCGAGTCGATGTCGAGACAGCCCGCAAGCACCATCGGCTGGTTTGCGACGACGCCCACGGTCTGCCCTTCCAGGCGGATAAAGCCGGTGATGATGTTCTTGGCAAAATCTTCCTGAATCTCGTAGAAATCGCCCTCATCGGCCACTTTGGTGATGAGTTCCTTCATGTCGTAGGGCGTATTCGGGTTTTCCGGGATCAGCGTATCAAGACTATCCTCAATGCGGCCCGGCTCATCAAAGAACGGGCGCACCGGGGGTTTTTCGCGGTTGTTGAGCGGCAGGAAGTCCACAAGGCGGCGCACTTCGGCAAGCGCCTCGACGTCATTGTCAAACGCGCCATCCGCAACCGAGGATTTCTTGGTATGGGTCGACGCCCCGCCAAGCTCTTCCGCTGTGACCTGTTCGTTGGTCACGGTTTTGACCACATCAGGGCCGGTCACGAACATGTAGGACGTGTCTTTGACCATAAAGATGAAATCCGTCATCGCCGGCGAATAGACCGCGCCGCCCGCGCATGGCCCCATGATGACCGAGATTTGCGGGATCACGCCCGAGGCTTCGATATTGCGCTGGAACACGTCGGCATAGCCGGCAAGCGACGCAACACCTTCCTGAATCCGCGCCCCGCCCGAGTCGTTGATGCCAATCACCGGCGCGCCGTTCTGGATCGCCATGTCCATGATCTTACAGATCTTTTCGGCGTGGGTTTCCGAGAGCGACCCGCCAAAGACGGTAAAGTCCTGGCTAAAGACATAGACCATACGCCCATTGATCGTGCCCCAGCCGGTCACCACACCATCGCCATAGGGTTTTTGCGCTTCCATGCCAAAATCGGTACAGCGATGGGTCTTGAACATGTCGAACTCCTCAAAGGAGTCCTCATCCAAAAGCAGCTCAATCCGTTCGCGCGCCGTGAGCTTGCCCCGGCCATGCTGGCTGTCGATACGGTTTTGCCCCCCCCCGAGACGGGCGGTTTCGCGGCGTTCTTCCAATTGCTGAAGAATATCTTTCATCATGGATCCCCTTGAATTTGTCGCGACCCTAAGGCCTCTGCGCCGAGACACAAAGAAGAATCCGGCAAATTTGCAAATTCACGCCTGACAAAGATTTGAATATTGCAAACTTGCTAATACTCCCCACGCCCCAGACCCGACCGCAAAGCGCAAAGACCGGACGTGCCGCAACGTCGCATCTGCGGCCAGCGGCCGACAAAAGGTTGCATAACTCAACTTCTTGACCTAGGTCAGCCTTCATGACCAATCGCCCCAAGACGCGATATCTGGACCGCGTCACACCGCCCCATATCAGCACGCTGATTCTCCTGACCGGAATCTCCGCGCTCTGCATGAATATCTTTCTGCCCTCGCTGCCTGCGATGGCGGACTGGTTCGACACGGATTACCACGTGATGCAGCTTTCGGTGGCGCTCTACCTTGCGGTGAACGCCTTCCTGCAAATCCTTGTTGGCCCAATCGCGGACAAGGTCGGACGGCGCCCGGTCGTTCTTTGGGGGTTGGCGCTGTTCTTGCTGGCCACGTTGGGCTGTATCTACGCCCCCACTGCCGAGATTTTCCTCGTCTTCCGCATGGCACAGGCCACGGTGGTGGCGGCGATGGTGCTCGGGCGCGCCGTGGTGCGCGATATCTTCCCACAGGACGAGGCGGCGGCGATGATTGGCTATGTCACTATGGGCATGGCGGTTGTGCCGATGTTCGGTCCGGTGATCGGTGGCGTGCTGGCGGGGCTTTTCGACTGGCGCGCGAATTTCTGGCTGCTGTTTATCCTCGGCGCTTTGGTGCTTTTCCTGACATGGAAAGACCTTGGCGAGACCGGGCGCAAAAGCGGCCTCTCCCTTGGGCGTCAATTCCGCGAATATCCCGAACTCCTCAAAAACCCGCGCTTTTGGGGCTACGCGTTGGCAAGCGGCATGTCCTCGGGGGCGTTTTTCTCCTATCTCGGCGGCGCACCCTTTGTCGCAATCGAATTGTTCGGCATGACCCCAACCATGATGGGGTTTTATTTCGGCGCACCGGCAGTGGGCTATTTCTTCGGCAACTTCCTGTCGGGGCGGTATTCGGCGCGGATCGGGGTCGATAGCATGGTCAAATGGGGGTGCTACATCAACTTCACCGGCATCACCCTGTCGCTCCTGCTCTTTTCTGTGGGCCTTGGCTCGGCAGAGACGTTTTTTGGCCTGATGACCCTCGTCGGGCTTGGCAATGGCATGTCGATCCCCAACGCCACCTCCGGCGCACTTTCCGTGCGTCCGCATCTGGCCGGAACGGCGTCGGGCCTGTCGGGTGCAATTATGCTTGGCGGCGGCGCGGGCCTGTCGGCGCTGGCCGGAACGCTGCTTACGCCAGAAACCGGCGCCTACCCGCTGCTTGGCTTGATGCTCTTCACGGCCACAGGCGCGATTGTCGCCATTCACCTCGTGATCCACCGCACACGCCGCCTTGCGTTCTGAACCACCGCAGGCCTCTAAGGCAAAACTTCTGGGCTGACGCCGGGACTTTGCAAAGCTATATTTGCAAGTAACACCTTTTGCAAAGCACCCCGGAGCGCCGATGGCCACTCAAAAACTCTATGCAGGCGTCAAGCTGCGCGAGATTCGCTCACGCCTTGAGCTGACGCAAAAAGAATTCGCGGCCAAACTTGGCGTCTCCCTGCCCTACCTGAACCAGATGGAGAACAACAACCGCCCGGTTTCAACCACGGTTGTGCTCGCATTGGCACAGGAGTTCGGCGTTGACGTGACCGAGCTGTCAACCGGCGATAGCGAACGCCTTGTCTCGGATATGCGCGAGGCAATGGCCGATCCGGTTCTCGCCGAAGCCACCGCACCGCTTGCCGATCTGCGCCTGACCGCGTCCAACGCCCCGGCCTTTGCGCGCGCCTTTCTCGAACTGCACCGCGCCTACCGCCAGACCCATGAACGCCTCGCCTCCCTCGACGAGGCATTGGGGCGCGAAGATGTCCGCATGCAGCCCAGCCCGTGGGATGAGGTGCGTGATTTCTTTCACTATTGCGACAACTATATCGACGCCGTGGACCATGCCGCCGAGACCTTTGCCAACCGGGCGCTGGCCGCCGATGGCATACGCCCCGCCGCGATCCGAACGCTGTCCGACCTTGGCGTGACCCTCGAAATGACCGACGCCGACCCCCTGCGCCACTATGATCCGGCGACCCGGCGGCTCTCGATCTCGGCCCGTGCCGCCTTTGAAACCCAGACCTTCCAGATTCTCTTGCAACTGGCCCTGCTGCAATCCGACAAACTATTGGAGGCAACGCTTGACCTTGCGCGGTTCCAATCCGACGCCGCCCGCGCGATTGCCAAGATCGGTTTGGCCAACTACTTCGCCGGGGCGGCGATGATGCCCTATACCCGGTTTCTCGAAGCCGCCCGCGAAACGCGTCATGACCTCGAAGTGCTGGCCAATCGCTTTGGTGCGTCCATCGAACAAGTCGCGCATCGCCTCTCGACCCTGCAACGGCCGGGGGCCAAGGGGATTCCGTTCTTCTTTGTCCGCGTCGATCAGGCCGGCACCATCACCAAACGCCACTCCGCAACCCGCCTGCAATTCGCGCGGTTCGGGGGCGCGTGCCCGCTGTGGAATGTGCATCGCGCCTTTGAAACGCCGGGCCGGTTCCTGCGCCAATTGGCCGAAACCCCGGACGGAATGCGCTATATTTCCTTGGCGCGTGACGTTTCGAAACCCGGCGGCCATTTTGGCGCGCCCGTGCGCCGATATGCGATCTCACTGGGCTGCGAGGTGCGCCATGCCGACGCACTCATCTATGCCGACCATATGGACATCACGACCCCCGAAGCGTTTGAACCCATTGGTATTTCCTGCCGCATCTGCGAGCGCACCCATTGCCACCAACGCTCGGTGCCGCCGCTCGAACGCCGCCTGACCATCAACGAGAATCAACGCGGCATCCTGCCCTACGAGGTCGACTGACATGCGCGCCCTGCTGCGTCTTGCGGCGCTTGTGCTGGGCCTCGGGCTGGCGACGGTGGCGCTTGGGACGATGGCCGAACGCTGGATGCTCTACCCGTTCGATGCCACCCACGTCTCCCCCGCCGACGCGGGCCTTTCCGGCATCACAGAGGTCCGCTTTGAAAACGACGGCGAGATCCTCATCGCATGGACGGCCCCGCCGCGCCCCGGCAAGCCGGTCCTCCTCTATTTCCACGGCAACGCTGGCAATCTTGCCGTCCGCGCGGGCCGCTTTCGCCGCTTTCTCGACCGTGGCTATGGTCTCTTTGCCCCCGCCTATCGCGGCTCTTCCGGCAGCAGCGGCACGCCCGATGAGGCCGCCCTTATGTCGGATGCCGCCGCCGCATGGAACATGGCCACGCGCCGTTTTCCCAACGCGCCCATCCTCCTCTACGGTGAAAGCCTCGGCGCTGCGGTCGCGCTCTCGCTCTCAGAGCGCCCCGCCGCTGTGATCCTGGAAGCCCCGTTTACCTCAATCGCAGACCTCGCCGCGCATCATGCCCCCGGCACCCGCGCCCTTGCGTCACGGCTCGATAACCAATGGCCAAGCCTGACCCGCGCCGCCCGCCTGGCCGCGCCGCTTCTCGTGATCCACGGCTCCGACGATACGCTTATCCCAATAGAAATGGGGCAGCAGATCACCTCTGCCGCCCCATCTCGGGAAAAATCCCTATTTCGCGTCAAAGGCGCGGGCCATACCGATCTCTGGCGGACCGATACCCTCCCGCGCCTGTGGCGCTTTGTGGATCAGTTCGCCTTGAGATAGGCGTAGATCTCGTCCTTGAGCGCCGCGCGACGCTTGCGCAGTTCCACTTCCGCCAGCTCTTCACGCGGCTGGACATTGGTTTCCACAAGATGCACCTTGTCGTTGAGATCATTGTAATCATTGAAAAGCTTTTCAAAATGCTTGTCGCTGACTTTGAGTTCACTCATCTTCTCAGCGAATTCCGGGAATTCCGAGGCAAGATCATGCGGGACATGAGACATAGTGTGCGTTCCTTTTTTGACGTTCAGCCGACTTTAACGGCGTAAATTCCCGACCGGCTTTGACAGGGATCAAAAAGAGGCGCAAGGCCTCATTTTTTAGCGTTGCGCCGCCTGCCAGTCCGGGTGCAGCCACGCCGCGCCGCGATCCGGCGGCAAAAGCCCCCGCCCAAGGATATGATCCGCCACCTTCTCGCCGGTCATCATCGACGGGCCATTGAGGTTGCCGTTGGGAATGCGCGGAAAGATCGAACTATCGCCAACCCGCAGCCCCTCCACGCCAATCACCCGCGCCTCCGGGTCAACAACCGCGCTCGGATCGTCCACCGCCCCCATCCTGCAGGTGCCGCACGGATGATAGGCGCTCTCGACATGATCCTTCAGGAATGCGTCGATCTCTGCATCGCTCTGAATATCGCTGCCGGGCTGAATCTCGTGCTTCACAAAAGGCGCAAACGCCTCTTGGGCAAAAATCTCCCGCGTCAGACGCACACAGGCGCGAAAATCGGCCCAATCCTCCTCGCAACTCATGTAATTGAACCGGATCTCCGGCGCCGCCGCCGCCTCGGCACTGGCCAGCGTGACCGCCCCGCGCGAGGCCGACCGCATCGGTCCCACATGCGCCTGAAACCCGTGCCCCTCTGCCGCCACCTTACCATCATAACGCACCGCAATGGGCAGGAAGTGAAACTGAATATCGGGATATTTGACCCCGGCACGCGACCGGACAAACGCCGCGCTCTCGAACTGGTTCGACGCCCCAAGCCCCGCCTTGGTCAAAAGCCACCGCGCCCCGATCATCCCCTTCGATACAAGGTTCCAATACCGATAGAGCGTGACCGGCTGGAGGCTCGCCATCTGAAGGTAAATCTCAAGATGATCCTGCAAATTCTGCCCGACACCGGCGCGATCCGCCACAACCTCGATCCCATGCGCCGCCAGATGCGCCCCCGGCCCGATCCCCGAAAGCATCAAGAGCTTGGGCGAATTGAACGCCGACGCCGCAAGGATGACCTCGGCCTCGGCCCCGATGATCTCGACCCGCCCTTTCCGGGCGACCTCGACCCCCACGGCGCGCCCGCCTTCGATCACCACGCGCCGCGCAAAGGCCCGCACAAGGCGGCACTTCTGATGCCGGAGCGCCGGGCGCAGATAGGCATTGGCCGCCGACCAGCGCCGCCCCTTCCAAACCGTCATCTCCATCGGGCCAAAGCCTTCCTGCTGATGCCCGTTGTAATCCTCTGTGACCGGATACCCCGCCTCTGTCCCCGCCGCGACAAAGGCCGCATGAAGCGGATTGTCGCGCGGCCCGCGCGTCACATGCAGCGGCCCCTCATGGCCGCGCCACGCCGGATCGCCACCATGCCCGCCATCGTGCCAATGCTCCATGCGCTTGAAATACGGCAGCACCTGCTCAAAGCTCCACCCCGACGCGCCCGCCGCCTCCCAATGGTCATAATCCTCGCCGTGGCCGCGCACATAAACCATGCCGTTGATCGAACTTGATCCGCCAATGACCTTGCCGCGCGGCGCCACAAGCCTGCGCCCGCCTAGATGCGGCTCGGGTTGTGTCCGATAGCCCCAGTCATAGCGCCGCATATTCATCGGATAGCTCAGCGCGGCGGGCATCTGAACAAACGGCCCCGCATCGCTGCCGCCATGTTCGATGACAATGACCCGCCTGCCCGCCTCTGCGAGCCGATAGGCCAAGGCACAGCCCGCGCTCCCGGCCCCGACAATCACATACTCCGCCCGCATCCCGCTTTCCCAATTCAGAATCGCATTTCTTGTATAGAGATACAATTTATTGTGTCCTGAAACAAATAGCTTGCTGCGCCCGCCGCACCGGGCCAAACTGGGCCGCATGGGACGCCGTAAAATCCGCGATATTCGCCATGAAGAGCTGATCGAAGGCACGATCCGCGCCGTGCAGGCCAAGGGCTTTGCCGCCGTGACTATGGCCGACATCGCCGCCGAAGCTGGAAGCACCGCGCCCTCGATCACCTATTATTTCGGCTCCAAGGATCGGCTCATGGAAGACACCATGCGCCACCTCCTGCGCCTGCTGCGCGCCGCGCTTCTGGATCGGTTGCAGGTTGCCCAAACCCCCGAAGCCCGCCTTCTTGCCGTGATTGAAGCGAATTTCGCCAACCGCCTCTTTACCCCCGCCCAATGCGCCCTCTGGATGCAGTTTTGGGCCAATGCGCCCCATGCGCCGGGGCTGGCCCGTCTGCACCGGATCAACCGCGCGCGGGTCGCTTCGCATCTCAACCACGCGCTTGTGCCGCTTGTGCCGCCCAACCGCCGCGATACGGTGCGCCATGTGCTGCAAAGCTACATGGACGGGGTCTGGCTCGAAGCGGCCCAGTCCGCAACGCCGCCCGACGCCGCCACCGCCCGCGCCGAAGCCCGCGCCATTGCCCGCCTGCTGCTGGCCCGTCCTCCGGCCTGAACCGGCCTGAGTTTCACCGCGCGACGTGGCGTGTTTCGCTTGTGAAGCGTCTCGACATCTGCCGCCTGCCGGGTCTTAATGCCCGCATGAACAAGGATGTGAACACCCGCCCCCTTGCAGGCGTTTTCTGGATGCTGGTGACGGGCGTCTTTTTCGTGACGGTAACGGCGCTGGTCAAAACCCTTGGTCCGCGCATCCCGTCGGCCGAAGCGGCCTTTCTGCGTTATGCGCTTGGCCTTGTGTTCCTGTTGCCGATGATCCGCCCCATGCTGCGTGCCCGCCTGACCCGGCGCCAGCTTGGCCTGTTTGGCCTGCGCGGTGTGGCCCATACGATCGGCGTCACCATGTGGTTCTACGCCATGACCCAAATTCCCATCGCCGAAGTGACGGCGATGAATTACCTCTCGCCGATCTTTGTGACCATCGCTGCGGCGCTGTTTCTGGGCGAGACACTGGCCCTGCGCCGGGTGCTGGCCATTGTGGCAGCCCTGATGGGCGCGCTCATCATCCTGCGCCCCGGCTTTCGCGAACTGAGCAGCGGCCACCTTGCCATGCTTGGCACCGCGGTGGTGTTCTCCGTCGGCTATCTCACCGCCAAAATCCTGAGCGAAGAAGTCAGCGCGTCGGTCGTCGTCGGGATGCTCTCGGTGACCGTCACCATCGGCCTCGCCCCCCTTGCTGCCGCCGTCTGGGTCACGCCAACACTCACCGAGTTGATGATCCTCATGGGCGTCGCAACCTTCGCCACTGCCGGGCATTATACCATGACCCTCGCCTTCGCCGCCGCCCCCATCACACTGACCCAACCCGTTACCTTCCTGCAACTGGTCTGGGCCGTGCTCATGGGCTGGCTGATCTTTGACGAAGGCGTGGATATCTGGGTGCTTCTGGGAGGCGGGCTGATTATCGCGGCCATTTCCTTCATCACATGGCGCGAGGCGATGCTCAAACGCCGCGCCGTGACGCCCACGGTCAACGCCACCAAGGTCTGAGGATTTGGCGATTGACCCGCGCCGCCGGGCGGGCCTAGCGTGCCCCATTCCCATCCCGAGTCGGAGACCGCCCAATGCGCCGCCCCAATATCCTCGTCCTCATGGTCGACCAACTCAACGGAACCCTGTTCCCCGATGGTCCCGCCGACTGGCTGCATACGCCCAACCTCAAGAAACTCGCGGCGCGCTCGACCCGCTTTGCCAACGCCTATACCGCCTCGCCGCTCTGTGCGCCGGGGCGGGCAAGCTTCATGTCCGGTCAACTGCCCTCGGCCACCCGCGTCTATGACAACGCCGCCGAATTCGCCTCGTCGATCCCGACCTACGCCCACCACCTGCGTCGCGCAGGCTATCAAACCTGCCTCTCGGGCAAGATGCACTTTGTTGGCGCCGATCAATTGCACGGCTTCGAAGAGCGCCTGACCACCGATGTCTACCCGCCCGATTTCGGCTGGACGCCGGATTATCGCAAACCCAGCGAGCGCATTGACTGGTGGTATCACAACATGGGGTCCGTCACCGGCGCGGGCGTGGCCGAGATCACCAACCAACTCGAATATGACGACGAGGTCGCCTATCACGCCACCCGCAAACTCTATGACCTCGCCCGCGGCGGCGATGACCGCCCCTGGTGCCTCACCGTCTCGTTTACGCACCCGCATGACCCCTATGTCGCGCGGCGCGAATACTGGGATCTCTACGAGGATTGCGCGCATCTTTTGCCAACGATCCCCGCGATCCCCTACGAGGATCACGACGCCCATTCCAAACGCATCTTCGACGCCAATGACTGGCGCAGCTTTGACATCACCGAAGACCATATCCGCCGCGCCCGCCGCGCCTATTTCGCCAACATCTCCTACCTCGACGACAAGATCGGCGAATTGCTGACGGCGCTCGAAACCACACGCCAAGACAAGGACACCATCATCCTCTTCGTCTCCGACCACGGCGACATGCTCGGCGAGCGCGGCTTGTGGTTCAAAATGTCCTTCTTCGAAGGCTCCGCCCGCGTGCCCATCATGGTCGCCGCGCCCGAGATGACACCGGGCCGCATCGACATGCCCGTCAGCAATATCGACATCTGCCCAACCCTCTGTGACCTCGCAGGCGTCAGCATGGACGAGGTCATGCCCTGGACCACCGGCGAAAGCCTCAAACCCCTCGGACAAGGCGGCACACGCACGACCCCCGTCGCGATGGAATACGCCGCCGAAGCCTCCTATGCGCCGATGGTGGCGCTGCGCTATGGCAAATGGAAATACACCCGCTGCGCCCTCGACCCGGACCAGCTTTTCGACCTTGAGGCCGACCCGCATGAATTGAGCAACCTCGCCGACGCGCCCGCCCATCAAGGCACCCTCGCCAGTCTGCGGGCCAAGGCCGAGGCGCGCTGGGATCTCGACCGCTTCGACGCCGATGTCCGCGAAAGCCAGGCCCGGCGCTGGGTCGTCTACGAGGCACTGCGCAACGGCGCCTATTACCCGTGGGACTACCAACCGCTACAGAAAGCCTCGGAGCGCTACATGCGCAATCACATGGACCTTAACGTCCTGGAAGAAAACCAACGCTTCCCGCGCGGCGAATAAGGGCGCGCTCCCGCCCCTTTGAGACGCGGGCAAGCCCGCGCAACAAAGCGTTGGGCGTGGCTGGGGGCAAGCCCCCAGACCCCTTTTT
>JAPHRE010000048.1 GCA_026195905.1 Pseudopelagicola sp. | reverse complement strand
TGCCGTTGCCGTTGCCGCCCGATCGGCTCGGCATAACCATCCCCACAAGGCCGCTGCCCCGGCTTTCGCCATCGTCCTGCACCTCGACAGGCGGGCTATAGCGCAAGGCCGCATTGGGCACCACAAGCGCGTCCTTGACCGACGCCACCACGATATCCGCCGTCGCCGTCATCCCCGGACGCAGCGCCATATCGCTATTGTCGAGGGTCAAAATCCCCTTATAGGTCACCACCCCGTCAACCGTCTCCGAGGCATAGCGCAACTGCGAGATTTCCGCCGGGAAACTGCGGTCGTCATAGGCATCGACGGTAAAGATCGCCGTCTGACCAAGCTGCACCTGGCCAATATCCGCCTCGTCAATATCAACCTGCAATTCCATCCGCCGCAGGTCTTCGGCAACCTGAAACAGGATCGGCGCCGAAAGCGAGGCCGCGACGATCTGGCCGGGATCCACATCCCGATCAAGCACCACGCCCGTCACCGGCGAACAGATACAGGATTTGTCGAGATCGACCTGCACCACATCAAGATTGGCCTTGGCCAGATCGCGCGCCGCTTCGGCCGCAAGAACCTCTGCCTTGGCCCTTTCAAAGGCCGCCTCTTGCGCAATCAACGCCTGCGTGGTTTCCACGCCCCGTTTTTCAAGCTTCAAACCCCGCTCATAGGTTTCGCGCGCTTCTTTCAGGGTAGCCTGCGCGACCACGATTTTCGCCTCCGCCGACGCAAGCGAAGCCTTTTGCACCTCAAGCTGTGCCTCAAGCCGCGACGTATCAAGCCGCGCCAGCACCGCCCCAACCTCAACCGGGTCGTTGTAATCAACCTCCACCGACTCAATCGTGCCCGAAAGCTCGCTGGAAATCTCAACAAGGTCCGTCGGCTCGACCGTGCCCGTGGCCGAGACCGTGACCTCGATATTCGCAAGCCGCACGTTTTCGGTCACATATTGCACCTTGCCCGCCCCGGACTCTCCGCTCAGCACGACCCCAAGGCCCAGCGCCGCCAAGGCCGCCACCGCGATACCAATCTTCCCCCAGGGGCGGCGCTTTTTCTTGCCAATCCCAAGCGTGGTTGCGATCTCGTCATCCTGCGTCGTCATATCTCGCCTCTCAACTCGCCCGACCCACAGCAAAGCTGCGCGGGCCATGTCTTTACCGTATAACGGGGATCGCGCCGAACTCCGTCGCGACGAATGCTCCCGGTAACGCTAGGTCACCTTCGAACAAATCCGCAATGCAAAAGGGCCGCCCCATCGGGCGGCCCTTGCCATGTCGTATCCTTGCGCCCTTTAAGCCCTGCAAAGTTGGTCTTTGACCATCGGGCCGACCTGTCCGAAATCCATCTGGCCAGTGTATTTTGTCTTGAGCGCGCCCATAACCTTGCCCATATCGCGAATCGACCCCGCGCCAGTCTCGGCAATCGCCGCCTCAATGGCGGCCACGGTTTCGGCCTCGTCCAACTGCTTAGGCAGGAACTCTTCGATCACCGTGATCTCGTTTAGCTCTCTCTCGGCAAGGTCAAGCCGCCCGCCTTCTTCATAGGTGCGCGCGCTTTCCTGCCGCTGTTTGACCATCTTCGCCAGGATCGCAAGAACCTCGTCCTCGCCGACCCCCTCTTCGTTGCCTTCTCCGCGCGCGGCGATATCACGGTCCTTAATCGCCGCACTGATAAGGCGCAGCGTCGAAAGCCGCTCTGCCGCGCGATCGCGCATCGCCTGTTTAAGCGCCGTATTGATCTCGTTTCGCAATGTCATCCCGTCGACCATTCGCCTAGATTGTCAAAGGTCGCACCATATCCAAGACCCCGACATGAGGCAACCAGCGCGGCGTTTTGCCAAGGCATTGAAAATAAACAAAAAGCAAATTTCACGCTCCCTTGACGCTGGACCGCGCCCGACATAGTTTCCCGACAATTTGTCAGCCGGAGAGTCGCCCTATGGTTCACGCAACCACCCCCAAGCCTACAGCCTGTCTTGCTCTTGCCGATGGGACCGTTTTTTACGGGCGCGGCTTTGGAGCCACCGGCGACGCCGTGGCCGAGCTCTGCTTTAACACGGCAATGACCGGCTATCAGGAAATCATGACCGACCCCTCCTACGCGGGCCAGATCGTGACCTTTACCTTCCCCCACATCGGCAATACCGGCGTCACCCCAGAGGATGACGAGACCGCTGATCCCGTCGCTTCCGGCATGGTCGTCAAATGGGATCCGACCGAACCCTCCAACTGGCGCTCGACCGAAACGCTGTCCAACTGGCTCGCCGCGCGGGGCCGTATCGCCATCGGCGGTGTCGATACCCGCCGCCTGACCCGCGCCATCCGCCAGCAAGGCGCGCCGCATGTCGCGCTCTCACATGACCCGGACGGCAATTTCGACATCGAAGCCCTTGTCGAAAAAGCCCGCGCCTTCCCTGGCCTCGAAGGGCTGGACCTTGCCAAGGACGTGACCTGCGCCCAATCCTATCGCTGGGACGAAATGCGCTGGGCCTGGCCCGAGGGCTACACCCGTCAGGAAAACCCCAAGCACAAGGTCGTCGCGATCGACTATGGCGCGAAACGCAACATCCTGCGCTGCCTTGCCTCGGCGGGCTGTGACGTGACCGTTTTGCCCGCCACCGCGACCGCCGAAGAGGTGCTTGCGCATAATCCCGATGGCGTGTTCCTCTCCAACGGCCCCGGCGATCCGGCCGCAACCGGAACCTATGCCGTGCCGATGATTCAAGAGATACTCAAGACCGATCTCCCCGTCTTCGGAATCTGCCTCGGCCATCAGATGCTCGCCCTCGCGCTCGGTGCCAAAACCGTGAAAATGAACCACGGTCACCACGGCGCGAACCACCCGGTGAAGGATCATGAGACCGGCAAGGTGGAAATCACCTCGATGAACCACGGTTTCGCGGTCGATAGCCAGTCGCTCCCCAAGGGCGTCAAAGAGACACATATCTCGCTGTTTGACGGCTCCAACTGCGGCATTCGCATGGAAGATCGCCCGGTCTACTCCGTGCAACATCACCCCGAAGCCTCGCCCGGCCCGCAAGATAGCTACTACCTGTTCGAGCGTTTCGCCGCACATATGGCTGACCGCGCCTAAAGGCCACGCGTCCGGCATCTCGTCGACACGCAAAATTTATACGTGTTAACGGGATGTTAACATGCCGTCCCCATGCTTTTCCACGGCGCGGAGGATTGCGGATGACGCAGGCGTTTCTTAGGACGAATCCCAACGCCCTGCCGCCGTCGCGGGGCGGGGTGCTCGCCCTCGGCCGCGCCCTTGTCGAAGCGGGCCATATTGCGCCGTGGCAATTATTCTTTGCCCGCCGCCAACAACGCCGCGAGGAAAGCGGCTTTCTTGAGGTTCTGCGCGCCCGTGGTTGGATCACCTCCGCCATCGCCCGCGACGCGCTTGCCGCGCATTTCAGCGCTGTCCCTGTCGACCTGCAAACCGATCCGCCCGATCCCGGCCTGTCCTCTCTCTTGCCGCCGGACCTTTGCCTGCGCCTGTCCGTTGTCCCGTGGCGGCATACCGATGGGCGCATCACCCTGGCCTGTAGCGCACCTGACCGCTTGATGGCCAGGCGCGCCCGCCTCCCCGCCCCGCTGCGTCGTGCAGACATCGTCGTCGCAACGCCCGAGGACATCGTGCGGGCTACGGCGCGCCTGCATCGCGCCTCCCTCACACATCAGGCAGAAACCCGCCCTCTCCCGCGTTTCAGTTGCCGAAGCTGGCAACGCAGCCGGGCGCGCGGCCCGATCTTGCTCGCCCTTGCGCTGCTGTGTCTTGCCGCCCTTGTCTTTTACCCGATGGCGTTGGCCTCGGGGCTGACCCTCTGGGCCATGTTCTCGCTCACCGCCGTATCGGTGATGAAACTCGCGGCCTTTGTCGCCCATGACACCGCCGCGCAGGCAAAGCCCCCCGCCCCCGTGACGCCCGACCTGCCCCTGCCGCGCATCTCGGTCATGGTCCCGCTTTTCAAGGAAAAGGAAATCGCCCATGCCCTCGTGCGCCGCCTCGGTCGGTTGACCTACCCCAAGGCGCTGCTGGATGTGCTGCTCGTGCTTGAAGAGCATGATAATGTGACCCGCGAAACCCTGGCGCGCACGCCCCTGCCCAACTGGATGCAGATCGTGACCGTGCCCGCTGGCTCCGGCCTGACGACCAAACCCCGCGCCCTCAATTATGCGCTGGATTTTTGCCGAGGGGACATCATCGGCATCTGGGACGCCGAAGACGCCCCGGCCCCAGATCAGCTTGAAACCGTTGCCGCCGCCTTTGCCACCGCGCCGCCCGATGTGGTCTGCCTGCAAGGGGTGCTGGATTATTACAACCCCTCGACAAACTGGATTTCTCGTTGCTTTACAATTGAATACGCGGCTTGGTTCCGGGTAATCCTGCCCGGCCTTGCGCGCATGGGCCTGCCGGTGCCGCTTGGGGGCACGACGCTTTTTCTGCGCCGCGTCGCCATCGAAGACATGGGCGGCTGGGACGCGCATAACGTGACCGAAGACGCCGACCTTGGTATCCGCATTTCCCGTTTTGGCTATCGCACCGACCTGATCTCGACCGTCACCCACGAAGAAGCCAACCATCAACCCCGCGCCTGGATCAAGCAACGCTCGCGCTGGCTCAAGGGCTATATGGTGACATGGCTCGTGCACATGCGCCGCCCCTTGCGCCTTCTGCGCGAGGTCGGCCCGTGGCATTTCCTTGGTCTGCAACTGATCTTTGCCTGCACCCTATCGCAATTCCTTCTGGCGCCGCTGGTCTGGCTGTTCTGGCTCGGGGCGCTTGGCCTGTCGCATCCCCTGACCGAGGTCGCCCCGCCCGGAACCGCCACGCTCTTCTTGCTCTTTGGCCTAACCAACACGATGCTCTTTGTCCGCGCCGTCTGGGGTCGGACCCGGCTATTGCCGTGGGTCTTGGCGATGATCGTCTATTTTCCACTGGCCACGCTGGCCGCTTACAAGGCGCTCTACGAGTTGGTTTCAGACCCCTATTACTGGGATAAAACCGCGCACGGGAAAACCCGCGAGGCCACGGACCACATCGTCTCTAGTCCTGCGATTCCTGACGAAGCCGGGTAACGAACGCCTGCGAAATGTGATCGCGCAGCGCCTTATAGGCCGCCGCCTCATCACGCGCCTCAATTGCGCGGACAATGGCGTCATGCTCCACAAGCGTATCCTCGCCGCGCCCTTCCGCGGCAATCGACGTCGTTGCCATAAGCGCCATAGAGCGATGCACAAGGTCAAGCTGCTGCACCAAATAGCGGTTGTGCGACGCCAGATGGATTTGCTTGTGAAACCGCCGGTTGGCCCGCGCAAGCGCCGCCGGGTCCGCCACCAGCGCCTGATCCTGCACCACCATGTCGCGCAGAACCCGCACCTCTTCTTCGGTCGCATGGCGCGCCGCAAGCCGCGCGGCAAGCCCCTCAAGCTCGGCCCGCACCACGTAAAGCTCGGCCATCTGATTGTGGTCAAGCGACGACACAATAAGGCTACGCCCGTCCCGCGCCAAAAGCGATTGCGTCTCAAGACGCTGCAACGCCTCCCGGATCGGGGTGCGCGATACGCCAAACCGATCCGCAAGGTCGCTCTCCACGAGCCGATCTCCGGGCTTGAACACCCCAACGTCGATCGCCTCAAGGATCAACGAATACGCATCCTTTTGCGCCGGTTTCACTTGCGACATGTCCCTCTCCCTCTTGCGCTCTTGTGGCGCCAACCGGCAGAGCATACCCATGCGGCCTCCCCGGTGGCAAGCGCGCCATTGATACCATTCCCTGTCCGGCCTATGTCTCTGTCATGCCCAAACAAGATTTCGCCCACGTCACGACATGGGTCTTTGACCTCGACAATACGCTTTATCCGCCCCAGATGCGCCTCTTCGACCAGATCGAGACGCGGATGACGGACTATGTCATGCAGACCCTCGGCGTCGATGCGCCGCACGCCAATCACCTGCGCAAACACTATTGGCATCAATACGGCACCACACTGGCGGGGCTGATGCGCGAACATGATGTCGATCCCCTGCCCTATCTTGAGGCCGTGCACGATATCTCTTTCGACCCGATTGAACCCGATGCTAGGCTCGCCGCCACGATCCGCGCCCTGCCCGGTCGCCGCATCGTCTATACCAACGGCTCGGCGCCCTATGCCGAACGTGTGATCGCGGCCCGTGGCCTCTCCGGCCTCTTTGACGCCGTGTATGGCGTCGAAAACGCAGGGTTCCTCCCCAAACCCGAACGCGGGGCGTTCGATGCGATCTTTGCCCTCGATGGCCTCAACGCCGAGCGCGCCGCAATGTTCGAAGACGAGCCCCGCAACCTGCGCGTACCGCACGACTTGGGCATGAAAACCGTCCATGTGGCCCCCGCGCCGATCTCGCCCCCGACCGCAGGCGCCCATATCCATCATCACACTGACGACCTCCAGGCCTTCCTCGGCAAAATCGTATGATGAGGCACATCCTTCACATGTGAAGGGGTGCGACATATCATTCACAAGTCGGAATATGAGTTGTCAACAAGACATCGGCTACATAGCTACGCCTCACGATCAGACAAGGAGAGCTATCAATGAGCCTGACCGACACCAATCCGACCCTCGAAAACACCGCCGCCCCCGAAGCACAAGACGCCCATCACGACGAGGTAAACCCCGCCACGATCAAGGCGATCTTCGCCGTGCTTGCCGCTGTTGTGATCGCTTGGGGCTCTGCCATCTATGCGTTTGGCGTGCCGGGTCTCTACATTCCCGCGCTCTGCTTTGTGCCGGTCATGTATGGCCTGCTGGTCGTCATCGCCAAGGGCTAGTCGCCTTTTCGGTCTGAACCTCTGCGACCCCCTCTTGGCCCTTGCGCCGCAGGGCGCTAAGTTAGGCACAGGAGGCACCGACATGACACAAACCCAGGCCGATATTCTTATTTCCGGAGGCGGCATCGCGGGCCTTACCGCCGCAGCCGCCTTTGGGTCCGCCGGGATCAACGTGCAATGCGTCGACCCCGCCCCGCCCATTACCGAGCGCGATAGCGCCGGGGCGGATCTTCGCACCACGGCCTTCCTGCAACCCGCGCGCACTCTGCTTGACGAGGCGGGCCTCTGGGATCGCCTTGCGCCCCATGCCGCGCCGCTTGAAATCATGCGCATCATCGACGCAGGCGGCGATAAACCCGAGGCGCGACTGGTCAAGGAATTCGTCGCCTCCGAGATTTCCGACGCCCCCTTCGGCTGGAACCTGCCCAACTGGCTCTTGCGCCGCGAAATGGTCGCGCACCTGCAAGAGATGGACAACGTGGACCTGCGCCTCGGCACCGCAACCACCGGCCTTGTGACCCGCACCAACGAGGCCCGCGTGCCCCTCTCGGACGGCACACATACCACGGCCCGCCTCGTGATTGCCGCCGATGGCCGCAATTCCCCCATGCGCGAGGCCGCCGCAATTCCGGTGCATACCACGCGCTATGGCCAAAAGGCGCTGGCCTTTGCCGTGACCCACCCGATCCCGCATGAAAACGTCTCCACCGAGGTGCACCGCTCTGGCGGGCCGTTTACCCTCGTGCCGCTGCCCGATTACGAGGGCAAACCCTCTTCTGCGATTGTCTGGATGGAACGCGGCCCCCGCGCCGATGCGCTCTTTCGCATGGACCCCGAGGCGTTTGAACAGGAAATGACGGCGCGCAGCACCGGCCTTTTTGGCCCGCTGACCCTCGCCTCACGTCGCACGCTCTGGCCCATCATCTCGCAATCCGCCACCCGCCTTTACGGCGAACGCCTCGCCCTTGTGGCCGAGGCCGCGCATGTGGTCCCCCCCATCGGCGCGCAGGGGCTGAATATGTCGCTCGGAGATATGCGCACGCTCCTCGACCTCGCCAAAGCCGCGCCCGACGATCTCGGCGCGCCAGCTATGCTCGAGGCGTATCACCGCAAACGCTTTGCCGAGGTCAAACTGCGCGTCAAAGGCATCGACATGCTCAACCGCGCCTCGATGGTCTCGGCCCGCCCACTGCGCGACGTGCGCGCCTTTGGCCTCAACGCGCTCTACGCGCTTTCGCCGGTGCGCAAAACGCTCATGCAGATGGGCCTCGG
>JAPHRE010000063.1 GCA_026195905.1 Pseudopelagicola sp. | reverse complement strand
GGCGGCGGCAGCGACGGCGGGCGGCGGCGCGCGGTCGCGCGAACGGCATGTGAGCCGGGGCAAGATGCTGCCGCGTGAGCGGGTGGCGAACCTGCTTGATCCGGGCGCGCCCTTCCTTGAGATCGGGGCGACGGCGGCGCATGATATGTATGATGGCGCGGCGCCGGGTGCGGGCGTTATTGCGGGCATTGGTCGGGTGCAGGGCCAAGAGGTCATGGTGGTCTGTAATGACGCCACGGTAAAGGGCGGCACCTATTTCCCGATGACCGTCAAGAAACACCTGCGCGCCCAGGAGATCGCGGAGCAGTGCAACCTGCCCTGTATCTATCTTGTGGACAGTGGCGGCGCCAACCTGCCGCAGCAGGACGAGGTGTTCCCGGATCGCGATCACTTTGGCCGGATTTTCTATAATCAGGCCAATATGAGCGCCAAGGGCATCCCGCAGATTGCCGTGGTGATGGGGTCGTGCACCGCCGGTGGCGCCTATGTGCCGGCTATGTCGGATGTGACAATTATCGTGAAAGAACAAGGGACTATCTTCCTTGCCGGGCCGCCGCTTGTAAAGGCGGCGACGGGTGAGGTTGTCTCGGCCGAAGACCTTGGCGGCGGCGATGTGCATACGCGCCTTTCGGGGGTGGCGGATTACCTGGCCGAGGATGACGCGCATGCGCTGGCGTTGGCGCGCCGCGCGGTGGGGCATCTCAACCGCGCCAAGCCGACGACCGTCGCATGGCAGAGCCCGGAAGAGCCAGCCTATGACCCGGAAGAAATCCTCGGCGTTGTGCCGGGCGGTTTGCGCACGCCTTATGATATCCGCGAGGTGATCGCGCGCGTGGTGGATGGCAGCCGCTTTGACGAATTCAAGCCGCGCTTTGGCGAGACGCTGGTGACGGGGTTTGCCCATGTGAAGGGCTGTCCGGTGGGTATCGTGGCCAACAATGGTGTGCTCTATTCCGAGAGTGCCGCCAAGGGCGCGCATTTTGTCGAGCTATGCTCGCAGCGCGGTATCCCGTTGGTTTTTCTACAGAATATCACCGGCTTTATGGTTGGACAGAAATACGAAGCCGAGGGGATCGCGCGCCACGGGGCCAAGTTGGTCACGGCGGTGGCAACCACGAAAGTGCCGAAAATCACCATGCTGGTCGGCGGTTCTTTTGGGGCGGGCAACTATGGGATGGCGGGGCGCGCCTATTCCCCGCGCTTCCTTTGGTCCTGGCCCAATAGCCGCATTTCCGTGATGGGCGGCGAGCAGGCGGCGGGGGTTTTGGCCACCGTCAAACGCGACGCCATCGAGCGGCAAGGTGGCGAGTGGTCCGCCGAGGAAGAGGCGGCCTTCAAGAAGCCGACGCTTGATATGTTCGAGCATCAGAGCCACCCGCTCTATGCGTCTGCGCGGCTTTGGGATGATGGCATTGTCGACCCGCGCAAGACCCGTGACGTGCTTGCGCTGTCGCTTTCGGCGTCGCTCTGTGCGCCGATCGAAGAGACGAAATTCGGCGTGTTCCGCATGTAAAAACAGGGGTCTGCATCGCGTCGGTATCACGTCGGTATTGCGTCGGTGCAGATCAGGCCAGCAAAGCGCCGTGGCGGCTTTGTGTTTCGGCCAGACCTATACCGGGGGTCCGGGGGCAGCGCCCCGGCCTCGCCAACCGAGACAAGGAATTGATGCAATGTTCAACAAGATCCTGATTGCGAACCGGGGCGAGATTGCCTGCCGGGTGATGGAAACGGCCCGTGATATGGGCGTCAAAACCGTGGCGGTTTACTCCGATGCGGATGGGGAGGCCAAGCATGTGGCGATGGCCGATGAGGCGGTGCATATCGGCGGCGCGGCCCCGGCGGAAAGCTACCTCAAGGGCGATGTGATTATTGCCGCCGCCAAGGAGACCGGCGCGGAGGCGATCCACCCCGGTTATGGGTTCCTATCCGAGAACCCCGAATTCGTCGATGCGGTCGAAAAGGCCGGTCTTGTCTTTATCGGCCCCTCGGCAGATGCGATCCGCAAGATGGGTCTTAAGGATGCGGCCAAGGTCTTGATGGAAGAGGCGGGCGTGCCGGTTGTGCCGGGCTATCACGGCGCCAACCAGGACGCGGATTTCCTTGCGCAAGAGGCCGACAAGATCGGCTATCCGGTGCTTATCAAGGCCGTGGCGGGCGGCGGCGGCAAGGGGATGCGCCTTGTCGAAGACCCCAAGGATTTTGCCGACGCGTTGGCCAGTGCGCAGGGCGAGGCGACGACGGCATTCGGCAACCCGGATGTGTTGATCGAGAAATACATTCTCCAGCCGCGCCATATCGAGGTGCAGGTGTTTGGCGATGGCACCCATGCGGTGCACCTGTTTGAGCGCGATTGTTCGCTCCAGCGCCGTCACCAGAAGGTCATCGAAGAAGCCCCGGCACCGGGCATGACCGCCGATGTGCGTGAGGCGATGGGGCAGGCGGGTGTGCGCGCGGCCGAGGCGATTGGCTATAAGGGCGCGGGCACGGTTGAATTCATCGTGGACGGGGCGAACGGGCTTCGCACAGACGGGTTCTGGTTCATGGAGATGAACACCCGGCTTCAGGTTGAGCATCCCGTGACCGAAGCGATTACCGGCATCGACCTTGTCGAATGGCAGCTCCGCGTGGCGGCGGGCGAGAGCCTTCCGGCGACGCAGGACGATCTTGCGATTTTCGGCCATAGTTTCGAGGTCCGGCTTTATGCCGAGGACGTGCCCAAGGGCTTCCTTCCGGCGACCGGCACGCTATCGCATCTGCAATTCCCGGATGGCGCGCGGTCCGATAGTGGCGTGCGCACCGGCGATACGATCAGCCCGTTTTACGACCCGATGATTGCCAAGATCATCACCCACGGCCCAACCCGTGCGGTGGCCTTGTCGCGGATGAAAACCGCGTTGTCGGAAACGCAGGTTGGCGGCACGGTGACCAACCTCGCGTTTCTTGGGGCGCTTTGCGACCATGCGGGGTTTGCGGCGGGCGAGGTCGATACCGGCCTCATTGCCCGCGATCTCGACAGTCTTGTGCGCGATATCACCCCGAGCGCGGCGCAGATTGCCTGGGCCGGGATGGCGGCGTTGGGGTTGGATCGGCTGTCGCCGGTCGAGGGGGGCTTTACCCTTTGGGCACCGTTGGCGCGGTCGGTGCGGATCGGTCATGACGAAGAGCTCTATGACGTCAAGGTCATGATGGAAGGCGCGCGCCGGGCCGAGGTTCTTGTGGGCGAGACGTCTGTGACGGCCGAAAAACTTGGCGGGGGATGGCATTTCGATGGCAAACGCGCTGCGCCGGTTGTGGTCAAGGGCGGCAAGGTCAGCCTTTTTGCCGCGTATGGGATTGAGTTCGATGTGATTGATCCGCTTCAGGTTGCCGCCGAGGCGGGCGCGGGGGGCAATGTGATTGCCGCGCCGATGCCGGGGCTTGTAAAGGCGATCTTTGCCGAAGCCGGCCAAGAGGTCAAAGAGGGCGACCGTCTGGCGATCCTTGAGGCGATGAAGATGGAGCACGCGCTCTTGGCGTCGCGCGATGGCGTGGTGGCCGAGGTTCTGGCCCATGCGGGCGATCAGGTGCAGGAAGGCGCGGCCTTGATCCAGCTTGTCGAAGAGGACGAGGAAGAGGCGGCGTAAGGCGCGCCAAAACGGAGAGCGATATGGCCGAGTTTGTTGAAATTTTTGAGATGGGGCCGCGCGACGGCTTGCAGAATGAAAAGCGGCTTATCCCGACGGGCGAGAAGATCGCGCTTGTCGATTGCCTGAGCCGGGCCGGGTTTCGCCGCATTGAGGTTGCCAGTTTCGTCAGCCCCAAATGGGTGCCGCAGATGGCCGATAGCGGCGAGGTTCTGGCCGGGATCACCCGTGCGCCGGGGGTCTCTTATGCGGCGTTGACGCCGAATATGCGCGGCTTTGAGGGCGCGGTGGCGGCCAAGGCGGATGAGATCGCGGTCTTTGGATCGGCCTCGGAGGGGTTTTCCAAGGCCAATATCAACGCCACGATTGCGGAATCGATTGAACGGTTTGTGCCGGTGATCGAGGCGGCCAAGGCGATTGGCTTGCCGGTGCGGGGCTATGTGTCCTGCGTTACCGATTGTCCCTATGACGGCAAGGTCGCGCCCGAAAGCGTCGCACGGGTGGCCAAGATGTTGTTCGATATGGGCTGTTACGAGGTGTCGTTGGGCGACACCATCGGGCAGGGCACACCGGAGAGCATCAGCGCGATGCTTGATGCGGTGGTGCGCGAGGTGCCGGTCGACAAACTGGCCGGGCATTACCACGACACCAGCGGGCGGGCCTTGGCCAATATCGAGGCCTCGCTTGAAAAAGGCGTGCGGGTGTTTGATGCGGCGGTGGGCGGATTGGGCGGATGCCCTTATGCGCCGGGGGCCAAGGGCAATGTGGCCACAGAGGCCGTGCATGAGCGCCTGACGCGCCTTGGCTATGACACCGGGCTTGATCGGTCGGTGCTAGAGCAGGCGGGCGATATGGCGCGGCAGATGCGCAAGGGAGAGTGAGAATGTTTGAGACCGTGGCCATCGAGACGGATGCGCGGGGCGTTGCGACGCTGACGCTCAACCGTCCGGAAAAGCATAATGCGATGTCGAGCCAGATGCTTGACGATCTCAAGGCGGCGGCGGATCAATTGGCCAAGGATGACGCGGTGCGGGTTGTGATCCTGACCGGGGCGGGCAAGAGTTTCTGTGCCGGGGGCGATCTTGGCTGGATGCGGGCGCAGATGGATATGGACCCGGCCACACGCGGGCGCGAGGCGCGCAAATTGGCGGAGATGCTTCAGGCGCTTAACACGCTGCCGAAACCCCTTATCGGCAAGGTGCAGGGCAATGCGTTTGGCGGCGGCGTCGGGATGGCGAGCGTTTGTGACGTGACCATCGGGGCGGATACGGTGCTCATGGGGCTGACCGAGACCAAACTTGGCCTCATCCCGGCGACGATCGGGCCGTATGTCGTATCGCGGATGGGTGAGGCGATGGCGCGGCGGGTATTTATGTCGGCGCGTCTTTTCAAAGCGGATGAGGCGGTGACGCTTGGCCTTTTGGCCAAGGCGGTGCCAGCCGATGCGCTTGATGCCGCGGTTGAGGCGGAAGTTGCGCCTTATATGAACTGTGCGCCAGGTGCGGTGGCTTCGGCCAAGGCCTTGACCCGCGCCCTTGGGCCGCGGATCGACGATGCGGTGATCGACATGACAATCAAGGCGCTTGTCACGGCATGGGAAGGCGACGAAGCCCCAGAGGGGATCGCCGCGTTCTTTGAAAAACGCAAAGCCGCATGGGTAGCCGGATAAGGACACGACAGAAGGGCCAGCGATGGCGGGCAAGAGATTCTCTTGGTAGCGCAAACGGTTTTATATCCGCCCTGCTTCTATTGCATGGCGGATATTTGCTTTGTGCAGGGTAAAAGATTTGCAGCGTGATTTTACCGCAGGTAAGGTGATTCGTAGTAAATTTCGCATCTCAAAGTCATGTTTTTGCGAATGGCGGGTTTCGCTTTGCAACTGTGGCAAGGGTCGGAAATAGAAAGAAAATATTTTCTGCCCTATTTTGATGATGGGATGGGAAACCGCGCGTATACCTTTGTATACATGAAAAAACCCCAACGATTTCAGGAATGTGAATATGTTCGCCGTGAGTTGACCCTCAGGGGGGGCAGGATTAAACCCTTCCATAGTCACATCAGCCATTTGACTGCGCGCCTTTGGGGCCGCGCATGAAAGGAGCCACCCTTGGAAGAGATGCTGCGGGAATATCTTCCCATTCTCGTCTTTCTGGCCGTCGCTGTCGCCCTTGGCCTCGTCCTGATCCTTGCCGCTGTTGTTCTTGCCGTGCGTCGGCCCGACCCCGAGAAGGTCAGCGCCTATGAATGCGGGTTCAACGCTTTTGACGATGCGCGGATGAAATTCGACGTGCGATTTTACCTCGTGTCGATCCTGTTCATCATTTTCGATCTCGAAATTGCGATGCTGTTCCCGTGGGCCGTCGGGTTCAAGGATATTAGCATGGTCGGGTTCTGGTCGATGATGGTATTCCTTGGGGTTCTGACCATCGGCTTTGCCTATGAATGGAAGAAGGGAGCCTTGGAATGGGAGTGATGACGGGAGCGAATACCGCCGGGGCCGACCGCGATGTCGCCACGCAGGCGCTAAACGCCGAGTTGCAGGATAAGGGCTTTATCCTGACCTCGACCGAGGACATCATCAACTGGGCGCGCACCGGCTCGTTGCATTGGATGACCTTCGGGCTTGCGTGTTGTGCGGTCGAGATGATGCAGCTTTCGATGCCGCGTTATGACCTTGAGCGTTTCGGCACCGCGCCGCGCGCCAGCCCGCGTCAGTCGGACCTTATGATTGTGGCGGGGACACTGACCAACAAGATGGCACCGGCCCTGCGCAAGGTCTATGACCAGATGCCCGAGCCGCGCTATGTTTTGTCTATGGGCTCCTGTGCCAATGGCGGGGGCTATTATCACTATTCCTATAGCGTCGTGCGCGGATGTGACCGGATTGTTCCGGTCGATGTCTACGTGCCCGGCTGTCCGCCGACGGCGGAGGCGCTGCTTTATGGCATCATGCAGTTGCAACGCAAGATCCGCCGCACGGGGACAATCGAGAGATGAGCGATACGGCACTGAACGAACTTGGGGCACATATCGAATTGAAGCGCCCGGATTGCGTCCTTGGTTGGGACGTCACGCATGGTGAGTTGAACGTAGATGTGGCCCCGTCGAATATCGTCGGGTTTGTCGAGTTTCTAAAGAACGACGCCGCATGCCGGTTTACCCAGTTGCTTGATATCACGGGCGTGGATTACCCGGACCGCGCCAAGCGGTTCGATGTGGTGTATCACATGCTTTCGATGGCACAGAACCAACGTATCCGCCTGCGCGTCAGCCTGCGCGAGGACGAGGTTTTGCCGTCGGTGACGGGCGTGTTTGTCTCGGCCGATTGGTATGAGCGCGAGACCTTCGATATGTTTGGGATCCTCTTTAGCGGCCACCCTGACCTGCGCCGTCTTTTGACGGATTACGGGTTCCGGGGGCATCCGCTGCGCAAGGATTTTCCGACCACGGGCTATACCGAGGTGCGCTATGACGAGGTTGAAAAGCGCGTCGTCTATGAGCCGGTGAAACTGCCGCAGGAATACCGCCAGTTCGACTTCATGAGCCCGTGGGAAGGGGCGCAATACATCCTTCCGGGCGACGAGAAAGAGGGGGCGAAATGATGGACGGCTCCAAAGGTTTCGAAGACGCCCTGTCGGGCGAACAGAAAATCCGCAACTTCAACCTTAACTTTGGCCCGCAGCACCCTGCGGCGCATGGGGTTTTACGGCTTGTGCTTGAGTTGGATGGCGAGATCGTGGAACGCTGCGACCCGCATATCGGCTTGCTGCACCGGGGCACGGAAAAGCTCATGGAGAGCCGGACCTACCTGCAAAACCTGCCGTATTTTGATCGGCTTGATTACGTGGCGCCGATGAACCAGGAGCATGCCTGGTGTTTGGTGATTGAAAAGCTCGCGGGTATCGAAGTGCCGCGGCGTGGACAGCTTTTGCGGGTCTTGTTCTCGGAAATCGGCCGGATCCTGAGCCACTTGCTCAACATCACCACGCAGGCGATGGACGTAGGCGCGCTGACGCCGCCACTCTGGGGCTTTGAAGAGCGTGAAAAGCTCATGGTGTTCTACGAGCGGGCCTGTGGTGCGCGGATGCACGCCGCCTATTTCCGCCCCGGTGGGGTGCATCAGGATGTGCCGGAAAAGCTACTCGATGATATCGAGGAATGGGCGCTCGAATTCCCGGCGATGATTGATGATATCGACGGGCTTTTGACGGAAAACCGTATTTTCAAGCAACGTAATGTCGATATTGGTGTCGTCGACCGCGAGTCGGTTGAGGCCTATGGCATGACCGGCGTCATGGCGCGGTCGGCGGGGCTTGCATGGGATTTGCGCCGGGCGCAACCCTATGAATGCTACGACGAGTTTGAGTTCCAGATCCCGGTTGGCAAGAATGGCGACTGCTATGACCGTTACCTGATGCGCATGGAAGAGATGCGCCAGTCGACGCGCATCATCCGTCAGGCGATTGTCAAACTGCGCGAGGCGACGGGCGATGTTTTGGCGCGCGGGAAATATACACCGCCGAAGCGGCAAGAGATGAAGACCTCAATGGAGAGCCTGATCCATCACTTCAAGCTCTATACCGAAGGGTTCCATGTGCCGGCGGGCGAGGTTTACTGCGCCGTGGAAGCGCCCAAGGGCGAGTTCGGCGTTTACCTTGTCGCGGATGGCACCAACAAACCTTACCGCGCCAAGATCAGCTGTGCCGGCTATCGCCATTTGCAGGCGATGGATTTCATCGCCACAGGGCATCAGCTTGCCGATGTGGCCGCGATCATCGGCACGATGGACATCGTTTTTGGGGATATTGACCGCTAATGCTTCGTCGTCTTCATACCGAACAGCCAGAGAGCTTTGCCTTTACGCCCGCCAATCAGGCCTGGGCCGAAGCGCAGATTACCAAATACCCCGAGGGGCGGCAGGCCAGTGCCGTGATCCCGCTTTTGTGGCGGGCGCAGGAGCAAGAGGGCTGGATCACCAAACCGGCCATTGAGTCCATCGCGGACATGCTCGATATGGCCTATATCCGTGTGCTTGAGGTTGCGTCCTTCTACTTCATGTTCCAGCTTCAGCCGGTTGGGTCGGTGGCGCATATCCAGATTTGCGGCACGTTGTCGTGCATGATCTGTGGCGCGGAAGACCTTATGGAGGTCTGCAAGGACAAGATCGCGCCGACGCCGCACACGGTTTCGGCGGATGGAAAGTTCTCATGGGAAGAGGTCGAATGCCTAGGGGCGTGCACGAACGCGCCAATGGCGCAGATCGGCAAGGATTACTACGAGGACATGACGGCCGAAGGGTTTGCCCGGCTTCTTGATGATCTCGCGGCGGGCAAGGTGCCTGCGCCGGGACCGATGAACGGGCGGTTTTCGTCCGAGCCGGTATCGGGCCTGACCAGCCTTAAGGAATATGACTCGGGCCATACGAAATACAACGCCTCGGCGCAGCTTGCGACGGATCTCGGCGATACGGTGAAACGGATTGACGGCACCGAAGTGCCGCTGACGACGCCGTGGATTGACGCGGATGGCACGGTTGCAGGGCGTTCGCCGGGCAAGGCAAAGCCGCCCAAAGCCCCCGAGACGCCGAAACCTGCCGTTAAACAGGCCGAAGAGGCGAAAAAGGCAACTAAAAAGACAACTAAAAAGGCTGAGGCCGAAAAGCCTGCGCCGAAAGCGGCCCCTGTCGCAGCAGCGGCAGAAGTTGAAGAGGCGGCCCCGGAAATCCTTGGCGCGGCGCGCGCAGGCGGGGCGGATGACCTCAAAAAGATCAAGGGCGTGGGACCGAAGCTCGAAGAGACGCTCAACGCGCTTGGGTTTTATCATTTCGACCAGATTGCGAAATGGACCGAAGCCGAGATTGCTTGGGTCGATAACCGATTGAAATTTAAGGGCCGGATCGAACGTGATGGTTGGATAGACCAAGCCAAAACCCTTGCGGAAGGCGGCGATACGGTCTTCTCCAAGAAAGTCGACAAGGGTGATGTATACTAGGAAGATCAAGGAAAAAAGACAGCGCAACAGGGGATAGCACCATGACACAGAATGACACAAAGACTTGCAGAATGATCTGCTGGGGTCTCGGGATCGTCGGCGGATTGATCGCGTTTTTCCTGCTGAACGGAGGAATGGCGACTTTGTTGGTGCTTATTCTGGCTGTGGTTGTGGCTGTGTGCCTCGGCTTTATCCTGATCAAGGCGTTCTGTGCCAAAGACGAGGCCGCAGCGGTTGCTCCGCCGATGACACCGGCCGCGCGTACACCAGCGGCAGCCCCCGAAACCGGGGCGGATGCTAAGGGCGCGGCGCCCAAGGCGGCAGAACCAGAGGCGGCGCCAGTCGCAGAGGTCGAAGAGGCGCCTGTGCCAGAGGCGGCGGCGGAACCGGCCCCGGCGGCGGCTCCGGTTGAAGTTCCGGCGGCTGCGGTCTCGACGGGACCGGACGACCTTAAAAAGCTCAAAGGCGTTGGGCCGAAGATTGAAGAAAAGCTCCATGCGGCGGGTGTCACCCGCTTTGCGCAGATTGCGACATGGGGCGCGGACGATATCGCCAAGATGGACGAGCTGCTTTCGTTCCGGGGCCGGATCGAGCGCGATGGCTGGGTTGAACAGGCCAAGACGCTTGCGGCGGGCGGAGAGACAGAATTTGCCAAGCGCGTCGCGGATGGCGACGTGTATTGAGGATGAAAAACGGGATGGCGGGATACGACAATCAGAGCGAGCAGGCGCGCAAAGGGCGGATCGTCGCCATTGTGATCGCGGCGACAGCTCTGTTCTGGGTCGCCGCCACCTTTATCGGGGCCGAAATCGGGCTAAGCCAGCGTGTGCGGGCCTTGTTTGACCTGATGGCGCTAGGGGGCTTCGTGCTTGCGCTGGCGATGATTTATCAGATCTGGCGCAAGCGTCAGAAGAACGAAGGGTAACGGGATGCTCAAGGACCAGGACCGGATCTTTACCAATCTCTATGGCATGCATGAGCGCACGCTCGCAGGCGCGAAACAGCGCGGCCATTGGGATGGCACGGCAAAGATCATCCAGAACGGGCGCGATTGGATCATCGACCAGATGAAGGCCAGCGGCCTGCGCGGACGGGGCGGGGCAGGGTTCCCCACGGGCCTCAAGTGGTCCTTTATGCCCAAGGAAAGCGACGGGCGTCCGGCCTATCTTGTGGTGAACGCCGACGAATCCGAGCCGGGCACCTGTAAGGACCGCGAGATCATGCGCCATGATCCGCACACGCTTATTGAGGGGTGTCTGATCGCGTCTTTCGCGATGAATGCGCATACCTGTTATATTTATATTCGCGGCGAATATATCCGCGAGCGTGAGGCGCTTCAGGCGGCGATTGATGAGGCTTATGAGGCGGGCCTTTTGGGGCGCAATGCGGCCGGGTCGGGATGGGATTTCGATCTTTTCCTGCATCACGGGGCCGGTGCCTATATCTGTGGCGAGGAAACCGCGCTTCTTGAGAGCCTTGAGGGCAAGAAGGGGATGCCGCGCATGAAGCCGCCATTCCCGGCCGGGGCGGGGCTTTATGGCTGTCCGACCACGGTTAATAATGTGGAATCGATTGCGGTTGTGCCGACGATCCTGCGCCGGGGGCCGGAATGGTTCGCGGGCTTTGGCCGCCCCAATAATGCGGGCACCAAACTTTTTGCCGTGTCGGGCCATGTCAACACGCCGTGCGTCGTTGAAGAGGCGATGTCGATCTCGTTCGAAGAGCTTATCGACAAGCATTGCGGCGGTATTCGCGGCGGTTGGGACAACCTTTTGGCGGTGATTCCCGGCGGGTCGTCGGTGCCGTGTGTGCGCGGCGAGAACATGCGCGATGCGGTGATGGATTTCGATTACCTGCGCGGGGAGCTTGGGTCGGGGCTTGGCACGGCGGCGGTTATCGTGATGGACAAGGAAACGGACATCATCAAGGCGATCTGGCGCCTGGCGAAGTTCTACAAGCACGAAAGCTGTGGTCAGTGCACGCCATGCCGTGAGGGCACCGGATGGATGATGCGGGTCATGGATCGTCTTGTGAAAGGCGACGCCGAGATCGAGGAAATCGACATGCTCTGGGATGTGACCAAGCAGGTTGAGGGACATACGATCTGTGCGCTTGGGGATGCGGCGGCTTGGCCAATCCAAGGGTTGATCCGCAATTTCCGTGAGGAGATCGAGGATCGTATCAAAGCCAACAAGACCGGGCGCATGGGCGCTATGGCGGCGGAATAAGAGTAAGGATTTGAGGCCGGAATGATCGACATGAGCACATATGGAGCGAAGCGGGTTCGGCTTGGGCTATTGCTGGTCTGCACGGTGGCCATTGTGGCGGGCTGTGCCAATCTGCGCGACCGGGTCAGCCGGAGCGAACGGGTGACGTTTGACGGCCTCTATTTCCCGGCCAGCGTGGACCGGATCGACCGTGACAACCGCGATCATATCAAGGTTTACGTGCAAAAACCGCGTCAGTCGCTCAAGGCTGCGCGCGAAGCGGGGCGTTTTGAGGCGGTGAAGTATTGCATCAAGGAATATGGCACCTCGCAGATCGACTGGATCAACGGGCCGGATGTTGAGGATGCGGCGCTTGTGTTTGATCGCGAACGCCTTGTTTTTGAAGGGAAATGCAACCCGTGATCGGGCTTTCTGTCATATCTCGCGGGATGCCCCGCGCGGCGGTTGTCGCGGTGTTGTTGAGCGCATGCGTTGCGGCCCCTGCGCCGGCGTCGTCGGCCGCAGCGCGCCCGCATCTGCGCGATGTGACAGAGATCAATGACGGGCTATTTGCGGTGGCGATTGCGCGCGAGATCAAGGATCACTGTCCCGACATCACCGCGCGCTATTTCCGGGCGTTCAACTTCCTTGCCAATCTCAAGCGCAAGGCGCGCGACCTTGGATATACGAACGACGAGATCGACGCCTATGTCGAGAATGACGAAGAAAAGGCCCGGATGCGGGCACGTGGCGAGGCCTATCTTGCCGCAAAGGATGTCTCTTATGACGATCCACAGAGTTTTTGCGCGCTCGGGCGTGAAGAAATCAAGAAATCAAGCCAGATCGGCGTGCTGCTGAGAGCGAAATAACCATGTCTGACCTACGCAAGATCATTATTGACGACACGGAAGTCGAGGTTGAGGGCGCAATGACCCTCATTCAGGCCTGTGAGCAGGCCGGGGTCGAGATTCCGCGTTTCTGTTATCATGAACGCCTGTCGATCGCGGGCAATTGTCGTATGTGCCTTGTGGAGGTCGTTGGCGGCCCGCCCAAACCGGCGGCGTCCTGTGCGATGCAGGTCAAAGACCTGCGTCCGGGGCCGGAAGGCCAGCCGCCCGTGGTCAAGACCAACTCGCCTATGGTGAAGAAGGCGCGCGAAGGGGTGATGGAGTTCATGCTCATCAACCACCCGCTCGATTGTCCGATTTGCGATCAGGGCGGCGAGTGCGATCTTCAGGATCAGGCGATGGCCTATGGTATCGCGGATTCGCGGTTCCGTGAAGCCAAGCGGGCGGTCGATGATCTTGATCTCGGGCCGCTTGTGGCGACGACGATGACGCGTTGTATTTCCTGCACCCGCTGTGTGCGCTTTACGACCGAAGTTGCGGGAATTGCCCAGATGGGCCAGACGGGCCGGGGCGAGGATGCCGAGATCACCAGCTATCTCAACCAGACGCTCGACAGCAACATGCAGGGCAATATCATTGACCTGTGCCCGGTCGGGGCACTGACGTCGAAGCCTTATGCATTTACCGCGCGTCCGTGGGAATTGACCAAGACCGAGACCATTGATGTGATGGACGCGCTTGGGTCGAACATCCGCGTTGATACCAAGGGGCGCGAAGTCATGCGCATCCTGCCGCGCAACCATGACGGCGTGAACGAGGAATGGATTTCCGACAAGACGCGGTTCGTCTGGGACGGGTTGCGGCGTCAACGGCTTGACCGGCCTTATGTGCGCGAAGACGGCAAGCTGCGCCCTGCAAGCTGGGGCGAGGCCTTGACCAAGGCGGCCGAAGCGATGAAGGGCAAGAAAGTTGCGGCACTGGTGGGCGATCTCGCGCCGGTGGAAGCCATTTTCGCGCTCAAGCAGATCGTTGAGGGGCTGGGTGGCACGGTGGAATGTCGCGCAAACGGCGCTGTGCTGCCTGCGGGCAACCGGTCGGCCTATGTCGGCAATGCGGCGATCGAGGATATCGACACGGCCAAGAAAGTTTACCTTATTGGCAGCAACCCGCGCGATGAAGCGCCGGTTCTGAACGCGCGCATCCGCAAGGCGTGGATCAAGGGCGCGACCGTAACCGTGGTTGGCCCCAAGGGCATGGACCTGACCTATGATCATGTTGATGCCGGTCCGGGGCGGCTTGTGCTGAACAGGCTTGTGGAGGACGCAAAGCCAACCGAGGACGCGATTGTCATCGTTGGGCAGGGCGCAATCACCGAGGGCGACGGCGTGTCCGTGCTTGGTCAGGCGATGGCGCTTACAGAGAAGTTGGGCGGCAAGATGATGGTGCTTCACACGGCGGCAAGCCGCGTAGGGGCGATGGACCTTGGTGCCGTGACCGAAGGCGGGCTTGATGCGGCGATGGATGGCGCAGAGGTTGTGTATAACCTCGGGGCTGACGAGATCGAAATCGGCGAGGGCGCGTTCGTGATTTACCAAGGCAGCCACGGCGACCGGGGCGCGCACCGCGCCGATGTGATCCTGCCGGGGGCGGCCTATACGGAAGAAAGCGGGCTTTTCGTCAACACCGAAGGGCGTCCGCAGGTTGCCTTGCGCGCCGGGTTTGCACCGGGCGAGGCCAAGGAAAACTGGGCCATCTTGCGGGCCTTGTCGGCAGAGCTTGGGGCGACGTTGCCCTATGATACGCTGGCGCAACTGCGTCAGGCATTGGTCGCAGAGGTGCCGCATTTCGCCAAGGTCGATCAGGTTATCGAGAACACCTGGGAGCCGCTGGTAGCGAAAGAGCTTGGCAAGGGCGCCTTTGGCACGGTGATCAAGGATTTCTATCTTACGAACCCGATTGCGCGGGCGAGCGCGTTGATGGCCGAGCTTTCGGCCAATGCTCAGGCCCGCAATAGCGGCAAGATGGCGGCAGAGTGAGGAAGATGCAGCTGAACGCTCCCATATCCTCGGTGATTCCGGCGCTGGCGCTGGGTCTGTCGGCGTGTCAGCCGCTCTGTTCCGACGGATCGTGCGGCACGGGGGCGGATTTGCCAGAGGCCGAGTATCTTGGCGTTGAGACGCGGCTTCTTGAGGGCGATCTGGTTAATTTCCATGTGCGCATGGCCGGTCTCGCGACAGAGGCCGATGTGCAGGCTTATGCGGAATGTGCAGCAGCGCAATATGCGCTCATCCGCGGTTTCGGTTTTGCGCGCCACGTGCGCACGCAGGTCAATGAAAACAAGGGGGCATGGCACGGCGATGCCGTTTATACCATTTCCCCCGCGCTTCCGGGCGGTCTCAAGACGATTGACGCAGAAGTCACCGTCGCGAACTGCATGGAAAACGGCATACCCACGGTGTGAGGACCCATGATTGAATTCTTTACCACCACCAATCTCGGAATATTCCTGCTTATGGTCGGGCAGGTTCTGCTGATTGTTGTTCCGCTCCTCGTGGCGCTTGCGTTCCTGCTCTATGGCGACCGCAAGATTTGGGCCGCTGTTCAGATGCGCCGGGGGCCAAACGTTGTCGGTCCCTTCGGCCTTTTGCAGAGTTTCGCGGATTTCGTGAAATACGCGGTCAAGGAAATCGTCTATCCAGCGGGCGCCGACAAGGTTGTCTTCCTGATGGCGCCTTTGGTCAGCCTTGTGATGGCGCTGATCGCCTGGGCGGTGATCCCGTTCAATGACGGCTGGGTCTTGTCGGATATCAATGTTGCGATCCTCTATGTGTTCGCTGTGTCCTCACTTGAGGTCTACGGCGTCATCATGGGCGGTTGGGCTTCGAACTCGAAATACCCGTTCCTTGGTTCGCTGCGCTCGGCGGCGCAGATGATTTCCTACGAAGTCTCGATCGGCCTCATCATCATCGGGGTGATTATCTCGACCGGGTCGATGAATTTTGGCGATATCGTCAATGCGCAGAAGGGCGATTACGGCCTCTTCAACTGGTATTGGTTGCCGCATTTTCCGATGATGTTCCTGTTCCTGATTTCGGCGATGGCAGAGACGAACCGCCCGCCGTTTGACCTTCCAGAGGCGGAATCAGAGCTGGTTGCGGGCTATCAGGTGGAATATTCCTCGACGCCGTTCCTTCTGTTCATGATCGGCGAATATGTGGCGATTGTGCTGATGTGCGCGCTTACGTCGTTGTTGTTCCTTGGTGGGTGGCTCTCGCCCATTCCGGGGCTGCCGGATGGTATCCTTTGGATGTTTGCCAAGATCCTCTTTGTGTTCTTCATCTTCTCGATGGTGAAGGCGATCACGCCGCGCTATCGCTATGACCAACTGATGCGGATTGGCTGGAAAGTCTTCCTGCCGATGTCGCTCGTCTGGGTCGTGATCGTCGCATTCCTTGCAAAATTCGAAGCGTTCGGCGGCGCCTATGCCCGCTGGGCGATTGGAGGCTAAACTCATGGCGAATATCGACTATCGACGCGCCGCAGGCTACTTCCTGCTCAGTGACTTTATTGGCGGGTTTCGTCTTGGCCTGAAGTATTTCTTCAAGCCCAAGGCGACGCTCAACTATCCGCATGAAAAAGGGCCGCTTTCGCCGCGCTTCCGGGGCGAGCACGCGCTGCGCCGGTATCCCAACGGCGAAGAGCGTTGCATTGCGTGCAAACTCTGCGAGGCGATTTGTCCGGCGCAGGCGATCACCATCGACGCAGAACCGCGCGATGACGGGAGCCGCCGCACGACGCGCTATGACATCGACATGACCAAATGCATCTATTGCGGGTTCTGTCAGGAAGCCTGTCCGGTGGACGCGATTGTCGAGGGGCCGAATTTCGAATTCGCCACCGAGACCCGCGAAGAGCTTTTCTATGACAAGGCCAAACTTTTGGACAATGGCGAACGCTGGGAAGCCGAGATCGCCCGCAACCTTGAACTGGACGCGCCCTACCGATGAAAAAGAGTATTTCCGTTTCTGAACTGAAGATTGAGCTTGAAGAAGTCTGGGCACGCTTGGACCGCTACTCGGTGACCTTGGCGCAGCTCGAGAAGAGCGTTGAGGATGCAAAAAGTGAAGCAAGCAACGCTACAAGCAGAGCTGAAGAAGCGCATATGCGGCTCGATGACATCGAAAACGAACAATAGACTGGACGCACCGTACCGATGAACGACAAGACGAACCCCTTTGACGCGATGATCGCGCAGTATCAGGAGATGGCGAAGTCCCTCAATCCTGCGATGGAGTCGTTTACCCCGAAAGGGTTCGAGTCCTTGTGGCCGACCATGCCCAAGGATGTGATGGAGATGTTCTTTGGCAAGACCCTTAACAAGGGCGGGCTTGATGCCAAGACGCGGCTTCTTTTGACGCTCGGGGCGCTTACGGTGCTCGGTGCGCAGGCCGATAGCCAAATTCGCATGACCGTGCGCCACCTTATCGAGGCGGGCGCCACGAAACAGGAAATCGTCGAAACCGTCGGCCAGATGTCGATGTTTGCCGGTATCCCGGCCATGACCAAGGCGATGGAACTCGTTCAGGACGTTCTGGACGCAAACGAGGAAAGTGACACATGAGTATCGCAGCACTGGCCTTTTATCTTTTTGCGATCTGCGTGATCGCGGGCGGGCTTTTTACCGTCATTAGCCGCAATCCGGTGCATTCCGTGCTCTGGCTTATCCTGGCGTTTCTCTCTTCGGCGGGGCTTTTTGTTCTTCTGGGCGCAGAATTCGTCGCGATGCTATTGATTATCGTCTATGTGGGGGCGGTCGCGGTGCTGTTCCTGTTCGTGGTGATGATGCTCGACGTGGATTTCGCCGAGTTAAAGGCGGGGATGGCGCAATATTTGCCGATTGCCCTGTTGATCGGGGTGATCCTGTTGATGCAGCTTGGCATGGCGGTTGGCGTCTGGCAGGCATCGGATATCGCCGAGGCGCAGCGCGCCGCCGTGACGCCGGAGGGTGTTGAGAACACCGCCGCGCTTGGGCTTCTTATCTATGACCAATATTTCCTTTTGTTCCAACTGGCGGGTTTGATCCTGCTTGTGGCGATGATCGGGGCCATCGTGCTCACGCTGCGCCATCGCAAGGACATCAAACGTCAGAACGTGCTTGAGCAGATGTGGCGCGATCCGGCGAAAGCGATGGAACTCAAGGATGTGAAACCGGGGCAGGGGCTTTGACGGCCCAGCCCTGATCCACCGGCCCCGCCGCAAGAGCGGGGCACGACAAGACAACACGGGCGATCCTGCCCGAAAGAGACGAAGAACCGAGGGACAACATGATTGGTTTGGAACATTACCTGACAGTGGCGGCGACGCTGTTTGTCATAGGCATCTTCGGCCTCTTCCTGAACCGGAAGAACGTCATCATCCTGTTGATGTCGATCGAATTGATGCTGCTTTCGGTCAATATCAACCTCGTGGCCTTTTCGAGCTTCCTTGGCGATCTCGTCGGGCAGGTCTTTACGCTCTTTGTGCTGACGGTTGCGGCGGCGGAGGCGGCGATTGGCCTTGCGATCCTCGTCGCGTTCAACCGCAACCGCGGTACGATCGCGGTCGAAGACGTCAACGTGATGAAAGGCTAAGGGCACATGGAAAAGATCATTCTCTTCGCCCCGCTTGTCGGCAGCCTTATTGGCGGCTTTGGCTGGCGCTATATCGGCGAAAAGGGCGCGCAATATGTGACGACGGGGCTTTTGTTCCTGTCCTGCCTGCTGTCGTGGGTTGTTTTCCTGACGCATGGCCCGGAAACGCAGCACATTCACATCCTCGACTTTATCCAGTCGGGCACGCTTGATACCGCATGGTCCATCCGGCTTGATCGTCTGACGTCGATCATGCTCATCGTGGTGACGACGGTGTCGGCGCTGGTGCATCTTTATAGCTTTGGCTACATGGCACATGACGAGAACTGGAAAGAGGGCGAGAGCTATAAGGCGCGGTTCTTTGCCTACCTGTCGTTCTTTACCTTTGCCATGCTGGCGCTTGTGACCGCAGACAACCTTGTTCAGATGTTCTTTGGCTGGGAAGGGGTTGGCGTCGCGTCTTATCTGCTCATCGGGTTCTACTACAAAAAACCAAGCGCCAATGCGGCAGCGATCAAGGCGTTTGTGGTCAACCGGGTCGGCGATTTTGGCTTTGCGCTTGGGATTTTCGGGCTGTTCTACCTAACGGACACGATCAATTTCGACGACATCTTTGCCGCCGGGCCTGCGCTGGCGGAGACGCAGTTGCACTTCCTGTGGACCGAATGGAACGCCGCGAACCTGTTGGCATTCTTGTTGTTCATCGGCGCGATGGGCAAATCGGCACAGCTTTTCCTGCACACCTGGCTGCCGGATGCGATGGAAGGCCCGACACCGGTTTCGGCGCTGATCCACGCCGCGACGATGGTGACGGCCGGGGTTTTCCTTGTCTGTCGCATGTCGCCTGTTTTGGAATACGCGCCCGAGGCGATGGCGTTCGTGACCTTCCTTGGCGCAACGACCGCGTTTGTCGCGGCGACGATTGGCCTTGTGCAGAACGATATCAAACGCGTCATCGCCTATTCGACCATGTCGCAGCTTGGCTATATGTTCGTGGCGGCGGGCGTGGGCGTTTATTCGGCGGCGATGTTCCACCTTTTGACGCACGCGTTCTTTAAGGCGATGTTGTTCCTTGGTGCCGGGTCGGTCATCCACGCGATGCATCACGAGCAGGACATGCGCAACTATGGCGGTCTGCGTAAAAAGATTCCTTATACCTACTGGGCGATGATGATCGGCACGCTGGCGATTACGGGCGTCGGTATTCCGCTAACAACCATCGGCTTTGCCGGGTTCCTGTCAAAAGACGCGATCATCGAGAGCGCATGGGCCGGGACGGGCGGAGGCTATGCCTTCTGGATGCTGGTCATCGCGGCGCTGTTCACGTCGTTTTATAGCTGGCGTCTGATGTTCCTGACGTTCTTTGGCGAGGCGCGTGGCAACAAGCATACGCATGATCACGCCCACGAAAGCCCGACGGTTATGCTTGTGCCGCTTGGCGTTCTGGCGCTTGGGGCGGTGTTCTCGGGGATGGTCTGGTATGGCGGGTTCTTCGGCAAGCACGAGCAGGTCAATGCCTTCTTTGGGATTGAGGCGCATCACGCCGCAGAGGCCGACAGCGGCCAAGGCGAAGGCACCGACCACGGCGCGGCCCCTGCCGACGATCATGCGGCCGCCGACACGCATGGCATGGCACCGCAAGGCGCGATTTTCATGGCGCCGGACAACCACGTTATGGACGAGGCGCACCACGCCCCCAAATGGGTCAAGGTCAGCCCGTTCGTCGCGATGGTCATTGGGTTCCTGACGGCGGTCTGGTTCTATATCTGGAACCCGGCGATGCCCAAAAAGCTCGCAGAGGTGCAGCGTCCGCTTTACCTCTTCCTGCTCAACAAATGGTATTTTGACGAGATTTATGACGTGATCTTTGTGCGTCCGGCACGGGCGATTGGTCGCTTCCTTTGGAAACGCGGGGATGGCATGGTCATTGACGGCGCGCTCAACGGCGTGGCGATGGGGATCATCCCCTTCTTCACCCGTCTCGCAGGTCGCGCCCAATCCGGCTACATCTTCACTTATGCTTTTGCTATGGTGATCGGCATCGTCGTGCTCATCACCTGGATGACGCTCAGCGGAGGAGCGCACTAATGAACGATAGCCTGCTCTCTCTCGTTACCTTTATCCCGGCGCTGGCGGCGGCCATTTTGGCGATCTTCCTGCGCGGGGAAGAGGCCGCAGCGCAGCGGAATGCGAAATGGGTCGCGATGGTGGCCACTGTCATCACCTTCCTTGTCTCGCTTTTCATCCTTGTCGAGTTTGATCCCTCCAACACCGGATTCCAATTTGTTGAAGAACGCGAATGGCTTCTGGGTATGAAATACAAGATGGGGGTCGACGGGATCTCTGTTCTGTTCGTGATGCTCACCACCTTTATGATGCCACTTGTCATTGCGGCGTCCTGGAAGGTCGAGACGCGGGTCAAGGAATACATGATCGCCTTCCTGCTTTTGGAGACGCTGATGCTCGGCGTGTTCATGGCGCTGGATCTTGTGCTCTTTTACCTCTTCTTCGAGGCGGGCCTTATTCCGATGTTCCTTATCATCGGGATTTGGGGCGGGGCGAACCGCATCTATGCGAGCTTCAAGTTCTTCCTTTATACCTTCCTCGGCTCGGTGCTGATGCTGGTGGCGATGGTGGCGATGTTCTCGGATGCGGGCACCACCGATATTCCGATCTTGATGAGTCACGAGTTCGCCTCTGAGAGCTTCTCTATCTTGGGCATTCATATTGTTGGCGGGATGCAGACGCTCTTGTTCCTCGCCTTCTTTGCAAGTTTTGCCGTGAAGATGCCGATGTGGCCGGTGCATACGTGGCTTCCGGATGCGCACGTGCAGGCGCCGACCGCCGGGTCGGTCGTGCTTGCGGCGATCCTGTTGAAAATGGGCGGCTATGGCTTCTTGCGCTTTAGCCTGCCGATGTTCCCGGTCGGTGCGGATGTCATGACCGATCTTGTGCTGTGGATGTCGGCGATTGCCATTGTCTATACCTCGCTTGTCGCGCTGGTGCAGGAAGACATGAAAAAGCTCATTGCCTACTCATCGGTGGCGCATATGGGCTATGTCACGATGGGTATTTTTGCCGCGAACCAGCAAGGTATTGATGGCGCGATCTTCCAGATGATCAGCCACGGGTTCATTTCCGGCGCGCTCTTCCTTTGCGTCGGCGTGATCTATGACCGGATGCACACCCGCGACATTGACGCCTATGGCGGTCTTGTGACGCGGATGCCGGCCTATGCATTGATCTTTATGTTCTTCACTATGGCCAATGTCGGCCTTCCGGGCACCTCGGGTTTTGTTGGGGAATTCCTTACGTTGGTGGGGATTTTCCAGGTCAACACTTGGGTTGCGCTTATCGCGACCTCGGGGGTGATCCTCTCGGCGTCTTATGCGCTATGGCTTTATCGGCGGGTTGTGTTTGGGGATCTCATCAAAGAGAGCCTGCGCACGATTTCGGACATGACGGCGCGCGAGAAATGGATTTTCGCGCCGCTCGTGGCGATGACACTGATCCTTGGGGTGTATCCGGTGCTTGTCACCGATATCATCGGCCCTTCGGTCGAGAATCTGATTTCCAATTACCATGCCGCACTGGGCAGCGCCTCGGAAGGGGCGCCCCAGATGGCGTCGCATTAAGGAGAGCTTGAGAAATGATCCAGGCTGATCTCAACATTATCCTGCCGGAAATCGTTCTGGCTGTCTTTGCGATGCTGGCGCTCCTGAGTGCGGTATATACCGGCAAGGACAAGCTGGCGCCGATGGTGACATGGGCCACGGCGGTGGTTCTCGTGCTCGTGGCAGCATGGATTGGCATCAACGGCGAGGGCACGCACAGCGCCTTTGGTGGCATGTTTAAGGACGATGCCTTTGCCCGGTTTGCCAAGATCGTCATCCTCGTTTCGGCGGCGGCGGTGCTTGTTATGGGCCAGGACTATATGAGCCGCCGCGACATGCTGCGGTTTGAATACCCGATCCTCGTGACCCTCTCGGTCGTGGGGATGATGGTCATGGTCTCGGCAGGCGACCTTATGGCGCTTTACATGGGGCTGGAGCTGCAATCGCTGGCGCTCTATGTGGTGGCCTCGATCCGCCGCGACAGTGTCAAATCGACCGAAGCGGGCCTCAAGTATTTCGTGCTTGGCGCGCTTTCTTCGGGGCTTCTCCTGTTTGGGGCGTCGCTTGTCTATGGCTTTGCAGGCACCACGCTCTTCAGCGGCATTATTGCTGCCGCGGGCGAGGGCCATGCGCCGATTGGTCTTTTGATCGGTCTGACGCTGGTGGCGTCGGGGCTGGCGTTCAAGGTTTCGGCTGTGCCGTTCCATATGTGGACGCCTGACGTCTATGAGGGCGCGCCGACCCCGGTTACGGCGTTCTTTGCTACGGCGCCGAAAATGGCGGCGATGGGTCTTTTCGCGCGTGTCCTGCATGATGCGTTCGGCGGCGTGGTCGGCGACTGGCAGCAGATCATTGCGCTTATGTCGGTGTTGTCGATGTTCCTTGGGGCGGTGGCCGCAATTGGGCAAACCAACATCAAGCGCCTGATGGCCTATTCCTCGATCGCGCATATGGGCTATGCGCTTATGGGCTTGGCGGCCGGGACGGCGTTCGGGGTTCAGGCGCTCCTGATCTACATGGCGATTTACGTGACGATGAGCGTTGGCACATTCGCCTTTATCCTGACGATGGAAAAAGACGGCCAGCCGGTGACGGATATTGCGGCGCTCAACATGTATTCCAAGCGTGAGCCGGGCAAGGCGTTGGCGGTGCTGATCCTGATGTTCTCGCTCGCCGGTGTGCCGCCGCTTGTGGGCTTCTTTGGCAAGCTCTACGTGTTACGCGCTGCCTATGAGGCGGGTCTTGCGTGGCTGGCGGTTCTTGGTGTGATCGCATCGGTGATCGGGGCGTTCTACTACCTGCGCATCGTCTATTACATGTATTTCGGCGAAGAAGAGGGCGACGCGCTCGACAAAGGCAAATCCCCGGTGCTTTGGGTCATGCTTATGGGGTCGGCGGCGATTATGCTTGTGGGGGTGGTGAACCTCTTCGGGATCGAAGCCCCGGCGCTTGTTGCGGCGGAAACCCTTCTGCGCTGATCCGCAAATGAAGACTAAGAGCGGCGCGCCCCTTGGGGCGCGTTGCTTGTTTTTAAGGGAAGGACAAGCAGATGGCGGACTGGCCCGAGGGTTATGGACGGCGGGTTCTGGCACAGGTCGATAGCACCAATGCCGAAGCTGCGCGGATCGCGCCCAGCCTGACGCGCCCGGAATGGATTCTCGGGTTGCGCCAGACCAAGGGGCGCGGGCGGCGCGGGCGGCCCTGGGCTGACCCGGAGGGCAATTTCGCCGCAACCCTCGTGATGCATCCGACCGAGACCCCGGACCGGATTGCGTTGCGGTCTTTCGTGGCGTCGCTTGCGTTGTTTGATGCGTTTGTCACGGCCACCGCACAGAGCACGCCGTTTGCCCTTAAATGGCCCAATGATGTGCTTTTGAATGGTGGCAAGGTTGCGGGTATCCTGCTTGAAAGTGCGGGGTTTGCGGGCGGCGCAGTCAGCCATATTGCCATCGGAATCGGGGTTAACCTACGCCATGCTCCGACACCGGCCGAGGTCGAGCCGGGGGCCGTTGCCCCCAAAAGCCTGTTTGCGGAAACCGGCGTCGAGGTTGCGCCGGAGGCGTTCCTTGATCTTCTTGCGGCGGCCTATGCGCGCTATGAGATGCAGTTTCGCACCTATGGGTTTGCCCCGATCCGAACCGCGTGGCTTGCGCGGGCGGCGCGGATTGGCGAGACGATCACGGCGCGAACGTCGCGTGAGGAGACAGTCGGAATTTTTGAAACGGTGGACAGTGCCGGCAATCTGGTGTTGAACACGGGCCAAGGGTCCGTGGCCATTCCGGCGGCGGAGGTGTTTTTCTAGGGAGGCAGGCTATGCTTCTTGCCATTGATTGCGGCAACACCAATACGGTTTTCTCGATCTGGGACGGAGAGAAGTTTCTCTGCACGCTCCGGACATCGACGCACCATGCGCGCACGGCAGATGCCTATTTCACGTGGTATTCCACGTTGGTAAAGCATTACGGGATTGATGCCGACATCAGCGATGTCATCATCTCGTCGACGGTGCCGCGGGTTGTGTTCAATCTGCGGGTTTTTGCGGATCGGTTTTTCGGATGCCGTCCGATTGTCGTCGGCAGGCCCGAATGCCTATTGCCGATCGAACCGCGGGTTGATGAGGGCACGCAGGTCGGGCCGGATAGGGTCGTTAACGCGGCGGGCGCGTTCGATCGACATGGCGGCGATATCATCGTCGTGGATTTTGGCACCGCGACAACCTTTGATGTTGTGGCCAAGGACGGCGCCTATGTGGGCGGTGTCATTGCGCCGGGCGTCAACCTTAGCCTTGAGGCGCTCCACAATTCGGCGGCGGCCCTGCCGCATGTGGATATTGCCAAGCCGCAGAAGGTTGTGGGGTCCAACACGGTTGCCTGTATCCAGTCGGGAATATTCTGGGGCTATGTGGGGCTCGTGCGCGAAATATGTGAGCGGATTAAGGCCGAGCGCGATCGGTCGATGCAAATTATCGCGACAGGTGGGCTGGCACCTCTGTTCCAGCAATCGGTCGAGCTATTCGACTGTTTCGAAGATGATCTGACAATGCACGGCCTGACCGTGATTCACAAATACAATAAGGATAACGCGGCTTGAGCAGCGATAAATTAATCTATCTGCCCCTCGGTGGAGCGGGCGAAATCGGCATGAATGCCTATGTCTATGGCTATGGCAAGGAGGGCAAAGAACGCCTGATCCTTGTTGATCTGGGCGTGACGTTTTCGGATATGGAGACAAGCCCCGGTGTGGATCTGATCTTCCCGGATATGACATGGCTTATTGAGAACAAGGATCGTCTTGAGGCGGTGTTTATCACCCACGGGCATGAAGACCATGTCGGTGCGGTGGGCCATTTCTGGGAGGCGCTTGGCGTGCCTGTATATGCGCGGGTCTTTACCGCGGCATTGGCGCGCTACAAGATGAAGGACCGGGGCGCTCCCGAGGCCGAGGTCATCACCGTTTCGGCCTGGCCCGAGACGACAAAGGCGGGGCCGTTTAGCGTTGGTTTTCTTCCGGTCAGCCATTCGATCCCCGAAAGCGCCGCCCTCGTGATCGACAGCCCGGCAGGTCGTGTCATCCATTCGGGCGATTTCAAACTCGACGAGGCGCCGGTTGTTGGCGAACCCTTTGACAAAGATCTCTGGAAAGAGGTCAGCAAGGATGGGGTCAAGGCGCTCATTTGCGACTCGACCAACGTCTTTTCGCCGCATCCCGGCCGGTCCGAGTCCAGTGTAGGGCGCGAGATTGAGGCGCTTGTCAGCGAGGCTCCGCATATGGTTGTCGCGACGACTTTTGCCTCGAACGTGGCGCGGGTCAAAACGCTGGCTGAAGCGGGCGAACGGGCCGGGCGGTCGATCTGTCTTATGGGGCGCGCGATGCGGCGGATGATCGAGGCGGCGGTAGAGACTGGCGTTCTTGAGAATTTCCCCAAGGTGGTCAGTATCGAAGACGCGCGGGCGGTTCCGCGCGAAAATCTCATGCTTCTTGTGACCGGATCACAGGGCGAACGGCGCGCGGCTTCGGCGCAATTGGCGCGTGGCAAGTATAATGGCATGACGCTTAAGGAAGGGGATATGTTCCTGTTCTCGTCCAAGACCATTCCGGGCAATGAGCGCGGCGTGATCCGCATCATGAACCAATTCTCGGAAATGGGCGTCGAGGTCGTGGACGATCACGAAGGGCGCTATCACGTGTCGGGCCATGCCAACCGTCCCGACCTTGAGGCGTTGCAGGATATCGTCAATCCGCAGATGGTTATTCCGAACCACGGCGAACATCGCCACCTGCGCGAACACGCCAAGATTTCCAAGGCGCGCGGGCGGGCGTCGATTGTGGCGGTCAACGGCACGATGCTCGACCTTACGGGCGATGCGCCCAAGGTTGTGGGTTATGTCGAAACCGGGCGGACGTATCTTGATGGCGCGGTGAAGATCGGCGCGATGGATGGGATCGTGCGGGATCGTATTCGGATGGCGCTGAATGGGCATCTCGTGGTCAATGTTATCCTTGATGATGACAACGAACCGCTTGGCGAAGCGTGGTGCGAGATCAAAGGCTTGCCGGAACAGGGGCGTAGCTTTGCACCGCTTCTTGATGTGCTTGAAGAGGATCTCACGCAGTTCCTTGGCCGGGCCAAAGACAAGACACTGGCCGATGATGACAAGCTCGAAGAAGAGCTTCGTCGGATTGCGCGCAATACCTGTAATGACGAGATCGGGCGCAAGCCGGAAGTCACGGTCATTGTGAGCCGGTTGAGCTAAGCCGCTCGTATCAAAAAAGAAAACGGGCCGGGAAGCGTTTGCTTTCCGGCCCGTTTTTGTGGCTGTGTTGTATCTAGCCTGCGCGGCGCTCGTCAAAGCTCAGCGCGATGAAACTTGGCAGGTGATCGCCCATGCCAACGACCTTGTTGTCCTTGCCACCACGATCGTTGTTGCGGTCGTTGCGGTCTGACGAACGCGAGCGCGACCGGCTCCGGCTGCTTTTTGAGGAGGACGGTTTGTCGCTCTTGGGTGTGTCCTCGGTCTTGGTTTCGACCTGCGGTGTGCTCTCGACCTGAGATGTGCTCTCGACTTTTTCTTCGGCCTTGGGCTGTTCATCGGATTTGCGCTTGCGGGTTGACTTGGCCTCGACCTCAACGCGCGGGATTTCCTTCTGGATCAGCTTTTCAACCGCGTCGAAGTTTTTCTCGTCGCGTGGCGTACAGATCATGAGCGCCTTGCCTTGGCGTCCGGCGCGACCGGTGCGCCCAATGCGGTGCACATAGTCCTCGGCATGGCCGGGAACGTCGAAATTGAACACGTGGCTCACGGCAGGGACATCAAGACCACGGGCGGCAACGTCGGAAGCCACAAGGAAACGCAACTCTCCATTGCGGAACGCATCAAGGGTGCGTGTGCGCTGGCTCTGATCGAGGTCGCCGTGGATAGGTGCGGCGTCGAGACCGTATTTCTTGAGCGACTTGGCGCAGATGTCCACGTCGGTCTTGCGGTTGCAGAAGATGATCGCGTTGGTGCAGGCGTCACCTTCTTTTTCGATCAGCTCGCGCAGAACGCGGCGCTTCTCGCTTCCTTCTCGGTCACGGCGCGAGGGTTTGAACATCACCACGCCCTGTTCGATGGTTTCCGACGCGGTCGCCTGACGGGCAACTTCGATGCGCGCGGGGGCGGACAGAAAGGTGTTGGTGATGCGCTCAATTTCAGGGGCCATAGTGGCCGAGAAAAACAGCGTCTGGCGGGTAAACGGGGTCAGCGAGAAGATACGTTCGATATCGGGAATAAAGCCCATATCGAGCATCCGGTCCGCCTCGTCCACGACCATGATCTGCACCCCGGTCAACAAGAGCTTGCCGCGCTCGAAATGGTCGAGCAGACGGCCGGGTGTTGCGATGAGAACGTCAACGCCACGGTCGATCAGGGCGTCTTGTTCTTTGAACGACACACCACCAATCAAGAGCGCCTTGGTCAGCTTGAGATGTTTGGAATAGGTGTCAAAGTTTTCGGCCACCTGCGCGGCGAGTTCGCGCGTCGGACATAGCACCAAGCTGCGCGGCATGCGGGCGCGGGCGCGACCACGGGCAAGAAGCGAAAGCATCGGCAGCGTGAAACTTGCCGTTTTGCCGGTGCCCGTTTGGGCGATGCCTAGAACGTCGCGACCTTCTAGGGCGGGGGGAATCGCTCCGGCCTGAATGGGCGTCGGCGACTCATAGCCAGCCTCGTCAATCGCTTTGAGAACCTTGGGGTTGAGGTTAAGATCAGAGAATTTTGTCATGCGTATCCGTGGTTTACGGACACGTGCGGCCCGTAGCGAAAATGCGGATCGGACCCGTGCGGTCCCGCGGTTTGTCACGTATATGACCCACGACGCGGGTTGTAGCCCAAGCGGCGCGTCAGGTCAATCAAATGGCCGGAAACAAAGGGTTTTCAGCCAATTCACGCCTTATTGTCGCGCCAGCCCGGAAAGATGCGTTCCCGTTTTTCATCTAATGCGAGGTAATAAACCCGCAACAGGCCACGCGCCTCAAGTCCTTGGAGAAGGTCGGGGCGCGCCAGGCATATTTCGTTAAAAAAGGCGCGCAGGGCGTCTTCGCCTTTTTCCTCCATCAGGAGCGTGAAAAGTTGATGCATGGAAAGGCCACCCGGATCGCCGGGGCGCACGGATTGAAGTTCGGCCCGGTAGGAGCCTTTTTCGAGACGGTAGGCGAAACTTTTCTGCCAGCTCTCCCAGCTTTTGATGTGGCGATGGCAGAGGTCGACCCCGGTAAGGAATTGGCTTGGCCCAATCTCTTGCGACTCGTGCATGGCGCGATGGATTTTGAAGGTCAGCGGGCCGAGCCCGGTGCGCAGGAAACTTTTGCCGAGTGTGTGGCTTACGAAACCGCCACGTAGATAGAGGCCGAAGGTCGGGTAGAGCGCGGTTTCAAGCTCCTGACGGCGGGATGTGTTGGGTTCCCACGCTTTGCAGTAGACGGCCTTTGGATCAAGGCCGGTTTGCCCGTCCTGGGTCATGGTCTCGGCGGGGGCGATGCGGGCGGCTTTGATGTTGGGCGGCAGGGCGGCGAGCGCGGCGCGGAAATCCAGGGCGGGGCAGAGGAATTCGTCCACATCTATATGGCCAAGCCAGTCAAGGCCCATAGCCTCGGCTTGGTCATAGGCATGTGTGGCGTTCAGGGTCTGGCGGAGTTGGTGCTTTGCGGGTTTGCGGCCATTGGTTGTCTGCCAATAGGTTTTGTCGGTGTGCTGGACCGTGACTTTGGGGTGCGCGTCGAGGGCGGCGTATGCTTTGGGGGTGTCATTGTCGAGGTAGATAAACAGATGATCTGCGCCGAGATCGAGATGATAGGCGGCAAAGTCGAGAACCTCGCGCGCCGGTGCCTTGATCGTAGAGACAACGCCCCAGCGACTCATGTATCGCCCTTGAGGCGGCCATAGACCTCTCGCATGCGTCGGATGCGGCGGAACACGGTGCCGGGATCGCGGTTGAGTTCTTCCATGAGGTGATTGGCAAGCGGGGCTATGCCGGGGTCGGTCATGGCGAGTTCCCAGACCGGGGCCAACAGGTTGGAATCCAGCCCACCCGCGCGCAGCGAATATTGATCCATATTGAGCGGTAGCGGGACACGTTTCTTGCGGCTAAAGCCGAAAGGGGTTTGTGGGTCAAACCCGCTATAGAGCCGTTCGAATTCATAGAGCTTCATCAGGCCGAAAAGCATCCGCAGGGCTTGGCCGACCTGACGTTGCACATCGGTGCCGCCATGATCGGCGAAGGTCATGATCGAAGAGACTTTCCAGCGGATGTCGAGCACGTCGATCAGATGTGCATGCTGTTCGTGCCAAAGGCGCAGGAACAGCGCGGCGGCGCCGTCAGGTGCGGAGGATTTGCGCAAGCTCGAGATCAGGAGCGCGTTGAGATAGGCAAGCTCGGAATTGCCGACAAACTCTTGTGCGATGGCGCGCCGCTTGTTGGCCCAAGCCGAGCGCGGGTTGGCCGCCCCCTTTTGTTTGCGGGTGGCGTCTTCGGTTACTTTTGCCATTGTGAGCGCGGCGAGATCAATATCGCCGGGCGGAAAGGATTCTCCGGTAAAATCAAAGGGATCACGGCGGGAGTTGTAGCGCCCAAGCAGGGCGTTCAGGCCACCGGGATAAGTCTCGTTGTCGCTGCTCATGGCGTATGATGGCACGGGGTCACGCCCCGCGCAATTCCCCCATTGGATCAGACCATCATTTCCTTGGTCGCGGTGAGATTGATGTCCGGGTAGTCGCGCGCCACGCGGTCAATATCCCATTGCAAGCGCGTCAGATACACCACGTCGCCGTCATGGTCATAGGAGATATGTTGCTTGTTAGCGTTGACGAATTTGTCAACTGCCTCGCGGCTTCCGGAGACCCAACGGGCCGAGGTAAATTGCGACTGTTCAAAGCGCACAGGCAGGCCGTATTCCATCTCAATCCGGCTTGCCAGAACCTCGAATTGGAGCGCGCCGACCACGCCAACGATAAAGCCCGAGCCGATATTGGGCTTGAACACTTTGGCCGCGCCTTCCTCGGCGAATTGCATCAACGCCTTTTCAAGATGCTTGGCTTTCATCGGATCGCCCGCGCGCACCCCTTGAAGCAGTTCAGGGGCAAAGGAGGGGATGCCGGTCGCGCGGATCATTTCGCCCTCGGTCAGGGTATCGCCAATGCGAAGCTGGCCGTGGTTGGGGATGCCGATGATATCGCCCGCCCAGGCTTCTTCGGCAAGCTCGCGGTCGGAGGCGAGGAAGAGGACGGGGTTTGAGATTGCCATCGGTTTCTTGGTGCGGACGTGGGTGAGTTTCATGCCGCGTTTGAAATGGCCGGAGGCGAGGCGGACAAAGGCGACGCGGTCGCGGTGTTTGGGGTCCATGTTGGCTTGGACCTTGAACACAAAGCCCGCGACCTTGGTTTCCTCGGGGGAAATAGGGCGCGGTTCGGCGGCTTGGGGTTGCGGCTCGGGGCCATATTTGGCGATCCCGTCCATCAGTTCCTGCACCCCGAAAGAGTTGATCGCAGAGCCGAACCAGATCGGGGTCATGTGGCCTTCGAGCACGGCTTGGAGGTTGAGGGTGGGCAAGAGTTCGCGCGCCATCTCGACCTCTTCGCGAAGCTGCTCGAGGAGATGGGCGGGGATATGTTCGGCGAGTTTGGGGTCGTCGAGACCTTGGATCGAGACGCTTTCGGCCACCACGTTACGGTCGGCGCGATCCATCAGCTCAAGCCGGTCATTGAGGAGATCGTAACAGCCCATAAACTCACGTCCGACACCGATCGGCCAGCTTGCAGGGCTTACGTCAATGGCAAGGTTCTCCTGAATTTCATCAATAATATCAAAGGTATCCCGGCTCTCTCGGTCCATCTTGTTACAGAAGGTCAGGATCGGAAGATCCCGCAGGCGACACACCTCAAAGAGCTTTTGGGTCTGGCTTTCGACGCCCTTGGCCCCGTCGATGACCATCACTGCGGCATCGACGGCGGTCAGGGTTCGATAGGTGTCTTCCGAGAAATCCGAGTGACCGGGGGTGTCGACAAGGTTGAAGCGGAACTTTTGAAAATCAAAGGACATAGCCGAGGCGGATACAGAGATGCCCCGGTCCTTTTCCATCTGCATGAAATCCGAGCGCGTGCGCCGCGCTTCGCCCTTGGCGCGCACCTGACCGGCCATCTGAATGGCACCGCCATAAAGAAGGAATTTTTCGGTCAGAGTTGTCTTGCCCGCGTCCGGGTGCGAAATGATCGCAAAGGTGCGGCGGCGGCTAATTTCGGGCGGCAGGGCGGGGCGATTTGTCAAGGCGTCAAGCATGGGACCGCGTATAGAAGGCGCGAGGCGGCGGCGCAATACAGGGATATGTATCGCGTCGGTATTGCGTCGGTATTGCGACTGTGCGGTTTTGTGCGGTTTTCGGGTCGCTTCAGGCCGGGCGGGCGATCAAAATATCGCAGGGCGGCGCGCGCAGCAAATCCGTTGCGGTCGAGCCAAGCAGAGCGCGCCCCTGTCCGACACGGCCATGCGCACCGGCACAGATCAGGTTGGTATCGCTGCTGGCGACATGGGCCTCAAGCGCGCGGCGCGGCTGGCCGGTGACAAAGAGCGTCTCGCCACAGGTCTCGGGCAAGTCGGTTGTCGCGCGCCAGCGGTCATCATCGGCCTTGGCCTCGGCCTGAAAGCTCGCTTCGAGATCGTTACGGCCATCCGGTCCATGCGCCAGCATGCCGCTATAGGGCACATGGAAGGCATGGAGGGGCGTGATCGTGGCGTCGGGCGCGAGCGACGCGGCGCGGACGATAGCGGCAGTGCTCGCGGGCGAGAAATCGGTTGCGGCCACCACTTTGTCATAGGGGCGATCGGCAGAGTCTTTGACCATGAGAACCGGACAAGACGCCATGCGCGTGATCCGTTGGGCCGTGGTTTCGCGCCATGTATCAAAGAAGGGCCGCACACGGTGCACCCCCATCACAAGCAAATCCGGGTGCGTGTCCTGAACCTGAGCGATGATGTCGGTGATCGGGTCGCCGATGATCACCTCGATTTTTGCCGTCTCTCCGCCGTCCATCGACGCCATGAGCTGACGCAGATTGGATTCTACGGCGTCGCGGTGAGTTTGCGCCATAGCATCGGGGATCGCGTCGTCCACAATATGCATCACCGTGAGGGAGGCATCGTTGGCGCGCGCCAAGCGCAAAGCACGGTGCAAGGCGCGGTCGCTGCGGGCGGAAAGGTCGGTGGTGGCGAGGATGGTTTTTGGCATGTCTGACTCCCGATATCTCTCTTTTAGATGTGGTGTCAGTGGCGGCGCCGTTCAAGCCTTTGGCGTCGAATTCAGCGGCTTGATGCCCGGCGCAGAAGATCGACGGCATCGGGGCGATCCAGCAGGGTTTTTTGCGGCTCAAAGGCGCGCCGTGTGGCCCCGCCGGGGGCCGCGTTGGAAAGCTTATTAAGGTGCTTTTCAACATCGCGCGGCAAGACCGGCCGAGTGCGTTGATCGGCCTGCATGGTTTCGGCGCAGATACCTTCGGCAAAGATGATCTGATGCGTGTCAAAGAGGATTTGGAAGTAGTCGACAAAGCCGCCCTCCTGAACGAAGACGGTTTCGCCATTGACCAGATGGCGCGCCCGGACGAGCAGTTCCGAGCGGCCCGCGCCGATATGGTCGTGGCGCTGGTAGATGAAGAGGCGGTGATCGGGGCTAACGGTTAGGTCACCCGCATTGTTGAGGGTGCCTTCGGTGATGACAATCGGGGCAAATTCACCCTGTGCGCGCATCGTCAGGTGGCCGATCCAGCGCACGGGCTGCGGGCCATCATCACGCGTCAGGATGCGGTCGCCGGGTTCGATGTTTTCGACAGGTTTCTGTTCGCCGGTGGCCATAGTGATGCGGGTGCCACGGGTGAAGCTGACGCAGGCGAGCTGCGCCATGCGCAGGCGGGCGGCGGGGCGGTCGATGCCGACCAATGTATAGGGTGTCTTGGCCAAGAGGGGGGTAAGGGGGGCGGCGTAAATCTGGGCCACGTTGCCCTCGCTATCGACCTCGACAAGCACCACGATTTCGACGGTTTCGCCGGTTGGTGGCATGATGGTCAAAACACAATCCGCATAAAGCGCGGCACCGGGGATTCCGGTCGCGCTTTCGTCGCTGACGCGGTAGGCGTCGTCCTCGCCGATATGCATCGACAGGCGATGGATTTCGGTTTTGGGGCTGAGTTCGTAGATATCGTCGGGCACAAGTTCGTCGGCAAAAGAGAGCGCGTCGCCTAGATTCGCCCCGTTGATCACACAAAAATCTTCCGCCATATGCACAGGCAGTTGTTGAGCGGGAAACGTGGATTGAGGGCGGGGCGATGACATGGCGCGGTTTTCTCTGATAGCTCTGCGGTATGCAAGCTATGGCCCCTGATTATGGCAGATTGTGGCCATGCTGTCGGCAATTTGCTGGCAGTCGCGATGAAATTCACGTTACCTGAGGCGCGAAGAACAGGAGAGAGATACAATGGAACTTGGAATTAAAGGTAAAAAGGCGCTTGTGTGCGCATCCTCCAAAGGCTTGGGCTTTGGCTGTGCCGAGGCGCTTGCAGAGGCGGGCGTGGAGCTTGTGATGAATGCGCGCGGTGCAGAGGCGCTTGAGGCGGCCGCAGCGGATTTACGGGCGCGGTTCGGAGTTGCGATTGAAACCGTCGTTGCGGATGTGGCGACGCCTGAGGGGCAAGCCGCCGTGCTACGGGCTGCCGAAGGGGCCGATATTCTTGTGACCAATGCGGGCGGCCCGCCGCCGGGTCTTTGGAGCGATTGGGATCGTGAGGATTTTATCAAGGCGCTCGATGCCAATATGCTTGCGCCGATTGCGCTTATGAAGGCGCTTTTGCCGGGGATGATGGACAAGGGATGGGGCCGGGTGGTCAACATCACCTCGCAATCCGTCAAGGCACCGATTGCGGTTCTTGGCCTGTCCAATTCGGCGCGCGCCGGGCTTACGGGCTATGTTGCGGGCACGGCGCGGCAGGTGGCGGGCAGCGGTGTCACCATCAATAACCTGTTGCCGGGCATTCATGCGACGGATCGTGCCGTATCGCTTGATACCGGCGTTGCGACGCAGCAGGGGATCAGCCTTGAAGAGGCCAAGGCCAACCGCTGCGCGACAATTCCGGCCGGGCGCTATGGCACGGCGCAGGAGTTTGGCGCGACCTGTGCGTTCCTGTGTTCACAGCATGCCGGGTTCATTGTCGGGCAGAACATTCTGCTGGATGGTGGCGCGGTCAACGCAACGCTTTAGGTTGCGAGCCGGGAGGGGGGCTGGTAAGGGTCGCAAAATTCCCGAGCCTTTCACTCAGTCGGGATCAGAGACGCCATGAAAGACCCCGATTGAGAGATCCGATTGAGAGACCGTCGTGACGCAGCCCCCTCCCAGACTTGAAATCCGCAATCTGCGGCGCCGTTTTGGCGACCGTGACGTGGTGGCGGGCGTCTCGCTCACCATTCAGCCGGGGCATGTGACCTGCCTCCTGGGGCCGTCGGGTTGTGGCAAATCGACGACGCTGCGGATCATTGCCGGGGTCGATATGCAGGATTCCGGCGAGATTTATGTCGATGGCAATCTGATTTGTGACACGGTGTTCCGAGTGCCGCCAGAGCGGCGTCATATCGGCCTTATGTTTCAGGATTTCGCGCTTTTCCCGCATCTGACTGTCGCCGATAACGTGGCGTTTGGCCTTAAGGGCAGTAAGGCCGAGAAACGGGCGCGGGTCGAGGAGCTTTTGGCCAAGGTGGGGCTTGAGTGGACCATCGACGCCTATCCGCATAGCCTTTCGGGGGGCGAGCAACAGCGTATCGCGCTGGCGCGGGCCTTGGCGCCGCGACCCCGGATTATGCTTATGGATGAGCCGTTTTCGGGACTTGATAACCGGCTACGAGACGGGATTCGCGACGAGACGCTGGCGATCCTCAAGGACGAGGACACGGCCGTTCTTTTGGTGACGCATGAACCGGAAGAGGCGCTTCGCATGGCCGATGAGATCGCGCTTATGCGCGACGGCAAGATCGTGCAGCAAGGCGCGCCCTATAACATTTACAACGCGCCGGTCGATAAGGCCGCGGTGGCGTTTTTTAGCGATATCAACGTGATCCGTGGCACCAGCAACGGCGCGTTGACCGATACGCCGTTTGGCCAGTTCCTGACGCCGGGGTTTGAGGATGGCGAGGAGGTCGAGATCGTGATCCGTCCGCAGCATCTCAAACTTGACTTTGACCGGCACGGAAAAGGGCCATTGCCGACACCGGGCGATGGGGTCGCGGCACGGGGCGTGGTCGAGCGGGCGCGGTTTATGGGCACGGAGAGCCTTGTGGAATTTCGCATGGATCACGACGGATCGACGTTGAAGGCGACGGTGCCGAATGTGTTCCTGCCCAAACCCGGCACGCCGCTTTGGCTCATGCTGCGGCGGGACCGCTGTTTCGTATTCCGCGCCGGGCGCTAAGGCGCGTCCAGCCCCGCCCGGTAGTCTTCGAGCCGCTTGCCCGGTTCATCGACGAAAAGGCCGGGAAGGACGCTAACCTCGGTGATCTGATCGGCGCGCAGGGTGGCGAAATCGCCGCTACTGTCGCACCAGACGAGGCAGGTCCAGACACGCCCCCAGTAATCAAGCTTGAGCGGCCGGACGTCGCGCACTGTGCCATCTTGCATGACAAGGCGGAGTTTCTGGCGGCCTCGGATCGCGGCGCGCAGTGTGCTCAGGTGGCGGAAGCCCTCGGCGGCGTCGGCAAAGGGGTAGACGGCAAAGCCAAAGGATTTCGGCGCGCCGTGGTGGTCTTCGGGAAGCACGGCGTCGATCTTGGCCGAGAGGCTTTGTGCGGCGTTGCGCAGGTCGCCATCAACCCCATTGCCGACGGCGGCAAGCCCAAGATGCAGCGCCTCCAGTTCGGTTTCGGTCAGGTTCAGGGGCGGCAGGGTAATGGCGGCGCGGGCCGAATAACCGATACCGCGTTCGCCCTCGACCGGCACACCAGAGGCGACGAGCGTGTCCATATCGCGGTAGATGGTGCGCACCGAAACATCGAGCCGCCGGGCCATATCCTCGGCGCGGTGCAGGCGTCCATCCTTGAGGATTTCGATCAGGGCATAGAGCCTTTCAGAGCGTTTCATCGCGGGTGATTCTCTCATGTCGTTCGGGGCCATACTGACAAAAACCTGTCAACTGACAAGCTGCTGACAATTTGCGGGCAAAAAACAGCCCAAAAAGGCCGAAACGGGCTGTGATTGCTGCTTTTCGTTCCGGGGCAGAGGGCTTAGAAATGGGTCTGGATTTTTGAACGGCTTGCGGGTGAGCCGGGACACATGGGAGAAAGACTATGGGAATTGGAAATATCGGCCTTCCGGGCATTCTACTGATCGCGATTGTCGTGCTTGTGCTTTTCGGACGCGGCAAGATTTCGGGCCTGATGGGCGAAGTGGGCAAGGGCATCACGTCGTTCAAGAAAGGCATTAGCGAAGGGCAGGCCGAGCTTGAAGACGACAAAGCAGACGTTGCCAAGGACGTCACCCCGGAAGACGAAAAAGACAAAGTCTGAAACGGGGGCTTATAGGCCATGTTTGATCTCGGTATGCCCGAGCTTCTGGTGATTGGCGTTGTGGCGCTGATTGTTGTGGGGCCAAAAGACCTTCCGGTTCTGTTCCGGCGGGTTGGTCAGTTTGTCGGCAAGGCCAAGGGGATGGCGCGGGAGTTTTCCAGCGCCATGAACCAAGCGGCGGAACAGTCAGGCATGAAGGACGTGAGCGATTCTTTGAAGAGTGCGACGGACGGAATTGGCAAGGTGAAGAACCCGGTCAAATCCGCGACCAGCGCGGTCAAGGACGCGGCGAAATCCATGACCGATGTGACCCCCGAAAGCGAGACCGGCAAACTTTCGGCGGAACGCGCCGAAGCCGCGCGCAAGATCCGCGAAGCGAGCACGGCCAAGGCCGAAGCCCGCATTGCCAAAGAGAAGCAGGCCGCCGAGGAGGCGGCAGCAGCGGCCAAGGCAGCAGAGGCGGATAAAACGCCCGCGACCACGGACGCAGGGACGGGTGCCGGGAAGGACGATACAGCATGAGCAGCACAGACGACATGGAGGAAAGCTCCGCGCCGCTGATCGAGCATCTGGCGGAATTGCGCACGCGGCTGATCCGGTCGGTGCTTGCGCTTCTCGTGGGGATCACCATCTGCTTTATCCCGATCGGTGGCGATTTTATCGCCGTGCATATCCTCAACTTCCTGCTGTCTCCGATCGAGGCGTCGTTGCGCGCACTTGGCGACCCGTCGCCGACGCTGCAATATACCTCGCCGCAGGAATATCTCTTTACCCTGTTCCGCATTTCGATGGTGTTCGGGTTTGCGATGGCGTTCCCGGTCATCGCCTTTCAGATGTGGCGCTTTGTGGCGCCGGGGCTTTACCGCAATGAGAAGGGCGCGTTTCTGCCCTTTATGGTGGCCTCGCCGTTCATGTTCCTGCTCGGGGCGAGTTTCGCGCATTTCGTGGTGACGCCGCTGGCGATGTCGTTCTTCCTTGGCTTTGCCGATGTCAGCTCGATTTTTGCCAATCTGTTGGGGGATGCGCCGAACCTGCCATCCGAAGCCGTGGTGGTGCCGGAGACGCAAGAGGGGATCAAGGTCACTTTCTTTGGTAAGGTGAATGAAAGTCTTGATATTACGCTCAAATTCATCATCGCCTTTGGCCTTTGCTTTCAGCTTCCGGTGCTTCTGACGCTGATGGGCAAGGCGGGGCTTGTGTCGGCGGACGGGCTTGGGTCGGTGCGCAAATACGCGATGGTGGGCATTCTTGTGCTGGCCGCGCTTGTGACGCCGCCGGATGTCGTCACGCAGTTGATCCTCTTTACGGTGGTCTATGGTCTTTACGAGGTGTCGATTTTCCTTGTGCGGCGGGTCGAGAAAAAGCGCGAGGCGCAGCTTCGGGCCGAAGGCTATTACGATGACGAAGAGGACGAGGCAGCCCCGGCCGCCCAGCGTCCCTTTGAAGATGACGAGGAAGAGTTTGACGATCCGCTCATGAAGGAATTTGACGAGGCGGAAGATGACGATGAGGATGACGGGCAGGTCGACAGAACCTCCTGATCCCATCTCCTTTAAGCAAAAGGCGCGTCCGTTGTGGCGCGCCTTTTTCGTTGGCACAACCTCTTGCCGGGGGCGCGGCTTCGTGGTTCAAACCGAGGGCACGAGATGGAGAGCCGCCCGATGGACCAAGAGACCCTGACCCGTATTGCCGACGCTTTGGAGCGGATGGCGCCGGCCCCTGTGGCTGCGCCGGATTTTGATGCGGCGGAGGCGTTTGTTTGGCACACCGAACCGGATCGGCTTGTGCCGGTGAAAGATGTGAACCGGGTGGATTTATCGCTTTTGGTCGGGGTGGACAGAACGCGGGAAACGCTTTTGGACAACACGGCGCAATTTGCCAAAGGCCTGCCCGCCAACAACGCGCTTCTTTGGGGCGCGCGGGGGATGGGGAAGTCCTCGCTTGTGAAGGCGGTGCATGCCGAGGTTCTGCGCCGGGGGCTGCCGCTCAAGATCGTGGAGTTGCAGCGCGAAGACCTGCCGAGCGTGTCGCGGCTTCTTAACCTTTTGCGCGAGAGTGCGGCGCGGTTCGTGCTATTTTGTGATGATCTGTCCTTTAGCCATGACGATCAGCATTACAAAAGCCTCAAAGCAGTGCTTGATGGCGGGATTGAGGGGCGGCCCGATAACGTCATTTTCTATGCCACGTCGAACCGCCGTCACCTTATGCCGCGTGACATGATCGAGAACGAACGGTCAAGCGCGATCAATCCGGCCGAGGCGGTTGAGGAAAAGGTCTCGCTCTCGGATCGGTTCGGCCTGTGGCTTGGGTTTCATGCCTGTAGCCAGGATGAGTATCTTGCCATGATCCGTGGCTATTGCGCGGCGCATGGGGTCGAGATTGACGATGCGACGCTTTATGCCGAAGCGATTGAATGGCAGGCCACGCGCGGCGCGCGGTCGGGCCGGGTTGCGTGGCAGTATTTCACCGATCTCGCCGGGCGGCGCGGCGTGCGGATTGACTAAAGCCCGCAGCGATTGATGCCCTATTTGAGGTAGGGCATCGGGTCGATGGAATCAAAGCCCTTGCGGACCTCGAAATGCACGAAGCTATCCTTTTGGGGGATGGCGGCGATGGCTTGGCCGCGCTTGACGTTTGCGCCTTTGGCGACCTTTACCTCTTCGACGTTGTAATAGACCGTCATCAGGTTCGCGTCATGACGCAAAACGACGATCCGCACATTGTCGGCGTCCGTGGTGATCGCGGCGACCTTGCCATCACGGGCCGCCTGAACCGGGGTTCCGGCGGCGGCGGCGATGTCGATGCCGTTATTCTTGCCGCGCACATAGGGGCGGATGATCTTGCCATCCACGGGATAGCCCATCCGGCTGGTGCTGGCGGTCTGGGTCTGGCCAAGGTCGGGCGCTTTGGGCGGTGTGATGACCTTGTCAGGGGCGGGCAGAGGCTTGCGCGCGCTCGGCGGTGTCGGGGCCGGAGAGGCGCTGCCGGGGGTATTGACCACGGCGGGGGCGGCGGTGTCGGTCGCAACGCTGCGATCTGGTGCGCCGATGGCGGCGGGCGGGATCAGGAGAACCTGATCCTCACGAATGGTAAAGGTGCTATCAAGCCCGTTCCATTCGGCAAGGGCGCGCGGCGTCACATCATAGAGCCGCGAGATGGTAAAGGCGGTCTCGCCACGGCGGACCTTGTGGCGCACCGGCTCTAGCCCGGTTTCGCCTTTGGGGGCGTTGCGCGGTGCCGGTTGCAGCGGTTGGGTCGAGACACGGCGTTTTTCGGCATCGCTTAGGGCGCTATCGGCCATCGAGGTAATATCGACCCCCGAGGGCGGCATGACGACACCGCGCCCGCCCGTCGCGGGCGAAGGTTCGGCGACACGATATGGCAGGGCAATCACTTCGCCGGGGCGGAGTTGATCATCCGGGCGCAAACCGTTGTAGCGGGCAAGGTTGTCGGCGGGCATGTCGATGCGGGCGGCGACATCCGAGAGCGTATCGCCACGCCGGGCCACGGCCACTTGGTAATTGGGATAAGAGATAATGCCTCGTTTGTCGGGGCGTGGTCGTTCGGCGCGCGCGGCCTTGGCTGCGGCGCTTGTGTCGAGGCCCGCGCCAACGCCACCGCGCAAATCAAAGTCGAGACCCTCGCTACAGGCACCGGCGAGGATAAGGGTCAGGCCCGTCATCAAGAGCCGTGCGGGGGGCGGGGCTTTGCGCTCAAAGGTCATCTTGGGTCCTCAATTCTCGCCCGATGCCGTTATCGGGACGGGGCGGCGATGCTCTACTCATACCAAATGGCCAATTTTTGGCCTGTTTTCTTTGGTTTTGCCCCAGATCAGTTCTCGGGGGCAACCCCTTCGATCAGCGGCACAAACCGCACGGGGCGTAATTCGTCATAGTCAAACCCGTCTTCTGTGCGTCGCACACGGATCAGGCTCTGGACCGTATCGGACTGGCCCACGGGCAATACCATGATACCGCCGGGCTTGAGTTGCGCCAAGAGAGGGCCGGGGGGGTCCTCGGCGGCGGCGGTCACGATGATGCGATCAAAGGGCGCCTGATCGGGCAGGCCGAAGCTCCCGTCGTCGGTCAGGGCGGTGATATTGGACAGGTCAAGCGCCTCGAACACGGTCCGAGCCTCGCGCACGAGGCGTTTGTGGCGGTCGATCGTATAGACGCGACGGGCCAGTTGGCTCAGGATCGCCGCCTGATAGCCCGACCCGGTGCCGATTTCGAGCACCTTATCGCGCGGTTGCACGTTGAGCGCCTGGGTCATCAGGCCGACGACAGAGGGTTGTGAGATGGTTTGGCCACAAGCGATGGGCAGCGGCGTATCCTCATAGGCCCGTTCGGCAAAAAGCCCGCGCAGAAAACGTGCCCGGTCGATCCGTTCCATCGCCGAAAGCACACGCGCATCCGTCACCCCCTTGGAGCGCAACGCAAAGAGGAACTGCATCTTGCGTTCTGCATCGGAGGCGGGCGCAATGGTCATGTATTGAGGACTTTCAGCGCGTCGAGCATCGCATGGTCCGTCAGGTCGGCGCGCATCGGGGTCACAGAGATATAGCCGTCAAGATTGGCCGCCGCGTCCGAGCCGGGGGCGGTTGGGATTTGTTGATTGCCGCCCCGCGCCCAGAGGAAACGCCGCCCCGTGGGCGCATTGTGCGGCACCACGGAGAAGGAGGTGCCTTGACGAAAGCCTTGCGCGGTGACGCGGGTGCCTTTGACGTTTGCGGCCCGCACGGGCGGGAAATTCACGTTGTAAAACAGGCGGTAATCTTGTGTTTCATCTGGTGTTGCGGCGAGGATTTTTTGAATGACCTCGACGCCAAAGGCGGCGGCGGCCTCAAACGGGGTGTCGATTTCATAGTTTTCGGGGCCGAGATATTGCGACAGGGCAATCGCCGGGATGCCCTGAAGCGCGGCTTCCATAGCGCCGCCGAGGGTTCCGGAATAGAGCGCGTTTTCGGCCGAATTGTTGCCGCGATTGATGCCAGAGAGAACGAGGTCGGGGCGCCCGCCTTCGATCACGTCATGCACGCCTGCAAGGACGCAGTCGGCGGGGCTGCCTTCGGCGGCAAAGCGGCGCGCGCCCATTTTGGCGATCATGGTCGGGTGGGTATAGCTTATGCAGTGGGCGACGCCGGATTGCTCAAAGGCGGGGGCCACGGTCCAAACGTCGCCCTTTGGTCCGGCCAGTTCGGTTGCAATTTCAAGCAGCACTTGGAGACCCGGCGCGTTGATGCCGTCGTCATTGGTAATCAGGATGCGCATGGACCGCCCTTATTCTCTGGAAAATACCTGTGTTTCCTGTCTAGTGGAGGGGCGGGCGTGGGGCAAGAGCGCCCTTGGTCCCAAGGGGGGGGCGAGGGCGGCTTGCGGGGCCAATGGACAGCCCCGCACAGGTCGGTTCAGAGCGCGAGGTCGGCCATGATCCGGGCGGTCTCGTCGCGGGTATCCTTGAGCGGGGCGCGGTCTTCGCCGGGGAAGAAACGCGCGCGGGTCGCGGTTGGCATGGGGGTGGGCGTCACAATCGAGATTTGCGGTCCGGTGCGCAGGCTTTCGGCCTGCCAGCTTTGGGCGAGGGCGATCTGGGCGGTCTTGGTCGCGCCGTAAGCGCCGAAGAATTTCTCGCCGTTATGGGGATCGTCAAAGAACACGGCGTGACCGTTTTGCCCCAATAGCGGGCTTAGGAAGGAAATCAACTGGCCGGTTGCGGTCAGGTTGGTGGCGATGGATTTCTCCCAATCCTTCGGGTCAATATGATCCGCAGGGGTCAGAGGCGCGGCATGAACGGCGGCGTGCACCCAGAGATCCACCGTGCCCCAGCGATCATGGATCGAGCGGCAAAGTTGGGCCATTGCGTCGGTATTGGTAATGTCCATAGGCGCGAGCGTGGCGGCGCCGCCCTTGGACTGAATGCGGTCGTCGAGCTCTTCAAGCGCGCCGGTGGTGCGGGCGACGGCGACAACGTGGTGGGTTTCGGCAAGCGCCTCGGCAAAAGCAGCGCCGAGGCCTCGCGACGCCCCGGTTACGAGGGCGATTTTGGGAGATTTTGTATCGGTCATAGGAGGGATGTGCGCCCTTGATGCGACAAGGTCAAGGGGCGGTTTAGCCGCATCTGTATCGCGTCGGTATTGCGTCTGTATTGCGGTGGTGCCGATTAGGCCGGGAGTTCGAGCCGCATCAGACGCCCGCCGCGCAGCAACGTCACCGAGCGATCGTCAATGGCGCGGACCGGGCCGATGGACGAGGTGCCGTCGGCTTGGGTCATGACGGTTTTGCCGGAGGGCAATAGGATCAGTGCGCGCAGCGCGCCTTCGGCCCCCATGATGCCGAGCAAGGTAAACACGCCGCGCTGATCCAGCGTGCCGCGCTCTGTCGCGATCTCGGCGACATTGTTGGGGGTGGTTTGGCCATTCTCTGTCGTCATGTCCGGTCGGTGTCCTGTGCGTGTATCGCGCCGATATGGGGCGAACGGCGGCGGATAACAGGGGGCAGCGGCAATGGAAAGCGCATGGACAGGGAGGATCGGCGGAAAATTGCTGCGACGCAGCAATTTCTTGCTCAGTCGGCGGCGAGGTGGGGGCGGATGTCGTCGCCAAGGGCTGCGTAGAGATCAAGCAGGGCGTCAAAGCCGATGCCCTCCGCCGAAAGCGTGGCAAGGGGACCGTCACTCACGGCAATGCGGGGGCGTTCGCCGGGACCGCCGGGGATGAGGGTGCAAGCGATTGGGTCTTCGCTTGCGTAGCCGGGAAGATCATTCATCAACCAGCCTTGCCCGCCGTGGAACGCCGCGCGGTCGTCGGTTGCGGCCTCAAGGTAGGCGTAGAAGGTTTCGGGCGCGACGGCGACCCATAGGGCGAAATGCACCGCTTCGTCACTGCCGCGCACTGGCAGGCTCAGCAAGGCACATAGACAACGATCCTCGCCAAGGCGACAGAGATCGGGCGACAGGCGATCCGCGCCTACCGCGATCACGGGGGTGTCGGGAGTTGGTTCGGCGTGGGGCCATGCGTCGGGGTGGGCATAGGCGAAATCAATCAGCCCGGAAAACCGCCGCCCGCAACAGGGGCAGCTGCGCGCCTCGTCATGCAGGCGACGCCAGCGGGCATCAAGCGCAAGAAGAGACATCGCCCGCGCCGCCTAGCTTGCGGCGCTTTGATCGGCGTTCCACGAGGCACCGGGTTCCGGCATATCCTTGATTTTCTGGCTCACACGGGAGGAATTTTCCAACGCGCCGAGATAGTCGTCGGAAATCGAGCCGGTGATGTATTTGCCATCAAAACAGGAGCAGTCAAATTGCGCAATGTCGGGGTTGCCTTCCTGCGCGGCCCAGATCAGGTCATCTAGTTTTTGATAGAATAGGGCGTCGGCCCCAAGTTCCTCGCGGATGTCCTCGATTGAGCGATCATGCGCGATCAGCTCATGCTTGGTTGGCATGTCGATGCCGTAGACATTGGGGTATTTTACCGGCGGCGAGGCGGAGGCGACATAGACCTTCTTGGCCCCGGCTTCGCGGCACATTTCAACGATCTTTTTGATCGTGTTGCCGCGCACGATGGAATCGTCGATCAACAGCACGTTCAGGCCTTTGAATTCGAGCGGGATCGCGTTGAGCTTGCGGCGCACAGATTTCTTGCGCTCGCCCTGACCGGGCATGATGAAGGTCCGGCCAACATAGCGGTTTTTGACCAGACCCTCGCGATAGGAAATGCCGGTGGCCTTGGCCACTTCGAGGGCGACGGGGCGGGCGCTATCGGGGACGGGGATGATGCGGTCGATCTCTAGCCCGCTGGCCTTGATTTGTTCGGCCAGCGTTGTGCCCATGCGCATCTGGGTCTTGTAGACCGAGATGCCGTCGAGCATGGAATCGGGGCGGGCGAGATAGACATATTCGAAAATGCAGGGGGTCAGTTGGCCTTCGACGGCCTGAAACTCGTGCATGTTGCCCTCAAGGTCGATCAGGATCGCCTCTCCGGGGTGCAGATCGCGCAGCTTTTTGAAACCATTGATGCCAAAGGCCACATCCTCGGAAGCAAAAGCGTAATCATCGCCACCTGCCTTACTGCTGCGCTTGGCGACAGAAAGCGGGCGGATGCCGTGCGGGTCGCGGAAGGCGAGCATCCCGACACCGGCGATCAGGCAGATCACGGAATAGGCGCCCTGCACACGCTCCATCGTCATTTTGACCCCGGCAAAGATATTGCGAACCGGATCGGCGGTGCCGTTGACCTTGATCGCGTCCGAGACTTTGTCGGCGAGCACGTTGAGCAGGATTTCGGAATCCGAGGTGGTGCGCAGGTGGCGGGAATATTTGGCGGTGACCTTCTGGCGTTGTTCTTCGGTGTTGGTAATGTTGCCGTTATGGACAAGGTAGATGCCATAGGGCGCATTGACGAAGAAGGGCTGGGCCTCGGTGGCGGAAAGCGACCCGGCGGTCGGGTAGCGCACATGGCCCATGCCGATGCGCCCGGTGAGTTTTTCGGCGTCTTCGGCCTGGAACACGTCCTTGACGAGGCCGTTTTCCTTGCGCTCGCGGAAGAATTCCCCGGTGTAGGTCACCATGCCAGAGGCGTCCTGGCCGCGATGCTGAAGCATCAGAAGCCCATCATAGATCTCGGCGAAGACGTCTTCGTTCCGGTTGGCGATCCCCAAAATCCCGCACATGAGGCAGCTCCCGTTTCCCGTTAGGTATGTCGATGAAAGGCAATGAGGCGCACGTTCGGATGGATCGGGGGCCGTTTTCGGGCCTGTTGGGCCATCGTATCACCGGATGAGCCGGGGCCGGTCATCGCCACGGGGGCGATGCGGGCAGGGGCAGGCATCGGGCAACAAGACAAGATAGGGCTCCGAATCCATTAGGGCGCGCGTCTTGGCCTCTCTTAAGCGCTCCTGTGCGGTATGTCACGAAAGGATGACAGTGTTTCGGGCAATGTGATGCCCTTGCACGGGTGTTATTTTTCGCAGACGCCGACAAGCTCTTCGTATTGGTTGGTGATCCAGCCAAGTGCCTGTGAGGGGTCGCGGTCTTCGATCTTGTTGGTCATGCGCGAAAAGACCTTGGCCGAGCGGCTTTCATCCACCATCGGGATCGACTGGGTCGAGGCGATGGTTTCATACACAAAGAAGGCAATGGCCACGAGGAGGATACCGCGCAGCACACCAAAGAGAAAGCCAAGCCCCTGGTCGATCCCGCCAAGGGCAGAGCGTTGCACCAGCGAAGAAAACAGCGGCGTGAACAGCGACACAACGACCAAAGACGCCGCAAAGACAGCGGCAAAGGCGGCGATGATCGACAATTCACAGCTATCGGCAAGATATTCGCCCACGACGGGGATTTCCGTCATCAGCGGCTCGACCTGCGGCGCGAACATGAAAGCGAGCACGGCGGCGGCGATCCAGCCGACAATCGCCATGCCTTCACGCACCAAGCCGCGGCTATAGGCGAGAAGCGCCGAGATAATAATGACGCCTGCGACCACGCCGTCGATGATGGTAAAACCGTCCATGCTCAAATCCGTTTTTCAAAGGCCGCGGCGCGGCGGTCATCCTGCCCCAAAGACTTCTCCGACGAAGCTTGCGAGATCCCCAATGCCATTCAGCGTCATGCCGTTGACCTTGGGAGACTTCCCGCCTTTCGGGGCGATTGCGGATGAGAAACCAAGTTTTTGCGCTTCTTTCAACCTGTTTTCGGCCTGACCGACGGGTCTGAGGGCTCCTGAGAGGGAGATTTCTCCAAAAACCACGGTATCGGCGGGCAAAGCGGCGTCTTCGCGGGCCGACAAAAGCGCCGCAGCGACGGCGAGGTCGGCGGCGGGTTCGTTGATCTTCATGCCGCCTGCAACGTTGAGATAGACATCCAGCCCGGCAAAAGGGATGCCGCAGCGCGCCTCGAGCACGGCGAGGATCATCGCCAGGCGCCCGCTATCCCAACCGACCACGGTGCGCCGGGGTTGGCTATGGGGGGAGGGGGCGACCAGCGCCTGAAGCTCGATCAAGACCGGGCGGGTGCCCTCGATCCCGGCGAAGACCACCGAGCCGGGCGAGGGGGTGCCACGATCCGACAGGAACAGTGCCGACGGGTTCAGCACCTCGGCCAGACCGCCGCCGGTCATCTCAAACACACCGATTTCATCCGCCGGGCCAAAGCGGTTCTTCACCGCGCGTAGGATGCGGAATTGATGGCCGCGTTCGCCTTCGAAATAGAGCACGGTGTCGACCATGTGTTCGACCACGCGGGGGCCAGCGATCTGGCCGTCTTTGGTCACGTGACCGACGAGGATCACCGAGATGCCGCGCCGCTTGGCAAAGGAGGTCAGCTCATGCGCGGCGGCGCGCACCTGGCTGACCGAGCCGGGCGCGGAGCCGACCGTATCGGACCACATGGTCTGGATGGAATCAATGATGGCCAGCGCGGGGCGTTCGGCATCAAGCGTGGTCAGGATGTCGCGCAAATTGGTTTCCGCCGCGAGCTTCACCGGAGCCTTGGTCAGGCCAAGACGCTGGGCGCGCATCCGCACCTGTGCCGAGGCTTCTTCGCCAGAAATATAGAGCGTTTTCATGCCCTTGAGGGCAAATTGCGCGGCCGCTTGCAAGAGCAGTGTCGACTTGCCGATGCCGGGATCGCCGCCCACCAGAATGGCCGAAGCGGGCACGAGGCCGCCGCCGAGGACGCGGTCGAGTTCGCCCATGCCAGAGAGGGTTCTGGGGGGTGGGGTTTCCTCGGTGCGCAGGTCGGTGAGGGGGATAGTGCGGCCCTTGGCGGTGCCGAGACCCGCCGCAGAGGGGCCGGTCGAGAGCGGGGTCTCTTCGACGATGGAGTTCCATTCGCCGCAGGCTTCGCAGCGCCCGGACCATTTGGTCGTTTGATTGCCACAGGCGGAGCAGGTGAACTGGGGTTTTGATTTTGCCATGTTCTTGTTTTGGACCACTAACGGCGGCGGGTCAAATGGCTAATGCCAATTGAGGCCAGAACGCAGGCGGTAAAGAGGTAAAGCCCCCAGCCGGTCTCGACCGTGACGCGCCCCACGCCTTTGGCAAGCACCACATAGAGCGCGATCAGGAACACGTCGGCCATCGCTAATTTGCCAAGGATTTCAAGGGCCGGGAGGGTCTTGCGGCGCAGGTAGCCGAATTGGATCAGGGCCAGCCCGATGGTCTTCATATAGGGCGCGAAGAGGGCGAGGAAGGTCACAAGAAGCGCCAGCGCCGGGTCGGTGTCCCAGAGCGATTGCAGGCCGGAGATGATCGAGATTTCGGAAAGGCCGAATATCGGCAACAGGCCCGCATGCAAGAGCGGCGCGAACCACGCGATGGGGAACAGCAGCAGCAGCGAGAGATTGGCGAGGCGCAAAAGCATGGGGGTAGAGCTAAGGCGCTGCGCCCCGTCGCGCAAGGGGGAGGATTCGGCGCGGCGCGTCAGAGTTAACGGCGGTGGGGCGGCGAAAACCCATGTCGGTATCGCGTCGGTATTGCGTCGGTATCGCGTCGGTGGGGTTTGAGTCGGGCGGTGGATTAAGAGCGCGGACGGTGGTTCACGCGGCGGGCGGTGGCGGGCCTCGGAAAATGGGATTTTCCAAGGCGAGATTTGAGGCCTGCGGCGCGAGTATTTTTGCCAAGATGAAGGGGAGGGCGGTGAGGTGCGGAGTTAACGCACCGCTTCGATCGGGCCTTCGGCGCTGCCGGAGATGAATTGTGTCAGGTAGGGGTCGCCGGAGGTGTCCATTTGGGCGACCGGGCCGGTCCATTGGATGATGCCGTCATGCAGCATGGCGACCTTATCGGCGATGGCGCGCACGCTTGTCATGTCGTGGGTGATGGTCATCGCGGTGGCGCCCATTTCGACAACGATCTCGCGGATCAGGTCGTTGATGACGCCGGACATGATCGGGTCGAGGCCGGTGGTGGGTTCGTCAAAGAAGATGATTTCCGGCTCGGCGGCGATGGCGCGGGCGAGGCCGACGCGTTTTTGCATGCCGCCCGAAAGTTCAGACGGGAAGAGATCGGCGACATCCGGCGTCAGGCCGACGCGACGCAGTTTCTCGATGGCGATCTCGCGGGCCTCGTCGCGGGGGCGTTTGAGCGAGCCGCGCAGCAGGCGGAAGGCGACGTTTTGCCAGACCGGGAGCGAGTCAAATAATGCGCCGCCCTGAAACAGCATCCCAAAGCGGGCGAGGAAGGCGTCACGGTCGCCAAGGGTTGCGTCTTTGCCGTCGACGCGGATTGTGCCGCTGTCGGGGGTGATGAGGCCAAGGACGCATTTCAGCGCCACGGATTTGCCCGTCCCGGAACCGCCGATGATGACCATAGATTCGCCCTTGGGGATCTCAAGGTTCACGCCGCGCAGGACGTGTTTCGGCCCGAAGGATTTATGGACGTTTTCAAAGGTAATCATGAGGCAAAGAACAGCGATGTGAGGGCAAAGTTGGCGGCAAGGATGAGCACGGCGGCGGCTTGCACCGAGGATTTGGTGGCGCGGCCCACGCCTTGTGCGCCGCGGCCCGAGTTCATGCCGTAATAACAGCCCATAGTGGCGGCGATAAAGCCGAAGACCGAGCCTTTGATCAGTGAGGAGACGATGTCGGAAATCTCAAGGAAGTTCCATGTGTTGGTGATGTAGGTCGCGGGGTTGAAGCCAAGGTTGCCGGTCGCGACGAGGAAGCCGCCGTAGACGCCGATGATATCGCCCACGCCGACAAGCAGCGGCACCACCAGCAGCGCGGCGAGGACGCGCGGGGCGGTGAGGTATTTCATCGGGTGGGTCGAAAGCGTCACCAGCGCGTCGATTTGTTCGGTGACTTTCATCGTCGCGATTTCGGCGGCGATGGAGGAGGTCACGCGGGCGGCGACCATGAGGCCGACAAGCACCGGGCCAAGTTCGCGCACCATACCGATGGCGACGATCTGGGGCACCACGGCTTCGGCGGAAAAGCGCGAGCCGCCGTCATAGATTTGCAGCGCCAGGGCTGCGCCTGTGAAGATCGCGGTGAGGCCCACGACGGGCAGCGAGAGCCAGCCCACGTTGAGCAGGGCAGAGGCGAATTCGCGGCCATAGAACGGCGGGCGCAGGATATGCGACAGGGCCGAGAAGGCAAAAAGCGCCACTTGCCCGATGCTGGACAGGAGGGCGAGCGTTGCGCGGCCCAGGGCGGCGAGGGGGGCGGTCAGGATCATGACGCCAGGACGTGGCGGGCGTAGCGCGCGCCAAGCGAGGTCAGGATTTCATAGCCGATGGTGCCGGCCGCGTCGGCCAGCGTATCGACAGATTGATGTCGCCCGAGCAATTCTACGGTGTCGGGGATGTCGGGGGCGTCGGTGATGTCGACGCCGATCAGGTCCATCGAGATGCGGCCCACGATTTTACAGCGGTGTTCGCCAGCGTAGACATAGGCCTGTGGTCCCATCGCGCGCAGGATACCGTCGGCATAGCCGGCCGAGAGGGTGGCAATGCGTGAGGGGCGGGGGGCGGTCCATGTGTTGCCATAGCCGACGGTTTCGCCGGGGGCGACCTCTCGGATTTGGATCACGGGGATGTCGATTGCGGCGACGGGCGCGGCGTCGATGAAGGGCAGGCCGCCATAGAGGCCGATGCCGGGGCGGGTGAGGTCGAAATGATAGTCATCTCCCAAGAGGATGCCGCCGGTCGCCGCGAGCGAGCGCGGCACGTCAAGCCCGTCCGTCATGGCGCGGAAGGTGGCGAGTTGTTGCGGGTTCATCGGGTGTTCGGGGTCATCGGCGCAGGCAAGATGCGACATCAGCAGGGTCGGGTTTTGTTCCAGCGCGATGTCGCGCACGGCGTCCCATTCGGCGGGTTCCATGCCGAGGCGGTTCATGCCGGTGTCGAGTTGCACACCGAAGGGCGCACCGGGCAGGTGTTCAAAATGCCGCAGCATTTGATCGAGCGAGTTCAGCATCGGGGTCAGCGCCATCTCGGCGAGGATTTCTGCATCGCCGGGCATATGGCCGGAAAAGACGTTGATTTCTGGTTCCGGGCCGAGCGCGGCGCGCAGGGCGGCGCCTTCTTCGGCGAGGGCGACAAAGAAGCGTCGCGTCCCGGCGGCGTAGAGCGCGCGGGCCACGCGGTCGGCCCCGAGGCCGTAGCCATCGGCCTTGACCACGGCGGCGGTCTCGCAGGTGGCGAGGGAATCCAGCGCGTGCCAGTTTGCTGCAAGAGCGTCGAGGTCGATTGTCAGGGTCGCAGTAGCCATGCGCCTTTTGTTGTCCTAGCCGCCGCCAAGGTCAAGCGGAAAGGGGGTTTTGGCCTGTGCGATGCGCGCTTGGGGTGTATGGCGCGCGCGCGGAGGTCAAAAGTCTTGGTCTTCGCCTTGTTGCCACGGTTTGACGAGGTTGCCAAAGCGGGTAAAGCGCCCCTCGAAAGACAGTTCGACGGTGCCAATCGGGCCGTGACGTTGTTTGCCGATGACGACTTCGGCCTTGCCGTGCAGCTTTTCCATGCGCTCCTGCCAGGCGGCCATTTCATCAAGCCGGTCATCAGAGGGTTTTTCGCGCTCGACGTAGTATTCCTCGCGGAACACGAACATCACAACGTCGGCGTCCTGTTCAATCGAGCCGGATTCGCGCAGGTCCGAAAGCTGTGGACGTTTGTCTTCGCGGCTCTCAACCTGACGCGAGAGCTGGGACAGGGCGATCACGGGGATGTTGAGTTCCTTGGCGATGGCCTTCATGCCCATCGAAATCTCGGCAATCTCGTTGACGCGGTTTTCGGCAGTGCCGCGACAGAGCTGAAGATAGTCGATGATCAGCAGGTCCAGCCCGTGGGTCCGCTTGAGGCGGCGGGCGCGGGCGGCCAGTTGGGCAATCGGCAGGGCGGGTGTGTCGTCGATATAGAGCGGGCAGGCCTCAAGCGATTTGGCGGCATCGACAAAGCGGCGGAATTCGGCCTCGGTCATGTCGCCACGGCGGATTTGCTCGGAGGGCACTTCGGCGGCCTCGGACAGAATACGCGCGGCAAGCTGTTCGGCGCTCATCTCAAGCGAGTAGAACCCGACCACGCCGCCTTCGACCGCGCCTTCGGTGCCGTCGTGGCGCAGGCCTTTTTTGTAGGCTTTGGCGACGTTGAAGGCGATGTTGGTGGCCAGTGAGGTTTTGCCCATCGAGGGACGCCCGGCGAGGATCAGCAGGTCAGAGGGGTGCAGCCCGCCGAGTTTCTTGTCCATGTCGATGAGGCCGGTGGAGATCCCGGCAAGGCCGCCTTCGCGTTGATAGGCGGCGTTGGCGGAGTTCACGGCTTCGGTCACGGCCTTGAGGAAAGAGACGAAACCGCGCTCGGTCTGGCCCTGTTCGGAGAGTTTGTAGAGGGCTTGTTCGGCCTCGACGATCTGTTCGCGCGGCTCCGACGCGACATCGACTTTTTTAGCCTTGGTCGAAATGTCGGTGCCAAGGCCAATGAGTTCGCGGCGGATCGCCATGTCATAGATCATCTGGGCGTAATCGCGCGCGGCAAAGGCCGAGATCGCGGCCCCGGCGAGGCGGGCAAGATAGGCGGGACCGCCCAGTTCCTTGAGACCTTCGTCGTCTTCGAGAAACGCCTTGAGCGTCACCGGCGAGGCCAGCGCGTTCTTGGCGATGCGGGCGGCGGCGATTTCAAAGATGCGGGCGTGCACCGGATCGTAGAAATGTTCGGGGCGGATGATCGCGGCGATGCGGTCAAAGATGTCGTTATTGGTCAGAATCGCGCCGAGGAGCTGTTGCTCGGCTTCGATCGAATGCGGCATCGGATCGCCGTCGTTGGTTTCGCCGGTTGGGTTTATCGTCGACACTTCGTTCATCTCTGCTCTCATGTCTTTCTCTGACCCTGTCTTTTAGACGACGGTCCGCGGGGCAGGCAAATTGTATGTTTCTGTGGATAAGTCAGGATGTGCCCGGCGCCTCGCAGAGGTGCGGCGCAGGGGGATTTTTGCAAAGCCTTGGTCTTTAGCCCTTCATGCGGGCCTCTTGCCAGGCGCGCGGGGCTTTGAGGAAGGATTCGACCTCTGAGAGGGTCTCTTCGGAGAAGGCTTGTTGGGCGCGGGCCTCGGCGAGGACATCCCACCAGGTGCAGAGGTAATGCAGGTCCACGCCATGATCGCCGAGGGTTTTCGTCGTCTCGGGGAAGATGTCGTAATAGAAGATCACCGCCGTATGACCACAGGTCGCGCCGGTGTCGCGGATGGCGTCCACGAAGGACAGCTTGGAGCCGCCATCGGTTGTCAGATCTTCCACGAGCAGCACGCGTTCGCCTTCGGACATGGCACCCTCGATGCGGGCGTTCTTGCCGTAGCCTTTGGGCTTTTTACGCACATAGGTCATCGGCAGGGCCATACGTTCGGCCACCAGCGCGGCAAAGGGAATGCCTGCGGTCTCGCCACCGGCGATGTTGTCAAATGCCTCAAGGCCCGCGTTGCGCATCACGGTCACACAGAGGAAATCCATCAGGGTTGCGCGGATGCGCGGGAAGGAGATCAGCTTGCGGCAGTCGATATAAGACGGCGACGGCAGGCCGGAGGCGAGGGTATAGGGCGTCTCGGTATTGAAGTTCACCGCGCCGATTTCAAGCAGCATACGCGCGGTCAGGCGGGCAATTTCGTCTTGGGCGGGATAGGCGGTTGGGATCATGGGGTGTCCTTTGTCTTGAGGGGGCAGCGTTTTCTTAACAACGCTGCCGGGGGGAAGTCTTCGAGAAGACTTTCCTAGTCCTGCACACGCCAGTAGACCGGGTAGCCGGGGTCAAAGACGGTCACCGGGCCTTCGCCGGTGTCGATCTTGTCGGGGAAATCGGTTGGCGTTTGGCTTTTGACGAGGGTGAGCGTGTCTTCGTTCTCGGGCAGGCGATAGAAGGCGGGGCCGTTTTTGGAGGCGAAGGCTTCGAGGTTGTTGAGCGCGTCGTCTTCTTCAAAGACCTGCGCCAGAAGCGCCATTGTGTTGGTCGCGGTGAAACACCCGGCACAGCCACAGGCGCTTTCCTTGTTCTCGTCGGTGTGCGGCGCGCTATCGGTGCCGAGGAAGAACCGCGCATCGCCCGAGGTTGCGGCGGCGCGCAAGGCGAGGCGGTGTTCCTCGCGTTTAGCAACGGGCAGGCAGTAGTAATGCGGCTTGATCCCGCCCACGAGGATATGGTTGCGGTTGATGATGAGGTGGTGCGTGGTGATCGTGCCGCCAAGGTCGGCCGCGTTGGATTTGACGTAATCCACGCCGTTTTTCGTCGTGATATGTTCCATCACCACGCGCAGGCCGGGGGTGGCGTGGCGCAGGGGGTCGAGCACATGGTCGATAAACACGGCTTCGCGGTCGAAAATGTCGATCTCGGCGTCGGTCACTTCGCCATGCACGCAGAGCGGCAGGCCGATCTCGGCCATTTTCTCAAGCACCGGGCGGACCTTGTCAAAGTCGCGCACCCCGGAGGCGGAGTTGGTGGTCGCGCCTGCGGGATAGAGTTTCACGGCTTTGACCAGACCGCTTTCAGCGGCAAGCGCCACATCGGCCGGGTCGGTTTCTTCGGTGAGGTAGAGCGTCATCAGCGGCTCGAACGTCATTCCCTCGGGCAGCGCCGACAGGATGCGGTCGCGGTAGGACGCGGCCTCGGCCCCGGTTACGACGGGGGGGATGAGGTTGGGCATGATGATGGCACGGGCAAAATCGCGGGCGGTTTCGGGCAGAACGGCGCGCAGCACGGCGCCGTCGCGCAGGTGCAGGTGCCAGTCATCGGGGCGGGTGATGGTCAGGGAGGTGCTCATGGGGGCGGGTTTAGCCAAATCCCACGCGCCGCGCCAGTGATTTTGATGTCGCGGGGGCGCGCTTAGCCGGGCAGTTTGCCTTCGAGCGCGGCCTTTTCCAGAAGCTCAAGTTTGCGCATGTAGCGCGGGGCTTTCATGCGGCGCACGACATTGGCGCACAGGAGCGCCTTGAGGAAGGGGCGTTTCTGCGACTCGATGGCGCGCAGGAGGGTGTCGAGATAGGGCATATAGGTGCGCCGGGCGCGGGCGAGGCGGTAGAAGGCGCCGGCGGTGAAGGTGCCCGTGCCGGCCTTGGCCAGCATTGGAAACAGGATTTGCATGTTCAGGAGCGCGGTTTCGATCTCGCTGCCCATGTGGGTCATCGGCAGGAGCGTCACATTATCGCGCGCAAACAGGGCGGCGTGGATGGCGTCTTTTTCCTCGAGTGGATCATAGATCACGAAGGCGCGGTTGGCGGCGTCGATCATGTTGGGGGCAAAGCCGTAGCGATCGACAAAAGACACGCGGCGCATCTGTGGAAAGCGGCTATCCCAGCCCGCGAGGCGGGGATCGAGCGTCGCCTGTGGCTGCACGGCGATGACGGTCGCGCCGGGGGCGGCAACGGAGAAGGCGGCTGCAGCATAGGCACAGCCCGGACCCGCGCCGTAGAAGATCACCTGATCAAATTCGTCAAAGAACCCATCGTCGGCCATGCGGTCGAAATAGGCATAGACATGGGGATCGCGGAACCAGGTGTCCTCTTCGCACAGGAGACACATATGCGACCAGCCAAATTCGCGCACCAGTTCAAAGCCAAGCGGTTGGCCGGTGTCGCCCCGCGCCTGAATCGTGTCGATGGATTCGAAAGTCACCAGCAGGATCGGTTTGTCCTCGATCAGCACCGCATGGTGACGCGGGCCGAGCGGTTGGTAATAGCCGTCCTCGCCCGCAATCTCTTCGAGCTTGGCCAGCCAATCGGCGGGTTCAAGGCCCAGCATGGGCGTGTCGAATCCATTGGGGGCGTCCTGCATCGAGTCCTCTTCTCGCCGTTTGGCGGATTTTACCTGCTTTTGGAGGAGGTATAGCGCGGCAATGCGGCAAAAATTGGGAAGATAGACAAATTCCCGCCCGCTCGCGCAGTGTTATATCGGAGTTTTCGGGGTCTCGCGCCGGAGTGTTGTTGCCGGAGTGTTGTAGGTGACGCGGGCAGAGCGGGCGTCGGTTTCTTGATTAAATTCGCAATCATATATATGAAGGAATTCGCATGTGATGCAAAAAGCATCACCTCACTCAGGAAGAGGGGAAGGGAACATGGTTCTCAACTGGAAAACAGGCGGCGTCCTATTGGGCTTCGTGTTTTTTCTGGCGGTGCTGCTTGTGAAACCCATTGGGGTTTCGACTCAGTTCGTCATTTTGGATGCCATTGTCGCGGATGCGGTGAACCCGGAGTTGATCACCCAGACCGATGATGGCGCCTATACGTCGACCAATGCGTATCTTGCGAAATCAGACGGAAAATACGCGAAAAACGCGTCAAACCCGCTGAACTACAGCTTTATTTTCGTCATTGCGATGATGATCGGGGCGTTTATCTCGGTCAAGGCGCGTGGCGGCATTGGCAAGGATGAGGCACGGCTTCCGGTGGTTTGGTATGTCAACTATGGCGATACGCCGGTCAAACGCTATGCGGTGGCCTTTGTGGGCGGGTTTATCGTGCTTTACGGCGCGCGGCTCGCGGGCGGATGCACCTCGGGGCATATGATGTCGGGCATGATGCAGACATCGCTTTCGGGGTATATCTTTGCCGCTGGCGCATTCCTCGCAGCCGTTCCGGTTGCGATGTTGGTTTACAAGAAAGGGGCGTAAGATATGCAAATCATTCTCGCACTTGTGATTGGCGCGCTTTTCGGTGCCACGCTTGACCGGGTTGGGGCGACCAACCCGAACTGGATCATTCGCATGTTGAGCTTGCGCAACCTGCACCTGATGAAGACCATCATTCTGGCGATTGGCGTTGGGTCCATCCTGATGTTTGGCGGCCAGATGCTTGGCCTTGTGGATGTCCTGCATATGTCGGTCAAATCGGCCTATATCGGCGTCTTCATTGGCGGGCTGCTGCTGGGCGGTGGCTGGGCGGCGTCGGGCTATTGTCCGGGCACGGGCGTCTGTGCGGCGGCGTCGGGGCGCAAGGATGCGCTGTTCTTTATCGCGGGCGGCCTTTTGGGCGCGGCGGCGTATATGGTCACCTATGACGGCTGGAAAGCGTCGGGCCTTTTGGACGGGATCGCGGGCGGCAAGGTGACGCTTGGCACGGTGCCGGGGTCGAAATTCGAGGGCATGATGGCGCTTCCGGGCGATGTTCTTGGCCTTGTGCTTGGGCTTGTGTTTGTGATCGTGGCGTTTGTTTTGCCCGACAGCCTTGTCGGGGATGGCGCAGAGATTGCGGTCGAATAAATACCGTCTCTGAGATGAGCGAGGCAGGCGGCTGGTCCGAAAGGGCTGGCCGCTTTTTCTTTGGGCGCGCGGGAGTGCGCGGGATTGCCAAGGCGAGAGGGGCGGATCATGATGTGCCTTGCTTGCAAGGGGATAGCGATGAGCGACGGGGTAAACGGCGCGCCGGAAAAGGCGCTTCTTTGGCATGAGGCCGGGCGGGGCGCGGTATTGGCGACGGTGGTCGAGACATGGGGATCGGCACCACGGCGCGCGGGCGCACAGATGGCGATTTCCGGCGATGGCGAGATTGCGGGGTCGGTCTCGGGCGGCTGTGTCGAGGGGGCGGTGGTGGCGGCGGCCGAAGCTGCGCTTGCGGCGGGCCGGGGGCGGCTATTGCAGTTCGGCGTCAGCGACGGGGATGCGTTTGCGGTGGGTCTTGCCTGTGGCGGGACGATCCGGGTTCTGGTCGAGCCAGTGGGCGCGGTTTTGGCCCCTGAGGTGCTTGCGGAACTGGTCGCGGCGCGGGCCGCGCGGCGGGCGGTGGCCTATGTCTGTGATGCGCAGACGGGCGGCGGAGTGGTGCAGTTTGATGGGTTTGAGGCGCGGTTTCGTTTGGATCGTTCAGGGACAGAGGAGGATGGGCGGTTCGTCGCGATCCACAATCCGCCTCTGCGGATGATTGTGGTGGGCGCGGTGCATATCGCGCAGGCGCTTGTGGGAATGGCGCGGCACGTGGGGTTTGATCCGATTCTCATTGACCCGCGCAGCGCCTTTGGCAACGCGGCGCGCTTTCCCGGCGAGCGGATTGTCGAGGAATGGCCCGATGCGGCGCTTGAGGCGGTCGGCATTGATGCGCGCACGGCGCTTGTCACCTTGACCCATGATCCCAAACTTGACGATCCCGCGCTTGCGGTCGGGATGCGGTCGCGGGCGTTTTACATCGGGGCGTTGGGATCGACGCGCACCCATGCCAAACGCGTGGCGCGGCTTGAGGCGGCGGGGTTTTCGCAAGATGAGATCGCGCGCATCCGTGGCCCTGTTGGGCTTGATATTGGAGCGGCCAACCCCGGCGAGATCGCGGTTTCGATCTTGGCCGAGGGGATCGCGGCGTTGCGCGGCAAGGCGTAAGACGCGGGCCGCTCGACAAAGAAAAACGCCCCCGGCGCAGGGTTGGCCGGGGGCGTCAAAAAAGCGGACTTTCGCAGCGATTAGCGCGAAAGCGGGCCGATCATCATAATCATCTGGCGGCCTTCCATTTTCGGCATGTTCTCAACCTTGCCCAACTCTTTGGTGTCTTCGGCGACACGCAAAAGCAGTTCGCGGCCAAGATTTTGGTGCGCCATTTCGCGTCCCCGGAAGCGCAGGGTCACTTTGACCTTATCGCCCTTTTCGAGGAATTTGATCACGTTGCGCATTTTGACCTCATAGTCATGCGTATCGGTGTTGGGACGAAACTTGACCTCTTTGACCTGAATCGTGGTCTGTTTCTTGCGGGCCTCGGATTCGCGCTTTTGCTGTTCGTATTTGAACTTCCCGTAGTCCATGATTTTGCAGACAGGGGGATTGGCGTTGGGCGAAATCTCGACCAAGTCAAGGCCAGCTTCAGCGGCCATTGTGAGCGCCTCGCGCGGGGTTACGACGCCCACGTTCTCGCCTTCCGCCCCAATGAGGCGGATTTCGGTCGAGCGGATGCGGTCGTTGACGCGGGGGCCGGTGTCGCGCGTCGGGGGCGCGTTATGAGGTCTGCGAGCTATGGGTTCGTTCCTTTTATCGTCAGAATAGATTGGCGCTAAATTATCTGGCGTTTGCGGGTACTTCAAGCGGCAAATCGGGGGCGGTGCATGGGCGCTCTGGTTTGGGCCGAAACGCCAGCGACGGGTGCGGGTTTTGAGCGGCTTGGATGGGGGCTTACATGGGACAGGTTGACGTGGTTTCCCCCTTGTCGATGCGGCGCGGTGGTCCCATGTGTGTCGGCAAGGAGCGCGCGGGGCGATCTTGTAAAGGCGGCCCGTGAGAGCGAACCTGTGAAATGAAAAGGAAGGAAAGCCTATGCAAAAACTGATTTGGGCAGGACTCGCCGTCGTTGTTGCCATTCTCGGCTATCTGATGTTTGCGGACAAAGGAACGCCGCCGGGAATGTCGGAAATTGTGGAAGAGGCTCCGCAGGCCGAGGTTGAAGCCCCGGCAGAACTTGAGGCCGACGCGCCGGACGCGCAGAGCGTCCAAGAGGCGGTTGAAAACGCCGTCACCGAGGCGGCGGACGATGCCGCAGCGGTTGTGGATGACGCCAAAGAGGCCGTAAGCGATGCGGTTGAAGGCGCCGTCGAGAGCGCCACGGAGGCGGCGGAAGCGGCATCCGATGGTGTAGCGGATGCCGTAGAGAGCACTACGGATGCGGCCAGCGATGCAGCGGGTGCGGTCGCAGAGACCGCGGACGACGCCACCGACGCGGCGGCAGATGTTGCGACTGATGCGGCAGACGCGACGGCAGATGCGGCCAGTGACGCAGTAGATGCAACGGCGGATGTTGCCGACGACGCCGCAGAGGCGACGGAAGATGCGGCCGAAGCAGCAATGGATACCGCAGGCGATGCCGTTGAGGCCACCGAAGAGGCCGCAACGGAGGCGACCGAGGCGGCCAGCGACGCGATAACGGACACTGCGCCCGATGCCGCAGCGCAAGCCCCTGAGGCTCCTGAGGCGCTGACCGTGGATGGGTTCGATCTTGAAAAAGCCAAAGAGACGATTGATGGCTCTTCGCTTGGCGATATGACCAAGATGACGCTCAAGAGCGCGTTGGAGCAGGCCAAGGGCAACCCTGATCTGCTCAAGACCGCGCTTGAAAAAGCCCGTGCGGCGCTTGGCCTCTAAGCCAGCGTTTAAGCCAAGACAGAAACGCCCTCGCAGGATACTGCGGGGGCGTTTTCGTTTGGGGCACCGAATTGCCCACAAAAATGCGCCCTTGTCCGGCACGCTATCCCGGTTAGGGTTGTGTCATGACGGTGTTCATTCTCAACATTGTGCCGATCCTGAGCTTTGCCGCGAGCCTCGGTCTGTTGGGCCTTGCCACCTATCAGTTCTTAAACCCCTCTTTCCATTTCTGGCCACCGCCAGACGATCAACTATGGAAAAGGGCGGTCTTCATGGGTTTGTTCCGAACGATGGTTTATGGCCTTGTTGTGGTCTCCGCCTTGCACCTATGGCAGAGCGGCGCGCAGGTGTTCTCTGTCGTAAATATTTCGGCTATACTATTGATTTTTATAGGATTTTTGATTGCGTTTGCCGCGACTGGCGTGCTTGGCTGGTCGAATGCATTCGGATCGAAAGAAGGCCTCAGGACCAGCGGGATATTCAAGTATTCCCGCAATCCGATCTATATCGCGACGTGGCTCGGGCTGGCGGGGTGGGCTTTGCTTGTACCACAGGCGTTTGTCGTTGCGGCGCTGTTGTGTTGGGGGCTGCTGTATCTTGTCGCCATTTTCCTAGAGGAAAGATGGCTTGCGCAGGAATATGGCGACGCGTTTGAGGCGTATTGCCGCTCTGTGCGCCGGTACTTGTAGATCGGCCTCGCGATTACGTCAGCGTCAGCGAGAAGCGTTGTTCGAGCATATCCTTGCCCCATTGGGTGCCGGTGAATTCTTCGGCAAGGGTAAACCCGTGGGTTTCATAGAGGGCGCGGGCGGCGTCGAGGCCGTGGAAGGTCCAGAGGTCGACGCGGGCGAAGCCTTGGGCGCGGCAATGGGCGAGGGCGGTTTCCAAGAGGGCGTTGCCAAGGCCAGAGCCATGCAGGGCGGGGTCGAGGATAAACCAGCGCAGATGCGCGATGCCGTCACCGAGGTCTTGGCCGTCGATGGAGATACCGCCGACAATATCGCCGTCGCGGTCGAGCCACCATGTGCCGTTGGCGGGATTGGACAGGCGGGGCAGGAAATCGGCCATGTCGGCGGCGACCTTGGCCTCGAACGGCAGGCCAAAGCCCACAAGACAGCTATAATACCGCGCGTGCAGGGTCACGATGCGCCCCAGAAGGCCGGGGGTATAGCCGGTGCGGATCGCAGGCGCGGGGGGCGTGCGATCGTCGCGGGCGGCGGCCAACGCTCCGGCATAGAGGCGCAGACCCTCGCGGATGGTATCGCCTTCGCGGGGGGTTGCACGCTCAAGGGCCGCAGAGACGCGGGTCACGGCAAGGCGGTTGATCTGATCCAGTCGGGCCAGCCCTTCGGGGGTCAGGGAGAGCCGTTTGGCGCGGCGGTCTTCCGGGTCTGGTGTTTCGTTGACCAATCCCTTGGCGATCAGCGATTTGACCAGCCGCGAAATGGTTGATTTTTCCAGCAGCAGCCGCGCCGAGAGATCGCGCGCCGTCAGCCCGTCTTCGAACCCCATCTCGACAATGGCGTGCACGGCGGAAGAGGAGAGGCCTATGCCGGGCAGGGCGCTATTGAGGACGCCGAGCTCGCGCACAAGATGGCGGGAATGGTGGCGAATTTGGGCGACGAGCGCAGTGGTCATGGCGGTCCCTTGGTTGCCTGATGCAACTTTAGGCCGTGCGGGCGCGGTTTGTCACCCGTGTGATTTTGTCCCGGACCGCAAAAAGCCGGCCCTGTGGACCGGCTTTGAGAGGGGCGTGAACCGCTTTGGCGCGGCTTAGTCGAGGAAGGCTTTTTCGACCACATAGGTTTGCGGGTCGGAATTGGCGCCCTCAACGAGGCCGTATTCCTCGAGCATGTCTTTGATTTCGAGATTGAAGGGCAGGTTGCCGCAGACCATAGCGCGGTCGTTTTGCGGACAGATCGGCTCGACCCCGAGATCCTCGAACGCCTCGCCAGAGCGCATCAGGTCGGTGATACGGCCCATCTTGGCGCTCTCTTCGCGGGTCGTTGTCGGGTAGTATTTGATCTTTTTCCAAAAACCTTCGCCGATCACCTCGTTGAGGAGTTCATCCGTCTTGAGGCTTTCGATGATTTCGCGGCCATAGGTCAGCTCACCGGCTTCGCGGCAAGTGTGGGTGATGATGACTTCTTCGTAGTCCTCGTAGGTTTGCGGTTCGCGCAGGAGCGAGGCGAAGGGGGCAAAGCCGGTGCCGGTTGCGAAGAACCAGATGCGTTTGCCGGGCAACAGCGCGTCATGCACCAGCGTGCCCACGGGTTTGGGACGCAGGATGATCTGATCGCCGGGTTGGATATGCTGAAGCTTGGAGGTCAACGGGCCGTCCTGAACCTTGATCGAGTAGAACTCCAGTTCTTCATCCCAAGAGGGCGAGGCGATGGAATAGGCGCGCAGGAGCGGCTTTTGCTTGCCGGTCTTGGGGTCGGGATCGCCCATCAGGCCGATCATCACAAATTCGCCCGAGCGAAACCGCAGCGAGGCGGGGCGGGTGCATTTGAAGGCAAAGAGCCGGTCGGTATAATGTTTGACCTCGGTGACGGTCTGGGCGTCAGGCAGGGTCGGGACTTTGGGGATGGCGGTCGCTTGGGCGTCGGTCACGTCAGGATGCTCGCTCGTTCGGTTGCAAGGGAGGGTGGCAAAACTTTGGCTTTGCCTAGCAGGTTGATCGCGGTTTTAAAAATGTATCTGAAAGATTGCTTTGATCTGGCGCAAGTTTTTTATCCAAGTCGGGTTTGACGGAACAACATGTTGCAGATGCGCTGTGGCGCGGACGAAAATCCCGAAAAATTGCGTCTTTGTCGTCGCGCGCTGATGCTGTGTTGTCTTGAGGTGGGGGAGACTCTCCCGTATCGAAGCGGTGCAGCGGGAAAAATTGGAACATATGTTCCGAATCTCTGCGGCGATATCCGTGTGACCGGGGAGAGCGTCATGGCGATGAAAATCGACGATCTGGATCGCAGGATCCTTGAGTGTCTTCAGGAAGATTCAAGCCGGTCTCTTGATGAGATCGCCAAGATCGTGGGGTCGTCCAAAACCCCGGTCTGGAACCGTATTCGCAAGCTGCGTGAGGCGGGGGTGATCCGGCAGCAAACCGTGATCCTTGACCCGGAGGCGCTTGGGTTTGAGGCGTGTTTCTTTGTCCTAATCCGCACCAGCGCGCACGAGGCCGATTGGCAGGCGGCGTTTCTCAAGGCGCTCCGGGATCGGCCAGAGGTTCTTGAGGCGCATCGTTTGGCGGGGGATATCGACTATATCCTCAAGGTGCGAGTCGCCAATGCGCGGGCCTATGACGAATTTTATCAGGCGCTTATCTCGGAGGTGCGGGTGCATAACGTAACCGCGCTTTTGTCGATGCAAGAGATCAAGTCCACAACGCGGCTGCCGCTTGTGGCGCAGAGCGGAACCTGAGTCATGGTCAGCAGGGGGCGCGCACTGCTAGGATCGAAGCGATGAAAGCGTTGGTGCGCCATAGATATGCGATCCTTTTGATCTTTGCGCTTGTGCTTGGCACGGTGTCGGGCGGCGTTTGGTGGTTTGGCTATGGTCAGGCGCTGGCGCAGCTTGAAGAACGCGGCAAGGCCGACCTTGCGCTGGCGGCGGACCGGCTTACGGCGCAGTTGCAAAGGTATCAGGAGCTTGCGGTTTTGATGGCCCCGCATCCGACGCTTCAGGATTTGTCGCGGGGTCAAGGCGGCCAAGAGGGGCAAGACGGGCAGAAAGCGGCCAAGGCGCTATTGTTGGATGCGGCGGACAAGACCTCGGCGCGGGCGATGGTCTATGCCGACCGGGGCGGGCAGGTTCTTGCCTCGGCCTTTGGCGATGCGGGGGAAATCCTGCGCGGGCGACCCCATTTCGAGCGCGCTTTGCAGGGCGCGCTTGGGGCGCATCATGATGTGGACCCCGAGACCGGGCGGCGGGCGTTTCATTTCGCCGCCCCCAGCTTTGCCAGCGATGGCCGGGTGCAGGGGGTTCTTGTGGTGAGTGTCGATGTGGCCTCGGTCGAGGAGAATTGGCGCGGGGATGGGCCCGCGGTCTTTTTTGTCGACGACAATCGGCGCGTTTTTATCACCAACCGCTCGGAAATCCTTTTTTGGGAGCGGCGTGGCGAGATGGCGGGGCTTGTGCCGCCGGTGGGCGCGGCGGTGCCGTTTCGCGAAATCACCCGCGCCGGGTATCGGCTCTGGCGGATGGATTGGGGGAGCTATGTGCCGCGCCTCGGCCTGCATCTTGTGCAGCCCTTGCCGGTGATCGGGATGACGGGCGAGGCGGTGATTGATGCCGCCCCGGCACGGCGTCTGGCGGGGTTGCAGGCGGCGGTTGTGGCGGCGGTGTTTCTTGCCTTTGGGGTTTTCCTGGATCAGGCGATGCGGCGGCGGCAGGTTCTGGCGCAAGCCAATGCAGTTCTTGAAGAGCGGGTCGCGGCGCGCACCAAGGCGCTTTCGCGCAGCAACACGCAACTGCGCCGGGAGATCGCGGAACGCCAAGAAGCCGAAGCGGCGCTTAAGAAAGCGCAGGCGGATCTTGTGCAGGCGGGCAAATTGTCGGCGCTGGGCCAGATGTCGGCGGGGATCAGTCACGAGTTGAACCAGCCGCTTATGGCGATCCGGCAATATGCTGACAATGCCGCGCTTTTCCTTGAGCGTGACAAGCCGGAGGTGGCGAGCGATAACCTTGGCCGGATCAGCGCTATGGCGGCGCGGATGGCGCGGATCATCAAGAACCTGCGCGCCTTTGCCCGCAATGAGAGCGAGCCGATGGGCAAGGTCGACCTTGTGCAGGTGATTGAGACGGCGGTTGAATTGACGGCGGCGCGGCTTCGGGCCGAGGATGTCGCGCTTGTCTGGACCTCCCCGGGGGCGGCGGTTCTGGCGTGGGGCGGCGAGGTGCGGTTGGTGCAGGTGTTTGTCAATCTTATCAACAATGCGGCGGATGCGATGGCGGGAGAGGCGGAAAAGACGATCACCATCACCTTGCATCGCGGCGCGCGATTGGCGGTTGATGTGGCCGATACGGGGCCGGGGATCGAAGACCCGGACCGCATTTTCGAGCCGTTTTATTCTACCAAGGCGGTCGGGAGTGCCGACGGAATGGGGCTTGGGTTGTCGATTTCCTATGGCTTGGTGCAGAGTTTTGGCGGCAATATCCGGGGCAGCAACTATGAGCGCGGGGCGATGTTCACGGTCGAGCTTGACCCGTGGAACGAGGAGGCGGCGGCGGCATGACGCGGAAAGTTCTTCTTGTCGATGATGATGCGGCGGTGCGTGCGGCGCTGGCGCAGACGCTTGAGCTGGCCGACCTGGAGGCGATCCCGGCGGGCAGTTTTATCGCCGCCAAGGACCATATCGCGCCGGGGTTCGAGGGCGTGATCCTATCGGATATTCGGATGCCGGGCCGGGACGGGTTTCATCTTTTGTCCTATACGCGAGAGGTTGACGCGGAATTGCCGGTCATCCTTTTGACCGGCGAGGGCGATATCCCGATGGCGGTATCGGCGATGGGGCAGGGCGCGTTTGATTTTCTTGAAAAACCCTGTGCGCCGAAAGATTTACTGGCGGTGATCGAACGTGCGCTTCGGACGCGCGCGCTTGTGCTTGAGAACCGGCGGCTCAAGGCGCAGCTTGAGACGGGCGACCCGGCGGCGCGGATGCTTTTTGGGACATCCGAGCTTGCCGGGGCATTGCGTCAAAGGGTGCGCAGCGTGGCGCGCACCCAAGCCGAGGTTCTTGTCAGCGGTGCACCGGGAAGCGGGGTTTCCAAGGTCGCAGAGGTGGTGCATCTGTGTTCGCCGCTGTCAAAGGGGCCATTTGGCAAATACGCCGCCAGCGGGATGGATGCCGGGCGGTTCAATGTTGCGGTTAAGGATACGGCGGGCGGGAGCCTGTTTCTTGACGAGGTGGCGGTTCTGCCGATGGAGACGCAATTTGCGTTGATGGGCTTGATGGAGCAGGGCGGACATCCGCGGCTTCTTTTTGGCAGCACGCAGGATTTGGGGCGGGCGGTCGAGGCCGGGCAGTTGCATGCCGATCTTTATTATCGGCTTGACGCGATGCAGGTGCGCATTCCGACACTGGCCGAGCGGCCCGAGGATATTCCGGTTCTGTTTCGTCATTACGTGGCCCAGTCGGCAGAGCAGGCGGGTCTCACCGCGCCAGAGATCACGCCGGACCTTGTGGCCGATCTTATGGCGCGGGATTGGCCGGGCAATGCACGTGCGTTGATGGGCGTGGCGATGCGGTTTGTGCTTGGGCTTCAGGAGAGTGACGAGGCGCGCGATCATGGCGGGCTTGGCCTTGCCGAGCAGATGGCGCAGGTCGAACGCTCGCTCTTGACCGAGGCGCTGCGGCGCGCCGGCGGGCGGGCCAGCGCGGCGGCACAGGCGCTCAAGCTGCCGCGCAAGACCTTCTATGACAAGCTGGCCAAGCACGGGTTAAAGCCGGAAGAGTTTCGGTAGGGGCAAGGGCTTTTGCCCGCCCTTTTGGGACCTATTTGCGCCGGGATCAGGTTTATAATCGTCGGTATGAGAATGGTGTCGGGCGCTGGGCGGTGGCGAGTCCTGTGCGACTTTCCGCACAAAGCGGGGAATGCCTGTGCGAAAAATCGCACAGATTGGGCCGCGCCATGCGGGGTGTTGCAGTGGATTGGTCTCTATTGCGTTGAAAACAAATCGGAAATGCAAAATTCACACGGTCGGGTAACAAACCCTTGAGCGGCTATTGCGACAACGGCAGTGTTTTGCGCGGAGCGCCCGGTTTTTCGGGCATCACCAAATTCGAAGTCTGACCTCTGGGAGGAGATACCATGAAATTTTTGACCACTGCCGCCACCGCGCTGGCCCTGACCGTCACCGCAGGCACTACCGCAATGGCCGCGTGCGACGATGGCGAGATCGTCATCAAGTTCAGCCACGTGACCAACACCGACAAGCACCCCAAAGGCATCGCGGCCTCGCTGCTTGAAAAGCGCGTCAATGAAGAGATGAACGGCACCGCCTGCATGGAAGTGTTCCCGAACTCGACGCTTTACAACGACAACAAGGTGCTTGAAGCAATGCTTCAGGGCGATGTGCAACTTGCCGCGCCGAGCCTTTCGAAGTTTGAAAAATTCACCAAGAAATTCCGCATTTTTGACCTGCCGTTCATGTTCAAAGACATCAACGCCGTGGACGCATTCCAAGCGTCTGATGCCGGTCAGGCGCTTCTTGACTCGATGCAGCGCCGCGGCCTTCAGGGGCTGGCCTATTGGCACAATGGCATGAAGCAGATGTCGGCCAACAAGCCGCTTGTGTCGCCGAGCGATGCCAACGGTCTCAAGTTCCGCGTGCAGTCTTCGGATGTGCTTGTGGCGCAGATGGAAGCCATCGGCGGCAGCCCGCAGAAAATGGCCTTCTCGGAAGTTTACGGCGCGCTTCAGCAGGGTGTTGTCGACGGTCAGGAGAACACCTGGTCGAACATCTACGGCAAGAAGTTCTTTGAGGTGCAGGACGGCATCACCGAGACCAACCACGGTGTGATCGACTATCTTGTTGTGACGAGCGTGGATTGGCTCGACAGCCTTGATGCGGATGTGCGCGATCAGTTCCTGACCATTCTTGGCGAAGTCACCGCGATGCGGAACTCGGAATCGACCGCCGTCAACAACGCCGCCAAACAGGCGATTGTCGATGCAGGTGGCACCATCCGTCAGCTTTCGGCAGAACAGCGTCAGGACTGGGTCGATACGATGAAGCCGGTCTGGGAGCAGTTCTCGGATGACGTTGGCCAGGACAACATCGACGCGGCGCAAGCGATCAACGCGTCCATGTAATCGGACCTCCCGTCTTGCGCGCCATGCGTGCAAGACAACGGGCGGCCCCGAAACACGGGCCGCCCTTTTCAAACCAACCTTCCAAGACGGGGACAGGCCATATGCAGCAACGGCATAGCTTTGTGGACCGGATCGAGGAGACGCTTATTGCGCTCCTGCTTGGGCTTATGACGTTGATCACTTTTGCCAATGTCATCGCTCGTTTCGGATTCAACTCGAATATTCTCTGGGCGCTGGAACTGACGGTGTTCCTGTTTGGCTGGCTTGTCCTGCTGGGTGCCTCTTATGCGGTCAAAAAACACAGCCATCTTGGCGTGGATGCGATCCTCAACATGGTGCCGCCCTCGGCGGCGCGGATCATGGGATTGATCTCGGTTGCCATCTGTCTGGTGTTCTCGCTCCTGCTCCTTAAGGGGGCGTATGATTACTGGGCCGTTTTCGCGGATTTGCCGCCGACCTCGGGGCGCTGGTTCCCGACGGGGTTCGAAGACAAGTTCCGTTCGCAATCCTTCTATGAGGTGCAGGACGTGCCGATGATTGGCGCGCTGCGGTTCCTTGAGGACTGGATCAACTATGGCGAGGAATATGAGAAACTGCCCAAGGTGGTGCCGTATCTCGTGCTTCCGGTGTCTATGGCGCTTATGGTCTTTCGCTTTTTTCAGGCGGCGCTGCAAATCTGGCGCGGAGAGACAGATCGTCTTGTTGCCAGCCATGAGGTTGAGGACGAGATCGAAGAAGTGCGCGCTTTGCAGGGGGAGCATGACTGATGGAAGTGGTTCTTCTTTTCACGATGGTGATCGGGCTATTGCTGATCGGGGTGCCGATTGCGGTCTCGCTCGGCCTCAGCTCGACGCTGTTTTTGCTCTTCTTCTCGGAAAGCTCGCTGGCATCGGTCGCTGGCACGCTTTTTGAGGCGTTCGAGGGGCATTTCACCCTTCTGGCCATTCCGTTCTTTATCCTTGCCTCAAGTTTCATGACCACGGGCGGGGTTGCGCAGCGGATCATCCGGTTCTCGATTGCCTGTGTCGGGCATCTTCCGGGTGGGCTTGCGATTGCGGGGGTCTTTGCCTGTATGTTGTTTGCCGCGCTGTCGGGATCGTCGCCAGCGACCGTGGTGGCGATCGGGTCGATCGTGATCGCGGGGATGCGGCAGGTTGGCTATACCAAGGAGTTTGCCGCCGGTGTGATTTGTAATGCGGGCACGCTTGGTATTCTTATTCCGCCGTCCATTGTCATGGTGGTCTATGCCGCCGCGGTCGAGGTTTCGGTGGGCCGGATGTTCCTTGCCGGTGTCATTCCGGGGTTGCTTGCGGGCTTTATGCTCATGGTGACGATCTATGTCATGGCGCGGGTCAAGAACCTGCCCAAGGGCGAGTGGCTTGGCTGGGGTGAAATCCTGGAGTCGGGACGGGATGCGGGATTTGGGCTTTTCCTGATCGTGATTATCCTTGGCGGGATTTATGGCGGGATCTTTACCCCGACAGAAGCCGCCGCCGTGGCCGCCGTCTATGCCTTTTTGATCGCCTGTTTTGTCTACAAGGACATGGGGCCGCTCGCTGGCGGCGATACGGGCGTAAAATCGAGCCTTCTGCGCAAGCCCTATGCGCTTGTCACCGCGTTTTTCCACCCGGATACGAAACATACGCTTTTCGAGGCAGGCAAGCTCACCGTGACGCTTTTGTTCGTGATCGCCAACGCGCTTATCCTCAAGCATGTTTTGACCGATGAACAGGTGCCGCAGACCATTGCCAACGCGATGCTCTCGGCGGGCTTTGGGCCGGTGATGTTCCTCATCGTGGTCAATGTGATCCTGCTGATCGGTGGGCAGTTCATGGAGCCGTCGGGGCTTCTTGTGATCGTGGCGCCGTTGGTGTTCCCGATTGCGATGGAGCTGGGGATTGATCCGATTCACCTTGGCATCATCATGGTGGTCAACATGGAGATCGGAATGATCACGCCGCCGGTTGGTTTGAACCTGTTCGTAACCTCCGGGGTTGCGGGAATGCCGATGATGGCCGTGGTGCGGGCGGCGTTGCCGTTTCTTGCGGTGCTCTTCGTGTTCCTGATTATGGTGACCTATATTCCGTGGCTTTCGACGGTCCTGCCCAATACGTTCATGGGGCCGGAGATCATCACGCAATAGGCGGATTGCTATGAGAGATGAGACGGCGCTCCTTCTGGGGCGCCGTTTTGTATTTACGGATGTCGAATGGAGCGCGGCCAGGGCCGCGCGCAGGATATCTCGTCAGCAGCCCCAAGGGGGCCGCTGCCTGCGGGATCTGCCTCCGGCGGGAGTATTTTCACAAAGGTGAAGGATCAGGCGGCGTCGAGCGCGTCGATGATGGCCTGAAAATCGTCGGCCTTGAGGCTTGCGCCGCCGACCAATGCGCCGTCGACATTGGCGACCGAGAAGATATCGGCCGCGTTGTCGGGTTTGACCGAGCCGCCATAGAGCAGGCGGAAGGCATGGCCTTCGCCGCCAAAGCGCGCGGTGAGGGTTTCGCGGATGAAGTCGTGCGCTTGGGCGATTTGCTCAAGGGTCGGGACGAGGCCGGTGCCGATGGCCCAGATCGGTTCATAGGCGACCACGGTATTGGCGCCGGTGGCGTTGTCGGGCAGGGAGCCCGCGAGTTGTGCCGCGATCAGGTCGAGGGTCTCGCCCGCGTCACGTTGGGCGAGGCTTTCGCCGATGCAGATCACCGCCAGAAGACCTTCGTCCCAGGCGGCTTTGGCCTTGGCGGCGATGGTGGCGTCGGTTTCCCCATGATCGGCGCGGCGTTCAGAATGGCCGACGATCACCGCCGAGGCGCCGCAATCCGCGAGCATTTCGGCGGAGATGTCGCCGGTATGTGCGCCGGATTGGGCGGCGTGGCAGTCCTGGCCGCCGATGGCGATATCGCCCGCGATCAGCGTGGCGCGCGAAATGAGCGTCGCAGGGGGGCAGATAAGGCGGCCCGTTTGGGCCGGCGCGGGGGCGGCGGCGAGGCGTTCTAACTCGGCGAGATCGGCGCCAAGCCCGTTCATCTTCCAATTGCCTGCGGCCAGTTTACGACGCATCTGCGACCCCCTGTTGAATTTGGTTGATCTGTTTTCGTGGGTTCGTTGGCGGGCGTCAAGGGCGGCTTGCGCCATAGGCGGTGCACGGCGTAAAAGGACGCGTCCGACAGGAGGCCGGTGATGATCCCAAGACTTGATGCCCGAAAGATCGACGCGCGTGAGGCAAAGACCATGACACTCTTGCGTCAGGGGGTTGAGGATGCAGGGTTTTTGGTTGTCGAGAACTCGGCACTGACACGTGAAGATGTTCTTGAAGTTATAGAGGCTTACCGAGCGTTCTTTCAGTTGAGCGAGGCGCAGAAACGCGATGTTGACATGGCGCGCACCGGGGCCAATCGGGGCTGGGGCGCGGCGGGGTCGGAGCAGGTCGATCCGCAGGCCAATCCCGACTATAAACAGGTCTTTGATTGTGGGTTTGAGCTTGCGCCGGATGATCCGCTTCGGGCGTTGAACCTGTCGGTTTATGGCGACAACCTTTGGCCGCGCGCGCCGGAGGGATTTCGGGCTACGGTGCAAGGCTATTATGATCGGGCGTTGGACGTTTCCTTGGGGATTTTGCGCGGGATCGCGGCGGCGATTGGGCAGCCGGAAGACTATTTCGACGCGGCGTTTTCGCGGCCTATGGCGTTGCTTCGGGCCAATTATTATCCGCCACGCCCGGATTGGGCGACGGACAAGGATTTTGGCATTGCCACACATACTGATTATGGCTGTGTGACGCTTTTGGGGACGGATGGTGTTGGCGGGCTTGAGGCGCAGCGGCGTGACGGGACGTGGATCCCGGTCGAGGCGGAGCCGGGGGTGTTCATCATCAATTTTGGCGAGATGTTGGAGATGTGGACCGATGGCAAAGTGCGGGCAACGCCGCATCGCGTCCGGGGGACGCGAGAGGCGCGGATTTCGGTGCCGATGTTCTTTAATCCAAACCACGACACCAATGTTGCGCCGATCGGATCAGGACGGGTTATCCTTGCCGGGGACCACCTCGAGAAGCGATTCAACGAGACCTATCTACACCTGAAAGATGTGTCATAAGAAGGGGTTAGGGGCGCTTCTCACACCCGCTTTACATGCCTTCGAACTTGATCGACTCGCCGCAGCCGCAGGCTTCGGTGACATTGGGGTTGTTGAATTTGAAACCGCTTTCGAGGAGCGAGGTTTCATAGTCGATTTCGGTTCCAAACAGGAACATCTGGGCCATAGGGGCGATCATCACGCGGGCGCCTTCGACTTCGACGACTTCGTCGTTGGGGTCGGGTTCAGACACGTAGTCCATCGTATATTCCATGCCCGCGCAGCCGCCTTTCTTGACGCCGATACGCAGACCGGCGTGGCCGTCTTTTTGCATCAGCCTCGCGATTTGAGCCACGGCGGCGGGGGTGATTGTGACAGGCGATTTTCCGGGAATGCCGAACATGAGCTTTCCTCCTCAAGCCTTTGAAAAATTACATAAACCCGAGTTCAAGTCGGGCTTCGTCGCTCATCATTTCCATGCCCCAGGGCGGTTGCCAGACGAGATCGACGGTCACGGCGCGCACGCCGCCGACCCCGGCGATGGCCTCTTGCACCCAACCGGGCATTTCGCCCGCAACAGGGCAGCCCGGCGCGGTCAGGGTCATAATGACGTGGACGTCATTTTCTTCAGATATTTCAATCGTGTAGATCAGGCCAAGATCGTAGATATTGACCGGAATCTCGGGGTCGAACACACTGCGGCAGGCCTCGACAGCCTGTTCATGCAGCGGGTGGTCCGTGCTTGATGGAGCGATCAGCGGTGTGCCTTCGACGGGATCGGATAGTTCAGTCATGTGCCTGTCCTGCGTGTTACTTGAGCAAACATATAAGGATTATAGGCGCAGAGGTCCAGAGGTCGAAAATGCGCGTATGTGTCGCGTCGGTATTGCGTCGGTATCGCGACAGTGCGGATTTTCGACCCTAAGCGCCGGGATCAACTCTTGCTGATGCTGCGTTTTCGGACGGGCGCGGGGCGGACGCGCTGTTCGATCTTGTCATAAAGCGCGCCCACGAGGTTCTTTTCGGTGGCTTTCTCGATGCCTTCGAAACCAGGCGAGGAGTTCACTTCGAGGACTTTTGGCCCGGTTTCGGAGCGCAGCATATCGACCCCGGCCATGTTGAGACCAAAGGCGCGGGCGGCGCGCACCGCGGTGTCGCGTTCTTCCTTGGTGATGCGCACCCTTTTGGCCGAGCCGCCAAGATGCAGGTTGGAGCGGAAGTCGCCTTCGGCGCCGGTGCGTTTGATGGCCCCGACGACCTTGGAGCCGATCACCATGCAGCGGATATCTTCGCCGGCGGCTTCTTTGACGAAATGTTGCACGAGGAAGTTGGCCCGCAGGCCGCGAAAGGCGGTGATGACGGATTCGGCAGCCTTGCGGGTTTCGGCGAGAACGACGCCTTTGCCTTGGGTGCTTTCGAGAAGTTTGACGATCATCGGCGCGCCACCCACGATGTCGATCAGGTTCTTGGTATCCTTGGGCGAGGCGGCAAAGGCGGTCGCGGGCATGCCGATCTTGTGCCCGGCGAGCACCTGATGGGCGTGGAGCTTGTCGCGGCTGGCGGAGATGCCGGCGCTGCCGTTGAGGCAATAGGTGCCCATTGTTTCGAATTGACGCAACAGGGCGGTGCCATAGGGGGTAATCGACGCGCCGATGCGCGGGATCACGGCATCGTAGCGCGGCAAGCGTTTGCCGTCATAGTGAATTTCCGGGGCCAAGGCATTGATGGACATATAGCAGCGGGTGGTGTCGATGACCTCGACCGTGTGGCCGCGATGTTCGCCTTCTTCGACGAAGCGGCGGGTTGAATAATTGTCTTCGCGTGACAGCACCGCGATGCGCAGGGCGCGGTTGGGAGCGGTCTTGCGAATATGGGACGAGGAATAGACGGAGTAGTCCAGTTCGGGCTGACAGAAGCGGTCAGCGGGCATCACGGTGACGTTATCGCCAAGCGCCTGACGGCCCAGCAGCATATGCAGCGCCATGCCGCGCCGGTCGGTCAGGGTCAGTTCGATAGGCCAGCTTTCGCCGCCGACAGACAGCGTGCTTTCGATGACGTAGCGCATTTCGCTTTCGCCATTGGAGGAGGTGATCTCGCGGCGGTCCTTGATCTCGGCCGAGCAGGGGATCAGCAGGTCGTCATTGCCCGGAATGGGATGCACGGTAAAGCGCACGCGGGGGCGGTCTTTGGTGCCGAAGGGTTCAATCTCTGTCGCGTGGAGCGAGGAGGTGCGCGCGCCGGTATCAACCTTGGCGCGCATCGCCGGAAGGCCGAGATCAGGCAGGCTTATCCATTCCTCCCAGCCGAGATTGAGCGGGGTGGGGGATTGGGTATCGGACATGCCTTGGCCTCCTTTGGAGCGGGAATCGGTCTTGGGTGCGCCCTGTGGCGCATGGGGCAGGATGCAGCATGAAGAGCTGTCTGTGAACCGGCGCAAGAGAGAAGTGCGGAGAGGGCAAAAAATCGCAGGGCGCGCGCGGGGCGGATCACTCGTTGATATCGTGATCGAAGGTTTTCGGCGTGCTGCCGGGGATGTTGAAGAAATGACGCAGCAGGAGCCATGCCCCCAGCGACAGCACCGCCGCGATCAACAGCAAGAGCGAGAGCGACAGGGACGTTGCGGCAGGGATCAGCAGCAGCAGACCGACAAGGGCAACGCCGATGGCAAAGCCGAGAAAGACAAAGCCGGGGGCGAGCACTTCGAGGATGGCAAGGCCAAGCGCGACCGCGAGCCAGATCCACCAGGTCGCAAAGAGGGGCAGGGGGTCCATCATGCGCTGCCCTTCAGGAGCTTGAAGGCGTCGCCAAAGGCTTCGAGCGCGGCGGCGGGCAGGACGATGGTTTGTTTGCCGCTTCCGTTGCCAAGCGCGTTGAGGGCTTCGACCTGTTTCAGGGCGACTTGGTATTGCGCCGCCTCGATGCCGTTTTCACGAATCGCCTTGGCGACGACCTCGGTGGCGTAGGCCTCTGCGTCGGCGGAAATCCTGCGGGCCTTGGCGGCCTGTTCGGCGGCATAAAGTTCGGCGTCTGAGGCAAGTTCCACGGCGCGTTTGGTGCCTTCGGCTTCGGTCACCTGGGCGCGGCGGGCGCGTTCGGCGTTGAGCTGTTGCAGCATGGCGTCGCGGGTGGCTTGATCGAGGTTCACGTCGAGGATTTCGGCGCGGGTTACTTCGATGCCCCAATCGTCCACGGCGGATTCGACCGATTCCTTGATGGTCGAGATCAGGTTGGCGCGGTTGGCCTGCACATCGTCAAGATCCATCATGCCGATCTCGGCGCGCACGATCCCGGCGACGGTTGTGGCGATGGCGGCGTCCACGTCGCGGATCCGGTAGACGGTCTTTTCCGGCTCGATGATGCGGTAGAAGACCGAGGTTTCCACCTCAAGCAGCACGTTGTCCTTGGTGATGGCGTCCTGATTGGCGTTGGGGAGTTGGCGTTCGAGGATCGAGACCTGATGGCGCACCACGTCGAGGAACGGCACGATCAGGTTGATGCCCGGCCCAAGCACCGATTGCAGGCGGCCAAAGCGTTCGACGACGTGTTTTTCCGATTGCGGTACGATGCGCACGCCTTTGAGGATAAACAGGACGACGAAGATCGCGCCAAGAAGGTAGAGGATATTGCTTGCAAGCAGGTCGAAAAGAACATCTTCGGTCATGAAAACTCTCCGTAAAATCGCGCCTCAGGGTCGCTTGGGTCCAGAGTGCGCGCGGGCGGGCGGTTTTACAAGGCCACGGTTTTGTGGTTGGAGAAAGAAAACCCCGAAAGGTATCGCATGACATCCCGCTTTTCCTTTGAGCTTCAGGCCACAGACGGCGCGGCGCGTAAAGGCGTCATCCAGACCCCGCGCGGCGATATTCGCACTCCTGCCTTTATGCCGGTCGGCACGGCGGCGACGGTCAAGGCGATGCTGCCCGAGAGCGTGCGCGCGACGGGGGCGGATATCCTATTGGGCAATACCTATCATCTGATGCTGCGGCCGACGGCAGAGCGGATTGACCGGCTTGGCGGCTTGCACAAGTTCATGAATTGGGACCGGCCGATCCTGACGGATTCTGGCGGGTTTCAGGTTATGAGCCTCGCGGACCTGCGCAAGCTCACCGAGACAGGCGTCACCTTCAAGAGCCATATCGACGGGTCGCGCCACGAGTTGACGCCGGAACGGTCGATGGAAATTCAGCGCCTTTTGGGGTCGGATATTGTCATTTGTTTCGATGAATGCCCGGCGCTTCCGGCGGATCGCGATCGCATTGCCGAGTCGATGCGGCTTTCGATGCGGTGGGCGGAGCGGTCGAAAGAGGCGTTTGGGGATCGGCCCGGCCATGCGCTTTTTGGTATTGTGCAGGGCGGGTTGGAGCGCGATTTTCGCGAGGAGAGCGCCGAGGCGCTTAAAAACATCGGCTTTGATGGCTATGCCATTGGCGGGCTGGCGGTTGGCGAGGGGCAGGCGGCGATGTTCAACTGTCTTGATTATGCGCCGGGGTTTTTGCCGCAGGACCGGCCTCGCTATCTTATGGGGGTGGGCAAGCCGGATGATATTGTCGGCGCGGTCAAACGTGGCATTGATATGATGGATTGCGTGTTGCCGAGCCGGTCGGGGCGCACCGGCCAGGCCTGGACCCGGCGGGGGCAGGTCAATATCAAGAACGCGCGCCATGCGGATGATCCGCGCCCCTTGGACGAGCATTGCACCTGTCCGGCCTGTTCAAGCTATAGCCGCGCCTATCTGCATCATGTGTTCCGGGCGGGCGAGATGATCTCGGGGATGCTGCTTACGTGGCACAACCTGCATTACTTTCAGGAGATCATGCAGGGGATGCGCGATGCGATCGACGCGGGGACGTTCGCGGCATGGGAGGCGGAGTTCCATGCAACCCGTGCCCTTGGCGATATCGAGCCGGTTTAGACTTCGCCGTCCTCAACCGGGCCGGTGCCGATCCGACCGCGTAGCCCGTCAAAAATAGCGCGGCGCAGATAGTGCAGGTAGGCGCCTGCGTCGCCTTTTTGGGCGCGTGCCTTCAAGAGCCATTTGGGGAGCAGGTAGGCCAGCGCGGGCCAAAACAGCGGTCCCATAGCGCGGCGGTAAAAAATCAACAGGTTGCGATGATAGTAATAGGCCTTCCAGACCGGGCGAAAGCCGGTTTTGCGGCCTGTGAAGGTCTTGCAGTCATGGGTAAAGCGCAGCTTTGGGGCAAAGCCCAGGCGAAGCCCTGCGCGGGTCAGGGCGAGGGTATAAAGCCCGTCCTCCATGTAGAGAAAGAGCTTTTCGTCAGGCAGGCCAAGGGTTTGCACGGTCGTGCGCGACAGGAACAGGCCCACGAAAGATGACGCGGCGACCCGGCGCATATGGGGGCGGGCGTAGTCCTCGGGCGCAAGATGCGTCGGGACAAAGCCGGGGCCGGGCAGGCGGTTGACCACGGGGCGGTTCATGTCGCAGATCGTGCCATCGGGATAATAGGCGGCCCCGGCCAGCGCGTCCCAGCCGGTGCGCTCCATCCGGCGAAACGCGGCGATGGTGCCGGGATCGGGGCGGGCGTCATCGTCCATCAACACCATCCAGTCAGGATCGAACGCCTCGCGGGCCGCGGTTATGGCGCGGGCAAAGCCGCCTGCGCCACCGAGATTGCGATCCGACAGCAGAATCAGGGTTTGGTCATTCTCAAGGCTTTGCAGCCAATCGCGGGTTTCCTGATCCGAACCATTGTCCACGATCACGAGACAATCAACGCCTTCCGCGTGCAGTCGAGCGACAGTCACGCGGATCTGGTCGGGGCGGTTCATCGTCACGACGATGGCGGCAAGGCGCAGGGATTGGGGCGAATGGGACATGGGGACCGGCGGTCGGGGATGGGGTCGTGCGACGATAGCCTTGGCCCTTGATGCTGTCCACATGCAGCGCATCGGCGCCGATCCTGGCGATCAAGATGAATTTTTCACAGATTGCCGGAATTCGCGCCTTGTGGCTCCCGAATAGGGGCGGCATTGTGGGTCGACCTGAACGGAGCAGTTGAAACTGGCGGGGTGGTGCCCCACTTTAATCTGCGAGGAAACGGAAACGGCCAATGGGCTGCCGCGTATGGGGCCCGTGTCGTTTTGCCAAGAACAAGGACCGAGTATGCAAGAGCCTCTCAATTCTTCTTATCCTGTGCTGCCGCTGCGTGATATCGTGGTGTTCCCGCACATGATCGTGCCGCTTTTCGTGGGGCGCGACAAATCTGTGCGGGCGCTCGAAGCCGTCATGGCGGATGACAAGCAAATCCTGCTTTCGAGCCAGATTGATCCCGCCGAGGACGATCCGGATGCGAACGGCATTTACCGCGCTGGCGTGTTGGCCAATGTGCTTCAGCTTTTGAAGCTGCCCGATGGGACCGTGAAGGTTCTTGTCGAAGGCGTCAGCCGTGTGCAGATCACGGACTTCCTTGAAAACGATGAGTTTTTCGAGGCCGAAGCCGAATATCTTACAGAGCTTCCGGGCGATGCGGCCACCATCGAGGCGCTTTTGCGCACGGTGACGGACGAGTTCGAACGCTATGCCAAGATCAAGAAAAACATCCCCGAAGAGGCGCTTTCGGCGGTCTCCGAGACGGTTGAGCCGCAAAAGCTCGCCGATCTTGTTGCGGGGCATCTTGGCATCGAGGTTGACCAGAAGCAGGAGCTTCTTGAGACGCTTTCGGTCAGCGAGCGGCTTGAGAAGGTCTATGGCCTGATGCAGGGCGAGATGAGCGTTCTTCAGGTCGAGAAGAAGATCAAGACGCGCGTCAAGAGCCAGATGGAGCGCACACAGCGCGAATATTATCTGAATGAGCAGATGAAGGCCATTCAGAAGGAGCTTGGCGACGGCGAGGACGGCGAAGGCGAAATCGCGGAACTCGAAGAAAAAATTGCCAAGACCAAGCTCTCGAAAGAGGCCAGGGAAAAGGCCGAGGCGGAGCTTAAGAAGCTCAAGAATATGAGCCCGATGAGCGCTGAGGCGACGGTCGTGCGCAACTATCTCGACTGGATGCTGTCGATCCCGTGGGGTAAGAAATCCCGCGTCAAGAAAGACCTTGGCCGGGCCGAAACCATCCTTGATGAGGATCATTACGGGCTTGAGAAGGTCAAAGAGCGCATTGTCGAATACCTCGCGGTGCAGCAACGCTCGGCCAAGCTCAAGGGGCCGATTCTGTGCCTTGTTGGGCCTCCGGGGGTTGGTAAAACGTCGCTCGGGAAATCGGTGGCCAATGCCACGGGGCGTGAATTTATTCGTATTTCGTTGGGCGGTGTGCGCGATGAGAGCGAAATTCGCGGCCACCGGCGAACCTATATCGGGTCGATGCCGGGCAAGATCATTCAGGCGCTGAAGAAGGCGAAAACCACGAACCCGCTTATCCTTCTCGATGAGATCGACAAGATGGGGCAGGATTTCCGCGGCGATCCGGCGTCGGCGATGCTCGAGGTGCTCGACCCCGAGCAGAACGGCACCTTTGTGGACCATTACCTTGAGGTCGAATATGATCTGTCGAACGTGATGTTCCTCACCACGGCCAATAGCTACAACATGCCGGGGCCCCTTCTTGATCGGATGGAGATCATTCCGCTTGCAGGCTATACCGAGGAAGAAAAGGCCGAGATTGCCACGCGCCATTTGATCCCCAAACAGGTCAAGAATCATGGTCTCAAGGCCAATGAATTCTCGATCGAGCCAGAGGCGTTGATGGAGATGATCCGCACCTATACTCGCGAAGCCGGGGTGCGGAACCTTGAGCGTGAGCTTGGGAAACTGGCGCGTAAGGCGGTGACCAAGATCGTCAAAGGCGAGGCCGAGGCGGTCGCTGTGACGGCGGAGAACCTCGACGATTTCCTTGGGGTGAAGAAATTCCGCTATGGGTTGGCCGAGAAGGAAGATCAGGTCGGTGTCGTCACCGGGCTGGCCTATACCAGCGTCGGCGGCGACCTTTTGTCTATCGAGGCGCTGCGCCTGCCGGGCAAGGGGCGGATGAAGACGACGGGGAAACTTGGCGATGTGATGAAGGAATCCATCGACGCGGCCTCAAGCTATGTGCGCTCTATCGCGCCGCAGATCGGGGTCAAGCCGCCGCTGTTTGATAAGTGGGACATTCACGTGCATGTGCCGGACGGGGCGACGCCCAAGGACGGGCCGTCGGCGGGTCTTGCGATGGTGACGGCGATTGTCTCGACGCTCACGGGGATTCCGGTGCGCAAGGATATTGCCATGACCGGCGAGGTCACGCTGCGCGGCAATGCCTCTGCGATTGGCGGTCTCAAGGAGAAGCTCCTCGCGGCACTTCGGGGCGGGGTCAAGACGGTGCTCATCCCCGAGGAGAACGAGAAAGACCTCGTAGAGATCCCCGACAACGTCAAAGACGGGCTGGAGATCATTCCGGTCGCCCATGTGCGTGATGTGCTCAAACTGGCGCTGGTGCGTGAGCCGGAGTCGATCGAATGGGACGAGGCGGCAGAAATCGCCGCCGCACTTGCCCGCGACGAAAAGGCGGGCGCCACGGCGCATTAAGCCGCGCCATACCGAGAAAAGAAAAGGGCGCGGAGAGATCCGCGCCCTTTGTCGTTTCGGATATTGCCGGATCAGTCGATGCGGGTCATCTCAAGGCCGAGCATGTCGTAGTTCACGGCGTAGTAGCCATTGGCCATAGTTACGACCGCTTCGGGCGTGTGGGCGAGGACATCTTGGGCCATCACGCCCTGATAGAGCGCGTCGGAGCCTTTGTAGCGGAAATTATAGAGGGTCAGGCCGTTGGGCGCGGTGCCAACCGGGGCGATATCCGTTTTGAGGCGGCTGTCGCTTGGGACGGGTGCGGGCGCGCTACCGGCGGAGATCGCGACGAGGATCACGGAAAAGGCGAGCGCGGCGATGAGGCCGCGATCCACCTCGGCCTTGGTGGCGTCGGCGGCGACGGATTGCGACGAGATCACCGGGGCCACAGGCGGGCCGGCGATCGCGGTTGTGGCGGTCAGAGACGCGGCGAGCAGGGTCGCGGTCAGGTGTTTACGCATGATATCCTCCCCCCAGAGGTGCCGTTTTTGAGATATGTTTTCAGCGTTCTCCAAAAGCGGGGTGGAGTCAACGCTGCTGTGCTGATAGCTTGTTTCCAAACTGAAAACAGTGAGGTGAGTCCAAGATGGCAAGAACGACCACGACCCGCGCCAAGAGCACGACGAGCAAAGCCGCGAGCAGCACAACCAGAAAAGCGACAAGCAGCAAGACCAGCACGGCAAAGAGCGCCGCGACCCCGCGCAAAACCGCAAGCACCACAGCGGCCAAGCCGGTTGTCGTCAACGAAGCCAAACCCGTTGTCGCCGGTCCCGAACTCAAGAAAAAAGAGCTGATCGACATGGTTGTCGAACGCTCGGGCATCAAGAAACGCTTTGCCAAACCGACGGTCGAAGCGATGCTTGCGGTGCTTGGCGAGGCGCTTGACGAGGGGCGGGAATTGAACCTGCGGCCTTTCGGTAAAATGAAGGTGCAGCGCGCCAAGGTGGTGTCGAACGGCAAGGTGATGAACGTGCGTGTGCGCCAACCGAAAAAGGCACCGGAGGCTCCGAAAGTAGGGGTTGCGGACGCAGCCGAGTGAGGCTAGATAGCGCGGCACCGGGTGATTAGCTCAGTGGTAGAGCGCTTCGTTCACATCGAAGATGTCAGGAGTTCAAATCTCTTATCACCCACCAGATTCAAGGGCGCTCACCGAGAGGTTTGAGCGCCCTTTTTCGTTTTCTTGGATCGAATGAAAATTCTTGTTGAACACCCTAGCGCTCGCGGCTAATAAGACGCTCATCGGGTCGTTAGCTCAGTTGGTAGAGCGCTTCGTTTACACCGAAGATGTCGGGAGTTCGAGCCTCTCACGACCCACCATCTCATCCCTTTGAAATTAAAGAAAAGCCTTGCAATCAGGGGCTTGTGTCCGTTCTGTCGTTACAGCTTTGGTTACAAAAGGTGTTCTCATGGAAAGCAGGGTGGGGCTGATCGATGCTCGTGTCCGGCCTTCATGCGATCTCTAAGGATCGTTCGGATCCCGTTTTCGAGCGCCATTGCTTGATGCGCTAACCTTCTTTGTCTCCGCGATCTTGTTTATCGGATTGCCCGCCGCGATCACGGCCCCTGGGAGGGGAGGTTTGTCGCGGCACCCCCGGCATGGTGGGGGCGCGGGGAGGCCGTGGGCGTATTAGCGGCTGGTTTGGCGGTTGGCCGAGGTTGCGCCTTCGGAAAATCCGGCGCTAAACGCCTCGGCAAGGCCAGTTGTCGCCGGACGGGGCTGCGCGGATTGCCGGGAGGTTGGGCGCGCGCCTTTGGCCGTGGCGACCAATGCCAAAAGCCCGCCGATCCCGAACCAGACGCAGCTTACCACCAGCAGGCGTAGCGCCTCTGACAAGCCGGCTTCGGCCAGCGCGGCAAGTCCCGCCAGCGTGGCCAGACCTGCGCCGACCGCGACCGCGACCGCTGCGGCGGACCAGAAAATGGCCCGGCGCAGCTTGTCCTCGAGAAGATATGCGATCCGCGAGAGCATGGGCTTAGCTGCGGTTGGCAAGATAGCCGACGGCAAAGCCGAGCGTTGCGGCGACCGCAGTGGCCATCACAGGCTGTTTGCGGATGCTGTCTTCGGTCATGGTTTTGTAATGGGTCGCGTTTTGCGAGAGCCTTTCCATGTTGGCTTCGGCGTTTTTCTTGGCCGATGCCTTGGCGCTATCGACTTTGGCGGCGGAAACTTCGGAGACAATCTCGGTCAGCTTGGCCACGTCTTCGCGCAGGGTTTCGAATTGGGCGGCAATGTCTTCGGTTTTTGCGGTTTGAGCATTCTTAGGCATTTGGTTTCTCCTTTCGTGTTCATCCTCCCAACGCATCGGCCGACAGAATGTTCCGTCCAAAACCGAATTTTCTCTGACACCGTGCGGAAAGATGCCGGAACCAAAGTGATGGTCGAGGGGTTGGATAGCCAATGCAGACCCAGGGTTCGATGTCGTCTTTGACGTCGTGGATGCGGGGCGTGGCGGGCCAGCGCGGCAGGCCCGAAACGGGAAAAAAGGATAGAGATTATGACCAACCCTTTGAGATTATTGCTCTGGACGAGCGCCATCACGGTGACGATTGCTGCCTTGGAATTGGGTCAGACGTTTTTTGGCCCGGTGGTGACCGCCTTGGTGTTTGGCATCATTTTGTCGCCCCTCGTCAATTGGTTCGAAAGCCTTGGGGTGCGGCCTGCGGCGTCGTCGCTTCTGTCGGTTTTGATCGGGGTGGCCTGTGCTGCGGTGGTGGTGGTGTTTGCAGAGCCTTATGTGTCGCGCGCGATCGAGATTGCCCCGCGCATCTGGTTCGAGGTTAGATCGGAGGTGCAAGAACTGCGCCGGATGCTTCTTGGGCTGGACGAGATGGTTGAGCGCGTGGAGTCGACGGTTAACCCAGAGGGCAAGGGAGGCGATAAGGAGTCGCCGGCGATTGACGTGCCAACGGCGCGTGATGCGCTTGTATTTGCGCCGAGGGTGTTGGGCCAAATGCTGACTTTTATCGGGGTGCTGTATTTTTTTCTAATGACGCGGCCGGAGATTTTTGCCTGGCTCGGTCGTATCGTTGGAGATTT
>JAPHRE010000012.1 GCA_026195905.1 Pseudopelagicola sp. | reverse complement strand
AAGGTCTTAAGCAATTCCGATTCTGCCATGTCCCCGGTGCCCGCCAACCATTTGAAAACGGCAGGAAGTTCCCACGCAGAAAGATCAATATCCGCCCCAAGCCCTTCTGGCAGGACGCGGGGAAGGTTCTCTGTCAAACCGCCTCCGGTAATATGGGCAAGTCCGTGAACGCCACCGGCCCGCACCGCGTCGAGCGTTTGTTTGACATACAACCGCGTCGGCGCAAGCAGCGCCTCTCCGAGCGAGCCTTCGCTCCAGGGGCAAGCGTCGTCCCATCCAAGGCCCGAGACCTCAACAAGTTTACGCACAAGGCTATAGCCGTTCGAATGCACGCCGTTCGAGGCCAATCCAAGCAGCACATCGCCCTCCTGAACATCCACAGGAAGATCCGCGCCGCGCTCCATCGCGCCAACCGCAAATCCCGCAAGATCAAAATCCCCCGCCTCATACATGCCGGGCATCTCTGCCGTCTCACCACCAATCAAAGCACAGCCAGATTGGACACAGCCCTCCGCAATACCTTCGATGATGCGCGCGGCAACGTCTGTTTCGAGTTTTCCAGTCGCAAAATAGTCGAGGAAAAACAGCGGCTCGGCACCTTGGCAGACGAGATCATTGACACACATCGCCACAAGATCAATCCCGACGCCATCGACATTTCCTGTATCAATCGCAATGCGCAACTTGGTCCCGACACCATCCGTCGCGCCAACAAGAATAGGGTCTTCATAGCCTGCCGCCTTGAGGTCAAAAAGTGCTCCGAACCCGCCAAGACCGGACATAACGCCCGACCGTTTGGTTCTCTTGGCTGCGGGCTTGATCCGATCGACAAGCGCATTGCCTGCATCAATATCCACACCTGCATCCGCATAAGTGATGCCGTTCTTGCCGTCGCTCATGTCAAACTCCATCTCTGGCTTGCAGACGCACTAGACCATCACCGCCTCAGAGGCAACGCCAACCCTTGACGCGGGCGCGCCTTCTGCTAGCAAAAGGCCTACAAGGTAGGGCCTGTAGCTCAATTGGTTAGAGCAGAGCGCTCATAACGCTTTGGTTGCGGGTTCAAGTCCTGCCGGGCCTACCAAAAACCACGACGATTCGCCCCTGTTTGGCGTGCGATCACAATGTCGGCGCAAAGCCCGCCCAATTCCGTGCTTTCCCCAAGACGCAGCACGCCGCCATGCGCCCGCGCCACATCCGCCGCGATCGACAAACCGAGACCAACGCCCGTGCCGCGGTTCTGATTGCGTGCGGGTTCTAACCGGGCAAACGGTTTTATCGCCTCGTCACGATCTTGCGCTGCGATTCCCGGCCCATCATCTTCAACCCGTATCCGCAGGGACTTGTCCGAAAGACGCAGCGAAACCTCGGCTTTAGAACCATAACGAACCGCGTTGCCAATAAGGTTTTCGACGGCACGCGTGATCCCCACAACACGGAGCGAAACCAGCGCCCCCTCGTCGCCTTCTATCGCGCGAAGCGTCACATTGCGCCCACCACGTGCGCTATCGTCCACGATCTTACGAACCAGCGCCACCGGATCAACCTTTTCGGGCTCTCCCTCATGGGCACCGCGGGCGAAGCTCAAGAACTCATCCAAAAGCCGTTGCATATCTTCGACATCTCTCTCAAGCGGTTCTGCATCCTCACGATCAAGGAGGCTCAGCCCAAGCTTGAGGCGCGTGAGAGGGGTGCGCAGGTCATGGCTCACGCCAGAAAGCATCATAGTGCGCTGTTCAATCTGCCGTTCGATCCGCGCCCGCATATCCAAAAACGCATTGCCCGCGGCCCGGACTTCCACCGCCCCCGTCGGTGAATAAGGCACATGACGCCCCCGCCCAAACGCCTCTGCGGCGGCGGCAAGGCGCTTCACCGGACGCAATTGATTTCTCAGATATAGAAAAGCGATCAACGTCATCAGACCGCCAAAGAAAACCATGTTCACCAGTAGCTGATGGGGATTGCTGGCTGAAAGGCGCAACCGGTCAAACTCAAATAGGGCTGGTCCCTGTCCCGTCGCAGCATAGACACGGACAACCCGATTGTCCGGCAACTCTACGCCGCGGATTGCAGGCACAAGATCATTCAAGGTGCGAATGACGACAAGCCCCGAAAAATCATACCATCGTCGTTGATTTCCGGGCGGCACCGTCGCACCGATTTCTAGGGTATAGTCGAGCGCATCAGCAAGGCTGGCAAGCTGTGAGGCCTCAAGCCGACCGGCATGTGACGCATCGACAGCATCCAATAACAGAACCAACTCACGAGAAACCGTGCGTGTCATCTGTTCTGTCACATCCTCGAAATGCCTTTGGATAAAGACAAAAGACACCACAAGCTGAAGTGTCACCACCGGCAGGATCAGGATTAACGCGGCGCGTCCGTAGAGGCTGCGCGGCATATAACGTTTGAGCCATTGAAAAAACATGCGTAAACCTTGCCGTGTGAGTGATCGGAAGGAAAGCCTATGGATCCCGAAATCCTAAAATTTGACCCGCCCGTTGGCATAGCCGAAGAGCTTGAACCCGGACTGCGACGCTTGCTGGCTCCCAATCCGTCACCAATGACCTTTCGTGGCACCAATACCTATCTTGTTGGCACAAGGGGAATCGCCGTGATTGATCCGGGGCCGGACTCCGAGGCGCATCTAGAGGCTATTTTGGCCGCGCTCGCACCAGGTCAGGACATCACACATATTTTCGTCACACACGCCCATATTGACCACTCGCCTCTCGCGCGGCCTCTGGCCGAAAGAACCGGTGCGCCGATTTTAGCCTTTGGCGACGCTTATGCCGGTCGAAGTGCCGTGATGCAGGATCTCGCCGCACGCGGGCTTGCTGGCGGGGGCGAAGGCATTGATGCAGGTTTCCTCCCCGACCAAACCCTGGCGGATGGAGAATGTATTGACGGTGACGGGTGGTCGCTCAAGACCCTGCACACCCCCGGACATATCGGCAATCATATTGCCTTTGCCCTTGATGACATCTGTTTTTGTGGAGATCACGTTATGGGCTGGGCCAGTTCCCTCGTCTCTCCGCCCGATGGCGATTTAACCGATTTCATGGCATCATGCCGCCGACTAGCCTCTTATGAATGGCGAGTGTTCCATGCGGGCCACGGCGCACCAATTGAAAACCCGGCCGAACGCCTTGCTTGGCTAATAGCCCATCGCGAAATGCGCGAAGCAGAGATTCTAAGCGCTCTCCAATCTGGTCCTGCGCGGGCCTATGACCTCGCAAGCCGCATCTACACAGAAACCCCAACCGCCCTCATGGGTGCCGCAACACGCAATGTTTTCGCACATTTGGTTGATCTTGTTGGGAAACGTCAGGTCACAAGCCAAGGCCCCCTTGAAACCGACGCCATTTTTGAATGCGTTTGATCGAAACAAAAAATCCAAAAAAATGTCGCAATAGCCTCTGGACCTCGGAAAAAACCACAGCTATATCACGCCACATGTTCCGGCGTAGCTCAGCGGTAGAGCAGTTGACTGTTAATCAATTGGTCGTAGGTTCGATCCCTACCGCCGGAGCCATAAAAAGCCCTTAGGTCTTAATGGCTTGAGGGCTTTTTTGTTGCTCACGCGTATTTCTTTACGTCACCAATTTCAGAAAAATAATGCCCCAAGATCGCAATCGGTTACTGACGGATGCGGCAGAGTTGGCACGCGATATAAATAGGGCTCAATTTTCGCAGATGTTTCTCCTCACGGACAGCGTTACACCAAGGCCGCTGTTCGTGAATGAAGGCTATTTTAAAGAGTTTCGGCAAGGTTTCGACATCTTCTTTCCCCCGCTCCGGCATCAGATCGGCAGAAACGGGTGGTTTTATTGATCCACACAACAGGCAACCAAAACCCGTTTCGAACAGGAGAGGAGGCACATAATGCCTTTTTCAACACCCCGCCCTCAACCTCAACAGAACCAGCCACAACAACCACGGCCGGTCAGCAAACCTGAGCCAGTCAAACCACCGATTTTCAGTGATTGGGCCATGATCTGAGCGGACCGAAGGCGCGAAAACGAAAATGGGCCGCTGCGCATACGCAACGGCCCCTAATCAAATCGGATAATCCCGAAACCGGCGTGTGATTAGCCGACCAACTCGAGGCCCGAGAAGAAATAGGCGATCTCTACAGCTGCGGTCTCTGGTGCGTCAGAGCCGTGAACCGAGTTTTCACCAACAGACTGGGCGAAATCTGCACGGATCGTGCCGGGCGCAGCGTCTGCAGGGTTGGTGGCCCCCATCACTTCACGGTTCTTGGCAATCGCGCCTTCACCTTCGAGAACCTGAACAACGACCGGCTCAGAGGCCATAAATTCGCAGAGTTCGTCATAAAACGGACGCTCGGCATGTACTGCGTAAAAAACGCCAGCTTGCTCTTTGGTGAGGTGGATGCGCTTCTGTGCGATAATGCGAAGGCCAGCGTCCTCGAATTTGGCATTGATTTTGCCAGTGAGGTTGCGCTTGGTTGCATCGGGTTTGATGATGGAAAGCGTGCGTTCGGTCGCCATGTGTTTGCTCCTTAAGATAGTGCGGGCGACATGCCCGACCCCATATTCGAATTGGCGCTGCGATAACACGCTGCACCGAGCTTGAAAAGCAGTGATTGACGCGCCCGCGCCAATAGGCGACACCGCGTTCCATGCTGCGAATTGACTCGATTTCCTACGCCGTTGCGGGCCGAACTCTTTTGTCCGAGGCTTCTGCCACTGTGCCCAACGGGCATAAGGTCGGCGTTGTGGGCCGCAATGGCACTGGCAAAACAACTCTTTTTCGCCTGATCCGAGGCGAGTTGGCGCTTGAAGGCGGGTCTATCAGCCTGCCCGCGCGCGCGCGCATTGGCGGCGTCGCGCAGGAAGTTCCGTCGTCGAATACGTCTTTGCTCGATACGGTTTTGGCCGCCGACGCCGAGCGTTGCGCACTCATGGCCGAATCCGAGACTGCGACCGATCCACATCGGATCGCAGATATTCAGACCCGCCTCGCCGACATCGACGCATGGAGCGCCGAGGCGCGCGCGTCATCGATTCTCAAGGGGCTTGGTTTCGATAACGATCAGCAAAGTCGCCCCTGCTCGGATTTTTCCGGTGGCTGGCGCATGCGGGTCGCTCTTGCGGCGGTGTTGTTCTCGCAACCTGATTTGCTGCTCTTGGATGAACCGACCAACTATCTTGACCTCGAAGGGGCGCTCTGGCTCGAGAGCTATCTGGCGAAATATCCGCATACGGTCCTTATCATTAGCCATGATCGCGGCCTTTTGAATCGTGCTGTCGGGGCAATCTTGCACCTCGAAGATCAAAAACTGACCCTCTATCAAGGGCCATATGATCAGTTTGCACGGCAGAGAGCCGAACGCCTTGCCCAGGCCGAAGCCCTCTCAAAGAAACAGGATGCCCGTCGCGCGCATCTGCAATCCTATGTCGACAGGTTCCGCTACAAAGCCGACAAAGCCAAACAGGCGCAATCCCGCCTGAAGGCTCTGGAAAAGATGCAACCGATCTCTTCACCGCAAGAAGCCGCACTGCGCCGCTTTGCGTTTCCGTCCCCCGAAGAGCTTTCCCCCCCCATCATTCGTATTGAAGCCGGGTCGACAGGCTATACTGACACCCCAATCCTGAAACATCTCGACCTGCGCATTGATCAAGACGACCGGATTGCCTTGCTCGGAAAAAATGGCCAAGGCAAATCAACGCTTGCGAAACTCTTGTCCGACCGTCTGCCCTTGATGGAGGGCAAGATGACACGGTCAAGCAAACTTCGGATCGGCTATTTCGCACAGCATCAGGTTGATGAGCTCTATGTTGACGAAACCCCGCTTGAACATCTACGCCGCGAACGCCCGGATCATACGCCGGGGAAACTACGCGGTATTCTCGCCGGATTTGGTCTTGGTGCAGATCAAGCCGAAACCGAGGTCTCTCGCCTGTCAGGCGGTCAAAAGGCGCGTCTGTCTCTCTTGCTGGCTACGCTTGATGCGCCGCATTTGCTTATCTTGGACGAGCCGACAAATCACCTCGACATAGAAAGCCGCGAGGCCCTTGTAGACGCGCTGACGGAATATTCGGGCGCGGTTATTCTCGTTAGTCACGACATGCACCTTTTGGCCATGACCGCCGACCGGCTCTGGCTCGTGGCTGATGGCACGGTGCGCCCCTATGAAGGCGACCTCGAGGCTTACCGGACGCAGCTTTTATCGTCGGATAAGACGACACCAAAAGACAAGGCAAGGCAAGCCCCTGCCCCCAAACGCGCGCCCCGCGATGCCCTTCTTGCCCTGCGTGCAGAGGTGCGAAAATGCGAATCCCGTGTTGAAAAGCTTACTGAGATGCGTGCAAAGCTGGATGCAAGACTCGCTGACCCCGCCCTTTATAATGGGACAAAGGCGGATGAGATTTCCAAATGGCAACAAAAGCATGCCGAAGTTCTAGAAGGGTTGGCGAAGGCAGAAACGCTTTGGGAGCGCGCTCTTGAAAAGCTTGAAAACGCCGAAGGCTGAAGGATAATATCCGATCATGGACAGCGCGGCGCTCATCACGGCTTTTGTCACTCTTTTTGTGATTATTGATCCCATTGGCCTGACCCCGCTTTTCGTCGCGTTGACCCATGACATGGACCGCGCCCAGATGCGTTCTATCGCGTTGCGGGCTTGTGCGATTGCTTTTACGATCTTGGCGCTTTTTGCCTTTTTCGGCGAGGCGGTGCTTGGATTTGTTGGTATCTCAATGCCTGCATTTCGGATTGCTGGCGGCATCCTATTGTTTCTCACAGCGTTGGATATGCTCTTTGAACGGCGCACAAAGCGCCGCGAAGATCAGGCTGATGAACGCCCCGACCCATCGGTATTTCCGCTCGCGATCCCCTTGATTGCTGGCCCTGGCTCGATTGCTACCGTGATCTTACTTGCGGGGCAGCATCCCGGCGTCGACACGACGTTTCTTGTGCTTGGGGTGGCGCTGGCGGTGTTGCTTGTGGTGCTTGGTCTGTTCCTGACTAGCGGTCTGCTTGCCAAAGCCCTCGGAAAAACCGGGGTTACGGTGGCCACACGGCTTCTTGGGATGCTTCTCGCAGCACTTGCCGTGCAATTTGTCCTTGAGGGTCTGCGCGACTTTGGATTTGTCGCATAGCCCCTTTGGAATGTCTCTCACCTCTCCTATATGGTAAGGAAAGGGTGTTGAGATGAGCAATTTACAAACCGGACATTTGACCTATCTCCTGCTGCTGGCAGTTGCAGTATTGTTTTGGTTTGTCACCAACCACCGCCAGAGCTTTCGCAAGACCGTACAACAGGGCATGGCATGGGCGCTCATATTCATCGGTATCATAGCGGCCTACGGTATGTGGGGCGATATACGCTCCACAATCACACCGCGCGCGAGCGTCTATTCCGACGCGGGTCGCGTTGTCATCCCGCGAAGCCCGGATGGTCACTATCGCCTAACGCTTGATGTCAACGGTGCCAAAATTAGGTTTGTCGTCGATACAGGTGCCAGCAATATTGTTCTGAGCCAAAACGATGCCAAAAAAGCTGGGCTGGACCCGGCCTCCCTACCCTATTTTGGACGTGCCTTGACGGCCAACGGAGAGGTCAAAACCGCACCCGTCGTTCTCGACGAAATTCGTCTTGGTGACATGGTTGATACGCGTGTTTCCGCACAGGTCAATGGCGGTGAATTGAACCAGTCCCTGCTTGGGATGACCTATCTTAATCACTGGCGTGAAATCACGATTAGTGATGGTAGATTGATCCTGCAGCGCTAGGCCTAAACGAGGCTTGGACGGCCTACGACGCCGCTTTTTCGGCCTTTTTCTCCCATCGACCGCTTTCTTCGGACCAATATTGCGCCGCGCAACCGGCATCCGTCAGGGACTTCCACTGGCCGCGCGCCCGTTGCACCGCGTCTTGGTCATGGCCATCAAACAAAATACACACGCGCTCACTGTTTGCGGTTTCCTCGGGAGACACATCGGCACCGTCGAGACTGATAATACAAGCTGCACCATTCGCAATGTCCGCCCCCGTGGTCAGGAGCACGGGCTGATCCGCATCATGCGGCCCGCCGGCTTGTCCATGCGCCAGGAAACTGTCCTCTCCACTCGCCAGCCAGAGCTTATTGTCGAGCCAATCAAGCCGTTTCGCATTCCCCCCGCGCACCAGAACGCGCCACTCCTGCTGCCGCGCCTTACCGATCAGGCTGACAAGAGTCACCTCCAAAGGGTTGCGCGTCAGATGATAGAAATAGACCGCTCCCAAAGCTACTCCGTCTCGTATTTGTCAGCGATCAAACGATTGAGGGCCATTACGCCCCAGCCCGTCGCCCCTTTGGGTGCATAGGCTGTGTCGCTTTTGACGCTCGCGACGCCCGCGATATCAAGGTGAATCCAAGGCACATCGTCCTTGACGAAATGGTGCAGGAACTCCGCCGCCGTGATCGACCCGGCAGGTCGTCCCCCGGTATTCTTGAGATCTGCGATACGGGATTTGAGTTGATCGGCATAGGCTTTGCCAAGCGGCAGGCGCCAAGCCCCTTCGCCCTCGTTTTCCGCCGCTTTCAAGAAAGCATTGCAGAACGATGTGTCGTTCGAAAAGACACCCGCGTTCTCATGCCCAAGGCCGATGATCACCGCCCCAGTCAGGGTCGCAAGATCAACCATGCCGACCGGCTTAAAACGCTCTTGAGCGTAATGCATCACATCGCAAAGCACGAGGCGTCCCTCGGCATCTGTATTGATGACCTCGATCGTATCCCCTTGCATCGCGGTTACAACGTCCCCCGGTCGCGTCGCACGCCCGGACGGCATATTTTCAACCAGACCCACAAGGCCAACCACATTGGCCTTCGCCTTGCGAAGCGCAATGGCCCGCATCGCCCCGGCAACAACACCGGCACCGCCCATATCCATAGTCATATCTTCCATGCCCGCAGCAGGTTTGAGAGAAATGCCGCCCGTATCAAAAACCACGCCTTTACCGACAAGGGCCAAGGGCTGTGTATCTTTGCCGCCGCCCTTCCACTGCATGACCACGACCTTGGAGGGGCTGTCGGATCCTTCGCCAACAGAAAGCAGCGCGCCCATGCCAAGCTCTTGAAGCGCGTCCTCTTCAAGTATCTCGACCTCAAGCCCGATGTCTTCCATGTCCTCGAGGCGCTTGGCAAACTCGGTCGTTGTCAAGACATTTGCCGGTTCATTGACCAGATCACGGGTAAAGAAAACGCCTTCCGCCACAGCAAGCAACGGCCCCGCCGTCACGGCAACCTCATCGGGTTTGCTCACCATCATACGCACCACGCCGCCAGCATCGGCCGCTTTGCTTTTGTGATCATCAAACGCATAGTCACGCAGAGCCACACCAAGCGCGATTTCAGCGGCCTTTCGGTGCCCGCCGGCACAAAGCAACATATCCTGCCCTGCACGTGCACGTCCAAGCGCCGCACCGGCTTTGCGTGCCTCAAGCGCCGACGCCCTGCGCGACAAGAACACCACATCAAGCGCATCCGCCGACATGCCGACGGGGAACGCAATCACATGAGCTTCTGCAACCTCTGCCTTTTTGGCCTTGGTGTCGATCAATCTTGCCAATGCGCCCTTGGTCAACCGGTTGATCCTCCGCGCAAGGAGGTCAAGGCGACCTTCGGGATCAACAATAAGGGCAACGCGCCCCTTTGCTTCGGACACGACCGAGGTGTCGACTTCTGTAAACGTGATGGAAACCGGTTTTGCCAAGGCTCTACTCCTTCATACTACACCTGTCCTAGCGTGACGTCGGACCGTTGACCAGATAGCAGTTTTCCCCACCCATCAATTCCTCTAATGTCTGCCGGAAACGACAAAAGCGTTAAAGGAGATTGGGCGTGGGCAGATTCGACAGATACATGCTGTCGCAGTTTCTCGTGCTTTTCGGCTTTTTTGCGCTTGTCCTTGTCCTTGTCTATTGGGTCAACCGCGCCGTGGTGCTTTTTGACCAGTTGATCCTCAACGGCCAATCGGCAGGGGTTTTCCTTGAATTTACATTGCTCAGCCTGCCAAACGTAATCCGGCTTGTCCTGCCAATGTCGGTGTTCTCTGCGACGGTCTACATCACAAACCGGCTGAGCAATGAGAGCGAATTGACGGTCATGCAAGCCACGGGATTTAGCCCGTGGCGTCTTGCGCGCCCGGTGTTTGTGTTCGGGGTTCTTGTCGCGATTATGATGAGCATCTTGATGCATTTCCTTGTGCCGCGCAGCACCGCTCAACTTAACTTTCGACAAAACCAGATCACCGAAAACATCACAGCCCGCCTTTTGACCGAAGGCACATTCCTCCACCCGACCGAAGGCGTCACATTCTATATTCGCGAGATCACGCCTGATGGCGTCTTAAAGGACGTCTTTCTTTCAGATCGACGCAACCAAACCGAGATCTCGACCTACACAGCAGCCGAGGCCTATCTCCTCAACGCCGACTCTGGCGCAAAGCTGGTGATGGTAGACGGTTTGTCACAGATTTATATTGAAGACGGTGATCGTCTGTTTACGACGAATTTTTCGGACTTCACCTATGATATCAGCCGCCTTATTGCCAATCGCTCCAAAGAAAAAAGAGCCCTTGAGCACATAGGCACGGCAGAGCTGTTGTTTCAAACTGATGCGGTGGCGAAAGAACTGGATGTGCCGCACGGCTGGCTGTTGGAAGAGGCTCATGGGCGGTTCAATCGCCCTCTCATGGTGCTGTCTGCGGCGCTTGTTGGATTTGGAACGCTGCTCCTCGGTGGGTTTAGTCGCTTTGGCGTCTGGAGGCAGGTGATTGTGGCTTTCCTACTCCTGATCTCGCTTGAGATCATCCGAAGCGCGACCCTAGATCCCGTCCGCGTGGACGGTCAGATTTGGCCGCTGATTTATCTCCCATCCCTGCTCGGGTTGGTATTGAGCTTTGGTCTGTTGTGGTTTGCTGCCCACCCGCTTCGATTTAGGGCGAGGGTCGCAGCATGACCATTCATACCTATTTCGCCCGCAAATTCCTTTGGATGTTGATCGGGATCGGGGTCATCTTCTTTGCCCTATTGTCGCTTGTTGACCTGATGGAGCAACTTCGCCGCTTTAGCCTCGATACCGTCAGCTTCACAGCGATCCTGCGCCTGACCCTGCTAAAAGCCCCCGAAGGGCTTTATCAAATTCTGCCGCTTATCGTCATTCTCGCGTCTATCGCCCTGTTCATCGGTCTTGCCCGCTCAAGCGAGCTTGTTGTCATACGGGCGAGCGGGCGCTCCGCTATGATAACCCTGCTCTCGCCCCTGACGGTCGCGCTTCTGCTCGGCTTTTTGTCGGTCTCGACCTTCAATCCCATCGTCGCGGCAACAACGGACCGCTATCATACACTGGCCGAACGCTATCGGTCCGGCGAGAACACGGCCCTGTCGATTTCAAGCGAAGGTCTTTGGATGCGGCAAGGCGGGGAAAACGGGCAAGCGGTTATTCATGCTGTGTCCGCCAATCCCGATGCGAGCGTCTTTTTTGATGTTTCAATCGTCACCTATGATCAAGCGGGCGGGATATCGCAACGCATCGACGCGGAGTCTGCGCAGCTTTCAGAGGGAGCTTGGATTCTCAAAAACGCAAGCGCATGGCCCTTGACGCCAGGCCTGAATCCCGAAGCCGGAAAAAGAACTCACGATGTCCTAACCCTGGAAAGCTCGCTGACAAGCGACCGCATTCGCGACAGCTTTGGAACCCCTTCCGCGATCTCTGTTTGGGATCTTCCTGATTTCATCTCGGATTTGGAGGACGCAGGTTTTTCAACCCGTCGGCATTCGGTTTGGCTTCAAATGGAATTGGCCCAACCTCTGTTTTTGGCGGCTATGGTTCTCATCGCGGCAGCCTTTACGATGCGGCATGCCCGGTTCGGTCGCACGGGTTTGGCGGTATTGATTGCGGTAATGACCGGCTTTGCCTTGTATTATGTCCGCAATTTCGCGCAAATACTCGGAGAGAATGGACAGATTCCCGTCGCACTCGCCGCTTGGGCGCCGCCCGTGGCCAGTGTATTGTTGGCTTTAGGGCTTCTGTTGCACATGGAGGACGGATGAGGGCTGCTCTTCGAACGCTTTCGCTAGCTCTCGTGGTTGGCTATTCGGCTCCGGTATCGGCTCAATCAGTCGGGACCGGGGGCAATATGGTTTTGGTTGCCGACAAGGTCTTTATGACTGGTGCCGATACACTTGTCGCGCAAGGCCGTGTTGAAGCTCTCCAAGGTGATGTGCGCATTCGCGCCACAAAAATTGTCTACGATGGCGTCCGAAACAAAGCGACAGTCAGTGGACCTATTTACCTTGAGCAAGGGGACTACGTTCGGATTCTGGCCGATTTCGCCGAGCTTGATACAGGTTTTCAAAACGCGCTTCTGAAAAGCGCCCGCATTGTTCTTGACCAGCAACTTCAAATGGCGACCACACAACTCAGCCGGGTCGATGGCCGCTATAATGTTCTGCACAAGGCCAAGATCAGTTCCTGCCGCGTCTGCGACGATGGCGAACCGCCCCTCTGGCAAATTCGTGCTCAGCGCGTCGTGCATGATCAGGAAGAACAGCAGATCTACTTTGACCACGCCCAGTTCCGGGTTCTGGATATCCCGATTTTTTACTTTCCCCAACTGCGCCTGCCAGATCCGACACTGAAACGTGCCAGCGGATTTCTGATTCCCAAGTTTCATCAGAACAGTGAATTGGGTTTTGGCGTAAAAGTTCCTTATTTTCTTACGCTCGGCCCGCATCGCGATCTAACTCTGACGCCGTATATCGGTGCGAACACAACAACGCTCGAATATCGCTACCGTCAGGCCTACCGCAATGGCGCAATCGAATTGGAGGGCGCAATTTCGGACGATTCGATTCACCCGGATCAACCGCGTCACTACCTCTTTGGCGAAGGGGCGTTCACGCTCCGTAATGACTACATCCTGAGCTTCGATGTCAAATACGCCTCCGATGACGCCTACCTTCTCGACTATGATTATTCGGACCTTGACCGCCTCAACAGTGACCTGACCGTTGCGCGAACCAAGCGCGATGAGAACACGCGTTTTGCGCTTTTGCATGTGCAATCCCTGCGCAGTGACGAAGACAACGACACCATTCCCAGTATTATGACCGTCGCCGAAACCGAGCGTCGGTTCTTCCCTGATCGGATTGGCGGCGAGGCACGGCTGAACTTGGAACTGCATAGTCATTTCCGCCAATCAACCTCTCCAATAGATGGACCCGATATCGACCCATTCTCGGGGCCGTTTGCCGATGGACGTGATGTTGCGCGCGCCACGGCGAGCCTTTGGTGGCGGCGCAACTGGACCCTGAAAAACGGGTTGCAGACCGGGGTCACAAGCGAAGTTGTCTTTGATGGCATCAAGACATCGCAGGATACTGTGTTTGAAGGCACCGAAGCACAACTGACGCCGAGTTTTGCAGCGCATATGCGCTATCCGATGTCTCGCGTGTCGGCCAACGGCGTGACCCAGGTGCTTGAGCCTCTGGCCCAAATCGGCTGGAGCGGCGGCGACCCCTTGATTGGATCGGTGCCAAATGAAGAAAGCACGCGGGTCGAATTCGACGAAGGCAACCTTCTGTCATTGTCGCGCTTTCCCTCCGGGGATCGCCGCGAACGCGGTGCCACGGCGGCAATCGGTGTCAATTGGGCACGATTTGACCCGGATGGGTGGCAAGCCCATTTCTCGATTGGCCAAGTCTACCACAAGACCGCACATGCCGACTTTACCCAAAGCTCCGGCCTTTCCGGCACCCGATCCGACCTTCTTATGGCAGGACAAATCTCAACCCAAAACGGTCTTTCCGTTATGGCGCGCGGACTTTTTGATTGGTCCGGAGGGCTTGACAAGGCCTCTGCCCGCATCGGTTGGGCCAACAGCAAGGTATCGCTTGACGCAAGTGTTGTATGGCTCGAAGCAGACCCCGTAGAGGACCGCACAACGCGCATGGCCGAATGGGTTCTCGACGGGCGCTACAGGCTGCATAGGAACTGGTCTGCACTGGCAGATTGGCGCTATGATGTCGCGTCAAGCAACTCCGTCGAAGCCGGGCTTGGCCTTGAATACCGAAACGAATGCGTCAAAATCGGGCTTTCTGTCTCGCGCAACTTCACAACTTCCGCTACCGTGCAGCCAAGTACCGATATCGGTCTCACCGTCGCCCTCCTGGGCTTCAGTGTCCGATCGGCCGACAAGAGCTACAACCGCACGTGCCGCAACTAAAGCAGGACTATAGAACCATGAACGCGCCCCGCGCCCTTACCCGCTTGTCCGCCCTCATGATCACGCTGGCCTTCTGCCTTGGCCTTGCCGCGCCTGCCTCGGCGCAAAGTGCCTTTTCACCGGCCGTGTTCGTAGGCGAAAAGGTCGTGACCTATTTCGAAATTGAACAGCGCACCCTGCTTCTTGCCTTGATGAACTTCCCAGGGGATCCGCGAAAGGAAGCGCGCAAGCAACTCGTGGACGAGCGCCTCCAGCTTATTGCCGCCGAACGTATCGGCATCCTGCCAAGCGAAGAAGGCATGGATAATGCGATCCTCGACTTTTCCAAACGCTTTAATCTCGAACCGGCAGAGTTAATCAAAGCCCTTGAGGGTGAAGGGGTCGCCGAGGAAACGCTGCGTGCCTTTCTCTACGCTCGTATCGCTTGGCAAGGCGTGATTCAGGCCCGCTTTGGCAGTAGCGTTCAAGTGACCGACCAAGAGGTAAACCGCGCCATCGCCTCAAATACCGGTGCCGGTGGGGTCAGCGTTCTGCTGTCTGAAATTGTTATCCCGGTGACGCCACAAACCAAAGAGCAGGTGCGCTCGCTTTCCCTTCAGCTAAGCCAGATCACACGCCAAAGCGACTTTGAAGAAGCGGCAAAAACCTACTCACAAGCCGCCACGCGCGACAATGGCGGGCGTCTGAACTGGCTTTCCATCACCAAGCTCCCCGCACAACTACGCCCCGTGCTTATGGCGCTTGGTCCGGGAGAGGTCAGCGACCCTATTCCGCTCCCCAATGCAACCGCGATCTTCATGATGCGTGGCAAGCGTGAAACCAACGTGCCCTCCCCGCAATACTCGGCAATTGAATATGCGGCTTATATGATCCCCGGTGGGTATAGCGAAGACGCTCTTTCCCAAGCGGCAGCTATGAAAGCGCGCGTGGATACATGTGATGATCTCTACGGAGAGGCCTTTGGAAAACCTGAAACCGTGTTGACACGTGAAGCCGTCGCACCGGGGAAACTGCCTCGGGACTACGCGCTAGAACTTGCCAAACTTGATGAGGGCGAGGTCTCCACGACGTTGACCCGCGCGACAAGCGATGGCGGGCAGGCGCTTGTTTTCCTTATGCTCTGCGGACGCACCGCCGAATTGGCCGATGAGATTTCGCGCGAAGACGTTGCGGCCTCCCTGCGTAACCAACGCCTCTTGTCGTTTGCGGATGGATACCTTGAGCAATTGCGGGCCGAGACCACGATCGTCGAAAAATGACCCAGGCCCCAATTGCCCTAAGTGCAGGAGAGCCTGCCGGGATCGGGCTTGAAATCGCGGAAAAGGCTTGGCACGCCCTTCGCCAAGACCTGACGTTTTTTCTGGTCGGGGATCCCCGACATCTTCCCGGCCATGCCCCTCATCAGGTGATCGGCGATCCGTCTGAGGCGCAATCTGTTATGCCGCAAGCGCTGCCTGTGTTGCCATTGGCCTTTGAGGGGGACGCGACCCCAGGCCGCCCGGACCCGGACAATGCGGCCGGGGTCATTGATGCGATTGCCTGTTGCGTGACCCTCGCGTTGGAAAGCCAAGCAAGCGCGATCTGCACCGCGCCTATCCATAAAAAGGCACTAAAAGACGGGGCAAACTTTGCCTTTCCAGGCCACACGGAATTCCTTGCGCATCTTGCCGGGGTCAAGCGTGTGGTGATGATGCTCGCCTCTGATCGGCTTCGGGTGGTGCCAACGACTATCCACATCCCGCTCCGCGATGTTCCGGCGTCCCTGACCGAAGAGCTTCTTGAAACAACGCTTCGGATCACGGCCAAAGGCCTCAAAGATCAGTTTGGCCTGACCAACCCACGCATCGCTGTGGCCGGTCTCAACCCCCACGCAGGCGAAGGCGGTGCAATGGGGCAGGAAGAACTCGAAATGATTGTGCCGTTGTTGAAACGTCTCAGCGCCGAGGGCATGAACCTGTCCGGCCCCTACCCCGCCGATACCATGTTCCATGACGCAGCGCGGGCACGCTACGACGTGGCCGTATGCATGTATCATGATCAGGCCCTGATCCCGATCAAGACCCTTGATTTTGACAACGGCGTAAACGTAACACTCGGCCTACCCTTTATCCGCACATCGCCGGATCATGGCACGGCCTTCGATATCGCCGGCACCGGCACAGCCAACCCATCAAGCCTCATCGAAGCATTGCGCATAGCCGATCGAATGGCACGCACGCGTTCAGGAACATGACCGAATGACCGCCATAGATAGCCTCCCGCCTCTGCGACAAGTGATCGCCGATCATGAGCTTTCGGCCCGCAAGTCCCTTGGCCAGAACTTCTTGCTTGATCTCAACCTCACGGCCAAGATCGCGCGCCAAGCAGGCGACATTACGGGATGCGATGTGCTTGAGATCGGTCCTGGCCCCGGTGGTCTGACGCGTGGCCTGCTCTCGGAGGGGGCGCGCAAGGTGTTGGCCATCGAAAAAGACACGCGGTGTATTCCCGCGCTTGAAGAGATCGCCAACGCTTATCCAGGACGTCTTGAGGTGATCAATGGGGATGCGCTTGAGATTGACCCGCTCGCTCATCTGACCCCTCCGGTGCGCGTCGCGGCAAACCTTCCCTATAATGTCGGAACAGAGCTTCTTGTGCGTTGGCTTACACCGCGTGATTGGCCGCCCTTCTGGCAGAGCCTCACCTTGATGTTCCAGCGTGAAGTCGCCGAACGGATCGTGGCCCAACCCGGTTCCAAAACCTACGGACGCCTCGCGATCCTGTCTCAGTGGCGGGCCGATGCGAAGATCGTCCTCTCACTGCCGCCCGGAGCCTTCACTCCCCCGCCAAAGGTCAGTAGCGCCGTGGTCCATCTTGAGGCTCTGCCCGAGCCACGTTACCCGGCCAATGCCGCAACGCTCAGCCGTGTGGTCGCCGCCGCCTTCAATCAGCGTCGCAAAATGCTGCGCGCCGCTCTTAAAGGGACCGCGCCAAATATCGAAGATCGCCTTATCGCCGCCGGTATCAAACCGACGGACCGAGCAGAACAAATCTCACTCGAGGCCTTCTGCGCCCTCTCCCGAGAAATCGACAAGCCATAACAAAAGCCCGGATCACAAGACCCTGGCTTTATCTATGCGATGTTGCATAGTGTTACTCGGCCACTTTGGGACGATCGTCAGCCTTTGCCTCGGCAGAGTTCTCCTTGCGCGAACTATTGCGCGGCTTTCTCTTTGGCTTCGGCTTATCTGCGGCCTTCGCTTCTGGTGTTTCGACCAGTCCACCTTCGTTGGACACGTCGATAACCTCAGGCTGCGGCGTTTCGGCCGGATCTTGCGAGGTTTGTCCGCCGCTATTGGCTTCCCGTTCCTGGCGATCAATGCGCTCTTGGCGCTCGCGGTCCCGTTCGGCTTGACGCTCGCGGTTCTGGCGTTCTTGCTCTTCACGCCGTGCATCCATCTCGCGCTGTGCTTCGGAAAGCAAACGTAGATAATGCTCAGCATGCTGCTGGAAGTTTTCAGTAGCAACGCGGTCGTTGGCAAGCTGCGCATCACGTGCGAGTTGATTATACTTGTCGATAATCTGTTGCGGCGTGCCGCGCACCTTGCCCTCGGGGCCCGAGCTGTCAAACACGCGGTTGACGATATTGCCCGAAGGACGGTTGTTGCGATTATTCTTGTTCCGCGAACGGGATTTAGAAGATCTCATGTGTTTTGCTATCCAGCCCTGAGTCTTTGACAGTCGATCAGCCCGTTTCGCGCCTCTTGCGCTCAGTGGTTCCGGACGACGACTTTCTGGCTTGGTGTTCGCAGGGACAGATCCGAAGACCGTCGCCTTGTGAACACCCTCTGAGTAATGCCCCACTCCATTGTGCACAAGGGCTATATTACGCTTTTGCATGTAAAGCGTGGGCTTTTTGCCGCAGTTTACGCTTTCTCGGCGACAATCACCCGATCTCGCCCATCAAGATCGGCAAGACACTGCACATTGCGAAATCCTGCCTTGCAAAAAATGTCCAAAACGGCTGCCCCTTGGGCAAAGCCGATCTCGACAAGGATTGTGCCGCCTTGGTTCAAATACCGTGTGCCTTGGGCGCAAATCGCGCGATAGGCATCCAGGCCATCCCCGCCCGGCGTCAACGCCATATGCGGATCATGCTCCAAGACCTCCCGAGACAAGTCGCGCATTTCCTCCGACGAGATATAGGGCGGGTTGGACAGGATCATATCATAGCGCGTCAGCCCGTCAGGGAACCACGCGCCTTCCTTGTGCGCCTGTAGAAAACTCAACCGCTCCGAAACACCGTGGGTTCTGGCATTCGTCTCGGCAACTTGCAGCGCAGCCGGGCTTAGGTCTGTGGCCACGGCCCGCGCCTGTGCCCACTCTGCAAGAAGTGTGACCGCAATAACCCCGCTCCCGGTTCCCAAATCCACAAACGTCTCAACCGGCCCCCGCTCAAGCGCCGCTGAAATCAGGGTTTCGGTCTCTGGACGCGGATCAAGCGTATCGTGCGTGATTGTAAACTCTCGCCCCCAAAAGAGACGACGACCGATGATTTTCGAGACCGGCTCGCCCGATATCCGGCGCGTCACCATCTCTTCAAACCGATTTTCGTCCCGCAGCTCCATGTCGCCTTCAAGGAGAACGCGATCCGGTGTCAGCCCGGTGGCCGCCGCCAATAGCGCCCGCGCGTCGCGCGGTGCCCCCGCGATGCCTGCTGCATTCAAGCGTTGGTTCGCCTCGACAAACGCCTGACGCAGAATCACCCTTCCATCTCCGCCAACATGCGCGCCTGATCATCCGCAGTCAGCGCGTCTATAATTTCATCAAGATCGCCATTCATAACCGCGTCGAGCTTATAAAGCGTCAGGTTGATCCGGTGATCCGTCATACGTCCTTGTGGGAAATTATAGGTCCGAATGCGCTCGGACCGGTCACCGGACCCGACTTGGCTTTTGCGATCCGCAGAGCGTTCGCTGTCAACGCGCTGACGCTCAAGATCGTAAAGACGTGTCTTGAGAACTTGCATCGCGATCTCGCGGTTACGATGCTGGGATTTCTCCGAAGAGGTGACGACAATACCGCTCGGGATATGCGTGATACGCACCGCAGAATCCGTTGTGTTGACGTGCTGCCCACCCGCACCCGAGGACCGCATCGTATCAATGCGAATATCGTTCGCGGCAATCTGAATGTCGACGTCTTCGGCTTCGGGTAAGACCGCCACGGTCGCCGCTGACGTATGGATACGCCCGCCGCTCTCCGTCTCTGGCACGCGCTGAACGCGATGCACGCCGGATTCGTATTTCAGCCGGGCAAAGACATTCTCGCCCTTGATGTGGCCCACGACCTCTTTGATGCCGCCAAGCTCGGATTGCTGTTCCTCGATGATCTCGAATTTCCAGCCCCGCGTTTCGGCATAACGTTGATACATGCGCAAAAGATCGCCCGCAAATAACGCGGCCTCATCTCCGCCGGTGCCTGGGCGTATCTCAATCATTGCCGGACGGCCGTCGGCGGCGTCACGCGGCAAAAGCGCCAGTTGAAGCGCCTTTTCAACCTCGGGCAGTCGCGCCCTCAATATCGGCAATTCCTCTTCCGCCAATGCCCGCATATCGGGATCCTCAAGCATCGCCTCGGCCTCTTCGAGATCCGATCTCAGCTTTTGAAACTCTGCGATTTGCTCGACGATCGGCCGAAGATCCGAATACTCTTTGGCCAGCGTTGCGATATCCTCGCCCGCTGTCCCTTCGGCCATTTTCGCTTCGAGATACTCGAACCGCTGACTTATCTGTTGAAGACGCTCTATGGGAACCATGAGGTTAAGTGAGCCAATCCTGCGCCTTGGTCAAGAGGGGCATTTGCTGTACACTCATGACATGCGCATCCTAGTTTTTATCCTGACGTTCATGGCCGCTCCGAGTTTGGCGGACTACAATATGAATGGCAAAAGCATTGATTGCTATTGCACGGATACATCAGGAGGCCGGGTAGAGATTGGGCAAACCATCTGTCTTCACGTGGATGGGCGGATGTTTACGGCACAATGTCAGATGTCGCTCAACGTGCCGATGTGGCGAGAGATTTCGGCCGGGTGCCTGTCATCGGCCTTGCAATCAAAAGAGGGGCAACCCCTCCAGCCAACGCCCGATACGCTCCGCATTGGTGCCAAAATCCCGGCGTCCAAATCGTGATCTTGCGTGGATAAACAAATCTTCGCCCGATTGCCCCACGGTCGTATAGTCGGGAAACCCGATCATGCGAGTGCGGGTGACATAGGTGATCAACCCTTGCTCGACGCTTCCGGCAAGGCGCTGAGTTCTGGGGTCGGCCTGGGCAATTGCATCAAGGCGGCTTAGCCCCAAAAGGCCAGCCGCGACGCGTTTTTGAACACCGTTGGCCAAAACCCTGTCCTTTTGGACGTTGGGATGAACATGCCAGCGATCAATAGACACCGGAGCAAGACGTATGTAGGCCAGCACAACCAGCCCCAAAAAACAGAACACGCCAAAAACAACCATTTGGATACTCATACACAAATAAAAATAACAGGTTAAACAAAGGCGCGGGTCGGCACTCGTTACTCAAAAAACCGGATAACATCCGACCCTAGCCTCATATGGATAGCCCCCCACAGTGCCGATCGCAGGGCGAGATCGCGGCAATTTGGTGATGCCTAGACTTTGCCCGAGGCCCAGAGGCTCAGAAGTTCGGTCGCCACATGCGCGCCTGCAATCGCTGTGGCGCCGGTGGTGTCAAAGGGCGGGGAAACCTCGACAATATCTCCGCCGACCATGTTGATCCCGGCCAGATCGCGTAGCATTATCGCCGCTTGCCCAGAGCTTAGCCCGCCCCAAACAGGCGTTCCTGTTCCCGGTGCGAAGGCGGGGTCCAAGGCGTCTATATCAAAGGTCACATAGGTCGCATGATTGCCGAGGATATCCTTGATCTTTCGGGCGCTCTCGACCGCCCCCCTCTCATGCACCTCGCGGGCGTCTATGATATTGATTCCAAGGGTATTTTCATTGGTGGTGCGGATACCGACCTGAACCGAGCGAGCGGGGTCTATCAGGCCAAGTTTGACCGCCTTGTAGAACATCGTGCCGTGGTCAATGCGATCCATATCGTCGTCGGCCCAAGTATCGGTATGGGCGTCGAATTGCAGCAAGGAAAGAGGGCCATATTTCTCGGCATAGGCCTTGAGAATGGGGAAGGTGATATAGTGATCGCCACCCAATGCAATGCTGGCCGCACCCGCCGAAAGGATGCCGCGAATATGCGCGGTGAGGGTCTCGGGGAAATCGGAAACCTTGGCATAATCGAACGCCACATCGCCGTAATCGACAATAGAACACTCATCTAACACGTTGAAATCCCACCCATAAGGCGCATCCGGGCTTTGCAGGGCCGAAGCCTCGCGGATGGCGCGGGGGCCGAGGCGGGTGCCGGGGCGGTTGGTCACGGCTTGATCGAACGGCACGCCCGTGACGGCAATATCAACCCCGGTCAGATCCTTGGTATAGCGCCGCCGCAAGAAGGATGTGGCGCCGCCAAACGTATTCTCAAAGCGACATCCACGCAGGTCCGAGCGGGTAAACGCCTCGTCTACATGGGTCTTCGCGTCTTCCAGCGCCATAGCCTGATCCTTCCTATTTGATCAAATTTTTCGCCCCGCCTAATCCCCAAGTCAAGCCGCAAAACCCCACGTCGGTATCGCGTCGGTATTGCGTCTGTATTGCGACAGTGCGGGTTTTCACCCCTCAAGCGGCAAAGCGCGCTCGACCAGGCGGGCAAAAAAGGAGGCTCCGACCGGCGACACGGCGTCGTTGAAATCATAATTGGGATGATGCAGCCCCGCGCTTTCACCTTGTCCAATGAACAGATAGGCACCGGGGCGTTCTTCGAGCATGTAGGAAAAATCCTCGGCCCCCATTTCCTTGGGGCGATCAGCCACCACCGCGTCGGCCCCGGAAATCTCGGCGGCGACCCCGGCGGCAAAGGCCACCTTGTCGGCGTCATTGATCGTCGCGGGGTAATGCGTCTCAAAGGTCAGCTCGGCCTCGACCCCAAAGGCCGCGCCCTGCCCGGTCACGATGTCCTGCATCCGGCGGCGGATCATCTCCTGCACCTCGGGATCAAAGGTGCGCACGGTGCCGTTGAGATAAGCAGTGTCGGGAATCACATTGTCGGTCGAGCCGGTGTGGATCTGTGTCACCGAGATCACCGCCTCTTGCCGGGTGTCGTGATTGCGACTGAGGATGGTTTGAATCGCCTGCGCGATGGCGATGGCGGCCACAATCGGATCGGTGCAATCCTGCGGAAAGGCCGCATGACCGCCCTTGCCGCGAATGTGGATATGAAATTCGCCCACTGCGGCCATGATCGGTCCCGGCGTGGTCTCAAAATGTCCAACCGGAAGGTTGGGCAGATTGTGCAGCGCATAGACCTCGTCGATGGCAAAACGGTCCATGATTCCCTCCTCGACCATGACACCCGCGCCGCCGCCGCCCTCTTCGGCGGGTTGGAAGATCAACGCCACCCGCCCGGCAAAATTGCGCGTCTCACAGAGGTATTTCGCCGCCCCGAGCAGCATCGTCGTATGCCCGTCATGGCCACAGGCGTGCATCTTGCCCGCATTGGTCGAGGCATAGTCCAACCCGGTGGTTTCCGGCATCGGCAGCGCATCCATATCCGCACGCAAGCCGATGGTGCCGCCCTGCCCTTTGCCTTGGATGATCGCGACGAGACCAGAGGTTGCGATCCCTTGATGAATTTCATCAACACCAAAGTCACGCAGACGCGCAGCGACGAAAGCGGCCGTCTCGTGACAGTCAAATTCGATCTCGGGGTGGGCATGCAGATGCCGCCGCCAGCGCTGCATCTCGTCGGCGTTGGCGGCAATGCTATTGATGACGGGCATGGGGGTGGACTCCGGTTGGGGGATCATTTGTAGTGCACTCAACATCGGATCGGAGAAACGTGCAATGGCCGAAAACCCCCTCATCCTAGACCCCAATGGCGGTATGCCGCGCTTGCTTGAAATCATGCGGCGCTTGCGTGACCCAGAGACCGGCTGTCCTTGGGATATCGCGCAGGATTTCGCGACGATTGCCCCCTATACGATCGAAGAAGCCTATGAGGTCGCCGACGCGATCGAACGCGAGGCCTGGGACGAGTTGAAGGGCGAATTGGGCGATCTTCTTTTTCAGTCGGTATTTCACGCCCAGATGGCCAGCGAGCGAGGCTTGTTTAGCTTTGACGAGGTGGCCGACACCATGTCGGACAAGATGGTGGCGCGTCATCCGCATGTGTTTGGCGACGAGACCCGTGACAAATCCGCAGAACAGCAAACCCGCGATTGGGAAACCGTCAAGGCCGCCGAGCGGGCCGAAAAGGCCCAGCATGGCACGCTTGACGGGGTGGCGATTGGCCTTCCGGCGCTGCTTCGGGCGGTCAAGTTGCAGAAACGCGCGGCGCGGGTCGGGTTTGACTGGCCGGACGCGGGTCAGGTCGTGGACAAGATCGCCGAGGAAGCCGCCGAGCTTGTCGAGGCGCGCGATCGCCTTGGCGCGGCCGAGATCGAAGAGGAAATGGGCGATTTGCTTTTCGTCATGGCCAATCTCGCCCGGCATCTTGGTGTTGACCCAGAGGCCGCGCTGCGCGCCGCGAATGCCAAATTTATCCGGCGCTTTGAAGGTATCGAGGCCAAGCTCGCCAAAGATGGCAAGCGCCCGCAAGAGAGCACTCTTGAGGAAATGGACGCGCTTTGGAACGCGGTTAAGGCCGAGGAAAAACAGCGAGCGGCGGCGGGGTCTAATTCCTGAATAAATAAATCAACTATTGAATCCGACAAAAACACTCTGTAATCAAGCGGCATCAAAACTCGCGAATGAATTGAGGATTTCAATGCTCCACAAGATCAAGACAGCATGGTTTGCCGTTGCCGCCGCCTCCGTGGCCGCGCCCGTATTGGCAGACGAGGTCAACGTCTATTCCTATCGCCAGCCGCAGCTTATTGCGCCGCTGACCGACGCCTTTACCGAAGAGACCGGGATCAAGGTCAATGTGGCCTATCTTAACAAAGGTATGGTCGAGCGGATGCAAGCCGAGGGCAAACGCTCGCCTGCGGATCTTGTCTTTACCGTGGATATTTCGCGCCTGTCCTCGGTTGTCGGCGCAGATTTGACCCAAGCCGTGCAATCGGACGTGCTTGCGGCCAATGTTCCGGCGCAATATCGCGATCCTGATGGGCATTGGTTCGGCCTCACGACGCGCGCACGGGTTGTCTATGCCTCCAAAGAGCGGGTCAAGCCCGAAGAGGTCACAACCTATGAAGACCTTGCCGATCCCAAATGGAAGGGCCGTATCTGCACCCGGTCGGGGATGCACGCCTATAATATCGCGCTGACCTCGGCTATGGTGCACCACCTTGGCGAAGACGGGGCGGCCAAGTGGCTTGAAGGCGTCAAAGATAACCTTGCCCGCAAACCGCAGGGCAATGATCGCGCACAGGTCAAGGCCATCTGGGCCGGGGAATGCGATATCGCCATCGGCAACACCTATTACATGGGCAAGATGGTCAACGATCCCGAACAAAAGGCCTGGGCCGATAGTGTCGAGGTTCTTTTCCCGACCTTCGAGGGGGCGGGCACGCATGTGAATATTTCCGGTGTGGCGATGGCAAAACACGCCCCGCACCCGGAAAATGCGCTCAAGCTGATGGAATTCCTCACCTCGCCTGCGGCACAGGAGATCTATGCCAAGGCCAATTTCGAATATCCCATCGCGCCGGGCACAGAGGCCGATCCGCTTGTCCAAAGCTGGGGCACGTTTGAGGCTGATGATGTGAACCTGATGACATTGGCGGGCAATCGCCCTGCCGCGCTTCGGATCACGGAAGAGGTTGATTTCGACGGCTGATCGTCGATATAGCGCAGAACGTCTTTGTGGCGGTGCTCTGATTGAGCGCCGCCCTTTTTGTCTGGCGGTCTTTTGCCATAGTCGTGGGGCTTGCGTTTACATCCCGGCCTCATCCTGCCAGTTTCACCGCCACGAACAGGAGGCTGACACCCGTGCGCCAGACCATTCCTTGGACATGCCGAAAGAGCCTCATATGACCACTGCCCTGCATCTTGCCCGACCCGACCATATCGAAGCGCTTTTGCCGCTTGTGGCGGCGTTTCATTCGCAAGAGGCGATTGCCCAAGATGAAGAGACGCGGCGCGCGGCGATTTTGCCGCTGCTTGAGGGGTCGCCGCTTGGGGCAGTTTATCTCATCGGGCCGACACGTGCGCCGATTGGCTATATTATCGTGACCTTCGGCTGGAGCGTCGAATTTGGCGGGATGGATGCCTTTGTCGATGAGTTGTTCGTCCGCCCCGCCGTGCGCGGGCGCGGGATCGCAACCGAAGTCTTGTCCACGCTTCCGGTCGCGCTTGGTCAAGCCGGGGTGCGGGCGATTCACCTTGAGGTCGATCAGAACAATGCCGCCGCGCAAAAGCTCTATACCCGAAGTGGGTTTCGGCCCCGACCGCGCTATATGTTGATGACACGAAAGCTCTGAGCGTCATGACCCTTTCTATCCCGTTTGAGAATTCCTACACCCGCCTGCCGGACCGGCTTTTTGCCCGGATCAACCCCGAGCCCGTGGCGGCACCGGAGATGCTTGCCTATAACCATCCTTTGGCCCGCACACTTGGGATCACCGGCGATGACGACATGGCGGCACTGGCGCAGGTGTTTGGCGGCAATACCCTGCCCGACGGGGCCGACCCGATTGCCCAGCTTTATGCCGGACATCAATTTGGCCATTGGAACCCGCAACTCGGCGATGGGCGGGCGGTGCTTCTGGGCGAGGTCAACGGCTTTGATATGCAGCTCAAAGGCTCGGGCCGCACGCCGTTTTCGCGCAATGGCGACGGGCGGGCCTGGCTTGGGCCGGTGTTGCGCGAATTCGTCGTCAGCGAGGCGATGCACGCGCTTGGCGTACCGACCACACGCGCGCTTGCCGCCGTGGCGACCGGCGAAACGGTTCAGCGCGAACGCGGATTGCCCGGCGCGGTCCTGACCCGGATCGCCTCAAGCCATATTCGCGTCGGCACCTTTCAGGCGCTTGCCGCACGTCAGGATTATGACGGTCTGCGCGCCCTGTTCGATCATGCCGTGGCGCGGCACTATCCACAGGCCGATGGCCCGCTGGCCTTCCTTGAGGCCGTGATCGAGGCACAGGCGCAGCTTGTGACAAAATGGATGTCGGTCGGGTTTATTCACGGCGTGATGAACACCGACAATTGCGCCATTTCCGGCGAGACGATTGATTATGGCCCCTGCGCTTTTCTTGACGAATATCATCCTCTTGCGGTCTTTTCCTCAATTGACCAGAGGGGGCGCTACGCCTATGCGCGACAGGCCGAAATCATCGTCTGGAACATGGCGCAACTGGCGACAGCACTTGTGCCGCTGATGCCTGACGCGGATGTGGCCATTGCCGATTTTACCAAAGCGGTGCATGGCATGGCCCCACGGCTTGAGGCGCTTTGGGCCGAGGCTTTGGCGCGCAAGATCGGCATTACCGCCCCCCGCAAGGACGACTTTGACCTTGGCAATCGTCTCTTGGCGCTCATGGCCCAAGATGGGGCGGATTTTACCAATACATTTGCCGCGCTGGTGACCGGCACGGCGCGCGATCAGATGACCGACCGCGATGCTTTTGAGGTTTGGGCGCAAGACTGGCAGGCGCGGCTTGCCAGCGAAGACGCCCCGGAGGCGGTCATGCGCGCGGCCAACCCGGTTCTCATCCCGCGCAATCATCGCATAGAAGAGATGATTGCCGCCGCCGTGGACGGAGACATGGCCCCCTTTACGCATCTTATGCAGGGTTTGGCCAAGCCGTATGAGGACCGGCCCGCGTTTGCCGACCTGCGCCGCCCGCCTGTTGAATCTGAACGCGTTCACCGCACGTTTTGCGGCACCTAACGGCGGTTGATCAGGACGAGACCAAGCGCCACAAGGCCAAGCGCGCCCCAGATCGACGGGCCGACACGTTCGCCCAGGATCAGCCAGCCAAGAAGCACGCTAAACACCGGTGAGAGAAAGCTAAACGAGGCGGCGCTCGACGCCGGGTAGATCGACATCAGCCAGAACCAGAAGAGAAAGGCGATGGCGACCACGCCGATGCCCTGAAACGCCAAACCCGCGAGGTAAAGCGGTTGGAGATCGCGCAGCAGCGGGCCAAACAGCGGCGCAAGCGCCAGCAACAGCACCGCCGACACCAACAATTGCCACAAAAGCTGTGTTTCGGGCTTTTCGCGCGCCAGAGGCGTCAGGCGTACGGTCAACACAATCCCGGCCCAACCAAACGCAGCGCCAAGGGCAAGCAGATCGCCAAGCAATGAGGCCTGTCCGCCGTTGCGATCCGCAAGCGCGACCGCAACACCGCCCATTGCAAAGCAAAGCCCGATCAGACGCATCGGCGTCAGGCGCTCACCGGGCAGCACAAAATGCCCCATCAACGCAAGCCAGACCGGCATGGAATAGAAAATCACGCTTGCCCGCGCCACGGTCGTCATATCAAGTGCGATGAACAAGCATATGAATTCAAAGGTAAAACATCCGCCCACAAGCAGGCCGGGCAAGACAAGATCGCGCGTCAGGCGCAAGGGTTTGCGGCGCAGGGCAATCCACAACACGATACACACAAGCCCAATCAGCGACCGCAGACCGGCAGCAAACACCGGGCCAAACCCGCCGTTTGTGACCTTGATGACCACCTGATTAAAGGCCAGTACGACGGCAAAGCTCAATAGCGCCACCGCGCCGAACGTGTCGATATGTGATTTGCGTTCCATTTGGGCAGTCGCGGTAATTTTGACCGTTAAGTCAAGCGAAACCGCGCGTCGCATATGGCCCCCCGCGCAATCCCGTGGCATGAAAAGAATATGACACCGTTTCGCATCGCCAGTTACAACCTTCAGAAATGCGTCGGCCTTGATATGCGCCGCCGCCCGGATCGGTCTTTAGGGGTCATTCACGCGCTGGGCGCGGATGTTGTCGTGCTGCAAGAGGCCGACAAGCGCCTGCCGCCGCGCCCTGCCGCCCTGCCCGATGAAATGGTCGCGGCGCGTGGTTGGCGCGTGGTGCCGTTTGGACAGCCGGGCGGCTCGTTGGGCTGGCATGGCAATGCGATGTTGCTCGGCGATGGCATTGATATTGCGGCCACGGCCCATATTGAGCTTCCGGGGCTTGAACCGCGCGGCGCAATTCTTGCAGACCTTGAAACACCGATTGGCCCGTTGCGCATCATCGGCGTGCATCTTGGGCTATTGCGCCGCTATCGGCTTATGCAGCTTGGGGCGATTGCGCGGGCGTTGCGCCTGCGCCCCGACCGCCCCACAGTGCTTGCCGGGGATTTGAATGAATGGGGACCGACCTCGGCGCTTGACGCGGCCATTCCGCAACTGGATTTTGTCGAACCTGCGGCGCATAGTTTTCCCGCACCGCGCCCGGTTGCCGCCCTTGATCGCTTTGCCCTGGGCGATGGCCTCGCGGCACAGGCGCATGGGGTCTATCGCCGCCGCCCCGCGGCGATTGCGTCGGATCACCTGCCGGTTTGGATTGATCTTGTCAAAGCCGATGCTTGAGCGCGCCGACCGACACATGGTAGGCCCATAGCAGGCGTTTCAAAGGTTTTTCCCGTATGACATTTCTTCAGATCACCTCGCTGCTGATCGTCCTTGCCGGGGCGTTTGGTGCGATCAACTACCTGATCCTGCGCCTTCCGGCGGCCATTGGCATTCTTATTGTGGCCCTTCTGGCGAGCTTTGCGCTGCTCGGTGTCGATCTTGTCATGCCACAGCTTGGCATTGCCGATACGACCCGCGCCGTGATCCTGGGCATTGATTTCTCCGAAGCCCTGCTTGAGGGGATGCTTGGGCTTTTGCTGTTTGCCGGTGCTTTGCATGTCAAGCTCTCGGACCTGCGGGCGCAATGGGTGCCGGTTGCGCTTATGGCAACATTGGGCGTTGGGCTATCAACAGCGATTGTCGGCTTTGGCTTTAGCTGGATCACGGGTATGCCGCTCTTGGTCGCGCTGACCTTTGGGGCGCTGATTTCTCCGACGGATCCGGTCGCCGTGCTTGGGGTTCTGCGGGCGGCGAACCTGCGCAAATCCCTTGAAACCAAGATCGCAGGCGAAAGCCTTTTCAACGATGGCGTGGGCTATGTGGTCTTTCTTGTGATCTCTGGACTTGCCTTTGCAAGCACCGGCCATGACGGCTATAGCAGCGATCAGAGCGCCCTTGAAGGCGCCGCGATCCTGTTCTTTCAGGAGGCCGTGGGCGGTGCGTTGCTTGGCATTGTGCTTGGGTGGCTGACGTTTCGCGTCATGCGCCTGATCGACGATTGCTCTCTGGAAGTTCTCATCACGCTTGGCCTCGCCTTTGGCGGCTATGAATTGGCGGTGGCTTTGCATGTCTCTGCGCCGATCATGGCGGTCTGTGCCGGGCTATTGATCGGGGATATCGGCGCCAAGCACGGCATGAGCGCCCAAACGCGAGAGTATGTCGATGCCTTTTGGAAGATGGTCGACGAAATCCTCAACGCGGTTTTGTTCCTGCTTATCGGGCTTGAGGTTTTTGCCGTGGCGTTTGATGCCTCCTACCTTCTGGCCGGGGTCATGGCGATCGCGCTGGCGCTTGTGGCGCGGCTTGCCGCCGTCGCGGTGCCGGTCCTGACGCTCAAACCCTTCCGCGAGTTTAGCAAGGGCGTGGTGCCGATCATGACATGGGGCGGCCTCAAGGGCGGGATCTCGGTCGCCCTCGCCCTGTCCCTGCCCGAGAGTGAATGGAAACCCCTGATCCTCAGCGCAACCTATATCGTTGTGGTGTTCTCGATCATCGTCCAAGGCCTGACCGTCGCGCCGCTGGCCAAGCGCGTTGGGCGCACACCGGAGTTGATGTAGTGACAGACTACCTTGTCTATGATGTGTTCACCGAAACGCCTTTTGGCGGCAATCAGCTTGCGGTTTTCCCCGATGCCCGCGCCTTGCCCGAGGACAGGCTTCAGGCGATCACCCGCGAGTTCAATTTCTCCGAAGTGACCTTTGTCTACCCGCCGGAAAACCCGGCCCATACCGCCAAACTCCGCATTTTCACACCAACCGTGGAAGTTCCGTTTGCCGGGCATCCAACGATTGGCACGGCCGTCGCGCTGGCGGGGTTGGGCTATGGCCCGGAGATGATCCTCGAACTTGGCGTCGGGCCGATTGCCTGTCATGCCACGCCCGAGGGTGCACGGTTTACGACCCAAGCGCCGTTGGAGATATTGGCCCACCCGGAGATCGCTTTGGTCGCCCGCGCCCTTGGCTGTGCACCCGATGCTATCCTGACACAGACGCATGTGCCGGTCATGGCGGCGCTTGGCCTTGCCTTCACCCTTACGGAACTTGATTGCCGCGATACGCTCACCGCCCTTGCGCCCGATCGGAGCGCATTTCTGGAGGGGGCCGCCGCCCATCCCGCCGGTCTTGATTTCGCGCAATTCGCCTATGTCCGCGAGGGCGATATCGTGCAGGCGCGCATGTTTGCACCGCTCGACAATATCCCCGAAGACCCGGCCACCGGAAGCGCCTGCGCCACGCTCGGCGCGCTTTTGGCCGAGATCGAAGCGCAGGATGTGACCCTGCGCATCCATCAGGGCGACACAATGGGTCGCCCGTCGGTTATTGGTGTGACGACGCTGGGCCCGACGATAGGCCGGTCGGTAACGATCAGTGGCGGCGCCTGCAAGGTGATGCAAGGCCGCCTGACCGTCTAAGCCTTAAGCGGCGCTTTTGCTGCGTCCACGGCCTGCCCCGCCACGACGACGCCCGCCGCCAGAGGGCTTGCCGCCGCCGGGTTTCCCCGCGCCGTTCCAAACCCGCTGCGGGCCTTTGCCCTTTGGTTTCTGGCCCTGCTTCTGGCCGGGTTT